>NZ_CP016162.1:607000-1214000 GCF_001941865.1 Pseudomonas alcaliphila JAB1 | reverse complement strand
GCTTGACCGCAGCCTGGCAGTGCTCCTGCCCCATAACGACAAAAGAGAGGCAGCCTCGAATGAGCGGACTCGACAAACGCGTCGGCAGCTATGCAGAAGCCCTGGACGGCCTGCAGGACGGCATGACCGTACTGGCCGGCGGTTTCGGCCTGTGTGGCATCCCCGAGAATCTGATTGCAGAGATCCGCCGTCGTGGCGTGCGCGATCTGACCGTGGTGTCCAACAACTGCGGGGTCGACGGTTTCGGCCTCGGCGTGCTGCTGGAAGACCGGCAGATCCGCAAGATGATCGCCTCCTACGTCGGCGAGAACGCCCTGTTCGAACAGCAACTGCTCTCCGGCGAGCTGGAAGTCGAACTCACCCCGCAAGGCACCCTCGCCGAGAAGCTACGCGCTGGCGGCGCCGGCATCCCCGCTTTCTTCACCGCTACCGGCTATGGCACCCCGGTCGCCGAAGGCAAGGAAGCGCGCGAAATCAACGGCCGCCACTACATCCTCGAGCCGGCCATCACCGGCGACTTCGCCATCGTCAAGGGCTGGAAGGCCGACCACTTCGGCAACGTGGTCTACCGCCACACTGCGCAGAACTTCAACCCGGTGGTCGCCACCGCCGGGCGCATCACCGTGGTCGAGGTCGAGGAGATCGTCGAACCCGGTGAACTCGACCCGACGCAGATTCACACCCCCGGCATCTACGTCGACCGGCTGATTTGCGGCAGCTTCGAGAAACGCATCGAAAAACGCACGCTGCGCGCCTGAGGAGAAAGACCATGGCTCTTACCCGTGAACAAATGGCTCAGCGCGTCGCCCGCGAATTGCAAGACGGCTTCTACGTCAACCTCGGCATCGGCATCCCCACCCTGGTGGCCAACTACGTGCCCGAGGGCATGCAGGTGATGCTGCAGTCGGAGAACGGCCTGCTCGGCATGGGCGCCTTCCCCACCGAAGAGGAAGTGGACGCCGACATGATCAACGCCGGCAAGCAGACCGTCACCGCGATCAAGGGCGCGGCGATCTTCGACTCGTCGCAATCCTTCGCCATGATCCGTGGCGGCCACGTGGACCTCACCGTGCTCGGCGCCTTCGAGGTGGACGTGCGCGGCAACATCGCTTCCTGGATGATCCCCGGCAAGCTGGTCAAGGGCATGGGCGGCGCGATGGATCTGGTGGCCGGTGCCGACAACATCATCGTCACCATGACCCATGCCTCCAAGGACGGCGAATCCAAGCTGCTGGAGCATTGCAGCCTGCCGCTGACCGGCTGTGGCTGCATCCGCAAGGTGCTGACCGACCTGGCCTACCTGGAGATCGAGGACAACGCCTTCATCCTGCGCGAGCGCGCACCGGGCGTCAGCGTCGAGGAAATCGTGGCCAAGACCGCCGGCAAGCTGATCGTTCCCGAACACGTACCGGAAATGAGCTTCTAAGTTGTCTACCGTTCTGTAGGCGCCACCACGCACGGCGCCTACAGAGCGTTTTTTTGGCTATGTCCTACACCCTGTAGGAGCGGATTCATCCGCGAAGCTTTTTCCGCCCTACCGCGCCAAGAGGATTTCCCATGCAAGACGTCGTCATCGTTGCCGCCACCCGCACCGCCATCGGCAGCTTCCAGGGCAGCCTGGCCGAGATTCCTGCGCCCGAACTCGGCGCCATCGTCATCAAGCGCCTGCTGGAGCAGACCGGCCTCGACGCGGCCCAGGTCGATGAAGTGATCCTTGGCCAGGTGCTTACCGCAGGCAGTGGCCAGAACCCCGCGCGCCAGGCCGCCATTCGTGCCGGCCTGCCCCATGCCGTACCGGCCATGACCCTGAACAAGGTCTGCGGCTCGGGCTTGAAAGCCCTGCACCTGGCTGCCCAGGCCATTCGCTGCGGCGATGCCGAGGTGATCATCGCCGGCGGCATGGAGAACATGAGCCTGGCGCCCTACGTGCTGCCCAAGGCCCGCACCGGCCTGCGCATGGGCCACGCGCAGATGCTCGACAGCATGATCGTCGACGGCCTGTGGGACGCCTTCAACGACTACCACATGGGCATCACCGCCGAGAATCTGGTGGAGAAATACGGCATCAGCCGTGAAGCCCAGGACGCCTTCGCCGCCGAGTCGCAGCAGAAGGCTGTGGCTGCCATCGAGGCCGGTCGCTTCGACGCCGAGATCACTCCAGTGCTGATCGCGCAGCGCAAGGGCGACCCTGTCGCCTTCGCCCGTGACGAGCAGCCGCGTGCCGGCACCACCGCCGAATCCCTGGCCAAGCTCAAACCCGCATTCAAGAAAGACGGCAGCGTTACAGCCGGCAACGCCTCCAGCCTCAACGACGGCGCCGCTGCCGTGCTGCTGATGAGCGCGGCCAAGGCACAGGCGCTGGGTCTGCCCGTGCTGGCGAAGATCAAAGGCTATGCCAACGCCGGTGTCGACCCGGCGATCATGGGTATCGCCCCGGTGTCCGCCACCCGTCGCTGCCTGGACAAGGCCGGCTGGAGCCTGGCCGACCTGGACCTGATCGAAGCCAACGAAGCCTTCGCGGCCCAGGCGCTGTCGGTCGGCCAGGAGCTGGGCTGGGATGCCGACAAGGTCAACGTCAACGGCGGTGCCATCGCCCTCGGCCACCCCATCGGCGCCTCGGGCTGCCGCGTGCTGGTGACCCTGCTGCACGAGATGATCCGCCGCGACGCCAAGAAGGGTCTGGCCACGCTGTGCATCGGTGGCGGCCAGGGTGTGGCACTGGCCATCGAGCGCGCGTGAGCAGCTAGAAAACGTAGGGCGGGTGCAACCCGCCACTACAGGGATGGCGGGTTGCACCCGCCCTACGGTTCAACACAACCACCCGCTCGGCCTCGGCCGAGCGTTGTCATATCCACTGCAACCCGCAGGCATAGCCAACCCTGAATGCCTGGTAAAGCCCTTACACAACCATAAGAAAGAGGCGTCATCCATGTTCAACACCCTCACCCGCATGAGCGTGAGCCTGGTACAGAAGTACCTGCCCTCACCGTTCGTGTTCTCTGCGCTCCTGACCCTGGGAGTCCTACTGGCTGGTATTTTCTCCACCGGCCAATCGCTACCGGCCATGGTGCAGCACTGGAGCAGCGGTTTCTGGACGCTGCTGGGCTTCGCCATGCAGATGTCGCTGATCTTCGTCACCGGCCACGCCCTGGCCAGCGCACCGATCATCAATCGCCAACTCGACCGCCTGGCCGGCCTGGCACGCACACCCGGTCAGGCAATCATCATGGTCACCCTGGTGGCGCTGGTCGGTTGCTGGGTCAACTGGGGCTTCGGCCTGGTGATCGGCGCGGTGTTCGCCCGCGCCCTGGCACGCAAGGTCGATGGCGTCGATTACCCGCTGCTGGTGGCCTCTGCCTACTCGGGCTTCCTGGTCTGGCACGGCGGCCTGGCCGGCTCGATTCCGCTGTCCATGGCCACCGGCGGCCCGGATCTGGCGCGCATCACCGCAGGCGTGCTGACCGACCCGGTGAGCATCACCGAAACCCTGTTCAGCCCGTTGAACCTGACCATCGTGGTCCTGCTGTTCATCGGCCTGCCGCTGCTCAACCGCGCCATGCACCCGCGTCAGGGCGCCAAGGTCGCCGACCCGGCCAAACTGGTGGAATCGCGTGCGGAACTGCCGGCTCGTGAAACCCCGGCGCAGCGCCTGGACGACAGCCGCATCCTCGGTCTGGCACTGGTGGCCATGGCCGGTATCTACCTGTTCAACCACTTCGCCACCAAGGGCTTCGTGCTTGGCCTGGACGTGGTCATCGCCATCTTCCTGTTCAGCGGCCTGCTGATGCACAGCACCCCGGAGCGCTACATGCGCGCGGTGGACGAGAGCGTGCGCGGCATCGGCGGCATCGTCCTGCTGTTCCCCTTCTATGCCGGGATCATGGGCATGATGATGGGCGCCAACGCCGACGGTATTTCCCTCGGCCGGCAGATCACCGAAGCGTTCATCTCCTGGTCCTCGGCCGACACCTTCCCGCTGCTGGCCTTCCTCAGCGCTGGCGTGGTCAACGTGTTCGTGCCGTCCGGTGGTGGCCAGTGGGCCGTGCAAGGGCCGATCATGCTGCCGGCTGCCGAAGCGCTGGGTGTGTCGACCACCGTTACCGCCATGGCGATTGCCTGGGGCGACGCCTGGACCAACATGATCCAGCCGTTCTGGGCACTGCCGCTGCTGGGTATCGTCGGCCTCGGCGCGCGCGACATCATGGGCTACTGCCTGATCATGCTGCTGTACTCGGGCATCGTCATCAGCGGCGCGTTCTACTTCCTCGGCTGACCAGGCTGCGAGGCCTTGCAGGGTGGGCTGGGCGGAGATCCGCTTCGGCCCACGCTGACCAACTTAGGTGGGCTAAAGCCCACCCTACGGTTGACCTTCGCGGCCCCCTGGGTTGGCTTCAGTTTGTAGGGTGGGCCGGGCGGAGATCCGCCTCTTGTAGGGTGGGCTTCAGCCCACCAGCGGCGACCACAGAACTCGCCCCTGAAAGAGCGGGCATTGCCCCAGGCGTACATCGCCCGCTCAATCCCCCATCAGCCCCTGCGCCTTGGCCATGGCCACCGCCTGGGTGCGTCTTTGCACGCCGAGCTTGACGTTGATCCGCCGCGCATGGGTCTTGACCGTGTGCAGCGAGATGAACAGACGATCGGCGATTTCCTGATTGGAACAGCCCTGCGCGATCAACTGCAGCACTGCCAACTCCCGCGAGCTGAGTAGCGCAGTACCGGCACTGGCCGGCTCATCCAAGCGCGGCGCCGGATCGAACAGGCGCTGATGCAGGTTCTGCCCAGCCTCACTCGGCAACAGGCGCTCAAGCCACTGCGCCTGACGCTGCTGCAGCTCCTGCAGTGGCCGCAGCAGGCGTAGCTGTCGCGCCTCACCAAGCGCCTGCTGCAACAGGTTATCTGCCTGCTCCACCTCGTCCTGCATGAGCAGCGCCTCGGCCAGGCTGACCCGACATTCGCAGGCCAGGCTGCGATGCCCGGCGAGCTGGCATTCCTCCAGCAGCAGGCGCAGAGCATGCTCAGCGGCAGCGTGGTGGCCAAGCAGCAGATCGCTCAGCGCCAGGTAACGACGCAAGCGCGGCAACAGATCGTAGAACTCGGAAGGGGCCAGTTGCTGGCGTTGCTGCAACTGCTGCAAGGTCTGGGCGAACAGCTCTCGCGCACGCCCGCTCTGCCCCTGACGCAGCAGCAGTCGCCCGGCCTGCAACTGCAGCACACAGCGGTAACGCACTTCCGGCACATGCGACCACTGCATCACCCGCTCGGCCCGCTGCAGCCACTGATGGGCCTCGTCGAGATCGCCACGGCTTTCCGCCAGCTCGAGCATGCCGAGGTAGCCGGAAATGATGTAGGCATCCTCGCAGTGCTCGGCCTCCTGCAGCCCCAGGCGATATGCCTGCTGCGCCTCCTCGTCGAGGCCCTGGCGGGCCAGTAGGCTGGCCCGTACCAACAGCAGGCGAGCGACCACCGGGCTATGGTTGAAGCGTTCGCGCAGCAGCGCCAGGGACTGTTCGGCGAGCTCCGCGGCGCGCCCGGCCTCGCCACGCATCTGCAGCAGCAGGCAGTGATCGGTATTGAGCAAAGCCTCGAAAATCAGACTGCCATTGAGCCGTGCCAGGCGCAGGCCCTGATCCAGCGCCTGCTTGGCCTGGTCCAGCGCATGTTCGGCCATATGCTGCTGGGCCAGCGCCTGGTAACAGAGCACGCGCTGCGACCAGCTGCCCTCGTCCAGCATCTGCAGGGCCTGTTCGCAGTGCATCCGGGCATCGCGGCGCCCGCACTGACGCGCCAATACGCCCGTCAATGCCTGCCAATGGGCGATCAGTTTGCGCTGGCGGCGCTCATTCGGTTGCGGCATGAAATGCGTCAAGCCCTGGATGCAATCGGCAGCTTCATCGAAACGGGCACAGATGATCAGGGCCCAGGCCTGCAGCACGATCAGTCGCGGCGAGCTGGCGAACAGCCAGGCCGGCAGCTCTTCGCGCCATTGCAGGAACTGCGCGACAGAGTGCCCCTGCAGCAATTGCTCCTGGCTGAACCGCTGCAGGTAGTTGACCGCGACCTCGACCTGCCCTGCCAGCAGGGCGTGTTCGACGGCCTCGCGAATATCGCCGTGCTGAGCGAACCACTGGCAGGCGCGCACATGGATCGGCGCCGGCGCCGGCGCCCCCGGCAGAAGACGTAATACCTCGGCCAGCGGTCGCCACAGGCGGAACCAGGTGCCGCTGCTGTCGAGGCTGCGCACGAACAGCTGTCGTCGTTGCAGTTCGCCGAGCAGCTCACTGCCACGGCCCTCCAGCAGATGCTCGCAGAGCGACCGGGAAAAACGCGGCAACAAGGCCAGTGCATGCAGATCGCTGCGCAGCTCTTCGTCCAGGTCGGCCAGCACCTCGCGCTGTACGTAATCGCGTAGCAGCGGGCAACCAGCCTGCAAACGCTGACGCAGCGCATCCTCGTCGACATCGAGCAGCAGCAGGCGAATCGCCGCCAGCCAGCCTTCGCTGCTCTCCAGCAGAGCCTGCCGCACGTCTTGCGCCAGCGTCACCTGCAGCGCCGCCAACAGCTCATTCAATGCCGCATCATCCAGCGCCAGCTCGTCACCCTTGAGCTCCAGCAGATCGCCCTGCAGCAGCAGGCGCGGCAGGTTCCAGGCCGGTGTGCGGCGACTGGCGACCCACCAGGTGACCTGCTGCGGCGCCGCGGCGAACAACCGGTCGAGGCAGGCATCGAGCTCATCGTCAGCCTGTCGCGGGTAGTCGTCGATAAAGATCCACAAACGCCCCGCGCGCTCATGCAGCCGATCGATCAGCCCCGCTTCACCGCCATCGTCGAACGGCAACTGCATGGCTGCGGCCAGTCGCTTGCACAGCTGCGTCGGTGTCAGGCTGCGGCCACCGAGATCGAGCCATACACGCTCGACGGCGGCTGGTGTGTGGCGTGCGCACTGGCCGAGCAGCACGCTCTTGCCGGTACCGGCAGGCGCGCACAGCAAGCGCAGTCGCGACTCGCTGGCGAGCAGGCGCTGCAGCAGGGCTGGGCGGGAAACCACACACGGCGGCAATCGCGGTAGATCGGCAGGTTGCACCTGCAACGCACTCGGACGGGCGATGGCAAGGGTAGGCATGGCAGCGGTTCTCTCTGCTTGTCATTGTTGAACCACCAGACGATGGTACCCCGCTCACCGCGTGCGACCACCCCTTGGCGCTTATGGCGCGAGATTCACGTGAGAGAGGCGCACAGAAAAAAGCCGGCGGCGCACAAGGCGACACCGGCTTGCTTCGAGTTGCTTAGTGGTCAGCGCACGCCGGCGTTACGCAGCGCTGCAGGGGTGAAGTCCTTGGCCGAGGCCTGAGTACCGTACTGGATCGACATCTTCTCCTCGTTGGCCATGCCGACGGCGACGTAGCGACCGGCGATGACGTCGTACAGCGCTTCCAGGGCGTAGACCGGGATCTTCTGCGCGTAGTGTTGCAGCAGCATGGCCTCGCCGACACGCCAGAGCTGGCCGCGACCGTCATAGTGCTCGGACAGGGCGATCTGCCAGGAATCCTCGTCGACATAGAAGCGGCGCTTGGCGTAGATGTTGCGCTCACCGGACTTCAGCGTCGCCTCCACTTCCCACACACGGTGCAGCTCATAGCGGGTCAGGTCCTGGTTGATGTGCCCGGCCTTGAGGATGTCGGCGTACTTCACGCTCGGCAGCGCCAGGCGGTAGTTGTTGTAGGGGATGAACAGCTCGCGCTTGCCCACCAGCTTCCAGTCGTAGCGATCCGGGGCGCCGTTGAACATGTCGAAGTTGTCCGAGGTACGTAGACCGTCCGACGCGGTGCCTGGGCCGTCATAGGCCACCTGCGGCGCACGCCGTACGCGACGCTGACCGGCGTTGTACAGCCAGGCCATGCGCGGCTCGGCCACCTGGTCGAGCGAGTCGTGCACCAGCAGCACGTTGCCGGCCAGACGCGCCGGCGCGGTGACTCGCTGCTTGAAGAACAGCAGCGCGTTTTCCGCCTTGCCCGGATCGATATCGGGGATGTTGTCCGGGAAGGCCACTTCGTCCTCGAAGTTCACCAGGGTGTAGGCACCGTTGGTCTGCGGCGAGGCCTGCACGATGCTGCGCTTGAGGTTGCCACCGCGGTAACGGGTGATGTGGTTCCACACCACCTCCAGGCCGTTCTGTGGAATCGGGAAGGCATAGTAGCGGCTGTCGGTGAAGCCGGTCAGACCGTTGCCGCCATCACGCAGGCCGGTGTTCAGCGCGCTGGTTTTGGCTGCGGCATTGATAGCATCCGGCACCACCGTGCTGCGGTGCGTCGGGTACACCGGCATGCGATAGCTTTCCGGGTAGCGCGCGAACATCGCCAGTTGCCCGGCCGACAACTGGTCGCGGTACTGCTCCAGGTTCTGCGCGGTGATGGTGAACAGCGGCTGCTCGCCGGCGAACGGGTCACTGAGAAAACCGCGTGCATCGACCTGCCCGGCATTGGTCGCCAGGCCGCCCGTCCAGGCGGGGATGGTGCCAGCTGCGTTGCCGGCCATCTCGCCGCCCAGCGGGGTCAAACTGGTACCGAGCTTGGCTGCTTCCTGCTCGCTGACCGCGGCCAGCACGCCGCTGGCCAGCAGGCTCAGGGACAGCGCGCCGAGCATCTTCAGGGTTGTATTCATCTGCATTCCTCAACTGATCCTGTTGGCCTAGAAGCTCACGCCGAAGCTGAGCGCCAGGAAGTCGCGGTCGACCGCGGTGTTGTACTCACCACCGAAGAAGTCGGTGTACGAGAGGCTGGCTGTATAGGTGTTGCGGTAGTCGGCATCGACCCCGAAACTCACCGCCTTGGCACCCTCGTTGAACAGGCCGTTGGGGCCATAGCCGTCGACGTCATGCGACCAGGAGACGTTCGGCCGCAGGTTCACCCCGGCGAACACGTTGCTGTACTCCCAGATGCCGCGCACCCGGTAGCCCCAGGAGGTGCTGGTGACGAAGCCGTGAGTGTCGCCACGGAATCCGTAGGCACCGAACAGCGAATCGCGGCCGTAGCGCAGGTCTTCACGGCTCTCCAGTCCACCGACATGGGCCATGCCGATTTCGCCCACCAGGGTGAAGCGCCCGGCGCCCATCACCTGATCGAAGAAGTGGGTGAAGGTGGTCTGCACCTGGGTGACTTCCTTGCGCCGGTAGCCGACGTTGTCCTGACCCGGTCCGGCCACCACTGGAGCAGCTGCTCCATTGGTGATGGGGTTGAGCAGGCTCAGGGTCATGTCGGTGGTGTTGATCTGCAGCGGCAGGTTGGGCCGGTAGCTGACCTCACCCGCCCAGGCCGTGCCAGTAGGCAAGGTGGTGGAGAAGCTCAGACCGTACAGACGGATGTCCTCCGGATACTCCAGGTAGTAACGACCGTTGCCGAGCATTACGCTCTGCGCCAGGCCGGCGCCGCTGCCGGGTACGATGCCATTGGCGGTGCCGATGATCCCCGGCAGCGCATTCAAGGTCGCCTGCCCGGCGTTCTGCGTGCTGACGATGGGCGTGCGGCTGTGGTAGTTCATGAAGTAGGCGCCGTACTCGGTCTCGTCACCGAGCCAGCGCAGGGCCAGGCCCCACTGGCCGCTATCACGCGCATCGCGATCACCGGCACGCGGCAGGATCACCCCTTCGCTGTCGACGCGGAAGCCCTGACCGAACGCGGCGGCAATCGGCTGCAACGGCGCGATGGCCGGCGAGCCGATGTGGTAGCCGTTGTCGCAGCCATCGGCGGCCACATCGGCGGTGGAGAAGAAGGTGCCGCAGTTGTCGAGGATGGTCTGGTCCCACTCCAGCTGGTAGAAGGCCTCCATGCTCAGGCGGTCGCTGAGACTCTGCGACAGGTAGAGCATGTTCACCGGGATCAGGCCTTCCTTGATCTCCGCGCCGGGGCGGCGGAAGGCGGCCACGTCGATCGGGTTGATGGCGTTGATGCTGTTGCCGATGAAAGTGCTCTCACCCCAGCTCACCACCTGCTTGCCGACCCGCACCGTGCCAGGCAGATCGCCAATGGCGTAGTTGTGGTAGAGGAAGGCATCGAGAATTTCCGCCCCCGATGACTTGGCGCCCTCCTTGCGATTGCTGTCGTCGATATCCTTGAACAGGCGGCTTTCGTCCTTGAGTTCGAAGTCGTACCAGTACTTGCCGCGCACGAACACGCCGGTATCGCGGTACTTCAGCTCGAGGTCGTGGATGCCCTTGAAGATCTTCGAGAAGGTCTCGCCCTTCCTGAAATTCAAGCGCCCATCGTCACCAGTCTGCGCCTGGCCCTGGCCGCCGTTGTTGGGGCCGATCAGATCGCGATCCGGACTGCGCATCGACCAGCTGGCGCCGACCGACAGCGAGCTGTCGAACTGCCCTTCGATCTCACCGATGTTGAAGTTGACGGCCTGTGCCGGTGCGACAAAACCGACGGCGACGGCCAAAGCCAAGGTGTGCGGCTGGAATAGTCCGGGCCCTGTTGTTCTTGTCATGCGGGTCTCCTGAAGTGGGGTGCAACTGCAGGGAACCCTACGCAGCGACCACACCTCGGATAAGCGCACCAAGGAGGGATTTCATCTGTCGCCCGAAAGGATGAATGGCGCCCTGGCGCGGGGTGCAGGCCGCGACACTCAGCCTGCTGAATGACGAGGTATCAGGAAGGTGGGGAACTATTTGTTGGCAGGCCATGCTGCCCAGTGCGCCACGGCTCTGAGCTGTAGGAGCAGCGCCCCGCCGCGAACAGGGGCCGCGAAGCCAGGACAGCTCCGCCACCAGGCTGGGCTGTAACGAAAGCCGCCGGGAGCGCCTAACCCGATCACCATCGGCAGAGTCCGGAATCGGGCTCTGCCTGGTCGATCAGTTGCTGCTGGCCGCCAGTTCGCGCAACAGGACCTCGTGGAACAGCACCGGCGCCTCGACCTGCGGCGAATGGCCCAGCTCCGGCCACTCCACGAGTTTTGCCTCGGGAATCGCCTCGGCGGTCTTGCGGCCCAGCTCCGGGTAGTTGCCAAGGCGCTGCGCAATTTCTTCCGGCGCGCGGTTGGCGCCTGGGGCGGTGCGATCTTTGCCACCGATCAGCAACAGGGTCGGTACCTTGATATTGGCGAACTCGTGCACCACTGGCTGGGTGAACAGCATCTCCGCCGTCTGCGCCTGGTTCCAGGCGACGATCTCTTTGCCAGGGCCGCTATACATGCCGTTGAGCATGTCGACCCAGCGGTCGTACTCGGGCTTCCACACACCGTTGTAGTAGAACTTCAGCTGGTAGTTCTTGATGCCGTCGTAGGAGGTCTTCAACTCGCCCTGATAGAGCTGGTCGACCGTCACGTAGGGAACGCCCTCCGCCTGCCAGTCCTCCAGACCGATAGGGTTGACCAGCACCAGCTTCTCGACGCGCAGGGCATGGTTCAGGGCGTAGCGCGCGGCCAGCATGCCGCCCATGGAATGACCGATCATTGTGGCCTTCTCCACCCCCAACGACTCGAGCAGTGCGTCAGTATTGCTGGCCAGTTGGCCGAAGCTGAACTGATAGCCACGCGGCTTGCTTGAGCTGCAAAAACCGATCTGATCCGGTGCGATCACGCGGTAGCCGGCATCGCTCAGCGCCTTGATGGTCGCCTCCCAGGTCGCGCCGCAGAAATTCTTACCATGCAGCAGCACAGCTGTGCGGCCATTGGTCTGGCCGGTTGGCTTCACGTCCATGTAGCCCATCGACAGATCCTGCTGCTGCGAACTGAACTCAAAGCGCTGGATCGGGTGGGGATACTCGAAGCCTTCCAACTGCGGGCCATAACCAGCCTGCGGCGAGGCCTGGAGCACAGAGAGGGGAAGGAGGCTGGCGGAAAGTGTCGCGATAAGCAGGGTTTTCGTCACCGGCGCATTCCTCTGACTGAGTCGCTACTGCATGCCTGCCACGACCAAGCTCAGGCGTAAAAAGGCTGTCGACTATAGCAACCACTCTCCACTACCAAGGCGGCAAAACTTTTCTGGATGTGAACGAAACGCCTGAGATAGAGCCTTCAGGATATCGACATGGGTTACCGCCAGCGATCAAGCAGATTCACCGCCAGCCGATCCAGCCAGCCCCACAGGCGCTGTTGCGCGCGGCGCCACCAGGGGCGCTGGTGCCAATCATCGAGGGTGATCTCGCGGCTGACGCCGAAGTCCTCGATGAAGCTGGCCGTCACTGCCCGGGTGAAATCCGGGTCCAGCGCCTCGACATTGGCGTCGAGGTTGAAGCGCAGGTTCCAGTGGTCGAAGTTGCACGAGCCGACGCTGACCCAATCGTCCACCAGCACCATCTTCAGGTGCAGGAAACGCGGCTGGTATTCGAAGATGCGCACCCCGGCCCTGAGCAACTTGGGGTAGTAGCGCTGCCCGGCAAAACGCACCGGCGGGTGATCGGTGTTGCGCCCGGCCAGCAGCAGGCGCACCTCGACACCGCGCGCTGCGGCGCGGCGCAGGGCACGGCGGATTTTCCAGGTCGGCAGGAAATAAGGCGTGGCCAGCCAGACACGCTGCTTGGCGCCCTTCAGCGCGCGCAACAGCGACAGCAGAATGTCGCGATGCTGCGCCGCATCGGCATAGGCCACTCGTCCCAGACCAACCCCGGCTGGCGGGCAGTCCGGCAGACGCAGCGCTACCGGCTGATGGCTCGGGCGCCAGGAAAAGCGCGCCAGCCAGAGTTGCTCGAACAGCTGCTGCCAGTCGCCCACCAGCGGCCCTTCGATTTCCACCATGGCTTCGTGCCAGGGACTCCGAGGCTCATCTGGTAGCCAGAACTCATCGGTGGAGCCGGTGCCGCCAACATAGGCCAGGCGCTGGTCCACCAGTAGCAGCTTGCGGTGATCGCGATGAAAATTGCGGATACCCCGCCGCCAGCGCACCGGGTTGTACCAGCGCAGTTGCACACCGGCGGTCTGCATGCGCTCACGTAATGCGATGCCCAGGCCTGCCGCACCGTAGGCATCGAACAGACCACGTACCCTCACCCCACGCTCAGCCGCTCGGCACAGCACCTCGACCAGACGCTCGCTGCAGCTGCCGTCCTCGATCAGGTAAAGCTCGATTTCCACCTGCTGCTGGGCGCCCTCGATGGCTGCCAGCATACGCGGGAAGAATACCGGCCCGTCCAGCAGCAATTCGAAGCGATTGCCGCCTCGCCAAGGGAAGATGCTGCCGCGCGCATGCACGCTCAACGCGCCGTGAAGATCAGCACGGCGCCCACCGGCACCGACAGGCTGATGGCCGGCAGTTCGGCGATTTTACGCAGCGCCTCAATGCCGCTGGCCAGGGCGAAATCTTCGGCGTGCAGCACCAGCGGCGCCAGGGTTACCACCTGGAAACGGCGATCATCCAGCCGCGTCACCAGCAGTTCACTGTGCAGCTCGCGCGTGCGCTCGTTGAGGGTCAGTTGCAGGGGCAAGCGCAATTCCAGCTGCGCCCCGGGTGCCAGGTCGGTGAGTTGCGGCAGGTTGACCTGCGCGCTGATGCGCGCCTCGGGCAGACGTGAAGTGTCGAACAGCATGGCGCGCAGGCGCTCATCACGCAGCGGGATACCGGTGCTCAGCGAGTCAAGATCCACGCGCAGGCGCGCGCGACCATCGGCCGCGATCTGCCCGTGCAGGGTGAGAAAGCGATGCACCTCCGACTGACTGCCGGAATGGGTGGAGATGAACGACAGCCGCGAGGACTCGTTGTCCAGGTACCAGTCGGCGTGAACGGGCAAGGCAGCGGCAAGCAACAGGGCGAGAAGCGAACGGCGCATGAGAACTCGAAAACGGCATGACCAGGCGGCAACGATAGTCGCCAGCGCGAGCCTTGCAAAGCCCGGCGCGCACAGCACCGTAGAGCGGGTGCAACCCGCCGCTTCCAAGGTGGCGGGTTTCACCCGCCCTACTTGCTCGGCAACAACTGACAGCCCTGCCGCTCGCCCAACCAGGCCGCGCTGTGAGTACGGCCCAGCCCACTGGCGGTGACGCGCTTGGCGCTGTCGTCATCGAGCAGGCTGCTGATTGGCACGTACTGTTTCACGTAGCCTTCACAGTAGGCCGCCGGGTTGCCGCTGACGTAGCGGCAGGAGCAGTACTCCTTGGCCGTGTAGGCGCCGATGATGTCGGGGAACGCCGCCAGATGCGCGCGGTTCGGCCAGGCCCAGGCCAGCAGCATAATCAGCAGCAGCGCCAGCACGCTGAGAATCGGATGACGACGGATCATGGCTGCACCTCTGCGGCGAAGGCCGCACGCACGCGTTTGAGCAGGTCGTTGTGCTGGAAGCTGCCGTCACGGTCATCGGCGTAACGCACCACCAGCAGGTTTTCTTGAGGCATCACGTACAGCCCCTGCCCCCAATGCCCGAGCGCGGCGATGGTATCGGCTGGTGCATCCGGCCAGGGCCGCGTGCTGCCTGGTAGTTCGGCGTTGAGCCACCAATGCCCGCCTGGCACGGCATCACCCGGCTTGGCCAACTGCGGCTGGTAGCCAGCGAAAGGCGTGGAGACGAAATCGACCCAGGCAGCCGGCAGCAACTGGCGCTCGCCCCAGCGACCGCCGCGCTGCATCAGCAGGCCGACACGGGCCAGGTCGCGCGCGCTCAGGTAGGCATAGGACGACGCGACGAAGGTACCGCTGGCATCGCGCTCCCAGGTCGCGCTGGTGATGCCCAGCGGCTCGAACAGTGCTGTCCAGGGATAATCAGCGTAAGACTGCTCGCCGACCATGCCGCGCAACGCGGCAGCCAGCACGTTGCTGTCGCCACTGGAATAACGAAAGCGCGTGCCCGGCGCAGCGCCCGCCGCATGCGCAGCGGTGAAGGCCGCCATGTCGGCACGGCCGCGGGTGTAGAGCATGGCCACCACCGAGGATTTCAGTGGCGCGTACTCGTAGTCCTCTTCCCAGGCCAGGCCCGAGGCCCAGTTGAGCAAGTGACCGATCTTGATCTGCGGGTGCTCGGCCATCGCCGGGTAGTACTGCGCGGCCGCTGCATCGAGCTTGAAGCGCCCCTCGCCGTAAGCGACGCCGAGGGTGGTGGCGAGCAGGCTCTTGGCCATTGACCAGGTCAGGTGCGCGGTCCGCGCCGTGGTCGGTTCGGCGTAGCGCTCGTAAACGATCTGCCCGTCGCGTATCACCAACAGCGCATCGGTACGCACGCCCGTGCGCTCGACGTCATCGCGTTCCGGAAAGGCATACTGTTCGAGCTCAGCCAGCGCGGCGCTCTCGACGCGGGTTTGGCTCTGCCAGTCGGGTTGCGGCCAGTTTTCTGCCAAGGCGGTGCTGGCAGCCAGACTGAAACCGAGCGCCAGGCTCAGTCGACGAAGAGAAGGGATGAACATGATGGGCCTCGGTTAATGACCGAGGCGCACCCTAGCATGGCCATGATGACGGCTTGAAGCGACGGAACCGCCATCTGCGCCCCTCATTTGGGCAGTTGGTAATCCTCCGGGCCCATCAGATCGAGACCGCATTCGAGGTTCTCGATCCAGTAGAGGAAGGCGCTGATCATTTCCGGGCCGACAAAAGGCCGGCCGTGCTGCGGCACGATCATTTCCACATCCATCTGCCGCACCATCGCCGCCCACAGGCGACAGGCCTTGTTACCGGCCATATAACGGCGATGGAAACCTTCCATATTCGGTACGTGGTTGACGAAGTCGCGCACCGGCGAAGCGTCGTCGACCATCGAGGCACCCATGTCACCGGAGAAAAGGATCTTGCTCACCGGGTCATAGACCTGGAAGTTGCCCACCGAGTGCAGGAAGTGCGCCGGTACGGCCTTGAGCGAGCACTTGCCCAGCGGGATGCTCTGGCCACGATCCGGCAACGCGATGATGCGATCGAAGGTGTTGATGCCACGGCTCAACACCAGGTAGTTGGCGGTCAGGTGCGGCAGAAAACGCGCCCACAGCTTGGAGCAGATCACCCGCGCGCGGGTGTGCAACAGCCACTTGTCCAGCGAGGCGATGATGTCCGGGTCCTGGTGCGAGGCGAAGATGTAGGTCAGGTCCTGCACCGGAATGTGCTTGGACAGTTCCAGCGACAGCGGCGTGTAGGTCAGATCACCACCCGGATCGAGCAGCAGGTACTGCTCGTTGTCGGTGATCAGAAACTGGTTGGATTGCACGCCCTCGCCGCTGACCAGGTCATCGAACATCAGGCATTGGTGGCTGCCGTTATCGAACAGCACGATGGGCTCGCGGCGCATGGAAACCTCTTGGATGATTCGCGAGGCAACCTTACGTGCACGAACAGCGATAGGTACTGATATGGATCAACGGCCGGCGACAATCCGCCGCGCTTTCTCCAGACGCTTGCTGCGCGCCGCCTCGGCGATGCGCAGCAAGCCCTTGTCGCGCTGCCACAGCTCGGCCCAGCGCACAGGACCGCCGGCAAAGGCCACCTCCAGCTCGCCCGCCAACGCCTGCTGCTCGGCGAACAACCCGGCCAGCAGCAGATGGGTGGTGGGCGCATCGGGCGCCTGCCGCGCGACCTCGGCACAACCGGCCAGCAGCGCCTGCAGGCGCAATAGCAGCGTTTCAGGCCAGGCACAATCGCGCCCCACGCCAAACTGCCAGGCGACAACAGCGGTAAGTACGTGCACGTCTTCCAGGGTGCGGAAGGGCTTGACGTAGTCGTCCCAGCCGTCGCCGGCCAGGCGCTCGCCGTGGGCCTGTTCCAGGTGCAGTCGCGCATGGCCGATATCCGGCATCAACGGCAGGGCCGGCAGCGGCTCGATACGTACACCTGGCGCGCCCTGGCGTACCACGCCCAGAGCCAGACGCGGCGCCTGCCCCTCGTCCTCCTCGCGCGCCGCCACCAGCAGCCAGTCGGCACATTCGGCAGCGGTGACGAAATCCTTGCGCCCCGTGATCTGCAGGCCGTCGATACGCGTGTTCATGTCCGCCGGGCGGGTGCTGCGGTTCTCCGTCACGCACAGGGCGCCTGCCGTCCAGGGCGCCGCCGGCCACAGCATGCGCAACGCCGCCTGATAGCCGGCGAGAAACGCCAACCCCGGCGTGGCCGCCAGCAGGCCGCCCATCAGCGCCAGTTCGAAGGGTTGCGGCGTGCCGCCCAGACGCTCCAGCAAACGGGCGTACCAGTCTTCCAGGCCCACCTCGGCAGTCAGGCGCTCACTGGGCTGAAACAGACTCGACCAGGGCATTGCACAGGCTCCTCGCAGCAGCATCTGCGCCGCTGTCACATAAGCATAAAAAAAGCGTCACGGTGGTGACACCGCAGCTACCTAGCCTGAGCTTGCCCAACAAGATCGACCGGCTGCAAGCATTCAGCCGGCACACGGAGGATCTGGCATGACTCAAACCGCTCGCCGTCTGCAGGCCGAACGTCTGCAAGGCCCCGCCGCCCTGCGTGAAGCTCAGGCCTTGCGCTACCGCGTATTCAGCGCGGAATTCGATGCCAAGCTCAACGGCGCCGAACTGGGTCTGGACATGGACGACTACGACATCCACTGCAGCCATATCGGCGTGCGTGATCTCAACAGCGGCGAACTGGTCGCCACCACCCGCCTGCTCGACCACCAGGCCGCCGCGGGTCTCGGTCGCTACTACAGCGAAGAGGAATTCGCCCTGCACGGCCTGGCCAAGCTGGAAGGCCCGGTACTGGAAATCGGCCGCACCTGCGTCGATGTCGCCTACCGCAACGGCGCCACCATCGCCGTGCTCTGGGGCGAACTGGCCGAAGTACTCAACGAAGGCGGCTACCGCTACCTGATGGGCTGCGCCAGCATCTCCATGCAGGACGGCGGCATCCAGGCGCATGCCGTGATGCAGCGCCTGCGCGAACGTTACCTGTGCACCGAACACCTGCGTGCCGAGCCCAAGCATCCCCTGCCGCAACTGGATCTGCCGGGCAACGTCATCGCCGAGATGCCACCACTGCTCAAGGCTTACATGCGCCTGGGCGCGAAAATCTGCGGCGAGCCGTGCTGGGACAAGGACTTCCAGGTGGCCGACGTGTTCATCCTGCTCAAGCGCGACGAGCTGTGCCCACGCTATGCCCGGCACTTCAAGGCGGCAGTCTGAAACCCGGCTGTAGGAGCGAGCTCTGCTCGCGAACGAGAGTGTCCAGCATTCGCGAGCAGAGCTCGCTCCTACAGAACACATGACGATCAGGCATCGCCAAGCGGTTCGAGCCATGGATAATGTCGGCACTCATTCACGAGCGGAGGCCTCAATGGCCAAACTGCGTCTGTCCCTGCGCCTCTTTCATCTGGCCCTGGTAATCGCCTTCGGCACCTTGCTGGCCGGCATCGTCAGCCTGTTCGAGCGGGTGGTTCGGCATGACCTGATGCCGCTGCGCCAACGTCTGACGCGCTGGTTTCTGGCGCGCCTGGGCGGCGCCCTGCCATTTCGCGTGCGGGTCGAGGGCGAGCTGCCGACGCAGCCGATGCTGTGGGTCAGCAACCATGTGTCATGGACCGACATTCCGCTGTTGGGCGCCCTGCAGCCGCTGTCCTTCCTGTCCAAGGCGGAGGTGCGCGACTGGCCGGTCGCCGGCTGGCTGGCACACAAGGCCGGCACGCAGTTCATCCGCCGCGGTGCGGGCGACAGCAGCCAGGTCGGCCAGCAGCTCACCCGCCATCTGCAGCAGGGTCATCACCTGCTGATATTTCCCGAAGGCACTACCACCGACGGCCTCGCGCTGCGCACGTTCCACGGCCGCCTGCTGAGCAGCGCCATCGACAGCGGCGTGGCCGTACAACCCGTCGCCATCCGTTATCTGCGCGACGGCCAGCCCTGCCCCGTGGCCCCCTTTATCGGCGACGACGACATGCTTTCGCACCTGCTGCGCCTGCTCTCGAGCTCGGCCTGTGAAGTGGAGATACGCCTGCTTGCGCCGATTCCCAGCGAATCACGCAGCCGCAACGAGCTGGCCCGGCACAGCCAGGCCATCATCGCCTGTGCCTTGCAACTGGAAACGCCCGCCATGGTGCCGACCGAAGCCGAAGCTGCCTAATCCACCGCGTAGCCCGGATGCAATCCGGGGGCTTTTGCAAGGGCTCCCTGGATTTCATCCAGGCTACAGGTCATAGCCGCTCAGTCAGCCGGCGGCACGATCAAGGCGTCGCTGTCGACCGACGCCAGCAGTTGGCTGGCCACGCTGCCGAGGAAGAAGCGCGAAACGCCTTCACGGGCGTGGGTGCCCAGGACCAGCAGGTCCGCGCCGGAGTGGCGCAAGGCCTCGCCAATCACCCCTTCCGGTGAGCCGATCTGCACCAGCAAACGCTCGTGACCCAGCTTCGCGCCGACTGCATCGAGGCGCTCCACCAGTTGCTGACGCAGCAGCTCACGCTGATTCTCCAGCACCTCGGCGCTGATGCCGGCTTCCATCATCGCGCCCGCCGCCACCGGCTCGACCGCACTGGCCACATGCAGGTTGTCCAGGCTCGCCAGGCCCAGCTCACGCGCCCGGTTCAGAGCCTGTTGCGACGTACGCGACAGGTCCATCGCCAGCAGCGCATGACGATACTCGTGGGTCACCGGGCCATTGACCCGCAGCACCGGCAGATGGCTGCTGCGCACCACGCGTTCGAGCGTGGTGCCGACGAAGAAGTCGCGCAGCGCCGACTTGCGATGCGCGCCCACCAGCAGTAGATCGGCGCCCATGCCCTGCGCGCTCTCGACGATCACCGCCGCGGCCTCGCCAGTGCCCACGATCACCCGCGGAATGCTGCCGGCCTGCTCGCCCAGGCGTTCAGCCTGCGCCTGCAAGAGCGTCTCGGCTTGTTGCACCTGACGCTGCACGTGCGCGGCCGGCGCATCGTCATCGATCACATGCAGAAGACTCCACTCACCGCCACCCTGACGGCGGATCAGTTGCACGGCGCGCTGCACCGCATGCGCCGAACGCTCGGACAGGTCGGTCGCTACCAGAATCTTGATCATCTCGTTTCCTCCATGGGTTTAACACCGCGTTACATTCAAGCGCCTCTCGACTCCGTACTCCTTGATGCAGGTCAGGCCCGACGCGGTAAAGCGGACTAGGGTAATCAGGACTGCTCACTGCCCGCCGGATGGCGGCCAACAAGCGCAGCCCGGCCCAAACAAGGAGACGCGCCGCATGGGCAATGCCCCCTCACAACATAGTGACCACACCTGGCACGGTTTGACTGCACAACAAGCGCTCGATGCCCAGCACAGCAGCGCCAGCGGTCTCAGCCAGGACGAAGCCGAACTGCGCCTGCAACGCCACGGCGCCAACCGCCTGCCGCCGCCGCAACGCCGTGGACCGCTGCTGCGCCTGCTCTATCAGTTCCACAACGTGCTGCTCTACATGATGCTGGTCGCCGCCCTGATCACCGCCCTGCTCGGCCATTGGGTCGATACCTCGGTGATCCTTGCCGCCGTGCTGATCAACGTGATCATCGGCTTCATCCAGGAAGGCAAGGCGGAGAACGCGCTGGACGCCATCCGCAGCATGCTCTCGCCCCACGCCATGGTGCTGCGTGGCGGTGAACGCCATGAAATCGATGCCGAGCGCCTGGTGCCCGGCGACATCGTGCTGCTGGTATCCGGCGACAAGGTGCCAGCCGACCTGCGCCTGATCAGCGTGAAGAACCTGCTGGTGGAAGAAGCGGCGCTGACCGGCGAATCGGTACCGGTGGAAAAATCCGTGGCGCACTGCAACGCCGACGCCGCGCTCGGCGACCGGCGCTGCATGGCCTATTCCGGCACCCTGGTGGCCAGCGGTCAGGCCAGCGGCGTGGTGGTGGCCACTGGCACGAGCACCGAGCTGGGCCGCATCGGCGCCATGCTGCAACAGGTGCAGGCGATGACCACGCCGCTGCTGCGGCAGATCGAGCAATTCAGCCGCTGGCTGGCGCTGGCCATCCTGATCTTCGCCATGGCTACCTTCGCCCTCGGCACCTTCTGGCACGGTCAGGACCCGACCGAAATGTTCATGATGGTGGTGGCGCTGACCGCTGCCGCCATCCCCGAAGGCCTGCCGGCACTGATGACGGTGATTCTCGCCCTCGGCGTGCAGCGCATGGCCGGGCGCAACGCCATCGTGCGGCGTCTGCCAGCCGTGGAAACCCTCGGTTCGGTAACGGTGATCTGCTCGGACAAGACCGGCACCCTGACGCGCAACGAAATGACCGGGCAGCGTCTGGTCACTGCCAGCCGTGTGCTCGACGTCAGCGGCGTCGGCTATGCCCCGACGGGCGCCTTCCATCTCGACGGTGCACTGCTGGAGCCGGATGCCGCGCTACTGGAAATCGCCCGCGCCGCCACCCTGTGCAACGACGCCCAGTTGCAGCAGGACGCGGCAGGTAGCTGGCGCCTGCAGGGCGACCCCACCGAGGGCGCGCTGCACACCCTGGCTCTGAAGGCCGGGCTGGAGACCCCGACGCTGAACCTGCAACTGCCGCGTAGCGACAGCATTCCCTTCGAGTCCGAGCATCGCTTCATGGCCAGCCTGCACCATGACCATCAGGGCCATGGTGTGATCTTCCTCAAGGGCGCGCCGGAGCGCCTGCTGGAAATGTGCAGCGACCAGCGCGATGCCGACGGCGGCGTGCAGCCGCTGGACGCCGACTACTGGCGGCGCCAGGCCACCGACCTGGCCGCCCGTGGCCTGCGCCTGCTGGCCATCGCCAGCCGCGCGGCCTCGGCCTCCCAACGCAGCCTGAGCTTCGCCGATGTGGAGCAGGACATGACCCTGCTGGCCCTGGTCGGCATCATCGACCCGCCGCGCGAGGAAGCCATCGCCGCCGTCGCCGAATGCCAACGCGCCGGTATCCGGGTCAAGATGATCACCGGCGACCACGCCGAAACCGCCCGCGCCATCGGCGCCCAGTTGGGCATTGGTATTGGCATGCCCGCGATGACCGGCGCCGAGCTGGAGCTGCTCGACGAGCGCAGTCTGCGCGAGGTGCTGCCCGGCGTCGAGGTGTTCGCCCGTGCCAGCCCGGAGCACAAGCTGCGTCTGGTACAGGCCATGCAGGCCAGCGGCGAAGTGGTGGCGATGACCGGCGACGGCGTCAACGACGCCCCGGCTCTGAAACGTGCCGACGTCGGCGTGGCCATGGGCGACAAGGGTACCGAGGCGGCCAAGGAAGCGGCCGAAGTGGTGCTGGCCGACGACAACTTCGCCACTATCGCCGGCGCCGTGCGTGAGGGCCGGGCGATCTACGACAACCTGAAGAAGTTCATCCTCTTCGCCCTGCCCACCAACGGCGGCCAGGCGCTGATCGTGATCGCCGCCATCCTGTTCCAGCTGACCCTGCCACTGACCCCGGCGCAAGTGCTGTGGATCAACATGGTCACCTCGGTGACCCTGGGCCTGGCACTGGCCTTCGAACCGGCCGAGTCCGGGCTGATGGACCGCCCACCACGGGCACCAGACGAGCCCTTGCTGTCGGGCTTGTTCGTCTGGCGCGTGCTGCTGGTGTCGGTGCTGATGGCCGGCGCCGGCATCGGTCTGTTCCTCTGGGAATTGCAACAGGGCACCGGCCTGGACAGCGCGCGGACCATGGCACTGAACGCCGTGGTGATGTGCGAGGTGTTCTACCTGATCAACAGCCGGCGCATCTTCGCCTCGGTGCTCAGTTTCAAGGGCCTGTTCGGCAGCCGCGCGGTGCTGCTGGCCATCGCCGCCTGTCTGCTGCTGCAGGCGCTGTACACCTACGCGCCAGCGATGCAGCGGCTGTTCAATTCCACCGCGCTGGATGCGGCGCAGTGGGCGCGCGTGGTGCTGGCCGGACTGGCGGTGTTCGTCATCGCCGAACTGGAGAAGTGGCTGATCCGGCGTTGGCGCCTGCAGCCGAAAAGGTAAGCGCGGTGCGCACGGCGCACCCTACATCCTTGCGCTCCCTAGGTGTCGCGGGGCCCCCACCGCACTCCCTGTAGGAGCCGGCTTGCCGGCGATCAACTGATACGCAAATCGCCGGCAAGCCGGCTCCTACCCGTGGCGCGAATCCACGGCCCCGTGGCGGCGCAACTCACTTTGGGCGAAGGCCATCAGCTCAGGATAGAAGGCGCGAAAATCCTCGCTCAGCGGCTCGTACAGCCGCTCCAACTCCGCCAGGCTGCCGTCGAGCAACTGCGGCCGCGACAGCCGTCGCTGCATGCCGGCGATCACCTGCTCTAGCACCGCGAACTCGCGGTAGCTGCCCAGCCAGTCCTGCGCCGCCATGCGCGGCGCCATCAGCGCCAGGCGCCCTGGCAGCTCGGCCTCGGCGGCCAGCACCCGGTACACCTCGCGGGTGAAATGGTCCAGCGGCTGCGCCGCATACTCGGCCCAATCGCGGGCCAGGCAATGGTCGAAGAACAGGTCCAGCAGCATGCCGGCCGTGCGTCGCCGCGCGGCGGGAAACCGGGCACGCGCGCGTGCCTGTAGCGGGTGGCTGTCGGTAAAGGCGTCGATGCGCCGGTGCAGGCGGATGGCCGCTTCGATCTCAGTCGGCCAGCGTCCGGCCAGGGGGCCCTTGACGAAGTCGCCATACAGGCTGCCGAGCAGTTGCGGCGGCGCATCGCCGCCAAGATGAAGATGGGCCAGGTAGTTCATGACACGAGCTTACCGCCCTGAGCAGGACAATCGAAGCCGTTGATGGAGACTATTGGCACAATCAATCTGTATATCGCTCAAAGACGATATAAGGTTCGCCCCATGACGATACACACCGACACCGCCATGGACATCGACACCATCATCAAGGCCCTCGCCCACCCAGTACGCCGCGACATCCTCGACTGGCTGAAGGAGCCCGAGCTCAACTTCGCCGAACAGGATCACCCGCTGGAGATCGGCGTGTGCGCCGGCAAGATTTTCCTGCGCACCGGGCTGTCGCAATCCACCGTTTCCGCCCATCTGACCACCCTGCAACGCGCCGGTCTGGTGACCAGTCGCAAGGTCGGCCAGTGGCACTTCTTCAAGCGCAACGACGAGCTGATCCAGGCTTTCGTCGAGCGCCTCGGCCAGCAACTCTGATTTGACCTTTCCCTCGGAGAAACCACCATGCCCACACTGTTCGACCCCATCCAGATCGGTGATCTGCACCTGAACAACCGCATCATCATGGCGCCGCTGACCCGCTGCCGCGCCGACGAAGGCCGCGTGCCCAACGCGCTGATGGCCGAGTACTACGTGCAGCGCGCCTCGGCCGGCCTGATCATCAGCGAAGCCACTGCTGTCACGCCGATGGGCGTGGGCTACCCGAACACCCCCGGCATCTGGTCGGATGCGCAGATCCGCGGCTGGAGCAACATCACCCAGGCGATACACGCCCATGGCGGCAAGATCGTCCTGCAGCTGTGGCACGTCGGCCGCATCTCCGACCCCATCTACCTGAACGGCGAACTGCCGGTCGCTCCCAGCGCGATCCAGCCGGCCGGCCACGTCAGCCTGGTGCGCCCGATCAAGGACTTCGTTACCCCACGTGCACTGGAGACCGAAGAAATCGCCGATATCGTCGAGGCTTATCGTCAAGGCGCCGAGAACGCCATGGCCGCCGGTTTCGATGGTGTGGAAATCCACGGTGCCAACGGTTACCTGCTCGACCAGTTCCTGCAGAGCAGCACCAACCAGCGCACCGACCGCTACGGTGGCAGCGTCGAGAACCGCGCGCGTCTGCTGCTGGAAGTGACCGATGCAGCCATCTCGGTATGGGGCGCCGGCCGCGTCGGCGTACACCTGGCACCGCGTGCCGATTCGCACGACATGGGTGACGCCAACCGCGGCGAAACCTTCGGCTACGTCGCTCGCGAGCTGGGCAAACGCGGCATCGCCTTCATCTGCGCTCGCGAAAAAGCCGACGACGACAGCCTGACGCCGCAACTGAAGAAGGAATTCGGCGGCGTATTCATCGCCAACGAACGCTTCACCAAGGATCAGGCCAACGCCTGGCTGGCCGAAGGCAAGGCTGATGCCGTGGCTTTCGGCATCCCCTTCATAGCCAACCCGGACCTGCCGCAACGCCTGGAACAGGACGCCGCGCTGAACGAGCCGCACCCGGAAACCTTCTACGGCTCCGGCCCGGTCGGCTATATCGACTATCCGCGTCTGTAAGATCGCAGCTAATGCACCTCCCGCAAGCGATATCCTGTGGGAGGGGCTTTAGCCGCGACCAATAAACGAACGCCCCGCATTGCGGGGCGTTCGTTTATCGAGATGGTGGCACTCAGCGCTGATTGATCTGCTGCTGCAGATTCACCACCTGGCTCTGCAGGGTATTGATGTTGCGCGTCATCTGCGCGCGGAAGGCATCGAACTCGGCGGTATTCGGCCCGGCACTGGCGGCCGGGCGGTTGTCCAGCTCGCTGCGCAGCACCAGCAGATCCTGCTCCAGGCTACGGATCGATTGCGCCGGATTGCCCTGCTTCTTCAGCGCATCGATATCGCCACCGAGGGCCTTGATGCGGGTATCGAGCTTGGCCAGTTCGGCCTGGGTCGCCTTGACGTCCGCCTGGGCGGATTTCAGCGCTGCCTGCTCGGTGGAGAGCGCCTGCAGACGCTTGTCGAAGTCGGCGCTGGCGCCGATGCCACTCTTGAGCTCCGCACCCAACTGCTCGATACGCTTGTCCAGCGCTGCTTGCGCCGTGGCGCTCTGCTGTTGCTGCTTGCCCAGCTCGGCCAGGCGATTTTCCAGCTGCTTGACCTGCAGCTTGAGTGCCTCGCTGCCGCTGGTGACGTTGGACTCGGTGGCCACCACCTTGCCGGAAATATCCTGAATTCGTCCGGCCGCCTCCTCGCTGATGCGCGCGAAGCTTTCCTGGGTCGCCACCAGGCGCTGCTCCATCAGGCCGATCTGCTGCAGGCTCCACCAGCCCAGGCCGGCCAGGGCGAAACTCAGCGCGCCAACCAGCGCCCACAGCGGCCCGGTACTGGCGCCCTTGGCCACTGCAGCCTTGCTGCTGGTCACGCGGCTGCTGCGCGCGGCGGGCTCCTCACGCGGCTCGGCGAAATCCTCACGGCGCTCCGGAGTCAGGCTGGGCAGGTTGTCGAGTTCGTCGTTGGCGTCGTTACGCATGGTCGGACCTATGGTTGGAACGAATGAACGGAAATGCCGCGCAGTATACCGATTCGCCATTACACCATCAGCGTCGCGCCAAGCAGGTGCGCGGCGCACCGACGAAGGGCGCGACAGGGCCATCGACTCGCCTGCAGCCCAGCAGTTCCGCAAAACATGAACTGGTACGCACTTTGCTTTTTCTCCCGTCGTGAACGAGCCGATAGCGCGTCGCTCACAAGCCAGCAGGCGGCCTGAAAGTTCTGCAAAGCAATACAACACGAACGGGTGTTACAGCCGCAGGGAAGAGGCTGTTCAGGTTACGGAAGGCGTGGAACGCCAAAGTCCGTGACCCTTCAACCAATCGGGGGAAGTGGCAATGGAACTGAACAAAGAAGTACTGGACTGCATGAAAGCGCTGCGTCGCCGTCTACGCGAAGAGCAGGACGTGGACATTCGCCTGAGCCAGCCCAACGCGGTCGGCGCCATGCTCGATGGCAGCCTGAAATCCGACGATGAAGAAACCCGCCGCCTCGGCCAGCGTCTGGCCGAACTGTCCGATCAACCGCAGCGCGCATCGGCCACCCCACTGGCCGCCGTCGAGATACCGGTCGGCACGCCAACCGGCTCGGTACGCATCTATCGCGGCCAACGCATCTACGCCTGAGGTCCCATCTGCGCCTGCCACCAGGTGCAGAATTCATCCAGTGCATCCCACAGACTGGCCCGGGGTTCGTAGCCAAGGTACTCGCGGGCACGGTCGATGTTCAGGGAGAAATCCCTGGCCATCACCGCCACACCAAGGCGAAACAGACTCGGTTCGGGCCGCCCCGGCAGCACCCGACACACGCCTTCGTTGAGCGTCGCCGCGGCGTAGGCCAGCGGGAACGGCACATGCCGCGTCACCGGCGGCAACTCCAGGCGGCGCAGCACGTAATTGACCACGTCCCACAGCGGCACCGGCGCGCCGTTGCTGATGTTGTACACCTGGCCGAGCGCCGCCCCGCCCACCTGCAGCGAGCTGAGCAAGGCGTCGTTGAGATTGTGCACGTTGGTGAAGTCGACCTTGTTCAGACCATTGCCGATGATCGCCAGGCGCCCCTTGCGCTGCATGCCGATCAAGCGCGGGAAGATGCTGGTATCACCCGCGCCGGTGACGAAGCGCGGACGCAGGGCGATCACCTCCAGGCCGAACTCCTGCGCGGCGAACACCTGCTGCTCGGCCAGGTACTTGGTCTTGCCGTAGTGATCGGAGAAGCGCTTGGGCACCTGCTCCTCGCGAATATCGACATGGGACTTGCCATCGAAATAGATCGACGGTGAGGACAGATGCACCAGGCGCCGCACCTTCTGTTTGAGGCAGGCATCGACGACATTCTCGGTGACCGTGACGTTGGCCTGATGAAAATGCGCATAGTCGCCCCACACGCCCACCGCGCCCGCGCAGTGCACCACGGCCTCGACATCCCGGCACAGCGCCTGCGCAAGCTCGGCATCCCCCAGATCGCCCTGGACGAACTCGGCGCCGCGCTTGATCAGATGCTGCACGCCCTCGGCACGACGGCCGTTGACCCGCACGTCCAGGCCCTGTTCGAGCGCGAAACGAGCGAAGCGCCCCCCGATGAAGCCACTCGCGCCGGTGACCAGAATCTTCATCGCCATCCCCTACCATTGATTCTTGTAGTTGCCGCACTCTAGCAGCGCCACCTCGGTTGCGCGCTGTCGGCGGCGGCCAGAACGACGACCCGGCAAGCCTAACCCGCGAACCCTACGGCCCGGGTTGCGCCTGCACCAGCGCGCCGCCGGCTGCGCGACGCAGGCGTTCGGTCAGCTCGCTGAGCAATTCGCCGCCATTGCGCCAATGGTGCCAGTACAACGGCACATCGATGAAGCGCTCGGGCAGCAGATCCACCAGCCTGCCGCTGGCCAGCTCCTCGCGCACCTGCAGTTCCGGCACCAGGCCCCAGCCCAAACCGCCTTCAGCGAGACGCACGAAGCCTTCGGACGAGGGGCACAGGTGATAGGCAAAAGCACCGGTGACACCGAGGCCTGCCAGATAACGATGCTGCAACTGATCATCCGGGCCGTAAACGATGGCTGGCGCACGCACCAGCGCGTCAGCGCTGACGCCAGCGGCAAAATGCCGGGCGATGAAGGCCGGGCTGGCCAGCGCGCGATAGCGCATCGCCCCCAGCGCCAGACTGCGCGCACCCGCCACCGGGCGCTCGGCGGCACACACGCAACCAGCCACCTCGCCCGCGCGCATGCGCTTGAGACCGACCTCCTGATCCTCCACCACCAGCTCCATCAACACCTGCTGAGCGGCACAGAATTCGGCGGTCGCCGCCGCCCACCAGGTCGCCAGGCTGTCGGCGTTGATGGCGATGCGCAGGCGCTCGGGCAAGGCCTGTTCATCTAGCCCCGGCACCTGGCCTTGCAGGTCGCGTTCGAGCAGGCGCACCTGCTGCACGTGGTTGAGCAGGCGCCGACCGATTTCGGTAGGCGCTGGCGGCGTCGCGCGCACCAGCACCGGCTGGCCGACCCGTGCTTCGAGCAACTTGATGCGTTGCGACACCGCCGACTGCGACAGCCCCAGCACCTGCGCCGCGCGTTCGAAGCCGGCCTGCTCCACCACCGCGGCCAGAGCGGCGAGAAGTTTGTAATCGAACAATCGATTTTCCTAATGAGTGATCAGCAATATTGGTTTCTCTTATACATCCACACACAGCAGACTCGCCAGCATTCAACCCCATCAGGAGCCCGCCATGTCTGGCGAAACCAACCTCGCATGCCTGCTGCAGAGCATGACGCCGCAGCTCAATCCCGGTCAGTACGTGTTCTGCTGTGTCCCAGCCGAGCATGACTGCAGCGCCCTGCAGCCGCTCGCCAGCATGCGCGAGCCTGAAGGTCTGAGCCTGGTGCTGACGCGCGAAATCGCCGATGCTCATGGCCTGAGCTACGACTACGTCGCCGCCTGGATCACCCTTGAGGTGCATTCGTCGCTGGCGGCCGTGGGTCTTACTGCTTCCTTTTCCGCCGCCCTGGCGCAGGCCGGCATCAGCTGCAACGTGGTCGCCGGCTTTCATCACGACCATATCTTCGTGCCCAGCGAACGAGCCGAACGGGCGCTCTCCACCCTGCGCGCCCTGTCGGCGGCGTCCATGCCGGAGCCCGTGTGATGTGGCAGAGCTATAGCAACGGCCTGCTGGTGGCCATCGGTCTGATCATGGCCATCGGTGCGCAGAACGCCTTCGTTCTGGCGCAAAGCCTGCGTCGTGAACACCACGTCCCGGTTGCCCTGCTGTGCATCATCTGCGATGCCGTGCTGGTCGCTGCCGGCGTCTTCGGCCTGGCCACCCTGCTGGCGCAGAGCCCGGCGCTGCTGGCCATCGCCCGCTGGGGCGGCGCCGCCTTCCTGATCTGGTATGGCAGCCAGGCGCTGCTGCGCGCCGCGCGCCCGCAATCGCTGCAGGCGGCCGGCAGCGAACCGCGCTCATTGCGTGCGGTGATGCTCGCAGCGCTGGCGGTCACCCTGCTCAACCCGCACGTCTATCTGGATACCGTGCTGCTGATCGGCTCACTCGGCGCCCAGCAACCTGAACCTGGCGCGTATGCGGCGGGGGCTGCCAGCGCCTCCTTTCTCTGGTTCAGCGCTCTGGCGCTCGGCGCGGCCTGGCTGGCGCCCTGGCTGGCAAAGCCATTGACCTGGCGCCTGATCGATCTGGGCGTGGCGGCGATGATGTTCGCGGTGGCAGCGCAATTGATTCTGGGTGCGTTGTAAGGTTCGCAGTCGCGCATAATGCGTCTGGCCTATTACGCCAGGAGCAACAATGGATACCCTGCATGCGATGCGCGTGTTCGTTCAGGTGGTCGAGCGCGGCAGCTTCACTGCCGCTGCCCAGACGCTGGATCTGTCCACCGCGCAGGTATCGCGACTGATCACCGAGCTGGAACAACACCTGCAGGCGCGCCTGCTGCAGCGCACCACGCGGCGCCTGGCGCTGACCGAAACCGGCGAGCGCTATCTGGAGCGCTGCCGGCAGATTCTTGGCCAGATCGACGAAGCCGACGCCGAAGCGCGCGGCGCCCACCACACCCCCAGCGGTCGCCTGCGCGTGCACACCATGACCGGCCTCGGGCTGCAGCACCTGACGCCGTTGATCGCCCGCTACGCCGAGCGTTATCCACAGGTGGTGGTCGAACTGACCCTGGCGCAACGCACCCCTGATCTGCTCGAAGACGGCCACGACGTGACCGTCGCCTTCGCCCGCGACCTGCCGGACTCGCAACTGGTCGCGCAACGCCTGGGCCCGGTCTACAGCGTACTCTGCGCCGCCCCCAGCTACCTGGCCCAGCATGGCATCCCGCAGCAGCCGAGCGATCTGCAGCAGCACCGCTACCTGCGCCTGACCGACCCGCTGTACCGTGGCCAATGGGATTTCGGCGACGAGCAACTGGAGGCGCTGCCGGCCGAGTGCTTCCAGGTCAACGTCGCTGAAGCCTTGGTCAAGGCGGCCCAGGCCGGCATGGGTTTCTGCCTGCTGCCTTCGTTCGTCGCCAGCCAGCCGCTGCGTGAAGGACGCCTGCTGCGCATCCTGCCGCAGCACCGGCTGCGCGCCCTGAACATCTATGCGATGTATCCGTCGCGACGCTTTCTCGATGCCAAGACCCGCACCTGGGTGGAGTTTCTCAAGGCCGAACTGCCGCCGCTGCTGCGCGCTGACGAAGCGGTACTGGACGACGCGCAATACTGGGCGACGCCTGCAGGATTGTTGCGCTATAGGTAATGGTCATTCACCCGGAACGCGCTTTTTCGCACCTCGATACCTCATTAGGATGACTTCAAACCCACGAAGAATCCCAAGAGGATCGTCCCAATGAAGAACCTTCTCACTGCCACTGTCCTGTCCCTTTCTACTCTGCTGGCCACTCAGGCCTGCTTCGCCGAAGAGTCGGCGGCCTTCGTCGCTCATCAACAGGCCCACCAGCAACAGCCGCACGCCACAGCCACCCAGCAGGCGCAAACCGCGAGCACGCAGAACAGCGATCAGCACGGTTGAAGCAGAGCTTACCTGGCGCCGGCCGCGCTCCTGACCGGCGTCCCTCGGGCCGCTGAAACGGCCCTTTTTCCTGCATCGAGGCCATCATGAAACGTATCGCCTGCCTGCTCGCTTTCGGCTGCGCCGCCACCCTGGCACATGCCGAAACGCCCGAGCACTACCACTACGGCATGCACCTGGACATTGCCAAGGTCATCAGCCAGACCCTGCCGCAAGGCTGCGAAGCGGGTGAAGCCCGCATGGTCTACCTGGACTCCAACGGTGAACAGCACACGCTGATCTACCAACGTACCGGCGAAGACTGCCGCTACTGACCACAGCAAGCGCCACACATCCCGGCTTTACCTGGCCCGCACGAACTCGGCGCTAAAGCGTCCACCGTCCGGCCGCGTGAAGGTCTCGTACATCCGATCCCCCTCGACCCTCATTTGCAACTCCTTCATCGTCCTGACGCCACCGACCCAGTTGGGAAAGGTGGCGCCCTCGACCCGGTTACCGGCAAAACGCCCCTGCTCGTCGACGCTGTAGGTGCCAAAGAAGCCGATGCTCGACGCCATGGCACGGCGATTTTCTTCGTCGCTGCCGCCGCCGCGCGCGTCGGATGCAAAACACGGTGTATCGCCGTTGGTCAGCACTTCGACGAAATGCATGTCAGGCGTGAATACCAGCATGCCTTGCGGGTTGTCACCGTACGGACGCTCGATCCCGCCATCTGCTTCCAGGGTGGCGGAAACCATACGCCAGGTGCCTGCCACCTGGTTGATCGCACGCGCGTCGGATTCGCTCTCACTGGCCGTGGCGCTCAGGGTCAGTGCCAGCAAACCGGCCACCAGTGTTGGCCGCGAAAAGGACCAGCCCCTGTCAGCCAGATCAATCCACAGGGAGGCTCGGGTGCTCTGCTCGATCTTCATCGGTAATCTCCTTAAAGGGTGAAACCGATGGTATGAGGCGAGTCGAACTAGGATAAGACGCACCAATACGAACGCCCTCGTGAAGAAAATTCACCAATGAGCAACGCCAGCCTTCCCGATCTCAAGGCCTTCATTCAGGTCGCTCAGCAACGCAGCTTCCAGAAGGCCGCTGACTCCCTCGGGGTATCGCGCTCCTCTCTCAGTCACGCAATCAAGGGGCTCGAACAGCGCCTGGGGGTTCGTCTGCTGCACCGCACCACCCGCAGCGTGGCCGTGACGGAGGCCGGGGAACAGCTGCTGCAGCGCCTGACGCCTCTGCTTCGGGAGCTGGACGACGCACTGGATGCGATCAGCCATGGGCCCGAGGAACTCGCCGGTACCCTACGCATCAATGCCAGCAAGGGCGGCGCGCGTTGGCTGCTCGAGCAGGTGATACCGATTTTCCTGCAACGCCATCCCCACGTGGAGCTCGACCTGGTCAGCGAGGGCAGGCTGGTGGATATCGTCGCCGAGGGCTTCGACGCCGGCGTGCGCCTGGCCGAGTCGGTCCCCAAGGACATGGTGACGGTACCCTTCGGCGGTGACGTGCGCTTCGTCACCGTCGCCTCACCGGCGTATATCGCCACCTTCGGGCGTCCTGACACGCCTGACGAGCTGCGATCCCATCGCTGCATCCGCCAACGCATGCCCAGCGGCAAGCGTTATCGCTGGGAGTTCGAACGGGGCACGCAGCACCTGGCGCTCGATGTACCGGGCACATTGAGCCTGGATGACAACGACTTGCTGGTCGAGGCTGCCTGTCGCGGGCTGGGTATCGCCTACGTTCCACAGGCTTTTGCTCGCAAGGCACTGGAGGCAGGCAAGCTGAGCTTGCTGCTGGAGGACTGGACGCCGCCTTGCCCGGGCCTGTGTCTCTACTACTCCAGCTATCGCCACGTTCCGGCGCCGCTGCAGGCCTTCATTGCCATCCTCCGCGAACGGGCCTAGCAGGCTGTTGAAAAGTCACCTCGGCCTTGGCCTCCCGCGCCGCCCTAGCGCCTGCATGCAGGCAGTCGTCGCCTGCGTTCTTCAACTGCCTGCTACAGCGGCTGGCTCCCGACGACCGGGAGCCACGCTGCTCCGATGACGCGGTCTATGCTGAACAGGTACTACCCAGTCGCGATGCGCTCGAAGCGCAGCTCAGCACCGTGGTGAGCCCAGGCACAGGGGTAGCACCACGGTTGCACCATGATGACGCAGCGCCTCGGCAAACTGGATTGGGTGAATCCTTCGCTCTTGCCCGAATCGAAGCTGCGGAGTGTGGTTGATACCCTGCAACTCAAGGAGCACAGGGGCTACAGCGTCAACCTTGAGGGTGAAATGAACGTCCGTCGGGATGCCACCCAAATTGGTTGCACCTAGTTGCACCAAGCACCGAAGCAGGTTTAATCTCGCGCAGCTTTTTGTTGCCCGCCATCCATGGCGGGAGCCCTCGGGCCGTCGCAAGCGACGCCAGAAACTGCTCCAGGCAGTTTCACCCTGTACAACCGACAAAAATAGGACACCCCTATGGCCACCACCACGCTTGGCGTAAAACTCGACGATGCTACCCGCGAGCGCCTGAAAAAGGCCGCTGCGCAGATCGACCGTACGCCGCACTGGATGATCAAGCAGGCGATCTTCAATTATCTGGAGCAAGTCGAAAGTGGCCTGACGCCCGCCGAGCATGCCGGCCTGGCCGCAGCCGCCGGTGAGGAAGCGCTGGAGTCGCTGACCGAGCAGGGTCTGCAGGTGTTCCTCGATTTCGCCGAAAGCATCCTCCCGCAGTCGGTGCTGCGCGCCGCCATCACCAGCGCCTATCGCCGCCCGGAAACCGAAGTGGTGCCGATGCTGCTGGAGCAGGCGCGCCTGAACAAGGAGCAAGCCGAGGCCTCGCAGAAGCTGGCGCTGGGCATTGCCGAGAAGCTGCGCAACCAGAAGAACGCCAGCGGCCGTCAGGGCCTGGTGCAAGGCCTGCTGCAGGAGTTCTCGCTGTCGTCGCAGGAAGGCGTGGCACTGATGTGCCTGGCTGAAGCGCTGCTGCGCATCCCCGACAAGGCCACCCGCGACGCGCTGATCCGCGACAAGATTGCCAACGGCAACTGGAGCCAGCACCTCGGCCAGAGCCCGTCGATGTTCGTCAACGCGGCGAGCTGGGGTCTGCTGATCACCGGCAAGCTGGTCTCGACCCACACCGAAGCCGGCATGACCTCGGCGCTCAACCGCATCATCGGCAAGAGCGGCGAGCCGGTCATTCGCAAGGGCGTGGACATGGCCATGCGCCTGATGGGCGAGCAGTTCGTCACCGGCGAAACCATCGCCGAAGCCCTGGCCAACGCCGCCACCCTGGAAGCCAAGGGCTTCCGCTACTCCTACGACATGCTCGGTGAAGCCGCGCTGACCGAGGAAGACGCCAAGCGCTACCTGGCCTCCTACGAGCAGGCCATCCATGCCATCGGCAAAGCCTCGCACGGTCGCGGCATCTACGAAGGCCCGGGCATCTCGATCAAGCTGTCCGCCCTGCACCCACGCTACAGCCGCGCGCAGTACGAGCGCGTGATGGACGAGCTGTACCCGACCCTGCTGGGCCTGACCCAATTGGCCAAGCAGTACGACATCGGCCTCAACATCGACGCCGAGGAAGCCGACCGCCTTGAGCTGTCGCTGGACCTGCTCGAGCGCCTGTGCTTCGAGCCGAGCCTGGCCGGCTGGAACGGCATCGGTTTCGTCATCCAGGCCTACCAGAAGCGCTGCCCGTACGTGATCGACTACGTCATCGAGCTGGCCAAGCGCAGCCGCCACCGCCTGATGATCCGTCTGGTCAAGGGCGCCTACTGGGACAGCGAGATCAAGCTGGCCCAGGTCAACGGTCTGGAAGGCTACCCGGTCTACACCCGCAAGCCGTACACCGACGTGTCCTACCTGGCCTGCGCACGCAAGCTGCTGGCCGCGCCGGAAGCCATCTACCCGCAGTTCGCCACCCACAACGCCCACTCGCTGTCGGCCATCTACCAGCTGGCCGGGCAGAACTACTACCCGGGTCAGTACGAGTTCCAGTGCCTGCACGGCATGGGCGAGCCGCTGTACGAGCAGGTGGTCGGCAAGATCGCCGACGGCAAGCTGAACCGCCCGTGCCGCATTTACGCGCCGGTGGGCAGCCACGAAACCCTGCTGGCCTACCTGGTGCGCCGTCTGCTGGAAAACGGCGCCAACACCAGCTTCGTCAACCGCATCGCCGACCACAGCATCTCGCTGAAAGACCTGGTGCTCGACCCGGTGCTGCAGGTCGAGCAGATGGCCGCGCAGGAAGGCACGATTGGTCTGCCGCACCCGCGTATCGCCCTGCCGCGTGACCTGTATGGCAAGGATCGGGTCAACTCCGCCGGCCTCGACCTGGCCAACGAACACCGCCTCGGCTCGCTGTCCTCGGCGCTGCTGTCGTCCACCAATCTCAGCTACGTCGCCGAACCGATGCTCGGCTGCGATGCACCTAACCCGGGCGAGCCGGAGCCGGTACGCAACCCGGCCGATCACCGTGACCTGGTCGGCCACGTGCGCGAAGCCAGCGTCAAGGATGTCGACAGCGCCATCCTCTGCGCCCTGGCCAGCGGACAGATCTGGCAGTCGACCCTGCCGGCCGAGCGTGCCGCCGTGCTGGAGCGCGCCGCCGACCTGATGGAAGCCGAACTGCAACAGCTGATGGGCCTGCTGGTGCGCGAGTCCGGCAAGACCTTCGCCAACGCCATCAGTGAGGTGCGCGAGGCGGTGGACTTCCTGCGTTACTACGCGATCCAGGCACGCAGCTTCGGCAACGACAGCCACCGCCCGCTGGGCCCGGTGGTGTGCATCAGCCCGTGGAACTTTCCCCTGGCGATCTTCAGTGGCCAGGTGGCCGCCGCGCTCGCCGCCGGCAACACCGTGCTGGCCAAGCCGGCCGAACAGACGCCGCTGATCGCCGCCCAGGCCGTGCGCATCCTGCTCGAGGCCGGCGTACCGGCCGGTGCCGTGCAACTGCTGCCGGGCCGTGGCGAAACCGTCGGTGCGCGCCTGGTCGGTGACGAGCGCGTGCGCGGGGTGATGTTCACCGGTTCCACCGAGGTGGCCGGCATCCTCCAGCGCAATATCGCCGGGCGCCTGGATGCCCAGGGCCGCACCATCCCGCTGATCGCCGAAACCGGCGGCCTCAACGCCATGATCGTCGACTCCTCGGCGCTGACCGAGCAGGTGGTGATGGACGTGGTCGCCTCCGCCTTCGACAGCGCCGGCCAGCGCTGCTCGGCCCTGCGCGTACTGTGCGTGCAGGACGACGTGGCCGACCGCGTGCTGACCATGCTCAAGGGCGCCATGGCCGAGTACACCCTCGGCAACCCCGAGCGCCTGAACACCGACATCGGCCCGGTGATCGACGCCGAAGCCAAGGCCGGCATCGACACGCACATCGCCAAGCTGCGCGAGAAAGGCCGCAAGGTCACGCAACTGGCGCGCGTCAACGCTGACGACATCAAGCGCGGCACCTTCGTCGTGCCGACCCTGATCGAGCTGGACAGCTTCGACGAGCTCAAGCGCGAGATCTTCGGCCCGGTGCTGCACGTGGTGCGCTACCAGCGTGCCGACCTGGGCAAGCTGCTGCAGCAGATCAACGACAGCGGCTACGGCCTGACCCTCGGCGTGCACACGCGCATCGACGAGACCATCGCCCAGGTGGTCGGCACGGCCAAGGTCGGCAACCTGTACGTGAACCGCAACATGGTCGGCGCCGTGGTCGGCGTGCAGCCGTTCGGCGGTGAAGGCCTGTCCGGTACCGGCCCGAAAGCCGGTGGCCCGCTGTACCTCTATCGTCTGCTGTCGACCCGCCCGCAGGACGCCGTCGCCCAGTACCTGCAACAGGCCGAGGTGCAGGCCCTGCCGGTGCCAAGCGAGCTGGACAAGGTGCGCAGTGCCTTCGCCGAATGGGCAGGCAAGCAGGAGCCGGCCATCGCCGCGCTGTTCGAGCGCTACCGCGCGCTGTCGCAGAGCTACAGCAGCCACACGCTGACCGGCCCGACCGGCGAGCGCAACAGCTACACCCTGCTGCCGCGCGAGCATGTGCTCAACCTGGCCGACGAGCGCAGCGACCTGCTGGCCCAGTTGGCCGCCACCCTCGCCGTGGGCAGCCAGGCGATCTGGCTGGACAGCCAGCGCGCGCTGCATGCCGAACTGCCGAAAGAGGTGCAGAAGCACATCCAGCTGGTGGCCGACTGGAACAGCGTCGACGTGGAGCTGGACGCCATCCTGCACCACGGCGACTCCGACCAGCTGCGCGCAGTCAGCGAGCAGGCAGCGCAGCGCAAGGGCGCCATCGTCGGTGTACACGGCCTGAACAAGGGCGAGACCGACATCGCCCTGGAACGTCTGCTGGTGGAACACGCCCTGAGCGTCAACACTGCAGCGGCTGGCGGTAACGCCAGCCTGATGACCATCGGCTGATCGCAGCCGGTAACGCCGTGGAAAGCTGACTGAAAGCTTTCCGCGGCATGCTGTACCCACACGGCGCAACTGCCTGCAGGGGCTACCCGCCCGGCGCCGTGTTCTCTCCTCCTGACCTTAGGGTCTGCGCCAGCCTACCCGGCAGGCGCGTCGAGCGGGGCCAAACGCCCCGTTCGTTCCCTCACTCCTCGCTATTCCATCTCGCCTAGCCATCATTGCGTAACGAAAAGTTCGAACTATGGTGTCAGTCGGAGCTGCAGTCCTGATGCTCGTCAGGGGCTCGACAACGCTTGAGGAATGGATGTGCGTTGACGAATCCTGAGCTATTGATTCAAGTCAGGATGCTGTGCTCGCCAAACGCGCTCAATACCTATGTCCCCTTGTGACACGGAGGTAATTGAGATGTCTGATTCGACGCAAAAACTCCGCCTCGGCGCGCTGATCGCGCTGGTTGTCGGCTCCATGGTCGGCGGCGGTATCTTCTCGCTTCCGCAAAATATCGCCGCCAGCGCCAGCGCCGGCGCCACCCTGCTCGGCTGGCTGATCACCGGGGTCGGCATGCTGACCCTGGCCTTCGTGTTCCAGACCCTGGCCAACCGCAAGCCCGAGCTCGACGGCGGCGTGTACGCCTACGCCAAGGCCGGCTTCGGCGACTACATGGGCTTCTCCTCGGCCTGGGGCTACTGGATCAGCGCCTGGATCGGCAACGTCAGCTACATGGTGCTGCTGTTCTCCACCCTCGGCTACTTCTTCCCGCTGTTCGGCGAGGGCAACACCCTGCCGGCGGTGATCTGCGCCTCGCTGCTGCTGTGGTTGCTGCACTTTCTGGTGCTGCGCGGGATCAAGGAAGCGGCCTTCATCAACACCGTCACCACCATCGCCAAGATGCTGCCGCTGGCGCTGTTCATCGTCATCGCCGCCGTCGCCTTCAAGCTCGACGTGTTCACCGCCGACTTCTGGGGCGCCGGCAATCCCGAACTGGGCAGCGTGATGGATCAGGTGCGCAACATGATGCTGGTCACCGTCTGGGTGTTCATCGGCATCGAGGGCGCGAGCATCTTCTCCGCTCGCGCCGAGAAGCGCAGCGACGTCGGCAAGGCCACGGTGATCGGTTTCGTCGGCGTGCTTCTGCTCCTGGTGCTGGTCAACGTCCTGTCCCAGGGCATCATGGCCCAGGCCGAACTGGCCGGGCTGAAAAACCCGTCCATGGCCGGCGTGCTGGAGCAGGTGGTCGGCCCCTGGGGCGCGCAACTGATCTCCATCGGCCTGATCGTCTCGCTGGCAGGCGCCTTGCTGTCGTGGACGCTGCTGTGCGCGGAGATTCTCTTCGCCAGCGCCCGCGACCACACCATGCCCGAGTTCCTGCGCAGGGAGAACGCCAACCAGGTTCCGGCCAATGCGCTGTGGCTGTCCAACGGGCTGATCCAGCTGTTTCTGATCATCACCCTGTTCAACGCCTCCACCTACCTCAGCCTGCTGTACCTGGCCACCTCGATGATCCTCGTGCCCTACTTCTGGTCCAGCGCCTACGCGGTATTGCTGGCGGTACGTGGCGAGACCTACGAGAACGCCGGCGGCGAGCGCAACAAGGACCTGCTGATCGCGGCCATCTCCACCCTGTACGCGGTCTGGCTGGTGTATGCCGCTGGCGTGCAGTACCTGCTGCTCTCCGCGCTGCTCTACGCCCCTGGCGCGATTCTCTTCGCCAAGGCCAAGCGCGAGCTGGGTCAACCCATTTTCACCGGCCTGGAAAAACTGATTTTCGTCGCCGTGCTGATCGGTGCCGCCATCGCCGCCTACGGGCTGTATGACGGTTTCCTGAGTCTGTAAGAGAAGGAGTTCGACATGTCCAAGAAGCCCCTCGGCGTTCATTCCGAAGCCGGCAAACTGCACAAGGTGATGGTCTGTTCGCCAGGCCTCGCCCACCTGCGCCTGACCCCAGCCAACTGCGATGAACTGCTGTTCGACGATGTGATCTGGGTATCCCAGGCCAAACGCGACCACTTCGACTTCATGACCAAGATGCGCGAACGCGGCGTCGAAGTGGTGGAGATGCACAACCTGCTGGAAGAGACCGTCAGCGATCCCAACGCGCTGAAATGGATTCTCGATCGCAAAATCACCGCCAACAGCGTCGGCCTTGGCCTGCTGACAGAGGTGCGTGATTTCGTCGAATCCCTGGAGCCACGGCGCATCGCCGAGTTCCTCATCGGCGGCGTGTCCGGCGCCGACCTGGCCAGGCACAAGGACTCCGAGGCGGCGAAGATGTTCAACGCCTACCTCGGCGAAGCCAGCTTCATCTTCCCGCCGCTGCCCAACACCCAGTTCACCCGCGACACCACCTGCTGGATCTACGGTGGCGTCACCCTCAATCCCATGTACTGGCCAGCACGCCGCCAGGAAACCCTGCTCACCACCGCGATCTACAAATTCCACCCGGACTTCGCCGAGGAACCCTTCGAGATCTGGTACGGCGACCCGGATCAGGACCATGGCTCGGCCACCCTCGAAGGCGGCGACGTGATGCCCATCGGCAATGGCACCGTACTGATCGGCATGGGCGAACGCAGCTCGCACCAGGCCATCGGCCAGGTGGCCCGTGCGCTGTTCGCCAAGGGCGCGGCAGACAAGGTCATCGTTGCCGGCCTCGGCCGCTCCCGTGCGGCGATGCACCTGGACACCGTATTCAGCTTCTGCGACCGCGACCTGGTGGCCATCTTCCCGGAAGTGGCCAACTCCATCGTGCCCTTCACCCTGCGCCCGGACGAGAGCCGCCCCGGTGGCATCGACGTACGCCGCGAGGACAAGCCCTTCGTCGATGTGGTCGCCGAATCCCTCAACCTGAAAAAACTGCGTGTAGTGGAAACCGGCGGCGACGCCTACGAGGCCGAACGCGAGCAGTGGGACGACGGCAACAACGTGGTCTGCCTGGAGCCGGGCGTGGTCATTGGCTACGACCGTAACACCTACACCAACACCCTGCTGCGCAAGGCCGGCGTCGAGGTCATCACCATCAGCGCCAGCGAACTGGGGCGCGGCCGTGGCGGCGGCCACTGCATGACCTGCCCGATCATCCGCGACCCCATCGATTACTGATCACCAAGCCCACCCCTCTCCCCCCGGGAGAGGGGCCGGGGGTGAGGGGCGTCCCTCGCACAGCATTCTCAACGGAGAGAGAACCATGGCTTTCAACATGCACAACCGCCACCTGCTAAGCCTGATGCACCACAGCACCCGTGAGCTGCGCTACCTGCTCGACCTGTCGCGCGACCTCAAGCGCGCCAAGTACACCGGCACCGAGCAACAGCACCTGACCCGCAAGAACATCGCGCTGATTTTCGAGAAGACCTCCACCCGTACTCGTTGCGCCTTCGAGGTCGCCGCCTATGACCAAGGCGCCAACGTCACCTATATCGACCCCAACTCCTCGCAGATCGGCCACAAGGAGTCGATGAAGGACACCGCCCGCGTGCTCGGGCGCATGTACGACGCCATCGAGTACCGCGGCTTCAAGCAGGAAATCGTCGAAGAACTGGCCCAGTACGCCGGGGTGCCGGTGTTCAACGGCCTGACCGACGAGTACCACCCCACGCAGATGCTCGCCGACGTGCTGACCATGCGCGAACACAGCGACAAGCCGCTGCACGACATTGCCTACGCCTACCTGGGTGACGCGCGCAACAACATGGGCAACTCGCTGCTGCTGATCGGCGCCAAGCTCGGCATGGACGTGCGCATCGCCGCGCCCAAGGCGCTGTGGCCCAGCGAGGAACACGTCGCCGCCTGCAAGAAGTTCGCGGAAGAAAGTGGCGCACGCATCCTGCTCACCGAAGACCCGAAAGAGGCGGTCAAGGGCGTCGACTTCGTCCATACCGACGTCTGGGTGTCCATGGGCGAGCCGGTGGAAGCCTGGGGCGAACGCATCCAGGAACTACTGCCCTATCAGGTCAATGCCGAGATCATGAAGGCCTCCGGCAACCCGCGGGTGAAGTTCATGCACTGCCTGCCGGCCTTCCACAACAGCGAGACCAAGGTCGGCAAGCAGATCGCCGAGCAGTATCCGCACCTGAAGAACGGCATCGAGGTCACCGAAGAGGTGTTCGAGTCGCCTTGGAACATCGCCTTCGAGCAAGCGGAAAACCGCATGCACACCATAAAGGCGATTCTGGTGGCGACCCTGGCTGATATTTAGGTTGACGTAGCCCGGATGCAATCCGGGGATGAGCTTGTCTCCCCTCTCCCATTTATGGGAGAGGGGCCGGGGGAGAGGGTCTGACCGGCAACGCAGTCATGTAGCCCGGATGAAATCCGGGAATGGCCTGTTCCACTGCCCCGGATTGCATCCGGACTACGAACACGAACAAGGAGAACACCATGCGACTCGTCATCGCCCTGGGCGGTAACGCCCTGCTTCGCCGCGGTGAAGCCATGACCGCGGAAAATCAACGAGAGAACGTACGCATCGCCTGCCAGCAGATCGCCAAGGTGGCACCCGGTAACGAGCTGGTCATCGCTCACGGCAACGGCCCGCAAGTCGGCCTGCTGGCCCTGCAGGGCAACGCCTATGACGCGGCTAACCCTTACCCACTGGACGTGCTCGGAGCAGAGACCGAAGGCATGATCGGCTACATGATCGAACAGGAACTGGGCAACCTGCTGCCGTTCGAAGTGCCCTTCGCCACCCTGCTCACCCAGGTGGAAGTGGACAGCGCCGACCCGGCATTCAAGAAACCGAGCAAACCCATCGGCCCGGTCTACAGCAAAGAGGAAGCCGAACGCCTGGCCGCCGAGAAAGGCTGGAGTATCGCCCCGGACGGCGACAAGTTCCGTCGCGTGGTAGCCAGCCCGCGCCCGCAGCGCATCTTCGAAATCCGCCCGATCAAATGGCTGCTGGAAAAGGGCAGCGTGGTGATCTGCGCCGGCGGCGGTGGCATCCCGACCATGTACGACGGCAACCAACTGCGCGGCGTCGAAGCGGTGATCGACAAGGACCTGTGCTCGGCGCTGCTGGCCGAACAGCTCAATGCCGACCTGCTGGTGATCGCCACCGATGTCGACGCTGCCTATGTCGACTGGGGCAAACCCACGCAGAAATCCATCGCCGAAGCTCATCCCGACGCCATCGAAGCGCTCGGCTTCGCCGCCGGCTCCATGGGTCCGAAAGTGCAGGCCGCCTGCGAGTTCGCCCGCAATACCGGCAGCAGCGCAGTGATCGGTTCGCTGGAAAATATCGAAGCCATCGTCCAGGGTCGTTCAGGCACGCGCATCAGCCTGGACTGCAAGGGCATCGTCTATCGCTGAGAGGGCACGATCATGTTCACCCCCGGTCACCTGCACCGCGACAATAACGACCGCCCCGAGCACATGCGCCTGCTGCCGCCCTTCTCGGTGGACTTCTACTACGAAGTCCGCAAGGACCCGCAGCAGGGGCCGATGCTGCACATGCGCCTGGTCGGCGAGGTGGACGGCAAGCACTTCGAGGAAGAGTTCGAACTGCACCGCGACGTCGCCTTCAACTTCGCCAGCGTCGCCACCCGCATCGCTGCCCGCCATGGCCTGCACCCCAACGCCAGCCCGGTGATGCGCGGCCATGACGAATACGACAAGGTGTTCGCCGACATCCGCAGCAAACTCAATGTTCAACCGGGCGAGCCGGTAAATCTCGACCACATCCTATGACGTAGCCCGGATGAAATCCGGGGCTCTCGCTCATTTCCCGGATTGCATCCGGGCTACGCGCTGAAACAGCCATTTATCGTCACTCCCGCGAAGGCGGGAGCCCAGATGATTCCTAGGTTCTGGATGCCCACCTGCGTGGGCATAACGGTTTTTTCAGATGCGATCGTTCAATTTAAGTAACCGCCTGGACGCTCGACCAGCGCGGCCCCGCGCGCCCTACTAGTTCTCAGGCCTGCATGGTCCAGCCATGCACACCCATCGCCGCCTGGCGCCCTGCCTCGGAACGGGTCGGGTGCGGGTGGCAGGTCAGCGCGATGTCCTCGGCCGAGGCGGAGAACTCCATGGCCACGCAATACTCGCCGATCAGTTCACCTACGCTCGGGCCGATCATGTGCACGCCGAGAATCTGGTCGGTATTGGCGTCGGCGAGAATCTTTACGAAGCCTTCGGTCTCGTGGTTGATCTTCGCCCGGCTGTTGGCGGTGAAGGGGAACTTGCCGACCTTGTAGGCACGGCCCTCGGCCTTCAGTTCCTCCTCGCCCTTGCCGACGCTGGCCACTTCCGGGCGGGTGTAGATCACGCCGGGGATCACCCCGTAGTTGACCTCGGCGGCGTGCCCGGCGATGCGTTCGATGCAGGCCACCGCCTCGTCCTCAGCCTTGTGCGCCAGCATCGGCCCGGAGGTGACATCGCCGATCACCCACACCCCCGGCACGCCGCTCTGGTGCTTTTCGTTAACGAGCATGCCGCGTTTGTCTGTGCTCAGGCCGACGTTCTCCAGCCCGAGCCCTTTGGTATACGGACGTCGACCGATGGCCACTAGTACGTAATCGGCCTCCAGGGTCTCGCTCGCGCCGCCTGCTGCCGGCTCCAGCGTCAGGGTCACGCCGGACTTGCTCGTCTTCGCGCCGGTGACCTTGGTGCCCAGCTTGAAACTCATGCCCTGCTTGCCCAGGGTGCGCTGCAGGGTCTTGGCCGTCTCGCCATCAAGACCGGGGCAGATGCGCTCGAGGTATTCCACCACCGTGACCTGGCTGCCCAGGCGGCGCCACACCGAGCCCAGTTCCAGGCCGATCACCCCGGCGCCGATCACCACCAGGTGCTTCGGCACCTCGGGCAACGCCAGCGCGCCAGTGGAGTCGAGGATGCGCGCGTTGTCGATCTCCACACCCGGCAAAGGTGCTGGCTCCGAGCCGGTGGCGATGACGATGTTCCTGGTTTCCAGCAAACGCTCGCCGCCCTCACTCAGCTTGACCTGCACTCGCCCTGGGCCATCGATCCGCCCCCAGCCCCTGACCCACTCCACCTTGTTCTTGCGAAACAGAAACTCCACGCCCTTGGTCAGCGCTTCGACGCTATCGGCCTTCTGCTTCATCATCTGCGCCAGGTTCAACTTCGGCGTGACCTCCACCCCCAGGGCACTCAACTCACCACCGGCAGCATCCTCGTAGAGTTCGGATGCATGCAGCAAGGCCTTGGACGGCATGCAGCCAACGTTCAGGCAGGTGCCACCGAGGGTTTCACGCCCCTCCACGCAGGCCACCTTCAGGCCCAGTTGCCCGCCGCGAATAGCCGCGTTGTAACCGCCAGGGCCGGCGCCGATGATGACCACGTCATAGCTGCTCATAGCTTTGTCCTCGAATCAGGGAATTTTGCCGGCCACTGCAGCCGTGACGGCTGGGCGCACGCGCAAGAGATGGAAGAATAGAAACGCCAACACGGCGAACAGCGCATTCAAGGCAACCATAGGCCAGGCCGAGCCATCCTGCAGGGCACCGAGCAGCAGGCCGGCCAGGGTGGCGCCGGCCATCTGCGAGAAACCCATCAGCCCCGCAGCCAATCCGGCACGCTGCGGATTGGGAATCACCGCGCCAGCCACGGCGGCCGGCAGCAGCAGGCCACCGCCCAGCGTCACCAATACCTGCGGCAGCGACAGCCCCAGCAGCGACAGGCCGAACAGCAGGAAGGTCGCCAGGGTCAGCAACGATCCGAGCAGCACCAGCGCGACGCCGATACCCACCACCTTCTGCGGCCCCAGGCGTTGCACGTTGCGCAGGGTGAACAACGCACCGCCGAGCAGACCGGAAACGATCAGGGCGAAGGTCAACCCGTACTGCGCCGCGCTCAGCCCCAGCAGGCCGATATACACCGACGAGGAACCAGCCACCACGACGAACATCGAGCCGTAGGTGCAGGCAATGGTCAGCGCCAGCGCGCGGCAACTGGGCCACACCTGCAGGTAGCTGGCCAGCAGGCCCTTGAGTCGACCCGCCTGCGGATCGCGCTGCAGATGGCTCTCGCGGTAGCCGGTAAGCACTGACAGCAAGGCCAGGCTGCCAAGTACCAGGGTCGCCAGCAGCGGCGCACGCCAGCCGCCGAACTGGGTCAGCAGGCCGCCAACCACCGGCGACAGGACGATGGCCGCGAACATGCCCAGTACCGTCAGCGCCAGGGCCGGCCCCGCCTGTTCCTGCCACACGTCACGGACGATGGCTCGCGCCAGCACCAGCGCCGCACAGGCGCCCAGCCCCTGCAGCACGCGCATGCCGATCAGCACGTCGATGTTCGGCGCCAGCAGCATGCCCAGGGTCGCCAGCAGATAAAGGCTCAACCCGGCAAGCAGCACCGGACGGCGCCCGAGCCGATCCGACAGCGGCCCGAGCAGCAACTGGCCAAGGCCAAAGGCGCCGACGAACAGCGACAGCGCCAACAGACTGCTACCAGGCTCGGCCTCCAGCCCGCGCTCCAGCTCACCAAGGGCGGGAATCAGCAACTGCGTGGAGGTCTCCCCCAACGCGGTGAGCAGCATCAGGATGATCAACAGAACACGGGAAGGCTGCATGGCGGAACTCCGATCGACAGCGACTGGCGGCTATTTATATTTCGACCATAATATGAAACATTGAATGTCGTCCATCATATTTATCTGGAGCCTGCATGACCGCCTTATCCCGAGACGCCCGCCTCGCCACCTGGATTGCCGAGGAACAGGCCATTCGCAATCGACTCGCCGCCCCGGGCACCCTCAGCCTGGCGGAGGTGGCCGCCATGTCGCCGATGGATTTCTTCGACGGCATCGGCCGCGGCGACCTGCCCTCCCCGCCGATCAACGCCGTGCTCGACTTCACCCCGGTGCAATGGGCCAGCGGCCTGTTCGTCTTCCAGGGCACGCCAGATCAGCGCCACTACAACCCGCTGGGCAGCGTGCATGGCGGCTACATCGCCACACTCCTCGACTCCTGCATGGGTTGCGCCGTGCATACCCTGCTCAAGACGGGCCAGGGCTACACCACCGCGGACCTGCGGGTAAGCTACATCCGCGCGCTGCGCAGTGAAGCCGGTCCGGTACGCGCCGAAGGCCGCATCATCCATGTCGGCCGTTCCACCGCGCTGGCCGAAGGTCGACTGTACGATGTCGACGAGCGGCTCTATGCCGTCGCCTCCACCACCTGCCTGATTCTCGACATGAACGCGCCGCGCCAGAACGGCGATGCAGGTGTAAGATGACAGCCAGCATCTGATAGACGAGAAAGCCCATGCGCTATTCGGAAGACCACAAGGCCAAGACCCACCAACGCATCATCGAGGAGGCGGCCCTGCGCTTTCGCCGCGATGGCGTCGGCGCCACCGGCCTGCAACCGCTGATGAAGGCACTGGGCCTGACCCACGGCGGTTTCTATGCCCACTTCAAGTCCAAGGACGATCTGGTGGAAAACGCCCTGCGCCATGCGGTGGAGGAACTTTCCCGCAGCACCGAGGCGCTGGCCAAGGATGCCGAGGCACCGCTGCCACGCTTTATCGCCAGCTACCTGTCCAGCGCGCATCGCGCCAACCCCGGCAGTGGCTGCCCGCTGCCGACCATGTCCGCCGAGCTGGGTCAACGTGGCGAGGCCAGCGAAACCACCGACGCCCTGGTGCGCGACCGTCTGGCCATGATCGAGGACAACCTCGGCGGCGATGATGCCGCCGAGCAGAGCGTACTGCTGCTCTCGAGCATGGTCGGCGCCCTGTTGCTATCGCGCAGCGTCAAGGACACGGAGCTGTCCGACCGCCTGCTGAAAACGACCCGTCGCCTGCTGATCGAGCAGGCGCAGGACGCGTAACGACAAGGCTATGCCTGAGTTAACTGTGCACCCGTAGGAGCGGATTTATCCGCGAAACTCGCGGCTGAAGCCGCTCCTACAACGTCACTCACGTGCACATAGCCAATAACGAGACTGCTTCGGACTCACTTGTAGCGCGCCGCCGCCTGGCTGTGCGACAGGTTCGGCCCCAGCGCGGCGCGGGCGGCGACGAAGGCGTCCCAGTCGGCTGCATCCGGCAGCGAGGGTATGGTCACCAGTTCACCCTGATCGAAACCAGCCAGCGCTGCATCGACCATCTCGCCCACTTCCATGATCATCGACGGCGGCAGCGCCGAGGCGTCGGTGCCGCTGCGCTCCCAGATCTCGGTGCGGGTCACGCCCGGCAGCACCGCCTGCAGCTGCACGCCCGAACCACGCAGTTCGCCAGCCAGGGTCTGGGTCAGGCTCAGCACATAGGCCTTGGTCGCGCTGTACACGGCGTTGAACATTTCCGGCGCCAGCGCCACCACCGAACCAAGATTGATGATGCCGCCACGCCCCGCCGCGGAGAAATTGGCCGCAGCCGCAGCCGCCAGGTGGGTCAGTGCCACCACGTTGAGCTGGATCATCGCCTCGGCCTGCTCCAGATCGGCGTCGGCCAGCTTGCCGTTCATCGCCACGCCCGCGTTGTTCACCAGCAGGCCGATACCGGCATCCTCACGCAGGCGTTGCGCTACCTTGAGGATATCGGCCTTCTGCGTCAGGTCGGCCGGCAACACCTCGACAGCGACGCCATATTCGCCGCCCAGGCGCTCGGCCAGGGCCTGCAGGCGCTGGGCATCACGCGCCACCAGCAGGAGGTCGTGACCACGCCGAGCCAGACGCTCGGCGTAGGTGGCGCCGATGCCGGACGAGGCGCCAGTGATCAGGGCGGTTCCGAAGGTGGATTGAGCATTCATGGCAAGTCTCCTGGGTGGGGTGAAGAGTGAGAAGTGATCCTCTCACCAATAAGATTACAGTCATAATTTAAATATCATATTACGACCATAATCAAACTAATCAAGCACACCTGGGAGAAAGCATCGCCGCAGCCGCCAGACGGTTGCGCACCAAGTTATGGCCGTTTTTGTCCTTGTGGTCAGAAAACAGTGCAGCACATGCACCTGGATGAACCTGAAAAAATCCGCGCATCCGATTGATTTGCAACGGATATGAGCAATCAAGAGAATTGGCGCCGTTTTTGCTCTAGCAGCACCAGCCTGACCATATGGACAGGTTTAAAAATCATAACGACACGTCTTAACCATCAGGAGCTTTCATGAATCGCACTCTCTCTTCGCTGGCGCTTGCCGGCGGTCTGCTGGCAGGCGGTCAGGCCGTCGCCGGCGATCTGCTGCAGTGGCAGAACAACAGCCTGACCTACCTCTATGGCCAGGACTTCAAGATCGACCCGGAGATTCAGCAGACCGTCACCTTCGAGCACGCCAGCGGCTGGAGCTTCGGTGACCTGTTCCTGTTCGTCGACGTGATCAAGTACAACACCGATGCCACCAACGGCGCCGGTGACGGCCACACCTTCTATGGCGAGTTCAGCCCGCGCTTCTCGTTGGGCAAGATCACCGGTGCCGACTTCTCCTTCGGCCCGATCAAGGACGTGCTGATCTCCACCACCTACGAGTTCGGTGAAGACGATGTCGAGTCCTACCTGATCGGCCCGGCGGTCGACCTGGACATCCCCGGCTTCGACTACTTCCAGCTCAACACTTACCTGCGTACCACCGACGGCAGCCGCGCCGGCAGCAACGTCTGGCAGATCACCCCGGTGTGGAGCTACACCATCCCGGTAGGCGAATCGGACATTCTCATCGACGGTTTCATGGACTGGGTGGTGGACAACGACAGCAATCGCCGTGGCGACTACCACGCCAACCTGCACTTCAACCCACAGATCAAGTACGACCTGGGCAAGGCGCTGAAATGGGGCGAGAAGCAGCTGTACGTGGGTATCGAGTACGACTACTGGAAGAACAAGTACGGCATCAAGGACGGCGGTTTCGTCAGCGACAACTTCGTCGGTTCGACCGACCAGAACACCGCCAGCCTGTTGGTCAAGGCGCACTTCTGAGACGCGCCTGCGCGCTTACTGGCCAAGGTCGCAGCAACTTGCGACCTTCTGCCAATGCCATCGGGCAGCCTGACGTGTTTAGCTGCCCGGCATCACCAGACCTTCACCCAAGGATGGACGATGCCACCGCGTATCCTGCTGCTTACCTGCCTCGCCATGCTGGCCTTCGCCGGCAACTCGCTACTGTGCCGCCTGGCGCTGCGTGAAACGGAAATCGACGCGGCCAGTTTCACGGCTATCCGCCTGCTCTCCGGCGCCCTGACGCTGTGGCTGCTGCTCAAGCTGAGGCAGACCGGGCAACCCATCGCCGGCAATTGGCCTGGCGCGCTGGCGCTGTTCACCTATGCGGCGGCCTTTTCCTTTGCTTACCTGCAACTGGATACCGGCGTCGGCGCCCTGCTGCTGTTCGGCGCCGTGCAGTTGAGCATGCTGCTGTGGGGCTTGCTGCGTGGCGAGCGTCTGGGCCTGGGCGCCAGTCTCGGTACGGCGCTGGCCACGGCCGGCCTGCTGGCGCTGCTGCTACCCGGCGCCAGTGCGCCCCCGCTGCTGGCGGCCTTGCTGATGCTGCTGGCCGGCGTTGCCTGGGGCGCGTACTCGCTGCTCGGGCGCGGCCAGGGTGATCCGCTGGCCGTGACCGCCGGCAACTTCCTGCGTGCGGCACCGCTGGCCGTGCTGCTGGCGCTGGTGCTGCTGTCGCAACTGAACTGGGACGGGCCTGGCCTGTTCTACGCGGTGTTGTCCGGCGCCCTGACCTCGGGTGTCGGTTACGCCATCTGGTACAGCGCCCTGCCCGGCCTGCGCGCCAGTCAGGCCGCCACGGTGCAGTTGAGCGTGCCGATTCTCGCCGCGCTCGGTGGCAGCCTGTTGCTGAGCGAAGCGCTGTCGCTGCGCCTGACATTGAGCGCCGTTGCCGTGCTCGGCGGTATCGCGTTGGTACTGGGCAGCCGGCAACGTGCCGGGAGCTAATGGCGCGTGCAGTGGTCTTCTATCCTGAACCCATAACGTCCAGGGAAGATCACCATGCACCGTCTGCTTCGTCTTTGCCTCGTTGCCCTGCTTGCAGCAGGCCTGAGCGCCTGCGCCAGCCTGGGCAATCGTGACCCGCTGCGGGTCGATCTGGTCGGCCTGGAACCCCTGCCCGGTCAGGGCCTGGAGGTACGCTTCGCGGTCAAACTACGGGTGCAGAACCCCAATGACAGCGCGGTGAGTTTCAACGGCATGGCACTGGATCTGGATGTGAACGGTCAGCCGCTGGCCAGTGGCGTCAGCGACCAGAGCGGCAGCGTGCCACGTTTCGGCGAGACGGTATTGAGCGTACCGGTGAGCATTTCAGCGTTTTCAGTGATGCGTCAGGCGTGGGGCGTGGCCGGTTATCAACCTGGTCAGGAGGTGCCCTACATGCTGCGTGGCAAACTCGCCGACGGCCTGTTCGGCACCCGCCGCTTCACTGACAGCGGTATCCTGAACTGGCCGCAACCGCCAAGCCCCTACTGAAGCAGGAGCCGGCGGTTATACGGCGATCAGGCCGCCTGACGGCTGTTGCGCGAAGCTACTCGGCGATGACAGGCGTCACCGAAGGCCTGGAAGATCTTCACCGAATCCGGGTTCTTCGCCGCCTGCCATTCCGGGTGCCACTGCACCGCGAACAGGAAGGGTGACAGGCTCGGCGCGTGGATCGCCTCGATCAGGCCATCCTCGGCGGTGGCCAGCACTTCCAGTCCCTTGCCCAGGTTGCGAATGGCCTGGCCGTGCAGGGAGTTGACCTGAATCTCGTCCTTGCCCATCAACTCGGCGAACCAGCTACCAGCCACCGGACGCACGCTGTGGCTGGCTGCGTACTGCACCTCGACCGGATCATCGGGGTTTTCGCGATGGTCGTTGAAGCCAGGCTCGGCGTAGACCTTCTGGTAGATGTCGCCGCCCAGCGCCACGTTGATTTCCTGCATGCCACGGCAGATGCCGAAGATCGGCAGACCGCGAGCGATGGCGGCACGAATCAGCGGTAGATCGAACAGGTCGCGGTCGCGATCCTGGCCCTTGTTCGGCGTTTCGTTCTCCTGGCCATAGAGCGCCGGGTCGATGTTGCTGCCGGCACCGGTGAGGTAAACACCATCGGCCATATCCAGATACTGCTCGAGATCCTCGATGCCACAGCAGGTGGGCACCAGTACCGGCACGCAACCGGAGAACTCGACCAGAGGCTGGATGTATTTGTGCGTCATTACTTGATAGTCGTGGCCCTTGCGCTCTTGAGCGCCCATGGACATCAACACGACGGGCTTGCGGAAAGTGTTCTTGCTGGGAGTGCTGCGGATCTTGTTGTCGGACATACGTCACCTTGGGACAGGCCGGGCCTATCGTTGCTGTGCAGACCGGTAGCCAGCAGAACACTCTGCTGTAGCACCTCCGGCCTGTTTGGCTAACCCCGTGCACCGAGACTCATCCTGAGCCTGAGTGCCGCCTTCCGACGGCGGCTCGAACCGGGTCAACTCCATCCAGAGAGGGGGCTGCAGCGACGCTGCCCGCTACCCGGTTCGGCAACGGAATCTGCAACCAGTCTGCCCGAGCCGTAAAATATGTCAAACAAATCTGCTCAAGATTTTCTGGTAAGCCATTTATCGCACAACAAGTGAACGCCCATTAAAAGGCGCTCCAAGGGCAATCCGGGCAAACTACCGCCGGAAAAAAAGTCCAATATTTAAAACACCAGTCCGCCAGGCCGCTCCGCGCCCTAGAGCGGCGCCTGCGGACAAAACCCTATATAATCTGCGGTTTCTCACCTGCACCGAGGACACCTCTTGACCGCTCTGCCGCCCTGCCCCAAATGCAACTCCGAATACACCTACGAAGACGGCGATCAACTGGTCTGCCCCGAGTGCGCCCATGAGTGGAAAGCCGGCGAGAATGCCGACGGCGCTGATGACGCGCGGGTGATCAAGGATTCGGTAGGCAACTTGCTGCAGGACGGCGACACCATCACCGTGATCAAGGACCTCAAGGTCAAGGGCTCGTCACTGGTGGTCAAGGTCGGCACCAAGGTGAAGAACATTCGCCTGGTCGACGGCGATCACGACATCGACTGTAAGATCGATGGCATCGGCGCGATGAAGCTCAAGTCCGAGTTCGTACGCAAGGTCTGACGCTCCGCCGCCGCTCGCAACGGGCGGCGGCCCGCTCACTGCACCGGCAGGAAATTCAGCAGGAACAGGCTCTGCGCATAGTTGGCGCCCATGCGCCGGTAGCGCTCTTCCAGCACATGGGTGAGCAGATCGAGACGCGCCACCATCTTGCCGAACTCCACTGCGTAGCTGAGGTTGTTGCCCTGTTCGGAGAACTCGTTGGATAGCAGCAGCGGCCGGCCCGTGGCATCACGGCGCTGCGAGAGCATCCAGCCGGCCTTTTCCAGATTGCGTGCGGCGTTGTGGATGAATTGCGCATTGAAGCTGTCGGTCAGGTAGAACTCGGTACGGCCGCCGTGAGCCGTCACCAGCATGCTGCCGATGGCATAGGTGAAGGCCGCCACGCGGTCGCCCTGAAAGGCCGGGCTCAACGAGTAATCCAGCGCCGCAACATCACGCCGGCCACCCAAGGTCGGCCAGTCCTGATTGTGTTCGATGGCGTACTGGATGGCGCGCTCGGCTGCGGCGGCATCAGGCAGGGAGTTCTTGCGCCATTCGCGCGGGTTACGTTGGTACAACTTGTTCATCAGCCGATACAGGCTGTTGAGGTTGTTGCGCATGGCCAGGGTCGCCATACGGTCGACGTCGGTCTGCAGCACCTCGGCGGGCTTGAGCGGGCTGCGCGTGTGCACGATGGAGTCGTTGTCCAGGCGCCCTGTGCAACCACCCAACAACAACAGCGCAGCCAACCCCGGCAGCACCAGCCGTTGCCAAAATACCGAGCTATTAATTGGCCTGCCCTGTGCAGCAGACGCTGGCCTCGCTCCCATGCAGAGGTTCCCTGGCTGGCACGCGCCCCAGTGGCGCGCGCAACACTCAGAACCTCAGTAAAGCGCAAAAATTCCACGCTGCCTGTGCCCTGGCGCATAAACCGTGCCGATCAATGCTCGGCACGGCAGAAAAATGCGCCGGTTCAGGCTGGATTGGCGGCCCATTGCTCCAGGCGCGTCACGCTCTCGCGATAGGGTTTGAGGCTCTTGGCCAGCAGGATGATCGACATCAACACCGCCAGGGTGGTGACGATCAGCAGCGAGTAGCGCAGCGCGTTGTCGTCGGCGAAGACGAAATCGGTCACCAGCGCCACAGCGGTCGGACCAACGCCCAGGCCGATCAGGGTGATGACGAACAGATAGATGGCCGACGCCTGGCCGCGCATCGAGTTGGGCATGATTTCCTGGATCGCTGCCGGCGCCACGCCGAACGGCATGCTCAGACAGAACACCGCAGGCGCCAGCAGCATGCTGGCCCAGAAGGCGGTGTCCATCAGCGGGAACAGCACCACCATCGGCAAGGCACCCAGCGCAGCGTACAGGCCGACACGCATGTTGGCGTCGCTACGCCCACGCTTGGCCATCAGGTCCGCCAGGCGTCCGCCGAAGACGATGCCGAGGCAACCGAAAACCGCGACGATGCAGCCGTAGACGATGCCGACCTGGCCGGCGTCCCAGCCATAAGTACGGATGTAAAAAGTCGGTATCCAGGCTGCACTGCCGTAGCCGGCAAAAGCCAGCCCGGCGAAACCGAAGTTGTGCAGCAGCACGGTACGGCGATTGGCGCGAATGTAGCGCCCCACTTCGCTCAGCGGCACCGCCACGCCCGCACCGGCACCGCGCCGGACAGGTTCCTTGATGGCCAGCATCAACAGGGTGAAAAACACACCCGCCACACCGAGAATGAGGAAAATCAACTGCCAGGGCCGCACCTCGCCCAGCACCGGCAGGGTCACGTCGCCTTGTGCCGAGGCGAACTGAATGACCAGGCCACCGACCAGAAAGGCCAGGCCCGAGCCGAGGTAGACACCCATGGAATAGACGCTGATGGCCGTGGCCCGGCGCTCGGCGGGAAAGCTGTCGGCAATCAGCGAATAGGCTGCCGGCGACAGCGCCGCCTCGCCCACACCCACGCCGATGCGGCACAGCAGAAACTGCCAGTACATCTTGGCCATGCCGCAGGCGGCGGTAGCGGCGCTCCAGAACAGAATGCCGACGGCGATCAACCCGCGCCGACTACGAGTATCGGCCACCCGCCCCAGCGGAATGCCGCATACGGTGTAGAACAGGGCGAACGACAGGCCCATCAGCAGGCTCATCTGCGTATCGTTGATCGCCAGATCGCGACGGATGGGCTCGACCAGCAGATTGAGGATCTGCCGATCGACGAAGGATAGGACATACGCCACCATCAGGATGGCAACAGTGGCCCAGGCTCGGGCACTGGAGGGATAGCCGTTATTGTTGTTATGCACGGACGCTCTCCTCGGCACCGCAGAACGCGACGCGCGACGGTTGAAAGAAGCGCCAGCTTAGGACGATATAAACGGCGGTGAGTATCGCTCGAAGGTGTTATCAGGTCGGCGAATGCTTCATACCCGCCGAGGCGAATGGCTCGGTAGCGAAACTCAATAGTCGCTCAGAGCGTACTTCCCGTCAGTTAAGCGAATCTGTAGGAGCCGGCTTGCCGGCGATGCATTTTGAGCGGATCGCCAGCAAGCCGGCGCCTACAGTTCTGTCTCTGACCGGCATTGGCCGCAGCGCTGTTTTACCTGAACAGGCGCTCAGATCATCAGCGGCGCCCGCTCGCACAGCACCTTCAACGCCGCCGCCCAGTCGGGATGATCGTTCAGGCAGGGCACCAGCTGCAGGCTCTCGCCACCGGCCTCGACGAACTGCTCGCGACCGCGGTCGCCGATTTCCTCCAGGGTCTCGATGCAGTCGGCGACGAAGGCCGGACACATCACCAGCAACTTCTTCACGCCCTGCGCGGCCAGCTCGTCGAGACGGCTCTCGGTATAGGGCTCGATCCACTTGGCGCGGCCCAGACGCGACTGGAAGCTCACCGACCATTGCTCAGGGCGCAACCCCATGCGCTGGGCGAACAGCTCGGCACTGCGCAGGCATTGCGCGCGGTAACAGTTGGCGAGCACCTCGGGCGAAGCGCTGCGGCAGCAATCTTGGCCTTTCAGGCAATGACCGCTGGGGTCGAGCTTGTGCAGGTGGCGCTCCGGCAGGCCGTGAAAGCTCAGCAGAAGGTGGTCGAAATCCTGCTCCAGATAAGGCTTGGCGCTGGCCACCAGGGCGTCGAGGTATTCCGGCTGATCGTAGAACGGCGGCAGAGTGGACAGACGCATGTCCAGGCCGCGCTCGCGCACCACCCGCTTGACCTCTTCGATCACCGTGGTGGTGGTGCTGTCGGCGAATTGCGGATACAGCGGCGCCAGGGTCACTTCACGGATGCCCTGCGCAGCCAGACGCTGCAGAGTCGACTCGATGGAAGGCTCGCCATAACGCATGGCCAACTCCACCGGGCCATGGGTCCAATGGGCCTTCATCGCTTCCTGCAAACGGCGACTGATCACCACCAGCGGCGAGCCATCGTCCCACCAGATCGAGGCATAGGCATGTGCCGATGCGGCAGGACGCTTGATCAGAATCAGCGACACCAGCAATCGACGCATCGGCCAGGGCAGGTCGATCACGTAGGGATCCATCAGGAACTGATTGAGGTAACGGCGGACATCGGCTACTTCGGTGGACGCGGGCGAACCCAGGTTAACCAGCAACAATGCGTGATCGGTCATGCGAAATCCTAGTCATTGATGCCCCAGCAGATCCGCCAGGGCCACATCCAGATGGGTAAAACGAAAACTGAAACCCGCCTCCAGCAGGCGCGCCGGCACGGCACGCTGGCCGCCGAGCAGCAACTCGGACATCTCGCCGAGTGCAGCGCGCAGGACGAAGGCCGGCGCCGGGAAAATGGTCGGGCGGCTCAGCGCCTGGCCCAGCGCCTTGCTGAACTCGGCATTGCGCACGGGTAATGGCGCGCAGGCATTATAAGGACCGCGAGCGTCGCCCTGCTGCAAGAGAAAATCGATCAGGCCGATTTGATCGGCGATATGAATCCAGGGCATCCACTGCCGACCATCACCGATGCGCCCACCCAGGCCGAGCTTGAACGGTAGCAACAGGCGTTTGAGCATGCCGCCATCCGGGCTCAGCACCAGGCCGGTGCGCACCAGCACCACGCGAATCCCCAGGTCCTCGGCGCGTTGTGCAGTTTCTTCCCAGGCCCCACACAGCTGCGCGGCGAAATCATCGGTGACCTGCGGCGTATCTTCACTCAGCTCACGTTCACCGCCGTTGCCGTACCAACCCACTGCCGAGCCCGACAGCAGCACTGCGGGGCGCTGCTGGCGCCGTTGCAGCCAGGTCAGCAACTGCTCGGTCAGACCGATCCGGCTCGACCACAGCAGCGCCTTGCGCTTGCTGCTCCAGGGGCGGTCGGCGATGGGGGCACCGGCCAGATTGATCACCGCGTCCAACGGCTCTTCAGCCAGCTCCTCGAGACGGGCAATGCCTCGAACATTGGCCCCACAAAGGCGCGCGACCTTGCTTGGCTCACGGCTCCAGACGGTCAGGCGGTGGCCCTGCTCGGCCCAGTGTGCGCAAAGCGCTCGCCCGATCAGACCGGTGCCGCCGGTCAGCAGGATATGCATGGCATCGTCCTCGCATGGCAATGGAAGAAACTTCACCTTTAGTCTGGTTCATGACGCGCACACGTGCCTTTATTGATTGCCGTGTTTGTCCTAAACCTAAAGCAAGGGAGTGCCGCTTTCGGCGACAGCTGTACATGAAAACACTCTTGTATAGCTTTTGTCCAAGCCTTAGCCTGTAAAGCATTCAGCGCTGACGAGGTAACCATGAACGCACCCATCGCCATCATCGGCACCGGCATCGCAGGGCTATCGGCCGCTCAGGCCCTGCACGCCGCTGGCCGAGACATCGAACTGTTCGACAAGAGCCGTGGCAGTGGCGGGCGCATGGCAAGCAAGCGCAGCGACGCCGGCAATCTGGATCTTGGCGCGCAATATTTCACCGCACGTGACCGCCGCTTCGTCGAGGTGGTGCAGCAATGGCAGGCCCGCGGCTGGGTCGCGGAATGGCAACCGAGCCTGTACAACGCTCAAGACGGCCAGCTCAGTGCCTCGCCGGATGAGCAAGTGCGCTGGGTCGGCTGCCCACGCATGAGCGCCATCACCCGCGCCATGCTCGGCGCGCTGCCGGTCAAATTCAGTTGCCGCATTACCGAAGTGTTCCGTGGCGACCGCTACTGGAGCCTGCTCGATGCCGAAGGCAACAGCCACGGCCCTTACAGCCACGTCATCGTTGCCACCCCCGCCCCACAAGCCAGCGCCCTGCTGGCGGCCGCACCGAAATTGGCTGGCGCCGCAGCGAGCGTAATCATGGACCCGACCTGGGCGGTCGCGCTGGGTTTCGACAGCCCCCTGGACACTCGCGTCGAGGGCTGCTTCGTGCAGGACAGCCCGCTCGACTGGCTGGCGCGCAACCCGAGCAAACCTGGCCGCGACAACCATCTCGACACCTGGGTGCTGCACGCCAGCAGCGCCTGGAGCCGGCAGAATCTCGATCTGCCCAAGGAAGCGGTGATCGAACAGTTGCACGGTGCCTTCGCCGAGCTGATCGGCTGCGCCGTGCCGCCGCCGAGCTTCACTCTCGCCCATCGCTGGCTGTATGCACGCCCGGCACAGGCGCATCAGTGGGGGGCACTGGCCGATGCCGATCTGGGCCTGTATGCCTGTGGCGACTGGTGCCTGTCGGGGCGGGTCGAAGGCGCCTGGCTCAGCGGCCAGGATGCTGCGCGTCGTCTGCTCGAGCACCTGCAATGAGCCAACCCAACAACAGGCCTGAAAAACGCCGCCTCAACCCGCGCAAACTGCTGCTGTCGAAATGGACAGCCGCGCAGCCGCAGAACCGCGAGCGTCATTTCCTGGTGACCGAACTGATCCGCGACGAGCAAGACAACATCCTCGGCGTCGAGCTTCAGGCGGTCCTCACGCAACGCAGCCAGCAACTCGACTGGCACCAGTTGCAGGACAGCGAACGCTGGCTGCAAGGCTGGCGCTGACCCTCCCGCAATAGCTGGCGGCGGCCCCTCGACTGACCCCGCCTGCCTGCACAGCAAAAACCGATACCAAACCTATACAAAGTATTTGACTTGTATAACTGCGCACCTATGATAGACACAAGTTGTACATGGATCACTTCATGTACAAGGTCTAATGAGGTCAGGTTATGCAAGCGAGCAAAGCCAAACTGGGCATCAGCGCCTGCCTGCTGGGCGCCGAAGTCCGCTACAACGGTGGCCACAAACTGTCGCGCCTGTGCAGCCGCAGCCTGACCGAACACTTCGATTTCATCCCGGTCTGTCCCGAAGTCGGCATCGGCATGTCGATCCCTCGGGAGCCGATTCGCCTGGTCGGCGATCCACAAGCACCACGCGCCGTCGGCACCGTCGACCGCTTGCGAGACGTCACCGATGCCCTGGCCGCCTACGGCGAACGCATGGCCACTGAACTGCAGGGCATCAGCGGCTACATCTTCATGCAGCAGTCACCGTCCTGCGGCCTGGAGCGGGTCAAGGTGTACCAGGAAGGCGGACGCCCGAGCGAGCCGGGGCGCGGCATCTTTGCTGCTGCCTTCTGCGCGCGGCATCCGGATCTGCCGGTGGAAGAAGACGGCCGCCTCAATGATCCGGTGCTGCGCGAGAATTTCATCACTCGCGTCTATGCCCACGCCGAATGGCAGCGTCTGTTGCAGCAAGGCCTGACGCGTCGCGCCCTGATCGCCTTCCACTCGCGCTACAAGTACCTGCTGATGGCGACCGACCCGGTGCGCTACAAGACGCTCGGGCGCATGCTCGGCGACCTGAGCCAGCACGATCTGGGCGAGCTGGCGCCGCGCTATTTCAGCGAGCTGATGAGCGCGCTGAAGAAATGCGCCACCCGTGGCACCCACAGCAACGTGCTGCAGCACCTGAGCGGCTACCTCAAACGCAGCCTGAGCCCTGAGGACAAGCAGGAGATGCAGCAACTGATCGGTCAATACCGCGAGGGCATCGTGCCGCTGGTGGTGCCGCTGACGCTGCTCAAGCACCACTTCCGCCGTCACCCGGATCGCTACATCGCCGAGCAAGCGTATCTGCAGCCGCACCCCGAGCCACTCAGCCTGCGCAATGCGCTGTGATGCCATGACCAGCGAAACCATCGCCGACGACGAAGTCGGCCACGACTACCGCCAGGCACTCGACGAGGGCTACCTACCGATTCGCGAGGTGGCCCGCAGCACCGGCATCAACGCCGTGACCCTGCGCGCCTGGGAGCGCCGCTACGGGCTGATCGTGCCCTACCGCACACCCAAGGGACACCGCCTCTATTCACCGGCCAACCTCGCACGCATCAACGCCATTCTCGCCTGGCTGGCTCGCGGCGTTGCCGTCGGCCAGGTCAAGGCGCTGCTCGACCATGAGCAGGTGCCGCAAGCAACCCACACCGACAACTGGTCACGTCAGCGCAACGAGCTGCTCAGCTGCATCGTTCAGTTCAACGAGCGACGCCTGGATGATCGCTTCAACTCGGCACTGGCGCTCTACCCGGCCAGCACCCTGGTCGAACAACTGCTGTGGCCGCTGCTCGGTGATCTGCGCCAGCGTTGGCAAGGCCAGTTCGGCGCACGCGCCGAGCAGGTGTTCTTCCTCTCCTGGCTGCGCAGCAAGCTGGCCACCCGCACCTATCACTGCAATCGCCAGGTCGGCGGCGCGCCATTGCTGCTGATCAACCTCGGTGAAGCGCCAATGGAGCCGGGCCTGTGGCTGTGCGCCTGGCTGGCCAGCGCCAGCGATTGTCCGGTGGAGGTGTTCGATTGGCCGCTGCCGCCCAATGAACTGCTGACGGCGCTGGAGCACATCGCCCCACGCGCCGTGCTGCTGTACGCCGAAGAAGCGCTGGACGGCGCCCTGGTACGCCGCCAGTTACCCCGTCTGGCCGAACAATGCCCGGTGCCGCTGCTGCTCGCCGGCCCCGCCGCTCACATTCACCGCGACTCGCTGACTGGCCTGGAGTCGGCCAGCGACCCGCTCGCCGCGCACGCCTGGCTGCTGCGCCATGGCTTGCTCGGCACCCAAGAGGTAACCCCATGCAGCAACTGATGTGGTTTCGCAGCGACCTGCGCACCCAGGACAACACCGCCCTGAGCCGCGCCATGAGCAGCGGCGCGACCATCGCCCTGTATCTCGTCACGCCCGGCCAGTGGCAGCGCCATGACGATGCTGCGAGCAAGGTGGACTTCTGGCTGCGCAACCTGGCGGAGCTGAGCAAGGCCTTGGCGGCGCTCAATGTGCCGCTGCTGGTACGCCACTGCCACGACTGGAGCGAGGCGCCGGTGCAGGTCGCCGAGGTCTGCCATGAATACGACATCAGCGCCGTGCACGTCAACGAGGAGTACGGCATCAACGAGAGCCTGCGCGATCAGCAGGTCTGCGCCTACCTCGGCCAGCAGGCCATCGCCTGGCACAGCCATCTCGATCAGCTGTTCTTCAAGCCTGGCAGCGTACTGACCCGCTCCGGCGGCTACTTCCAGGTCTACAGCCAGTTCCGCAAGGTGTGCTACGAGCGCCTGCACACGGCCCTGCCGGCATTGATCGCCCCACCGAAGGCGCAAACGCCGCTGGCCATCGGCAGTGAGGCGATACCCGAAACCGCAGAGGGTTTCGCCACACCCAGCGCCAGCCTGCGCCTGCTCTGGCCCGCCGGAGAGGAGGCTGCCCTGCAGCGCCTACAGCGCTTTAGCGAGGAGCAGGTCACCTACTACAAGGACGAACGCGACTTTCCGGCCAAGCCTGGCACCAGCCAGTTGTCAGCCTACCTGGCCGCCGGCGTCGTATCGCCGCGCCAATGCCTGCATGCCGCGCTCGCGGCCAATCAGGGCGAGTTCGACAGTGGCAACCCAGGCGTCGTCACCTGGATCAATGAGCTGCTCTGGCGTGAGTTCTACAAGCACACACTGGTCGGCTACCCACGGGTATCGCGCCACCGTGCCTTCCGCCTGGAAACCGAGGCGGTGCCATGGCGCTACGCCCCGGAAGACCTGGCCGCCTGGCAAGAGGGTCGCACCGGCCTGCCGATCATCGATGCGGCCATGCGCCAACTGCTGGAAACCGGCTGGATGCACAACCGCCTGCGCATGATCGTCGCCATGTTCCTGACCAAGAACCTGCTGATCGACTGGCGCGAGGGCGAGCGCTTCTTCATGCGTCACCTGATCGATGGCGACCTGGCCGCAAACAACGGAGGCTGGCAGTGGAGCGCCTCCACCGGCACCGACGCAGCGCCCTACTTCCGCATTTTCAACCCGATCAGCCAGTCGCAGAAATTCGATCCCGATGGCCAGTTCATTCGCCAGTGGGTGCCGGAACTGGCTGGTCTGAACAAGCGTGATATCCATGACCCGTCCGCACTGGGCGGTCTGTTCGCGCCCTCCGGCTACCCGCGCCCGATCGTCGATCTGGCGCGCTCGCGTGAACGCGCCCTGGCGGCGTTCAAGAACCTGTCTGCGCGGGAGGTTCCGGCATGAGTGCATTCCTCCACGACTTCGCCGAGCGCTTCGCCGCGCTGAACAAGGACAACCTCGATCTACTCGGCGAGCTGTACAGCGACGACGTGCTGTTTCGCGACCCGCTGCATGAGGTGCACGGCCTGACGGCGGTACGCCGCTATTTCGCCGAGCTGTACGCCAACGTGGAAGCGCTGCATTTCGAATTTCACGGCTTCGATCAGGTCGCCGAAGGCGAAGGCTACCTGCGCTGGACCATGCGCTATCGCCATCCGCGCCTGCGCGGCGGCGCCGAGATCGCCGTCGAAGGCTGCTCGCACCTGCTCTGGCGCGAGCGCGTCTATCAACACCGTGATTATTTCGATGCCGGCGCGCTGCTCTACGAACACCTGCCGCTGCTCGGTAGCGTGATCGCCTGGCTGAAGCGGAGGCTGGCATGAAACGTATCTGGCTCACTGGCGCCAGCAGCGGCATCGGTGCCGCACTGGCCGAAGAATTACTCAAGGCCGGCCATCAGCTGGCACTGAGCGCGCGTAGCAGTGGCCCATTACAGGACTTCGCAGCGCGCTATGGCGATCAGGTGCTGGTCGCCCCGGCTGATCTGACCGACGCCGAACAGGTACGCGCGATTGGCGAGCGCATCGCTCAACAGTGGGGCGCGCTGGATTGCGTGATCCTCAACGCCGGCACCTGCGAATACGTCGACGTGCGCCAGTTCGAGGCGGCGATGATCGAACGCGTGGTCAGCGCCAACCTGTTTTCCGCCAGCTACTGCATCGAAGCAGCCCTGCCCCTGCTGCGCCAGGGCGAGCGCCCACACCTGGTCGGCGTTGGCAGCTCGGTGACCTTCATGCCGCTGCCGCGCGCCGAAGCCTATGGTGCCTCCAAGGCCGCCATGCGTTACCTGATGCAGACACTGCGTATCGACCTGGCCAGCGAGGGCATCGACGTCACCCTGGTCAGCCCCGGTTTCGTCGACACCCCGCTGACGCAGAAGAACGACTTCCCGATGCCCATGCGCTGGCCGGTCGAACGCGCCGCGCGATACATCGCCGAGCGCCTGGACAAGCGCCCGCACGAGATCGCCTTTCCCACGCCCTTCATCGCCGTACTGAAACTGCTCGGTAGTCTGCCCAGCAGCCTGCAACTGGCCATAGGTCGCCGCCTGGCGCGCAACGAGGACAACGCATGAAAATCGCCATCGTCGGCAGCGGCATCGCCGGCCTGACCTGTGCCTACCTGCTCAACCGCCAGCACGACATTCAGGTGTTCGAGGCCAGCGACTGGATCGGCGGTCATACCCACACCGTCGACGTGCAGGTGGAGGGGCGCAGCTACGCCATCGATACCGGTTTCATCGTCTTCAACGACTGGACCTACCCCAACTTCATCCGCCTGCTGGAGCAGATCGGCGTCGGCTTCAAGCCCACCGAAATGAGCTTCTCGGTCAGCGACCCGGCCACCGGCGTGGAGTACAACGGCCACGACCTCAACACCCTGTTCGCCCAACGCAGCAACCTGCTGTCGCCGGCGTTCTGGGGCATGCTGCGCGACATCCTGCGTTTCAATCGCCAGTCGCTGGACGACCTGGCCAACAACCGCATCAGCGCCGACACCACGCTCGGCCAGTACCTCGACAGCAACGGCTATGGCCGCCGCTTCATCGAGCATTACATCGTGCCGATGGGCTCGGCCATCTGGTCGATGTCGCTGGCCGATATGCTCGGTTTCCCGCTGCAGTTCTTCGTGCGCTTCTGCAAGAACCACGGCCTGCTCTCGGTCAGCGACCGGCCGACCTGGCAGGTGATCGAAGGCGGCTCGCGCAGCTACGTGGCGCCCTTGACTGCCAGCTTTGCCGAACGCATTCGCCTCAACTGCCCGGTCAGTCGCGTCATCCGTGATCAGGACGGCGTCACCCTGCACAGCGCTGCCGGCAGCGAGCGCTTCGACAAGGTGATCTTCGCCTGCCACAGCGACCAGGCCCTGGCCCTGCTCGATCAGGCCAGCGAGAAGGAAAGTGAAATCCTCGGCGCCCTGCCCTACGCCAACAATGACGTGGTGCTGCATACCGACACGCGCCTGCTGCCCAAGCGCAAGCTGGCCTGGGCCAGCTGGAACTATCGCCTGGGCGGACCAAGCGATCAGCCTGCAGCCGTGACCTACGATATGAACATCCTGCAGGGCATCGACAGCGCTACCACCTTCTGCGTCAGCCTCAACCAGACCGCCGCCATCGACCCGAGCAAGATCCTCGCACGCTTCCAGTACGCCCACCCGCAGTACAGCCTGGCCGGTACCGCCGCCCAGGCACGCTGGGAAGAGTTGCTGGGCGCGCAGCACACCTACTATTGCGGCGCCTATTGGGCCAACGGCTTCCATGAAGACGGCGTGGTCAGCGCACTGCGCGTAGCCCGTGCCTTCGGAGAGACGCTCTGATGCACAGCGCCCTGTACAGCGGCTGGGTGCAGCATCGACGCTTCGCCCCGCGCGCCCATGCCTTTCGCTATCGCATGGGCCTGCTGTATCTCGACCTGAGCGAGCAGGCGCAGTTGTTCGCCCTGTCAAAGCTGGCCGGCCCCGGCCGCTGGGCGCCATTCGCCTTTCGCGAGAGCGACTACCTGCCCGAGTCCACCCGCCAGGGCGTGGCCCTGCATGAGGCGGTGCGCGATCGCGTGGAGCAGGCGCTGGGCACACGCCCGCAAGGTCGCATCTGCGTGCTGACGCAGCCGCGCAGCTGGGGTCTGGCCTTCAATCCGGTGAGCATCTTTTACTGCCATGACGCCGACCAGCGCCTGATGGCGATTCTCTGTGAAGTCAGCAATACGCCGTGGCGTGAGCGTTATCACTACGTGCTGCCGGCAGAGGGCGAAGGCCGCCATCAAGTCAGCGTCGACAAGGCCTTTCACGTCTCGCCTTTCCTGCCGCGTGAGCTGGAATACCGCATGAGTTTCAGCGCCGTGGGCGAACGCCTTGGCGTGCACATGGCCGACTGGCAAGGCGAAACCAAGATGTTCGATGCCAGCCTCAGCCTGCACCGCGAAGGCCTCGACCGCGCCAGCCTGCACCGCTACCTGCTCAGTTTCCCCTGGATGACCGGCAAGACTTTGGCCTCCATCTACTGGCAGGCGATGCGCCTGCTGTTCAAGCGCATCCCGATTTTCGACCACAAGCCCGCGGAAGGCAGCTTCCGTGTCGCCCGCCCGCAAGCGAAGGACATGCCCCATGAAAAGCTCTAGCCTGAATCCCACCAGAAGTCTGGTACGCAGTGGCAACGGCATTGGCGCCGGTCTGTTGCGGCGCGCCGTGATACGTCAGCTGCAGAACCTGCACCACGGCCTGCTGGTGATCCACGAGGCGGGCGACAGCCTGCACTTCGGCAACCCGCAGGCTCATCTGCGCGCCGAAATCACGGTGCATGACCCTGCGGTCTGGGGCCTGGTGGCGGGTAACGGCTCGATCGGCTCGGGTGAGGCCTATATCCATGGCTACTGGAGCACGCCGGACCTGACGGCGGTGATCCGCATCTTCGTCGCCAACCTCGACGTACTGGACGCCATGGAAGGTGGCCTGGCGCGCCTCGGCCGGCCGCTGATCCAGGGCCTGCACTGGCTCAATCGCAACACCCGCAAGGGCTCGCGCCGCAATATCGCCGCGCACTACGACCTGGGCAATGACCTGTTCGAACAATTCCTCGACCCGACCATGATGTATTCGGCAGCCATGTTCGCGAACGAGGACGACAGCCTGGAGCAGGCGCAGCTCAACAAGCTCGAACGCATCTGCCAGAAACTTGCACTGCAGCCTACGGACCACTTGCTGGAGATCGGTACCGGCTGGGGCAGCATGGCCATCTATGCCGCTACTCATTACGGCTGCCAGGTGACCACCACCACCTTGTCGCGCGAGCAGCACGCCCATACCGAGCGACGCATTCGCGAGCTGGGCCTGGAGGATCGCGTCACCCTGCTGCTGGAAGACTACCGCGACCTCGATGGCCAGTACGACAAGCTGGTCTCCATCGAGATGATCGAAGCCGTCGGCCATCGCTTCCTGCCCACCTACTTCGAGCAGTGCGCGCGCCTGCTCAAGCCCGACGGGCTGATGCTGCTGCAGGCCATCACCATCCGTGATCAACGCTACGAGCAGGCCTGCAAGTCGGTGGACTTCATCCAGCGCTACATCTTCCCCGGCGGCGCCCTGCCCTCGGTGCAGAAGATGCTCGACGTGGTCACCCGGCATACCGACTTCAACCTGCATCACATGGAAGATTTCGGCCTGCACTACGCGCGTACCCTGCGTCTGTGGCACGACAACCTGCGTCACGCGCGGCAGCGCCTGGAGCAGTTGGGCTACGACGATTACTTCTATCGCCTGTGGGAGTTCTACCTCTGCTATTGCGAAGGCGGCTTCCTCGAACGCACCATTGGCACCGCGCAATTGCTGCTGGCCAAACCGGCCGCACGCCCTGCGCCTCTGTTAGGAAACTTCGATGCCTAAGCTGATCGCCAATGCCCTCCTGTTCCAGCTCGGCTGGCTGGTCTGCGTCTTTGCTGGCGACAGCCCCAGGCTGCTGGTGGTGGCAGTGATCATTGGCGTGCACCTGCTGTGGGTCAGCAGCTGGGCCGCCGAAGGCAAGCTGCTGCTCAGCGTGTTTCTCGCCGGCAGTGCGCTGGACAGTTTTCTGCTCAACCTCGGCGTGTTCGATTTCGGCGAGGAACGCCAGCTGATCCCCCTGTGGCTGGCCCTGCTCTGGCTGCTGCTGGCCAGCACGCTTAATCACTGTCTGGCCTGGACTGCCCAGCCCTGGTGGCGAGCCAGCCTGCTCGGCGCGGTTGCGGCACCGCTGTCCTACTACGGCGGCGCCAAGATTGCCGGCGTCGCGCTGCCACTGGGTACCTGGCCAACCCTGGCGATCTTCGCGCTGGTCTGGGCCGTGGTGATGCCGGTACTGCATGGCTTCGCCAAGCTCTATCGTGCGCAATACGAGCAGAGCCTGCGCAGCCGCCGCTCGGCCTAGCCGATAGCCTCCGTAGTAGCGGCGCCTCGCCGCGAACCAGGCGGCGCGGCACCAAAACGCTTCGCCCCGGGGCGGGGCTCCTACAAAAAGCACAAATGCCCGCATGTGTAGGAGCGGCGCCCCGCCGCGAACCAGGCGGCGCGGCCCCAAAAAGCTTCGCCCCGGGGCGGGGCTCCTACGAAAAGCACAAATGCCCGCATGTGTAGGAGCGGCGCCCCGCCGCGAACCAGGCGGCGCGGCCCCAAAACGCTTCGCCCCGAGGCGGGGCTCCTACAAAAAGCACAAATGCCCGCATGTGTAGGAGCGGCGCCCCGCCGCGAACCAGGCGGCACGGCCCCCAAACGCTTCGCCCCGAGGCGGGGCTCCTATGAAATGCGGCTTGCGGCCTGCTGAACTGACGGCAATGTCCGCTGCACCCTGTCAGCCCAAGCCCCGCGCATCCACTGCATGGCGTACACTGCCGCGCCATGAGCCAGACCATCCCCCATACCCAACTGCCAACCGAGCCCGAGATCAGTTGCAGCACTTGCGCGGCTTGCTGCTGCCAGCTGGAAGTCATGCTGTTCGGCGATGAAGGCGTGCCGCAACGCTTCATCGATACCGACCAGTGGGGCAGCGAAGTGATGCGTCGCCTGGACGACAACTGGTGCGCCGCGCTGGACCGCAACAGCATGCGCTGCACCATCTACGAGGTGCGCCCACTGATCTGCCGGGAGTTCGAGCTGGGTGCGGCCGAGTGCCTGGAAGAGCGCCGGGGCATCGCTCAGGCCTATCGCTAGCGGAACGCACTGCGCAGGCCAGAGGCACAATGAAAAAGACCGGGGCTTGCCCGGTCTTTTTATTCAGAAGCTCATGCGGTAATGCACGGTGTAGGCTTCCGCGCCGTCATTGGGGTTCTTCAGGCCCGCGTTGGAATAGTGAATGGCACGCAGACCAATCTCCTGCCCCGCGAAACGCAGGCCGACGCCGATGCGGTCTTCGAACTGAAACGACGAGCCCAGATCGTTGCTCTCCAGCTCGGTGCTGGAGAAGGCGGCAACGCCGATGCCGGCTTCGATGTACGGACGCACGTTCTGCCCGGCGAACTCGTAAACGAATACCGGCGCGAAAGAAACGCTGTGGTTACTCGCCGTGTCATCGCCATCCCAGTAGGTGTAACCCAGATCCCAGTAACCAGTCAGACGTCCATAGCTGCTCTCCAGCCAGCTGTGGTTCCAGTCCCACTGCGCGCCCAAGCGATAAACCATGGTGGAATCGCCACTCTGACCAATAGCTGCGGTTACGTCCGCAGCCTGCGCAGCACCCATAGTTCCGAACGTCAGGGCCGTAGCTGCGGCAAAGGCATATAACTTCTTCATGAGTCATTCCTTGTATAGCGGGAAGTTTTTATCAGGCTCGTTACAAAAATATAGAAGCATTCGATATCAGAGAAAGCCCAAACCGAAAAAAATTCACTATATCGAAAGTACTTCGGCCGTTTCATTCAACAAAATCGGCAATACGCGGCAAAGCTGCGCGGTGTTTCCACTGCTCCAATAGCGGGTGGCCTGAGCGGGCGCGGTTGCCAGCATGTCGTGCTGAGTAAGCAAACGCTGCAGCTGCCGCGCCACTGCCGCGCCGGTATCAATCAAGGTCACCGAAGGTGGCACCAGCTCGCCCAACAGCGGACGCAGGAAGGGATAATGGGTGCAGCCGAGAATCAGCGTGTCACAGCCCTCGGCCAGCAGCGGCGCCACATAACCCTGCAGCAGTTCGCGCGTGGCCGGTGCCTGCAGCTCGCCGGCCTCGATGCATTCCACCAACCCCGGACAGGGCTGAGTGATCACCCGCACATCATTGGCGAAGCGATCGAGCAGTGCAGCGAACCTGGCACTCTTGAGCGTACCGGTGGTTGCCAGCACACCGACCACGCCACTGCGGGTCGCCGCCGCCGCCGGTTTTACCGCAGGCTCCATACCGACGATGGGCAAATCTGGATAACGCTCGCGCAGCTCGGCGGCAGCTGCGGCCGTGGCGGTATTGCAGGCCAACACCAGGGCCTTGGCACCCTGCGCCAGCAGGTGCTCGGTGATCAGCACGCAGCGTTCGCGAATGTATTCCGGGCTTTTCTCGCCGTAAGGCACGTGGCCGCTGTCAGCGACGTAAAGCAGCGTCTCGTTGGGTAGTAGCTGACGAATCTCGCGCAGCACCGACAGGCCGCCGACGCCGGAGTCGAAAACGCCAATCGGCGCCTGCGACTGATTCATTTCAAATCATCCCCACGGCTACGCAGCCTATCCTTAGCAGGCCGTTGAAAAACTACCTGCGTTGGCAATACTGCGTTAAAAACGGCCTCAAAATGCTCATTTACAACACGTAAACTGCGCTTTTTCGGCCGTTTTTGCCTTGTCTTGCCTGCCTCGCCTACGTTTTTCAACGGCCTGTTAGCGCCCACTGCACACCTCGCAAGCCGGGTCGCGCTTGACCCGCAGTTCGCGAAAGCGCGTGCCCAGCGCATCGATCAGCAGCAGACGGCCTACCAGCGGCTCACCAAAACCGGCCAGCAGCTTGAGCGCCTCCAGCGCTTGCAGGCTACCGACCAGGCCGACTAGCGGGCCAACCACGCCGGCTTCGCTGCAGGTCAGCTCGGCCTCGCTGCCGTGGCCATACAGGCAGTGATAACAAGGGCTGGCGGCGTTGCGCGGATCGAACACCGACAACTGCCCTTCCAGGCGAATCGCCGCACCGGAGACCAGCGGCTTGCCGGCGGCCACGCAGGCAGCATTGACCGCCTCGCGGGTGGAGAAATTGTCCGAGCAGTCCAGCACCAGGTCGACGGCGCTCACGGCGGCGGCCAGCGAGTCGGCGTCCAATGCCTGCCGATGCGGCACCAGCGTGATATTCGGGTTGATCGCGGCCAGGCGCGCCATGGCCGAATCCACCTTGGCCTGGCCGATGCTGGCGGTGTCGTGGGCGATCTGCCGCTGCAGGTTGGTCAGGTCCACCGTATCGAAGTCAGCCAGGTGCAGCTCGCCGACGCCAGCAGCAGCCAGGTACAGCGCCACCGGCGAGCCCAGCCCGCCCATACCGACGATCAATACGCGGCCCTGTTTGAGGCGCAGTTGGCCTTGCACATCGATCTGTTTCAGCAGGATCTGCCGGCTGTAACGCAGCAGCTCATCATCGCTCAGCATCTGATCACTCACGGTCGAAACGTCCCAAACTGATGCGTTCATGACCACCCAGGTCACGCCGGCTATTGACCTCGACGAAGCCGCCCTCGCTGAGCAAGCTGCGCACGGCCTCGGCCTGATCGAAGCCATGCTCCAGCAGCAGCCAGCCACCGGACAGCAGGTGCTGCGGCGCGGCCTGGATGATCGCACGAATATCGTCCAGCCCGTCGCTGCCGGCGATCAGAGCGCTGCTCGGCTCGAAACGCACATCACCCTGTTCGAGATGCTGGTCGTCAGCGCGGATATAGGGTGGGTTGCTCAGGATCAGGCCATAACGTTGTCCGCTCAGGGCAGAGAACCAATGGCTATGCAAGAACGCTGCGTTACCCAGTTGCAGGCGCTGGCGATTGCGCTCGGCCAGGGCCACGGCGTCCTCGACGCGATCCACGCCGGTCACCTGCCAGGCCGGACGCTCGCTGGCCAGGGCCAAAGCGATGGCACCGGTGCCGGTGCCCAGGTCGAGTACGGCCAGCGGCGTGGCCGGCAGCAGTTCGAGCGCGGTCTCCACCAGCAGTTCGGTGTCAGGGCGAGGAATCAGGGTATGCGGCGCCACTTCCAGATCGAGGCTCCAGAAGCCCTGATGACCGAGGATATAAGCGACCGGCTCGCCCTGGCGACGGCGTTGCAGGTGGTTCTGAAACAGGGCCAGTTGCTCGTCATCCAGCTCGCGCTCCGGCCAGGTACGCAGGTAGCTGCGCGGCTTGTTCAGCGCGGCCGCCAGCAACAACTCGGCGTCCAGCCGCGGCGTGGGCGAGTCGGGCAGGTCAGCGCTGCTAAGCAGGGATTCGATGGTGGCCATGTCGTTCTCGTAGCCCGGATGCAATCCGGGAAATCGGTCCCCGGATTGCATCCGGGCTACGGTGCGCACGGCGCACCCTACGCGGCGCCAGCCATGCGCACCGCTGCACTCAATCGCCCAACGCCGCCAACTGGTCGGCCTGGTACTCGGCCAGCAGCGGCTCGATGATGGCGTCGACGCCGCCGGCGATCACGTCGTTCAGCGAATACAGGGTCAGGTTGATGCGGTGGTCGGTCACCCGGCCCTGCGGGAAGTTGTAGGTGCGGATGCGCTCGGAGCGGTCGCCCGAACCCACCAGCAGCTTGCGCGTCTCGGAGATTTCCTTGTGCGCCGCCGCTTCCTGCTGGTCCTGCAGCTTGGCCGCCAACCAGGCCATGGCCTTGGCGCGGTTCTTGTGCTGCGAGCGCTCTTCCTGACATTCCACCACGGTGCCGGTGGGAATGTGGGTGATGCGGATCGCCGAGTCGGTGGTGTTGACGTGCTGACCACCGGCGCCGGAGCTGCGATAGGTATCGACGCGCAGGTCGGCCGGGTTGATCTCGATGGCCGCCTGCTCGTCCGGCTCCGGCAATACCGCCACGGTGCAGGCGGAGGTGTGGATGCGGCCCTGGGATTCGGTTTCCGGCACGCGCTGCACGCGATGAGCGCCGGACTCGAACTTGAGCTTGGCGTAGACATTGTCACCCTCGACACGGGCGATCACTTCCTTGAAGCCGCCGTGCTCGCCCTCGTTGGCCGACAGCACCTCGACGCGCCAACCCTGCCTCTCGGCATAGCGCGAATACATGCGGAACAGGTCGCCGGAGAAGATCGCCGCCTCGTCACCGCCGGTGCCGGCGCGCACTTCCAGATAGACGTTGCGCCCGTCGTTGGGATCTTTCGGCAGCAACATGCGCTGCAGCTTGTCTTCCAGGGTGACCAGCGCTTCCTTGGCCTGGGCCACTTCCTCTTCGGCCATCTCGCGCATGTCCGCGTCGCTGTCCTTGAGCAGCGCCTGAGCACCTTCGAGGTCGCTCTGCACCTTGCGCAGCTCGCGGAAGGTAGCGATCACCGGCTCGATCTCGGCGTATTCCTTGGAATAGGCGCGAAACTGCGTCTGCTTGGAAATCACCTCGGCATCGCCGAGCAGCGCCGTCAGTTCCTCGAAGCGGTCGCTGAGGTTGTCCAGCTTGTTCAACAGTGAAGCTTTCATTGCAGACCTTTGTCCTGCGGCGCGCTCTCGTCGAGGGCGAACAATTCCTGGGCCAGGCTGAGCGCGTCGACGCGCCCCTCGGCAGTAAGTTTCTTCATGCGCACGCTGGGTGCGTGCAGCAGCTTGTTGGTCAGGCCACGGGCCAGTTGCGCCAGCACGTCTTCGGGATTGCTGCCGTTGGCCAGCATGCGCTGGGCCTTGGCCAGCTCATCGTCGCGCAGGCGCTCGGCCTGCTGACGGTAGGCCTTGAGCACATCGACTGCGGCCAGCTCGCGCAGGCGCTGCATGAAGTCTTCGGTGCCGGCAGCCACCAGCTCTTCGGCAGCCTGCGCCGCGCCCTGGCGGCTCTTGAGGTTTTCCTCGATGACCTCGTGCAGGTCATCGACGGTATAGAGGTAGACGTCATCCAGCTCGCCCACCTGCGACTCGATGTCGCGCGGCACGGCGATGTCGACCATGAAGATCGGCTTGTGCCTGCGCTTTTTCAGCGCACTTTCCACTGCGCCCTTGCCGAGAATCGGCAACTGACTGGCAGTGGAGCTGATGACGATATCGCTGTGCGCCAGCACGTCAGGGATGTCCGAGAGCAGCACCGCATGCGCACCGAACTGCTCGGCCAGCTGACTGGCGCGCTCCAGGGTGCGGTTGGCGACGACGATGCGCTTGATGCCCTGATCGTGCAGGTGGCGCGCCACCAGGCTGATGGTCTCGCCGGCGCCGATCAGCAGCGCCTGGCTGCGGTGCAGGTCGGCGAAGATCTGTTTGGCCAGGCTGACCGCGGCGAAGGCCACGGACACCGGATTCTCGCCGATGGCGGTATCGGTGCGCACGGTCTTGGCGGTGCTGAAGGTGGCCTGGAACAAGCGCCCCAGCAACGGCCCGACGGTGCCGGCCTCACGCGCCACGGCGTAGGCGGACTTGAGCTGGCCGAGAATCTGCGGTTCGCCCAGCACCATCGAGTCGAGCCCGCAGGCGACGCGCATCATGTGCCGAACCGCGTCCTCCTCGCTGTGCACGTAGGCGCAGGCGCGCAATTCGTCGACGCTCAGGCGGTGATAGTCGGCCAGCCACTGCAGCACTTCATCGCTGCTCAGCTGATCCTGCTCCAGGTACAGCTCGCTGCGGTTGCAAGTAGAGAGGATCGCCGCCTCGCGGCTGGGCGTCAGCCGACACAGCTGCTGCAGCGCCTCGACCAGTTGCTCCGGGGTGAAAGCAACGCGCTCGCGCACCTCTACCGAGGCGGTCTTGTGGTTGATACCGAGGGCGATAAAGGCCATGCAGGGTCGCTGAGGGGCAATACGGGAGCCGGCAATTGTCCTACTTCGCCCCCGAGAGAACAACTCCCGCGACCTATTGTCCCAATAGACAGTTCGCCGCATCGTCCAGGCCAGTGGGCTTGCTCCAAGGCTTGTGTCATGATGCCGCGAACGTCGCAGGGCACGAGCCAGCACGGCCGTCGCCCCGGAATAACGCACGACAAGGCACTATGAACAGACCCCTCGCGTTGCTCACCGCATTCGCCTTCCTCAGCGGCTGCCAAACCTTCGCCCCCAGTGAGCCGGACGGTACGCCGCCGGTACAGGAAGCCGATCAGACCACCCAGCTGGAACCGAGCGAATACGGCTCGTTCAGCGAGGAAACCCTGTTCGCCCTGCTCACTGCCGAGCTGGCCGGGCAGCGCAATCGCTTCGACATTGCCCTCGGCAACTACGTGCAGCAGGCCAACGCCACTGGCGATGCCGGCGTCGCCGAACGCGCCTTCCGTATTGCCGAGTACCTTGGCGCCGAACAGGCCGCGCTCGACAGCGCACTGATCTGGGCCAGGAACGCGCCAAGCAACATCGACGCCCAACGCGCCGCCGCCGTGCAGCTGGCCCGCGCTGGCCGTTACGACGAATCCATGACCTATATGGAGCAGGTGCTGCAGCGCCAGGGCGATACCCACTTCGACTTCCTCGCCCTGTCCGCCGCAGAAACCGACCCGGATACCCGCGCCGGCCTGCTGCAGGGCTTCGATCGCCTGCTGAGCAAGAACCCGGAGAACAGCCAGCTGCTGTTCGGCAAGGCCATCCTCCTGCAACAGGACGGCCGCGCCGAAGAGGCCCTGAAGCTGCTCGAAGACAGCGCGGCGAGCAGCAACGAGGTATCGCCGATCCTGCTGCGCGCCCGCCTGCTGCAGAGCCTCGGCCGTGGCAAAGAGGCCATGCCGATCCTGCAGAAAGGCATCCGCAACAATCCCGACGACAAACGCCTGCGCCTGACCTACGCGCGCCTGCTGGTCGAGCAGGATCGTCTCGACGACGCCAAGGGCGAGTTCGCCAAGCTGGTGCAGGAAAACCCCAACGACGACGACCTGCGTTTCTCCCTGGCGCTGGTGTGCCTGGAAGCTGAAGCCTGGGAAGAAGCCATCGTCTACCTCGAAGAGCTGGTCGAACGTCGCAGCCATGTCGATGCCGCGCACTACAATCTCGGCCGCGCTTACGAGGCGCTGAGCGACAACGACAGTGCCCTGCAGGAATACGCCCTGGTCGGCCCGAGCAACGACTATCTGCCGGCCCAGCAACGCCAGGCCGAACTGCTGTTCGCCCAACAGCGCAGTGAAGAAGCCAGCGCACGCCTGGCCCAGGCACGCAGCGCACAGCCCGATTACGCCATCCAGCTGTACCTGATCGAAGCCGAAGGCCTGAGCAATCGCAGCCAGGTCGAGCCGGCCTGGAGGGTGATCAACGAGGGACTGGAGCAGTACCCCAACGACCTGAACCTGCTTTATACCCGCGCCATGCTCGCGGAAAAGCGCGATGACCTGGCCCAGCTGGAAACCGACCTGCGCTATATCATCCAGCGCGAGCCGGAACACGCCATGGCGCTCAACGCCCTCGGCTACACCCTGGCCGACCGCACCACGCGCTATGAAGAAGCGCGCGAGCTGATCGAGAAAGCGCACCAGCTCAACCCGGACGACCCGGCGATTCTCGATAGCCTCGGCTGGGTCAACTATCGCCTGGGCAATCTCGACGAGGCCGAGCGCCTGCTGCGCCAGGCCCTGGAGAAATTCCCCGACCACGAAGTGGCCGCCCACCTCGGCGAAGTGCTCTGGGCCCAAGGCAAGCAGCGCGACGCCCGACGCGTCTGGCGCGACGCCCTCAGCGCAACGCCCGACAGCCCTATTCTGCGTGACACGCTGTTGCGCCTGACCGGTTCCGAGACTCTTTGATGCTTCGTCACCTACTCGTATTCAGCCTTATCGCCCTGCTCGCCGGCTGCGCCGGCCTCACCTCGCACGAAGCGCTGGAAGGCCAGGGCGACCCGGCCCAGTGGAAAGCCCACAAAGAGCAGATCACTCAGCTCGACGGCTGGCAGATCAACGGCAAGATCGGCATCCGCGCCCCGCAGGATTCCGGCAGCGCCACCCTGTTCTGGCTGCAGCGCCAGGATTACTACGACATTCGCCTGTCCGGCCCGCTAGGTGGCGGCGCCGCCCGCCTGACCGGTCGCCCGGGTGACATCCTGCTGGAAGTATCCAACCGCGGCCGTTTCCGCGCCGAATCGCCAGAAGCACTGCTGCAAGAGCAACTGCGCCTGGACCTGCCGGTGTCCAACCTGCTCTGGTGGATTCGCGGCCTGCCCGCCCCGGACAGCCGCAGCCGCATCACCCTCGATGGCCAAAGCCGCCTGGCGCAGCTGGAACAGGACGGCTGGAAGGTCGAATACCAGCGCTACACCGAGCAGAACGGCTACGCCCTGCCGGAGCGCCTGAAGCTCTACGGCCAGGACCTGGAAGTGACCCTGGTGATCAAGGACTGGCAACCGCGTCAGTTGGGGCAGTAAGCGGCCACATTCTCTGTGGGAGGGGCTTCAGTCGCGACAGCTTGTCCAGCGCCTTCCTCAGCACACAGCTGGTGGATGGAAAAGCGGCATCCCCAGCCACACCGAACTGATCCTGCCCGCCCCGGCCAAGCTCAACCCGATAAGCGCCAACCGCTTCGCGAGCAGAGCTCGCTCCTACAGGTTTCGCGCACGCAGCCGTAGCCCGGATGAAATCCGGGAAGCATCGTCACCACGCCCCGGATTGCATCCGGGCTACGAACTGAGCATTTCGCGGCTAAAGCCGCTCCTACAGGGGAGGCAGCGTTTTTGTAGGAGCGGCTGGGCGGCACTCCGTTTCAGCCGCGATGCTCCTCTAGACGCACCTGCCAGCGACCACATTCTCTGTGGGAGGGGCTTCAGCCGCGACAGCTTGTCCAGCGCCTTCCACAGCACACAGCTGGTGGATGGAAAAGCGGCATCCCCAACCACGCCGAACTGATCCTGCCCGCCCCGGCCAAGCTCAACCTGATAAGCGCCAACCGTTTCGCGAGCAGAGCTCGCTCCTACAGGTTTCGCGCACACAGCCGTAGCCCGGATGAAATCCGGGAAGCATCGCCACCACGCCCCGGATTGCATCCGGGCTACGAACGGAGCATTTCGCGGCTAAAGCCGCTCCTACAGGGGGAGGCAGCGTTTTTGTAGGAGCGGCTGGGCGGCATCCGTTTCAGCCGCGATGCTCCTCTGACGCACCTGCCGATGCATTTCCCGAATACAATCGCCACATGCCTCACGACGATGCCCCTGCCCCGACCATGACCGCCATCCCCAGCCACGCCGAACTGATCCTGCCCGCCCCCGCCAAGCTCAACCTGATGCTGCACATCCTCGGCCGCCGCGCCGATGGCTATCACGAGCTGCAGACGCTGTTTCAGTTTCTCGACCACGGCGACGAGCTCGGCTTCAGCCTGCGTCAGGATGGCGAAATCCGTCTGCACACGCCCATCGACGGCGTGCCACATGACAGCAACCTGATCGTGCGCGCAGCCAAAAGGCTGCAGGAAGCCAGCGGCACCCAGCTCGGCGCCGATATCTGGCTGGACAAACGCCTGCCCATGGGCGGCGGCATCGGCGGTGGCAGCTCGGATGCCGCCACCACCCTGCTCGGCCTCGATCACCTGTGGCAAACCCAACTGGGCGAAGAGCGCCTGGCCGAACTGGGCCTGGCCCTGGGCGCCGATGTACCGGTATTCGTGCGCGGCCGCGCGGCCTTCGCCGAAGGCGTTGGCGAACGCTTGACCCCAGTCGAACTCGACGAGCCCTGGTTCCTCGTCGTAGTACCGCAAGTCTTTGTCAGCACAGCAGAAGTTTTCGGCTCGCCCGAGTTGACACGCGATACGCCGCCCATTAAAGTTCGCAGCCTTCTTGCGGGGGGTGGTCGAAACGACTGCCAGCCGGTTGTAGAGAAGCGTTACCCTGAAGTTCGTAACGCTTTGATCTTGTTGAACAAATTTGTTTCAGCTAGATTGACCGGCACTGGAGCTTGCATATTTGGGAGCTTCCCAAATCGGGACGATGCTGATAAAGTCGCCCGCCAACTTCCAGGCACTCTGCCGAGCTTTGTCGCTCAAGGTCGCAACATTTCGATGCTGCACCGCAGGCTCCAAGCATTGGCCAAGAAGTGAATGCTCAGCATTCGGTTATACGATACAGGGGCGTCGCCAAGCGGTAAGGCACCAGGTTTTGATCCTGGCATGCGTTGGTTCGAATCCAGCCGCCCCTGCCATAACCTCCCTCGGGAGGCATCGAGAACCGAGTCAACAAGCATTCAACACAGAATATAGGGGCGTCGCCAAGCGGTAAGGCACCAGGTTTTGATCCTGGCATGCGTTGGTTCGAATCCAGCCGCCCCTGCCATTTTCCATACCCATCCAGGTATACCCCCAGCCGGCAGGTACTGCGCGTGTCCAAGATGATGGTCTTCACGGGGAACGCAAACCCCGATCTGGCGCGACGGATCGTTCGTCAGCTGCACATTCCCCTCGGCGATGCTTCGGTCGGTAAGTTCTCCGACGGCGAAGTCATGATCGAAATCAACGAGAACGTTCGCGGCAAGGACGTCTTCCTGATTCAGCCGACCTGTGCACCCACCAACGACAACCTGATGGAACTGGTAGTGATGGCCGACGCCTTCCGCCGTTCCTCGGCGACTCGCATCACTGCAGTCATCCCCTACTTCGGTTATGCCCGCCAGGATCGCCGTCCGCGTTCCGCGCGCGTGGCAATCAGCGCCAAAGTGGTTGCCGACATGCTCACCGTGGTCGGTATCGACCGCGTGCTGACCGTCGACCTGCACGCTGACCAGATCCAGGGCTTCTTCGACATTCCGGTGGACAACATCTACGGCTCCCCGGTCCTGGTCGATGACATCGAAGACCAACGCTTCGACAACCTGATGATCGTCTCCCCCGATATCGGCGGCGTCGTTCGTGCCCGCGCCGTGGCCAAGAGCCTGGGCGTCGACCTGGCGATCATCGACAAGCGTCGCGAGAAGGCCAACCAGTCCGAAGTGATGCACATCATCGGTGACGTCGAAGGCCGTACCTGCATCCTGGTCGACGACATGGTCGACACCGCCGGTACCCTCTGCCACGCCGCCAAAGCGCTGAAAGAGCGCGGTGCTGCCAAGGTCTACGCCTACTGCACCCACCCGGTGCTGTCCGGCCGCGCCATCGAGAACATCGAGAATTCCGTCCTGGACGAGCTGGTGGTCACCAACACCATCCCGCTGTCCGCTGCGGCGCAGTCCTGCTCGCGAATCCGCCAGCTCGACATCGCCCCGGTCGTTGCCGAAGCGGTACGCCGCATCAGCAACGAAGAATCGATCAGCGCCATGTTCCGCTAAGCGGAACTGGCCAGATCACACTGCCCCGCCTCGTGCGGGGCTTTTTGCCCTACCGCCCGAGGCTGGTCGCAAGCCACAAGGCGGTTTGGTTATTTTGGAGAAGTGAAATGACTGTTGAATTTGCCCTGAATGCCGAAGTGCGTTCCGACCTGGGGAAAGGTGCGAGCCGCCGCCTGCGTCGTAACGTGTCCATGGTTCCTGCCGTGATCTACGGTGGCGACAAAGCCCCGCAATCGATCAGCCTGCTGGCCAAAGACCTGGCCAAGCTGCTGGAAAACGAAGCGGCTTTCAGCCACGTTCTGAGCCTGGACGTTGCCGGTACCAAAGAAAGCGTCGTGATCAAAGCCCTGCAGCGCCACCCGGCCAAAGGCTTCGTCCTGCACGCTGACTTCCAGCGCGTCGTTGCCGGCCAGAAGCTGAGCGCTCACGTACCCCTGCACTTCATCAACGAAGCTACTTCCGTTGGCGTGAAGCAGCAAGGTGGCGAGATCTCCCACACCATCAGCGAAGTCGAAGTTTCCTGCCTGCCGAAAGACCTGCCGGAATTCATCGAAGTCGACATGGCTGCCGTAGAAGTTGGCCAGACCGTCCACATGTCCGACCTGAAGCTGCCGAAAGGCGTTGAGCTGGTTGCTCTGGCTCACGGTAACGACCTGGCTGTCTCCAACATCCACGCCAGCCGCGTTAAAGACGAAGAAGGCGCTGCCGAGTAATCGCAGCGCGGAACCCGCCCGGCAGGCGATCACGCCGGGCGATTTCCTCAAAAGGGCTCCTGTATGACTGCCGTACAACTGATCGTTGGCCTGGGTAACCCCGGCCCCGAATACGACCAGACCCGGCACAATGCAGGGGCCCTTTTCGTTGAGCGCGTGGCCGAGAGCCAGCGCGTCAACCTCTCTGTCGATCGCAAGTATTTCGGCCTGGTGGGCAAGTTCGTTCACCAGGGGCGCGAAGTTCGCCTGCTCATCCCCACCACCTACATGAACCGCAGCGGCCAGTCCGTGGCGGCCTTGGCCAATTTCTTCAAGATCAAACCCGAAGAGATCCTGGTGGCCCACGACGAACTCGACATGCCACCCGGCGTCGCCAAGCTCAAACAGGGCGGCGGCCACGGCGGGCACAACGGCCTGCGCGACATCATCGCCCAGCTCGGCAACCAGAATAACTTCCATCGCCTGCGGCTCGGCATCGGCCACCCGGGGCACGCCAGCCTGGTCTCCGGCTACGTGCTCGGACGCGCCCCACGCAGCGAACAGGAACTGCTCGACAAGAGCATCGACTTCGCCTTGGACGTCCTGCCGGAAATACTCGCCGGCGACTGGACCGTGGCCATGCGCAAACTGCATAGCCAGAAGGCCACCAAGTAACCACCTTTACCCCGAGGGACACATCATGGGATTCAACTGCGGCATCGTCGGCCTGCCCAACGTCGGCAAGTCCACCCTGTTCAACGCCCTCACCAAATCCGGCATCGCGGCGGAGAACTTCCCGTTCTGTACCATCGAGCCGAACAGCGGCATCGTGCCCATGCCCGACCCGCGCCTGGATGCCCTGGCCGAGATCGTCAAGCCCGAGAAGGTCATCCCTACCACCATGGAATTCGTCGACATCGCCGGCCTGGTCGCGGGCGCGTCGAAAGGTGAAGGCCTGGGCAACAAGTTCCTCGCCAACATCCGCGAGACCGACGCCATCGCCCACGTGGTGCGCTGCTTCGAAGACGACAACGTCATCCACGTTGCCAACAGCGTTGACCCCAAGCGCGACATCGAGATCATCGACCTCGAACTGATCATGGCCGACCTCGACAGCAGCGAGAAACAACTGCAGCGCGTGGCTCGCACCGCTAAAGGTGGCGACAAGGAATCCGTGGCGCAGAAAGCCCTGCTGGAAAAACTCATCCCCCACCTCACCGAAGGTAAGCCGGCGCGCAGCCTGCTCAAAGACCTGGGTGACGACGAGAAGCGCCTGGCCAAGACCTTCCACCTGCTCACCACCAAGCCGGTGATGTACATCGCCAACGTCGCCGAAGACGGCTTCGAGAACAACCCGCACCTCGACGTGGTCAACGCCATCGCCGAAGCGGAAGGCGCCATCGTCGTACCGGTGTGCAACAAGATCGAAGCCGAGATCGCCGAACTGGACGATCTCGAAGAAATGCAGATGTTCCTCGAAACCATGGGCATGGAAGAGCCGGGCCTGAACCGCGTGATCCGCGCCGGTTACTCGCTGCTCAACCTGCAGACCTACTTCACCGCTGGCGTGAAGGAAGTCCGCGCCTGGACTGTCAAGGTCGGCGCCACCGCCCCGCAGTCGGCTGCAGCGATCCACACCGACTTCGAGAAAGGCTTCATCCGCGCCGAAGTCATCGCCTACAACGACTTCATCCAGTACAAGGGCGAAGCCGGCGCCAAGGAAGCCGGCAAATGGCGCCTGGAAGGCAAGGACTACATCGTCAAGGACGGCGACGTGATGCACTTCCGCTTTAACGTTTGATCGTTGGGAGCAGTGCATGAACAAAACCCCGCTTCGGCGGGGTTTTGTTGTTTTTGGGGTGAGGAATTGTTGGGTTGGGGGTGGTGCGGGCTGGGGATTATGAATCCGCTACGAACCGCCCCGCTAAGCCTGATAGCCCCATAGCACGGGCCTTTCAGCACTCCCTCAAGCTGGCTAGACCAGTCCTTTCCAGAAAATTCGACTAATGTAGTCACCCTGCCTCTTTACCTTCCTGCTCTCGCGAGATAGTTTTCGCTAATGGCATTTTGCCTATCAGGGAGCAAAGGCGAGGGAACGAATCATGCCTATCCACTCTACATATTCATTCTTTCTCATACACCTCTATCTAGAGCCGTCCCCTCGTACGCGGCGCGCACTGACTTTTCAAGTCAATGCAGTAGTAGCGCTACCGGCCCCCTCTCAAACCTCTCTTGGTTCACCAGAGCATTCTCTATAGTCTGGAGCTTTTATGTCGGGCGAAGTTGCAAATGTCACAGATGTTGCCACGAAAATAACAAAAGATATTTTTAAATGGTTTAAATGGGAAGCCATTCCGACAATGGATGAAAATTTCCCATGTCATAAAGTTGAGCGACACAAGCCAAAGCCAAAAAAAGAAAGCAAGAAAAAACCTGAAGAGAAAAATCACTCTCACCCGGTAGATGTAGTCTTTCGCTACTTTGACCCCTACAAGAATAGGTCAATACTTCTCAATACCGACCTCAAGTCTTACGCCAAAAGCAGCATTCAAACCTCTAGAATATCTACCGCCCTTGAATCTCTTGCCAGCACAATAGACTGCGCAAGATCTAGCTCAGAATGGCAAAAGAAATATGTCTTAGAAAAGGGAGACTATGAGGTTCGTGGAATGCTCTTTATATACAATCACGACGGAGAATACCACAAAGACCTTATGGGCCTTGTAAAAGGCATACATCTTAACAAGCTCGGAATTCAACAGGGTCAACTTCTTCATTTACTTGATGCTGTTCGGATACGATATCTATACTCAGTTGTGATGGACATCAAGAACCTCATTGTTGAGAATGAATTCCCTGCCGACGATTATTCTTTCTTCTATCCAGAACTATATCTCCATAGATCCCATGGTGACTCGGGCAATCTTCCTGCGACTATCGAACTGCTTTGCTCGCCCTACATGATTATTCATCATGGTCCAGTCTCCTTATCTGGAGAGGACGCATCCACAAATGACGGCTATCTCATTTATTACAATCAAGATGGCTCAACAGAGCACGAATTTAGGTACCTCTTAGATTCCTTAGCCAGATTTCAAATACTAAGAAGTAGGTCATCCATCAAAATCAGGATGGCACACCACTCTCCAGACCCAGCAATCAAGAATAACTTTCAAGCCGCTAAGAATGCTTATCTATTATCCTGGGGAATGGATGAGTTCAAAAAGAAAGAACTAGATCGCATAGAGTTCGAGCCTATAAACCTGACCACACCAAATTATATGCCCGGCCACCTAGCTTGGAAGTACTAATGAAAAGCGGATATCTCTACTACGCCTCAGACAAAGCTGTTTATGATGCATTGATGCAGCATAATTTCAAAAACGCCGACATTAGAGAAATTTTTCTAAGCCGTGGAATATTAATCTCAGATGACACACCTCGCGAGGATGTCGCACTTTACTTTAGCACTCTTAATCATGACTATTATGACCATCAACGAATAGCAAGTATTTTTAGCAGCACCTCTCGCAAAGAAAGAACGAAATTAACCAGAGTAAGAAATAGCTTTAACGACAGCAAGCTTGAGTATGTCGCGAGCGAACTGAAAAAAGAGCTTGAGTCAAAAGGCGCCGAAGTTAACTGCGTATGGAAAGGTAAAAGCTTTGAGCTTCATATACGCTACGAGGAATATAACAGCAACAAATCTGAATTCAAGCAGACAGTTGAGCGTGAAGGTTTGATCGAGATAGATCTTAGCTCTTCTGATTTTCTTGTCAGGCATACCGATAACAAATTCATAGATAATGCCAAAGACATCTTTTTAGATTTTCTATCCAAGCAGGTTGGAGAGGACGAGGTTTTCAATCATGACGAAATAAGTTTAAAAACCTTTGACAGCAATGCACGAACTCTATTCTTCAAAAACTTGCTTTTTGGCATCCCTGGTTTCAAGCCTAAAGACGTCTCCGACGTTTACGTATATAACCCTAAAATAGCCTCACCAGAGAAAGATGACACGGAAATAGGAGTACATATAACAAAAATATCCTTCAAAGGCGAAGGCCTTCTATCCTCACCTGAACTCGATGCTTTTTTTGATGCAGGATTCTATATAAACCGTGTTACTTGGACGTGCATCGCCAACAATGACAACTCTGATATATTCGACATAGACGCTCAATTTTCAGCGCCTGACAGTTGTGAGGGATTTGCTTATGTAGTTCGAGGCATTCACAAGTTAAATGACAAGGGCTTTCACAACAAGCAGAGAACTGCTTGCGACTTGCTTACTGACAAGAAGATGCTAAGACTAATTGAAGAATCTGCGAATAACACGCTAACTCAACTTAAAGCCAACATCAAAGATAAAGCCAATGAAACCGATTAAACAGCAATGGCTTTTGCTCAGCCATCAACAATCTGTGGCATCAGCTTTGGAAAGACACATTTACTCAACAGACATAAATCCTGGCTTTGAGCTATTGGAGATCAAGCACGAATTCGTTAGAGGCCGCTACATTGAACGCCAGGAATCGCTCGAATCTATAAAAGATCCGTTTGGAGCCATAGAGAGCTTACCAATCACAAAGTATATATTTTTTGATTTCTCTGTCACACCTATAAAGCCCGGATTATCACTGATAAAAATATCAGCACCGCCAGCTTCCATTAAAAATTTTACAACTCTACTGTCTACAGCTTTCAAGTTCTCTGCATCACTAAAGAAACTCTCTTTTAACCTACAGAAAGTATATGATGAAGTTTCAAGCAATACTAAAGTAGCACGCCTGTCCGTTTCGAAAGTTATAGCAAGCAATGTGCCGATTGAAAATGAAGCACTCGCTAAAATTGAGGTAACATCAAGCAAAGACGCACTACAAGATTTATATAAAGCGTTCGACACTAGCAAGGCTCGTCTAGAGCGCCTAACTATGTCTCTTCGCCTTAATCTAGAAACAGAACATCTAGAGCTTTCATCATCCGGCGCGATCTACTGCTCTAAAGGTGCGGAGGAACTTCTAATGCCCTTAATTTCCGAATAAGTAGTTTTGGCCGCACAGTGAGTGGTCTTTCAATCTGCCTTTTGCTCAGTACCTGTCCTAATCACTGATTCTTCGGGCGTACCAGCGTCTAGCTACTTCCTGTGTGATCGCTATCCCGCGTTTGGATTGGTCAAGTTTCTGTTGGCTTCGTCGAATTCGGGGCTTGTCTGACCGATTTCCGGAGCAATCTCACCGCTGACCATCCACCATCGGTAGCTAGGATAAAGAGCGCCTAGCGCTTCAATCTCATCCGTGCTGATCCGTACGTCCTTGTTATAGAGCACCGTTCTCCACCGGTTCGAGCCTATCGGCGTCTCCCTCACCAGCCGATCCATGCCAGCCATAGATGCAACCGTTCTAACGCGCTCGTTTATTGTGCCCATTTCGTATAAGTATTTTGATCAAATAGTTTGAATTTTGAGAAAGCAATTCATATGCTTTGTTCAAATATTTTGACTCAAGTATCTGAGTCGAACGTTTGGACGAGTATAGGGCAAAAGCTATGGAACAGTCTGGTGTAGTGGGGCTTTCGATTTCGGGAGACGCCCAACGCGTAACGGATCTCCGCGACGCACCGTTCTGCACGAAATACGTGCTGGCTCAGCTCCTGGGCATGGAGCAAATCACCGAAGACGTGGTGCGCGGCTGGATCGAAAGCCACGCCCTGCCGACCGTGAAAATCGGACGTCACCGCGTCATCAACCTGCACCGCATCCGCCGCGACCTCGACCGAGGCAAAACCATCTTCTGCGCGGGGGATTACAGCGATGACTAATCAGGTGCCCGCCCATGAATCCCAGCCAGTACCTGCTATCGCACCCGAAGGACTGCGGCTGCCAGAGCTGCTTTGCCCGCAATCCGCAGGGCAAGACGTTCGCCTTTCGCCGTCACCCGCACGCCGACAATTGCGACTGCTCTGTCTGCTGGTTAAACCGAAACTGGCAACCGCCGAAGCCCGCCGCCTCCCCGTCCACACGATGCACCGACTGCCGCCCCGCTCAATGGCGCATGGTCGATGGGCGGAACTGTGTGACACCTGCCTCGTACTGCGAGAAACACAAGCCGTCGCCCCGTCCGCCGAAGTACTGGTTCGTTGTGAGCGACACCGGCAAACCAACGCCCTTCGTGCCCCTGCGCGAACCGTTCGAACTGGTGGGGTGAGCGCATGACCGTCTCTTTTCGCGTCGGCCGCTATCTGGTCGCCCTGCTCTGGCACGCATTCCCCTATCTGTGCATCGGGTTTGCTGTCGGTTCGATCTTCTCGACGTTGCAAGTCGTCAAGGTGATGGAATCGGTAGACGACTACTTCTACCAGGCAATGACCAAGGTCGTTCACCAGTGCGCCCCCAGCGATCCGGCCAACGCCGCCGATGCTGAACAGGTCAAGGGCCGCGCCCCCGGCTTGTCCGAACACGCTTCACCGTTCGGTCAAACGGAGGCACGGGCAGAGCGAACCCTTGAGCGCCCACCTCCCTGAATAGCCTCCGCTCGTGAGTGTGGGGCAGCTCCACCGCCCCGCGCTCCCGAGCCCTCGGCGGCAAGAGTGGGATGACAAGGGCAAAGCCCTTGGTGTTAACCAACTAACAGGCTGCACAAGCGGCAACTGAAACCCCGGCAAGTCGAGAGCCACCCTCGGGCAAAAACGAAAGTTTGCCCGTGCGGGATCGCTCGGCCTGCTGAAAGGCAAAACCGCGCAATAACGCGCAACTAAGCGAGGAAACACAAATGGCACGTTCGACTATGGAAGTTGCATTTCTCGGCACTCAGAAACTGGCGTTCAACCAAAACGGCACCGACGTAAAAATCGTCAAGGTGTTTTACGGCGATGAGCCAGACGGCATCACCGAAAACGGCCTGTCCATTGTGAGCATGGATGTGCCTGCCGACGTTGCAGATGAGGTGTTCGCCTCTGGCGCCCAATTTGCCCCGCTCGAAACGGTCCGCATCACCTTCGAAGTGGCGCGTGCTGGCAAACAGAAAGGTAACAACCTGGCTGTGCATATCGAGGCGGTGAACCCGAAAGGCCAGGCCGCCAAGCCTGCCGCCCCGCAAGGTACCCAACAACAGCCCAAGCCGACCGGCACCCAGCCGGACCCGGCCAAGGCCTAACGGGAGGGCGCCGCCGTGCTGATCGTTGATCGCGTGCTGTGTGACTGCTGTGGGCAGCCCATGGGCCAGCTCTATAACCAGTCCGCCCCCCAGCCCGACCTGCTGCCCGATCTGAACAAGGCGCCCGACCTCGTCATCTGCCCCGACTGCATCGCCATGGCTGAGGTCATCCGCGACCCCAGCCTGGCTGAGTAAGGGACGGGCATTGGCAATGACTTACGCGCTCACCTGTGACGGTGCTGTATCGGTCGATGCAGGCGGGGCGCCCCTGTGTTCTGGCAGTTGGGTGCTGATCCAGCTGCCTGAACAGTTCGACCCGAGCCAATTAGACCCAGCCGTGCTGGCCCAAGTGTTCGGGATCGGATTTTCCCTCGTAACCACCGTGCTTCTGATCGGGATCGGCTGCAAAGCCATTCTCGACTTCATCCGGCGCGGCTGAACCTTCTGGAGAGCATCACCATGAAACAACTGAAACGCGTCTCCCGCGATCTGGCACTCGCCCTGCCCTTCGCGGCCCTGTCCACCATGACCTTCGCCGCCGGCTGGGACTACAGCGCCGTCACCAGCGGTATCGACTTCGCGACCATTGCGGTCGGCGTTCTCGCTGTGGCGGGTCTGCTGGCGGCTGTGTACGCCGGTATCAAAGGCGCGCGCATCGTCCTCGGCTTCCTCCGCGGCTAAGCCGCTCACCCATCCAGGCCGGCCCAGTGCCGGCCTTTCTCATTGCGAGGTCGTCATGCAAGCGCTGTGGGAATTCGCTTTCTTCTGCATCGGCTGTGCCTGCGCTTACGCCGTTTTCTCCCGCTGGTGAGGTCGTCATGCGCCAAGCCTTTTACTTCGTACTCTGCGCCGCCCTGCTGGCCTTCTCTGCGGTGTCCAGTGCGGCCACCAAAATTACCTACTACTACGGCAAACAAGGTGACCTTGTTTATTCCCGCCAAAAGAACGCTGATGCGGCTTGTATGGCGATTCTTTCCGAAGCGCCCGACGGCGCCAAGTACAGGCATGTTGCAGCTCTTTCAGGCACCGGCGGTGGTAACTGTATTGGTGACTTAATTGCTGGTGGCTCGCGCGGGGCCTATGGCCAGTGGGTTTCCACAACAGTTACCTGTGAACATGGCTCCGCTGACGGTCTGACCTGCAACCCGCCACCCGAGCCGCAAGACTGCTCCAACCTGTCCCCTGGCATCTTCAAATCGCCCAGCGGCCCCATCATCAACTCCGGTGGCCGCAACTACATTGCCAGCGGCTTTCCACCGGGCTCATCGGTGTGCTTCGGCGGCTGCTCGTACAGCATCGGTAGCGCTGCCTCCAGCTGCTACAAGGACATTGGCTCCACGACTTCGGGCTACTGCAACTATGTCGGCACGGGCACAGGAGATACCTGCTCAGCCCCCGACGCCGCCCTGGGTGCCCCCGGCGACGCCCTCAACCCGCCCGACACGCCAGACGTTCCGCCATCTGATCCCAATGACCCGTGCGCCGGTATGCCCGGTTATTCGTGGTCGGGTACCACCTGCGTCAAAGACCCGGACGACAACGGCAATCCGCCCGGTGGTGACACCGGTGGCGGCGATAGCGGTGGCAATGACGGTGGCTCGGATGGCGGCTCAGGCGGTGGCAACTCCGGGGGCGGTGACTCAGGTGGCGGCAATAACGGGGGTGGTGACGGCTCCGGTAATGGCGACGGTGACGGCAATGGCTCAGGGGATGGCGGCGGTAGTAGCGGCGGCGGCTCCGGTAATGGGAGCGGTGATGGCGAAGGCGACGGTGAAGAAGAAGGCGAAGGCTCCGGCCCTGGCTTCTGCGAAGGCGACGAATGCGGCTTCGTAGCCCCCAGCTACTTCGGCGGCGCTGAAAAGATTCCCGGCTTCGATGAGTCGTTCAAGCGCGTCTATGACGGCGTCCTCAACTCACCGATAGGCAGCGCGGTGACTGGCATCGCCTTCCCCTCGGGTGGCGGTGTCTGCCCGTCCGGCTCCGTCGAGCTGTTCGGCAAACGCATCGTCTTCGATGGCCACTGCACCCTGTGGCCGCAGATATCCGGCATTTTCACCGCCCTCATGATCGCAGTCTGGTCGCTGCTGGCGGTGCGTATTGTCCTGTCCTCTTGAGGTGTTCCCATGCTTGAGAAACTAGGCCGTTTCGCTGACTGGTTGTGGTCCTTCCCGGACAAGCTGCTGGAGTGGCTGCAGGATGCCTATGACTCGTTCATCGACTTCCTGGAGAACTTCCCGCAATGGGTCTTCAGCGGCATCTGTGAGGCGGTGGTGAAGTTCTTCGAGGCCATCCCGGTGCCTCAGTTCTTCCATGATGCGGGCAGCGCCATGCAGAGCATTCCGCCCGAAGTGATCTTCTTCACCTCCATGTTCAGGCTCGATTTCGGCGTCACGGTGGTCCTGCTGGCCTACCTGATCCGCTTCGTGATTCGCCGCATTCCGATCATTGGGTGACCCATGGCCATTGATGCTTACACCGGCATGCCTGGCCATGGGAAGAGTTATGGCGTGGTCGAACACGTCATCATTCCCAGCCTCAAACAAGGCCGGCATATCGTCACCAACATCCCGCTGGAAACCGACGCGCTATTGGCTGAGTTCGGCGGCACCATCGACCAGCTACCGGCCGACTGGTTCGAGCGCCGCGACCTGGCCGAACTGGCTCCCAATGGCTGCGTGCTGGTGCTCGATGAACTCTGGCGCCGCTGGCCCAAGGGGCAAAAGACCAACGCCGCTCCGCTGGAAGATAAAGCCCTGCTGGCTGAGCACCGCCACCGCGTCGATGACAAAGGCCAGTCCATGCGGGTCATTCTGGTAACCCAGGATCTGGAGCAAATCGCTTCCTGGGTAACGTTGCTGGTCGAAACCACCTACCGCATCGTCAAGAAGTCCAAGAAGTTCTACCGCGTCGATATCTACCGGGGTGCCGCCAAAGGTCAGCGGCCCCCGAAATCGGCCTTGCTGCGGCAAACCGCTGGCACCTTCAAGCCCACCGTGTGGTGCTACTACAAGTCCGCCACGCAATCGGCCACGGGCGACGTGGGCGACGAATCCAAGGCCGATGGTCGCGCCTCGATCCTGCGCTCCTGGGGCTTGTGGGCGTTGCTGGCGATCATCGTTGGCGGCGCCTCGTTCGGCATGTACGGCATCAATCGGTTCTTCTCGCCAGAGCCTCCGCCATCCCAGGCAAAGCACGTCGAACCGATCCCGGCCAAGGCTGAGCCAGAGGCGCAGAGCCGAACCAGTCGGGCAGCGGCTGCTGTGTACAACACCAAGCCGGATGGCCCCGTCATGTCCCTGACCTGGCGCGTGGGTGGCTACGTCCATTCGCCCACCGGCACGTGGTCACCTCCACCCAGGCCAGAGCCTGAGCCGACCGAGGCCACCTACTGGCAGGACTACGACAAGCCCCGGCAGGTCAGCAAGACCGCCCGAGTCGTGCTGATTTCCAACGGCGGATTGACCCGGATTTTGCCCATCAGCGAATGCCGGTTCTTTCCCGGTCAGGTGGACATGTACTGCGATGTAGACGGCGAACGGGTCACGCCCTGGACGGGTCGTGGAGCGGTTACCAGCGTGATAGATCCGTTGCCGTCTGTAAGTCAGGCGCGCCGTGAGCCTGACACCGGCGCCGGTCAGCGTAGCGCAACAGGCGCCGGTGCCAGCGCGGCGCAGCCGGCTCCCTGACGTCCCTGTAGCACGTCAGATAAACCAATTTTAGTACCCACGTTACACCAGAGAGATACAGAGAATGAGCGCACCAAAGGACTACTACCGCATTGATATTGAAACCGGGAAAGAGAACCCGAAAAGTCGTCTGTTCTGTGATCCTCGGGCGGGTGGTTTCGTGGATCTGTCCAACGTCCGAATCCTTGCCTGCAGCGTCGATACCGTACGCCAGTTGTATCGAGGGCTGATCCGCCCAGAAATCATGAGTCTGTTCGAGAAGCCCGGCACCATCGTCGATTTCGCTGGCCAGCGTTGGCACTCCGGGCGTGTCAGCAAAGACTCTGGCTACCAGTACAAGCTGCAGAATGCTGACCTGGGCATCATCCTGCTGGTGAAGAACTTCAACGCCAAAATCGAGAACATCGGCCCCCACCTGAAAATCGAGGTGTCTCCGCATGCCATCGACCAGTTCTGCCCCGAGCGCCTTCAGGAACGCCTGGACTACTACGCCGACCACGTGCTGACCAACGTCGAGCGCAACCAATGCGCTGTCCACCTCGCGCTAGACCTGCAGGGATGGCAACCGCCCGCCGATCTGGTCGCCCGCATGCACTGCCGCGCACGCGCCGCACGTGATATCTCCGGCATTAAGGAAATTCAGTGGACCCTGGAGTCTGCCACCTATGGCAAAGGTCAGTCCTACCTGTTCGGCTCTGCCGGTGGCGTCCAGTTGGGTATCTACAACAAGACCGAGCAGGCCAGAGCCATCGACAAGCTCGACTACTGGGAAAACGTCTGGAAGCGTCGCGACAGCTTCGACGAAGCCGACCCCGATAACTACAACCCGGAACAGGACGTGTGGCGTGTCGAGCTGCGTTATCACCATTCGGTGATCCAGCAATTCGCCTCCGGCTCGTTCGACCTGCACAGCGGCGAAACCATCGAAACCAACAGCTACGCCACCTTTGCTCCGCACCTAGACGGCCTGTGGCGCTATGGCCTGCGCCAGTTCAAGCTGCTGGCACGCCCTGGCTACTTTGAGCCCATCTGGACGTTGATCCGTGAAGACGTGCGCGTGGATCTGCCGGTGGACTCCCTGGTGGATGACACCGAGTACAAGCGCCAATACAAGACCTCGCGAGGCTTCTCTGGGAAGAACGTCGAGCTATTCCTGGGAAACTTCGTCAGCCTGCTGGCACGGGAGCGAGTAGGCGCTAGACGAGCATTTCACCGGCTCAAGGATTGGGAATGCTGGCCGGTGATCCGCGACCACTATGCCGCCAAGGGCATGGATGAGGACGGGCTGTACAAGCACATCAAAGGCATCCTTGAAGAACGCCATGTGCGTTGGGGGCGTGCTGTATGACGGCCAGGAAAGACGGCAATACCTGGACCGCTGACTTCTACGAAAACGGTCGCTCGGGTCGTCGTATTCGCAAGAAGGGTTTCAAGACCAAGGCCGCAGCCCAGCGCTATGAATCGGAGTTTTTCGCCAGCCTGAACAGCACCGGCCGGCCGCTCGATGATCGGCTGTCTGATCTGGTGACGCTCTGGCATGACCTGCACGGCTGCTCGCTCAAGGATGCCAAGCATCGTCTTGCACGCACCCTGGCCACGGTCGAACGCCTCGGCAACCCGATGGCTTCCAACTTCGATGCCCTCGCCTGGGCACGCTATCGCCAGACTCGCCTCAAGGACGTCAGCCCGCACACCGTCAACCATGAACAGCGTTACCTGTCGGCCGTTTTCTCCGAACTGATCCGCCTGGGTGCATGGGTCGGCAACAACCCGTTGGCCAAGGTTCGTCAGATCAAGACAGATCAGACCGAGCTGACGTTTCTGACACTGCAACAGGTCGAACAGCTGCTGGAAGAGTGCAAGCGCTCGACCAACAACCATACCTATCCGGTTGCGCTGATCTGCTTGGCCACTGGCGCCCGATGGGATGAAGCGGAATCCCTGTCACGGGGTGCCCTGTTCGGTGGTAAGGCCCATTTCCACCGGACTAAGAACCGCCAGTCCCGGTCGGTGCCGATCCCCAAAGAGGTCGAAGAGATTGCGTTAAAGGTGGGTATGCCGGGAAATGGTCGGCTGTTCATGCCCTGCCGGTCGGCATTCCGATCTGCTTACCTGCGCTGCGGCTTCCACACTCCCGGCCAGATGACCCACATCCTTCGGCACACCTTCGCCAGCCATTACATGATGGGCGGTGGTGACATCCTGGGTCTGCAACGCATCCTCGGGCACTCCACCATCACGATGACCATGCGCTATGCACACCTGTCGCCTGATCATCTGGAATCGGCGCTTAGGCTTTCCCCTCTTACACAGTGCGGATATCTGTCACACCATGCTTAGCCATTACCCATGATAAATAGCCGGCCCCGGCAAGCAACTTTCAAAGCGACGCGGAATGTTATTCATTTCTTGCATCACTGAATGTGACTGCGTCAAAAAACCCATCATCGCCCCAGCCAGCACCACAAGTAAATTAGAGTTCTTTATTGTCACCACCTGCATCGACTCGGGAACGCCTTCACTATAAAGCGCCACTGGAAGAAGTCCGGAATGCACTAAGGAATGAAGGTCCTTAAGAAGTTTACTCTGGAAATTCTCAAGCGTTTCTAGCATCGGTTTTGGTATTTCGTTTGAATTTAAAAGAGCTTTAAGCATGTCGTTGACACCGGGAAGGTTCTTAGCAGCCTGAAGGCTTTCCCTGCTGAGTGGCAGGGTAAACTTTGATACTGCTTGATCCGATGCTATGAACCAAACCCATATAGCTCGAATCAGAGCTTCAAATTGCAACCGAAGCATTCCAGCGGCAGAAATATGATATCCGTGTGCGGCTAGCGTCAGGATGCTTGAACTGTGCTCAGTTGACATTGAACAAATGCAATTGCATACCTGTGATCTTTCCGAAAAATAGATATTTTCATCGGCAACTACGTCATATATCGCCCTGTACAAGTCAGATGACTCTTTTATCAGGATTTCCATATCGGAAATTTCCATTTTAACTTGATCTCTTATAAGTAGCAGACCGTCGATTAACAGTTCTCGACTTCCAAAGTATCGCTGCTTTAAGCACTGTAAAGCTTCTCTTCCGTCAGTGTCAGCGATTGGTTAGTATCCATCTTACTGGTGAGAGGGGTACAGCCCTCTAGCCCTCTGTCTTGCACGGAAGCTAACTGTATGCCCCGACTCATCCTTGCCTTGATCGCTACCCTCCCCTTGATCTGCTCAGCAGAAATCTACAAGTGGACGGATGAGAATGGGCGCGTTCACTTCGGTGACAAACCCAAAGACAAGGAAAAAGCCGAGCTGCTCTCGATCAAGGTCAATTCCTATGAGAGCGTCAGCTATGAAGCGATCACTCCAGTCCAGGGCGCTGAATCAAAGCGAGTCGTCATGTACTCCGCTGTCTGGTGCGGCTACTGCAAGCAGGCCCGCCAGTACTTCCAGCAGAACGGCATCAGCTTCGTTGAATACGATATCGAGAAAGACCAGCGAGCCCGCAAGGCATACGACTCAATCGGCGGCAATGGCGTACCGGTCATATTGGTCGGCGACAAGAGAATGAATGGCTTCAGCGTGGCGGGATTCCAGGGCATCTACCAATGATGCTTCTGATCCGCGTAGACAGGGTGTAGTCACTTCGTAGTCACTACCCCAGAAACGACAAAGGGCTAGCCGAAGCTAACCCTTTGATAAATATGGTGGCTACACCGGGACTTGAACCTGGGACATCAGCATTATGAATGCTGCGCTCTAACCAACTGAGCTATGTAGCCAACGGCGCGCATTGTCCGCGTCTCGCCTACCGCTGTCAACCCCAGATCATCGATAAATTTACGTTTTATCAAGCGGTTAGGCTGTGGCGCCTGGGCAGGCTCCAGACTGCTGCCTGGACGACAAAACCGCCGCCGTTAGCTGAGATCCCAGGCAAACATGACCAATTGGCAATGCTTGCAGACGAACTTGTAAAACGCCGAGTCGCCACCCGGTTGGTAGCCTCTGGTTGCCCACTCCCAATCTTTCTCTGCCTGCTCGTAATCCTGCATCCATTGCTGCTTGGTTGCAGTGCTCGCCTGGCGCACGTCCTCCACAGTGGCATCGCCGTGAAACTCGCATGCGTCATTGCAGTGCGCCAGCCAAGTCGAGCCCTGCCAGGAAAAGTAGCCTGGCGTGCGAAGGTCGATTTCTTCGATCACGGAGTCGGGCACTCCCGATTCGGCCAATGCGTGATGTTCGATGAAGGAGGCCTCGAAACGCTTGGCTGCACTGCCATCGGCAATGCACCAAGGGCAAAGCCGGTCTCTCAGCTCCTCCCTGGAGTAGACCGAGGCCGCGTAGATATAACCGCGTGCCAGCCCGCAGCAACGGCAAACCGTATCGCTGGCCTTTATAGCGCCAGTAACCAGAGGGTCCTTGTGATAGGGAAAGTGAGGCAGCACGGTATCCATGTGAACTCCTGTTTTACGATCAAGCGTCATGGTGGACGAAGCCACTCTCCGCGCATGATAGAACTGCTCCAAAGTGATGAACGATACCCGGTTCAACTAATCACTGGCAGCCAGGCAAGCCGGCAGCCAGAAGTTGCGCGTACTGCAGCAGTCCGAACGGCGCTTGCGAGGTTATCAGGCGATGCCGGAAAATCCGCCTCCAGCAGGCTGCGGCGCCGCCGTGCTCTGGCCAACGAACCAGGAGAACACCTTGAGAGCGAGAGACGATTTCGACGATCTGCGCGCGGAGCGTGATATGCCGACGCACTACCGCAACGAACCCAACCGCCATGCCGGGCTGTGGAAGCAGATCGCGATTGGCATCATCGTCGGCTACAGCGTGCTGGGCATCATCAGTGCGGTTGCCTGGATGATCATTGCGCGCTTCATGCTGGGCGATCTGTCCATCACGCTGCCGTAACAGTCACATCTCTGCATCAGCGGACGTGCTGACGATGGGGTTGGCACTTGCCATCCCCTGCCCGCCTCTTCATCCTGCCCCATTGTTTACCCAGCGAGCCCTGTCATGACGCCCATCCAGAATATCGGCCTGGCGCTATTCGTGTTGCTTTCCATTGGTTTCGCCATCGGCCACAAGACCGAATGCGGCGATGGCCGCGTGGTGGAGACCTATCTGGCCAAGGGGCTGGCCTCACAGTTGCTGGGGCATGATCTTTGCCAGCAACCCTGAACCCCCTTCATTAAGGAATGATGTAATGAAAAAGTTCGCCTTGCTTGTCAGCGTTGGTCTTCTCGGCGCCTGCGCCAACCTGGGCTCGCAGCCGCCGGTGCCGGTCACTTCGCCGGTGGTGCAGGCCTTTCGCGACATCTGCCTGCAGACGGCGCCGAGCTTTGCCGAGGCGCATCGCGTGGCGCGGCAGCATGGCGTCACCGAGATGACCGATATGGGCTTTGCCACCGTCGGCTTCAATGCGGACAAAAGCCTGAGCATTCAGGTGAAGGTCAGCCACGAATGCGTGGTAACCAGCGAGGCGCAGGAGGATGACAGCCTGACTCGTCAGTTGCTCAGCGCAGCGGCGATCAACGCCGGCACCACGGTGCCGCGCAAGGTGCCGGTGAAGATGATGATCGCCGGGCAGCCGTTCATCCTCATGCATGATCGCGTAGGTGGTGAGGCCTTCGTGATGTTGAAGCCGGAGTGAGGGGATCGCCGTAGGGCGGATGACGCCTTGTTCATCCGCCGGCTTTGAAAGGTGGATCGAGGCGTGATCCACCCGCGGCTAATAAGCGGTACAGCCCTGCGTAGGAGCCCCGCCCCAGGGCGAAGCTTTTGCTTTCGCGGTGTTCATGCGATTCGCCGCGAGGCGCGGCTTCTACAGGGTGATGCAGTGCCTGCTGCGTTTGTGTAGCCCCGCCGCGCCTACAGTGTTTTGCCTGGCCGCGTGGCCAGCAGCAGGCCGCCGAAGATCATCGCGGCGCCCAGCCAGTGATAAAGCTGCAGGCTCTCGTTCAGCAGTACCCACCCCAGCAACGCGGTGAATACCGGCATCAGGTAGTTGGTCAGCGCCGCCTTGGCCGCGCCGATTACGCGGATGCCGTGGTTCCAGGCCAGATAGGCGAGCAGCGAGGCGAATACGGCGGTGTAGGCGACGGCCGAGAGGTTGGCAGCGTTGATTGCCAGATGCGCGCCCTGGCTCAGTTCATATAGATAGAACGGCAGAATCAGCGGTACGCCAAGCAGGATGAACACGCCCAGCAATGCCAGCGGCGGGATCGGCTGCAGGTACGCCGACCAGCGCCGCAGCAACAGCGAGTACAGCGCCCAATCGACCACGGCCAGCAGCATGATCAGGTCGCCCTGATTGAATGACAGGCTGGCCAGGCGGCTCCATTGCCCCTGGCTGATCAGCACCGCCAGGCCCGCCACGGCCACTAGCATGCCCCACCAGGCGCGGCGCGCCGGCCATTCATTGAGCAGCAGCCCGGCACCGATGAAGGTCACCAGCGGCAGGCAGGTGTTGACCAGCGAGATGTTGATGGCTGCCGTGGTCTGCGCCGCACTGTAGAGCAGCGAGTTGTAGCCGGCGATGCCCAGGCCGCCGAGCACCAGCAGGCGCCAGCCGGCAGTGCGCACCGCCACGCGATGGCGCCACAACGGCATGGCAACGAAGGGCAGCAGCAGCGCCAGGGCCAGGCACCAGCGCCAGAACGACAGGGTGAACGGCGCGATCTCGCCAGCGAAGGCGCGCGCCACCAGGGCGTTGCCGGACCAGCAAAGGTTGGCCAGCAGCAGGCCGAACAGCGCCAGCGGGCGCGAATGATTGAGTGCGTTCATGAGGCGACGCGACATTTATCCGAGTGGGGGTTGGCCGGCTGTGCGCGGTCACCGAGCGGGCAGTGCTGAGCGATCATTGCGTAGCTTCCGAATCAGGCGGCTTTGCACCATACGGAGGCAGGCAAGGCTTGGCAAGATCGTCGGCCGGAGGGGCGGCCTGCGCGCGCCTCGCGATGATCGCGGTTATCGGTGCGCGCGCTGTTCAGCTACGCACGGCGGCGCAGCGGGCGGCTCAGCAGCCAGAAAATCAGCAGCACGCCGGCCAGGATCACCACGCTGGCGCCCCACTGCATCGGCCCGGCCAGGCGGAACAGCTCGGCCGGGTGCAGGCTGGGCGCGCGGATCATGCGCGCTTCGGCAGCCGCACCGCTGGTGGGAATATCGGCCAAGCCGTCGCCATCGAGATCCGGCAGGCTGCGGATATGGTCGAGCAGCACCTGCCATTCCTTGAGTTCCTGCACGCCTTCCTTATCCGGGTCCTGGTCGATGATGGCGTCTTCGATACGCGGCAGCGGGCGGCCCTCGGCATCCTTGGGGATGACGTTGAGCAAGCCCTTGGTCAGGTCCGGCACCAGCCAGGTAAAACTGCCGACGTAGCTGGTGGCGCCGATGCTGTAGAGGCGCGTGTCGTTCAGGTCCAGGTCACGGTAGCCGCCGTGCGGATCGCCGACTTCGATGCGGCTGACGCGGTCGAACGGCACGCGCCACGGGTTGTAGGTGAAGCGCACGCCGGAAACCCGGGGGTAATAGCTCTGGCTGTCACGCAGCTGGTAGGCGAGCAGCAGCACTTCCAGCAGTGACTTGATTTCGCGCGCGCTGATGTAGGCCTTGATCATCGGGTAGCCCGGTTCGTCGTCGAACTGGCCGATGCCCAGCGGGGCGATGCGAAACAGGTCGGAGACGTCCTGCACACCATTGCGGCCCTTGAGCAGGTCATCGCGGATGGTGCCGTTGCCGGTGAAGGCCAGGTCGGCATCGACGGCATGACGCAGCGCATCGGTGACCAGGTTGGCCAGGGTCTGATCGGTGAAATCACGGCCCAGGCTCTGGTCGACCTTGGCCAGCGGCTGGTCGAAGCGATAGCCCTTGGGCGTCAGCATGCGCTCGCTGACCACCTGCTTGAAGTCTTCGACCTTGGCGGTGATGGTCGCGTCGCCGACGATGCTGTCGTTGACCGCATGCAGGCGATAGTCGCGCACACGTGGCACGCCGTCGTCGCCCAGGCTCATGCGCAGTTCGCCGAGGTACTGGATCTCGGAACCAGCCTGCACCACCGGGGTACGCCCACCCACCAGCACCGGCTGCGGCAGTGCCACATGCGAATGGCCGCCGACGACGATATCGACGCCGGGCACCTGCTCGACCAGTTCCACTTCCTCGCCGCGCCAGCTGCCATCGGCCTGCTGGGTTACGCCCATGTGCGAGAGCAGGATGACCACCTCGGCGCCCTCCTCGCGCAGCTTGGCCACGGTTTCCCTGGCGGTGGCGACCGGGTCGGCGAAGGTCACCGGCTTGATCATCGGGCTGACGGCCACGGCGTTGTTGCCGAGCAGGCCGAACAGGCCGAAACGAATGCCGCCGCGCTCGATCAGCTTGTACGGCAAGATGCGCCCGGCCTCGACGTGCGCCTGCAGGCTGTCGTCGGCCTTGCTCGCGGCATCGAAACGCATGTTGCTGGAGAGCAGCGGCAGCAGCGCGTCACCCTTGGCCTTGTGCGCGGCGCTGATCATCGCGGCGAGGCCGGCCGGGCGGAAGTCGAATTCGTGGTTGCCGATCACCGCGGCGTCATAGCCCAGCTCAGTCATCAGACGCAGTTCGCTGCCCATTTCGCGGGCAATGGTGTGAAACAGCGTGCCCATGGTGAAGTCGCCGCCGTCTAGCAACAGCAGAGGCTCTTCACCGGCTGCTGCGCGGCGCTCATTCAATAATGTGGCAAGCCGGGCGACGCCGCCGACGGTGTCGTCATCGTTCACCGTCGCCGGGCTGTATTCATTGTTGGGGCCGAAGCCGAGCAGGCGCGACTGCCAGTCGTTGCTGTGCAGGATGGTGAAATGGCGCTCGGCGGCGAGCAGCGGCGTCGCACTTAGCAGGCCGGCGAGCAGGAGGGTGAGGAACAGGCGCATGGACGATCCTTGACGATGACTGTGCACAGTATGGAGCAGGCCATGGCGCCAGGCAGCGACCGATCGAGACGCACTTTGTCGCCAATCGAGTCAGACTTTCATTGCCCCAGATCAGCCCCAACCCAGACGGCGGGACTAAGCTGTAATCAGGACTGCGAAGTGGAGAAGCGCCATGGACCACTATCACCTGATGTTGATACTGCTGATCGGCGGCTTTCTGCTGCTGGGAGTCGGCTTCAACTTTCGCGAACACGAATGGGGCGTACGCGTGCTGGGTTTGGGCGTATTGCTGATGCTGGTGCCGATTGCGTTGCGGGTGCATCTGGCGTTGGCGTGAAGCCGCTCTTGTAGGAGCCAGCTTGCTGGCGATCCGCTTGAAGCATCGCTGGCAAGCCAGCTCCTACACGTGATGTGGCTTTCGCGGCCACTAAAGCTGGCAACGCAGAATACCGGCCTTCAGGCCGTGCGCCGCCCAGCCCTCCGAGCGATGGATCGCGTTGCGCCAATGGTGGGTTACGCCGCAACAGGCATTGCGACTCGCTCAACAGACCTACCAGGCGGCTAACCCACCCTTGTACGGTTCAGCGCGCGGTCACTCGTAGGGTGGGTTAGCGGCGCTGAATGACGGTCTTCAAGACGCAGATGAAGGCCGTGCGCCGCGTAACCCACCAAGCGGTTGATGGCGCCACGCCGAGGGTGGGTTCAGGTAACAGCCCCATGACTCCCTGCTACTTCCAGCGCTCGGCGGCGCTCTGGTCGCTGCAGCGGCCTTCGACCCAGCGCGGGCCTTCGCTGGTGTCTTCCTTCTTCCAGAACGGCGCGCGGGTCTTCAGGTAATCCATGATGAAGTTGCAGGCATCGAACGCGGCCTGGCGATGGGCGCTGCTGGTGCCGACGAAGACGATGGGCTCGCCCGGCTCCAGACGACCGATGCGGTGGATGATCTCGATGCCCAGCAGCGGCCAGCGCTCACGCGCCTCATCGGCGATCTTGGCCAGAGCCTTTTCGGTCATGCCGGGGAAGTGTTCGAGGAACATGCCGCCGACTTCGCGACCTTCATTGAAGTCGCGCACGTAGCCGACGAAGGTGACCACCGCGCCGATGCCGAGGTTGGCGGCATGCAGGGCGTTGAGCTCGGTGCCGGGGTCGAAGGGTTGGGCTTGGACGCGGATGGTCATGGGAGTGTCTCGTTTGAAGAGGCGTTTTCAGAGTCGGTTTGGTGGGCTGAAGCCCACCCTACGCCTGCATCAACCACCGGTGACTGTGGGGAAGAAGGCGACTTCATCGCCTTCGGCCAGCGGTTCGTCGAGGCTGCACAGTTCCTGGTTGCGCGCGCACATCAGGTTCTGCTCACCCAGCACTTCCCATTCGCCGCCACGGGCGACCAGGTGCAGGCGCAAGTCGTCGAGGGTGGCGAAGTCGCCGCTGAGTTGTTCGTCGTCACGGCCCAGGGCTTCACGGTAGCGGGCGAAATATTGCACGCGGATCATGCTTGTTCCTCCAGCTTGTAGTGACCGCTCTTGCCGCCGAGTTTTTCCAGCAGACGTACCTGCTCGATGACCATGCCGCGATCCACGGCCTTGCACATGTCATAAATGGTCAGCGCGGCGACGCTGGCGGCAGTCAGTGCTTCCATCTCGACACCGGTTTGCCCGGACAGTTTGCAACGCGCGGTGATATGCACCGTGTCGTCACCTTCGGCGCTGAGTTCGACCTTGACGCCGGTGAGCATCAGCGGGTGGCACAGGGGGATCAAATCGCTGGTTTTCTTCGCGGCCTGGATGCCGGCGATACGCGCCACGGCGAATACGTCGCCCTTGGGATGCTCGCCGGCGACGATCATCTGCAGGGTGGCGGGCAGCATGCGCACGCGCGCTTCGGCAGTGGCTTCACGGAAGGTGGTCGCCTTGTCGGTGACGTCGACCATGTGCGCGCGGCCTTGGGAATCGAGGTGAGTCAGCACGGGAAAGCTCCAGACGGGAATCGACCGATTGTAAACCTGCAGGTCAGGATTTGCAGTCATCTTGTAGCCCGGATGAAATCCGGGGCCAGAGCGGCAAAAATCCCCGGATTTCATCCGGGCTACGAACCCTCTCCCCCTGCCCCCGCCCTGCGCCCCAGCCCTTCGCAGAGCTCAGGGCGCTTCAGCGAGCGAAGCAGTGCTTCGCTATTTCCGCTTACGCCCCGCAAGCGGGAGAGGGGAGCCAAACGCGCGCTTCTGTAGGAGCGGATTTATCCGCGATCATCGCGGCTGAAGCCGCTCCCACGGGACTTGTGGAGATTCGTTAATGCAGACTAAAACGCCCCTGCTGTTGCGAACAGGGGCGCGAGTGTTTAACAGCCCGAGGGTTACATGTGGGTTTCCGCGTACTCCGCGAGGATCGAGCGCGGCACGCCTTGCAGGGTGATGTGCACGCCGTGCGGGAAGTCCTTGAAGCGTTCGGTGAGGTAGGTCAGACCCGAGCTGGGCGCTGACAGGTAGGGGGTGTCGATCTGCGCCAGGTTGCCCAGGCACACCACCTTCGAGCCGTTGCCGGCACGGGTGATGATGGTTTTCATCTGGTGCGGGGTGAGGTTCTGGCATTCGTCGATGAGGATCAGGCTCTGCTGGAAGCTGCGCCCGCGGATGTAGTTGAGGGATTTGAACTGCAGCGGCACCTTCTGCAGGATGTAGTCGACGCTGCCGTGAGTGCTCTCGTCCTCCATGTGCAACGCTTCGAGGTTGTCGGTAATCGCGCCGAGCCAGGGCTCCATCTTCTCCGCCTCGGTACCGGGCAGAAAGCCGATCTCCTGATCCAGCCCCTGCACGCTGCGGGTGGCGATGATGCGCCGGTAGCGCTTGCTGACCATGGTCTGCTCGATGGCCGCGGCCAGCGCCAGGATGGTCTTGCCGGAGCCGGCGGCGCCGGACAGGTTGACCAGGTGGATGTCCGGGTCGAGCAAGGCGAACAGCGCCAGCGCCTGATGGATGTCGCGCGGTTTCAAGCCCCAGGCTTCCTGATGCAACAGCGGCTCCTGGTGCATGTCGAGGATCACCAGCTCGTCGCCCTTGATCGCCTTGATCCAGCCGACGAAACCCTGTTCATCGAGGATGAACTCGTTGACGTGCACCGCCGGCAGGTTGTCGATGAGTTGCACGCGATGCCAGGTGCGCCCGTGGTCCTGACGGGTGTCGACCTTGCTCACACGATCCCAGAACGAGCCGGGCATGTCGTGATACCCCTTCGACAGCAGCGAGACGTCATCGACCAGTTGGTCGGTGTGGTAGTCCTCGGCGTCGATCCCGCAGGCGCGCGCCTTCAGGCGCATGTTGATGTCCTTGGTCACCAGCACCACGGACAGGCCGGGGTTGCGCGACTTCAGCTCCACCAACTGGTTGATGATCTTGTTGTCGTTGAGGTTTTCCGGCAGCCAGGTCACCGGCGCCGCACTTTTACTCATAAGGATGGAAAGACGCCCGCAGGGGCCGCTCTTGCCGCGCTGGATGGGTACCCCGTACTCGACGTCCTCGGGCTCCGCCCCGGCGAGAATCTGATCGATCAGGCGGATGGCCTGGCGACATTCGGCGGCGACGCCGTGCTTGCCGGACTTCAGTTTGTCGAGTTCCTCCAACACCGTCATCGGGATGGCGACGTGGTGTTCTTCGAAGTTGAGCAAGGCGTTGGGATCGTGAATCAGGACGTTGGTGTCGAGAGCGTAGAGGGTTGGAGCGGTGGGCTTGGAGCGTCCGTGGTCATCCATACGTCGGTCACCTTCTTGTAGTAGCCAGGCGACGCAATACCAGGTGCGGTGCTGCGCCGAACAGAGACCGCCGACTTTTTCAGGTCGGGGCCGAAAGGTGGCAAGCAAGGTGAGGGCCAATGGCCGCCACCTGTCTGCAGGTTTCGGCGGTCTTGCTTTTTTATTACTCCAATTCACATGACAGAAAAACGTTTTTTTATCGCCACACAGGTTTATTTGCAGAGGCGACAGATAGTGCTTGGCGAGCCGCCAGCACCCCGTTAAAGTCCGAAGTCCTACCTGCTGTAACTCGCCTCCCTTACCCGCTCCCACTTGCAGCATGCCGCGCCAATCAGGTGCAGGGCGCTGTTCGTATCGCCTGACTATCTGCGCTCCTGTAGGAGCCGGCTTGCCGGCGATCAGTGTTGAAGGGATCGCCGGCAAGCCGGCTCCTACAAAGGCATCAATGCGGTTCTTCTCAATCACCCCGATAGGTGGTCTTGCCGATCCCTGACCTCTAGAATCGCCGTCACGCTTTCTGGAGACTCCGCACATGCTGATGGTGATTTCACCGGCCAAGACCCTCGACTACGAGACGCCGCCTGCCACCCCGCGCTTCACCCAACCCGAACACCTCGACCACGCCCAGGAGCTGATCGCCCAGCTGCGCGACTTCAGCCCGGCGCAGATCGCCGAGCTGATGCATCTGTCGGACAAACTCGCCGGCCTCAACGCCGCGCGTTTCGGCAGTTGGGAACGACCGTTCAATCCGTCCAACGCCAAGCAGGCGCTGCTGGCATTCAAGGGCGACGTCTATACCGGGCTGAACGCCGAGGATTTCTCCGAAGAAGATTTCGACTTCGCCCAGACTCACCTGCGCATGCTCTCCGGTCTCTACGGCGTACTGCGCCCGCTGGACCTGATGCAAGCCTATCGCCTGGAAATGGGCACCAAGCTGGCCAACGTGCGCGGCAAGGATCTGTACGCCTTCTGGGGCGAGCGCATCAGCGCCTGGCTGAACGAAGCGCTGGCTGCCCAGGGCGACGATGTGCTGCTCAACCTGGCCTCCAACGAGTACTTCGGCGCGGTCAAGCGCAAGGCGCTGAACGCACGCCTCATCGATACCGAGTTCAAGGATCTGAAGAACGGCCAGTACAAGATCATCAGCTTCTACGCCAAGAAGGCCCGTGGCCTGATGGCGCGCTACGTGATCAAGGAGCGTCTGACCAACCCCGAAGGCCTGAAGGACTTCAACTATCAGGGCTATCGTTATTCGGCCGAGCATTCCAAGGCCGACAGCCTGGTTTTCCTGCGCGACCAGCCGCAAGACTGACCCCTACAGCGGCCAACCCCATGCACCGCTCATCGGCTGCTGCATGGGTTCGGCCGCTGCGCTTGCCGATCCCCTCCTTCCTCGCCCTGCCGCTTCGTTGCGCCCTGAGCGCTGCGCCTGACAAAAATTCCCTCGCCGTTGCGTTTGATTCTCAAAACCTGTTTGGCATCACAGTTTCAGCGCGAGCCCACTTTCCACAGAACTTATTGCCCCGTTAAGTTATCGGATAGTTTCGAGCACATTAATGGACATATTGCCATCATGCATTTTGCAACTTGCCATTATATTGCAATCAACTTAGCCGTTCAGCTTCGGTTCAGCTTCAGGACGAACGGTAGGAACTATCCGAAAGGGCCGCTACTCATACAGCCCGTAACACATTTCAATACATAACTTTCTGATCACTTGAAACTGCCAGATAGCGAATTAACTTTCGCCGGACAGCTTCACCCAAAGAAAAGTTCGTGTATTTCAAAGGGAGATATAGCAACCCGTCACAGCACCGAGATAGAGGCCTCAAGCGAGGCGGCAGCGACAACATCAAAGGGCCACCTTTCAATATAAAGGCCCACATTTGGTGCCACTTCCGGCGCCCCACTCTATTTATGCCTGAATGAACTTGCTCATATTAAAAGCAGCAAGTTCACGGACTAGTTTTGGCCATAAGGCCAGTATTTGAAACTGCATCGAACGGACGAGGTGAATACCATGCGAATCAGTATCTTCGGTTTGGGTTATGTAGGTGCCGTTTGTGCCGGCTGTTTGTCGGCACGCGGTCACGACGTGATTGGCGTGGATATCTCCGCGAACAAGATCGACCTGATCAACAACGGCAAATCGCCCATCGTTGAACCGGGTCTGGAAGAACTGCTGCAACAGGGTCTGCGTCAGGGTCGCCTGCGCGGTACCACCGACGTCGCCGCTGCCGTTCTCGAAAGTGATGTGTCGTTCATCTGCGTCGGCACGCCGAGCAAGAAGAACGGCGATCTGGAGCTGAACTACATCGAAGGCGTGTGCCGCGAGATCGGCATGGCCATGCGCGACAAGAACGAGCGCCACACCGTGGTGGTCCGCAGCACCGTGCTGCCAGGCACCGCCAAGAACGTGGTACTGCCGATTCTCGAAGACTGCTCGGGCAAGAAGGCTGGCGTCGATTTCGGCCTGGCGGTGAACCCCGAGTTCCTCCGTGAAAGCACCGCGATCAAGGACTACGACTTCCCGCCGATGACCGTCATCGGTGAGCTGGACAAGGCTTCCGGCGACCTGTTGGCCAGCATCTACGAAGAACTCGACGCACCGATCATCCGCAAGGACATCGAAGTAGCCGAGATGATCAAGTACACCTGCAACGTCTGGCACGCGGCCAAGGTCACCTTCGCCAACGAGATCGGCAACATCGCCAAGGCCGTCGGTGTCGATGGTCGTGAGGTGATGGATGTGGTTTGCCAGGACCACAAGCTCAACCTGTCCAAGTACTACATGAAGCCCGGCTTCGCCTTCGGCGGCTCCTGCCTGCCCAAGGACGTACGCGCGCTGAATTACCGCGCAGGCAGCCTGGACGTGGAAGCGCCGATGATCGGTTCGCTGATGCGCAGCAACGCCGCCCAGGTGCAGAAGGCCTTCGACATCATCGCCAGCCACGACTCGCGCAAAGTCGCCTTGCTCGGTCTGAGCTTCAAGGCCGGCACCGATGACCTGCGCGAAAGCCCGCAGGTGGAGCTGGCGGAAATGCTCATCGGCAAGGGTTTCGACCTGAGCATCTACGACCGCAACGTCGAGTACGCGCGCGTCCACGGCGCCAACAAGGAGTACATCGAGTCGAAGATCCCGCACGTCTCCTCGCTGCTCAACAGTGACCTGGACGACGTGGTGGCCAAGGCCGACATCATCGTCCTGGGCAACAGCGACGAGCGTTTCGCCAAGCTGGCCGAGCAAGCGCCAAGCGGCAAGCGGGTGGTCGACCTGGTCGGTTTTATGCCCCACGCCAGCAATGGCGTGGCCGAAGGCATCTGCTGGTAAGGACCCGAACGTACCTGCGCGCCCAGCGCGTGCAGGTACTCGGAGACGCATATGGACAAGCTCAAGAACGGCCTCAACCAAGCCAGCGGCTGGATGCTCTATCTCAGCCTGCTGATGCTGCTGGCACTGGCCCTGCCACGCACGGTGTTCGACCCCGAAGCGCGGGATTTCATCCTGCTCATCGGCATCGTCGGCATCTGGCGCTATTCCATGGGCGCCATGCACTTCGTGCGCGGCTGCCTGTTCCTTTACCTGGTCTACCCCTGGTATCGCCGCAAGGTTACAAAACTCGGCAAGGACGCCGACCCCTCTCATGTGTTCCTGCTGGTCACCAGCTTCCGCATCGAGGCGCTGACCACCGCCATGGTCTACCGCTCGGTGATTCGCGAAGCCATCGACTGCGGCTATCCGTGCACCGTGGTGTGCTCGATCGTCGAGCTCTCCGACGAGTTGCTGATCAAGAACCTCTGGGCTCAGGCCGCGCCGCCGGCGCATGTCACCCTGGACATCGTGCGCATCCCTGGCACCGGCAAGCGTGATGGTCTGGCCTATGGTTTTCGCGCCATCTCCCGGCAGATGCCGGACCGCGATGCGGTGGTGGCGGTGATCGACGGCGACACCGTGCTCGAGCCTGAAGTGGTACGTAAATGCGTGCCCTGGTTCAAGCTCTTCCCCAACGTCGGCGGGCTGACCACCAACGAGTTCTGCGAGGTACGCGGCAGCTACCTGATGAGCGAATGGCACAAGCTGCGCTTCGCTCAGCGCCACCTCAACATGTGCTCGATGGCACTAAGCAAACGCGTGCTGACCATGACCGGACGCATGTCGGTGTTCCGCGCCAGCGTGGTGACCGACCCCGAGTTCATCCGCGACGTGGAAAGCGATCACCTGGAGCACTGGCGCCTCGGCCGCTTCCAGTTCCTCACCGGTGACGACAAGTCCAGCTGGTACAGCCTGATGCGCCTGGGCTACGACACCTTCTACGTGCCGGATGCGGCGATCAACACGGTCGAGCACCCGCCGGAGAAGAGCTTCATCAAGGCCAGCCGCAAGCTGATGTTCCGCTGGTACGGCAACAACCTGCGGCAGAACTCGCGCGCCCTGCGTCTGGGTATGGGTCGCCTCGGCGCCTTCACCAGCCTGGTGCTATTCGACCAGCGCGTGTCGATGTGGACCTGTCTGCTGGGCCTGTGCGTGGCGATCATCGCCAGCATCAAGTACAGCCTGATGTACCTGCTGATCTACCTGCTGTGGATCGGTAGCACGCGGCTGATCCTGACGCTGCTGCTGATGTGCTCCGGCCACCGCATCGGTCCGGCCTACCCGGCGCTGCTCTATTACAACCAGATCGTTGGCGCGATGGTGAAGATCTACGTGTTCTTCCGCCTCGACCAGCAATCCTGGACGCGCCAGAACACCAAGCTCAACCGCGGCCTGTCCAGCTTCGCCAACTGGTTCAACAGCTGGTCGTCGCGTGCCATGACCTTCTCTGCCTCCTGTGTCTTCATCGCCGCGCTGCTGGCGCTGGTGTGACCGTACTCGAATAGGAATTAGCCACCATGAACTCCGTCGCCAATCACAACGTCGTCCATGAGTCCGAGGCCCAGCGCCAGCATGCCCGCGTCAAGCTGCCAGGGCGCTTGCGCTTCACCAATGCCAAGGGCGAACGCATCGATGCACGCCTGCAGGATGTCTCTGCTGGCGGTTTCAGCTTCACCAACGAAAAGACCACGCACAAGGTCGGCGATTTCCATCGCGGCCAGTTGCAGTTCCAGCTCGACAGCCTGGTGCTAGGCCTGGACGTGGAGTTTCAGGTCAACTCGGTACAGCCGGAGCACAACCGCGTCGGCTGCCAGTTCCACGGCCTCGGCGCACGAGAAGCCGCCGCCCTGCGCCACCTGATCAGCGCGCACCTGGCTGGTGAACTGGTCAATGTCGGCGAGGTGCTGCATATCCTCCAACGCGACAACTTCACCAAGGCGCGCAAGAACGGCGCAGGCGGTGGCATGGGCATGTTCGGCCGCCTGCGCGCGGTGACCTTCAGCGGCGCGATCTTCCTCATCGGTCTGGCCGCCTTCGGCTACATCGGCAAGTCGATCTACGGCCTGTACTTCGTCACTCACGCACAGTCGGCGCAGATCAGCCTGCCGGCGCTGCAGGTGACCATGCCGCGTGAAGGCAGCGTGCAGAGCCTGGCGCAGCCCGATGGCATCGTCGAGAAAGGCGCGCCAATCGCCACCTTCACCACCAGCATGCTGGAAATGCTCAAGGGTCACCTGGGTGAAGACCAGCTCGAACCGAGCCAGATCGAAGCGCTGTTCGCCCGCGAGATGCAGGGCACCCTGACCAGCCCGTGCAACTGCAAGATCTCTCGCCAACTGGTGGCCGACGGTCAGTTCGCCAGCAAGGGCGACGTGATCTTCGAACTGGTACCGCAGGACGGCATCGCCACCGTCGCCGCCAGCTTCCCCTACCGCCATCTGGAACAGGCGCGCCCCGGCACGCCAGTGACCTTCAAGGTGGCCGGCGAAGACCGGTCGCGTCACGGCGAGATCGTCAGCAGCGCCCTGCATGACGGCGGCCTGAGCTCGGACATCCGCGTGGTGATCAAGCCGCAGGACACCCTGCCGGCCAGCCTCGCCGGCCAGCCGGTGGACGTGGTCATCGACCGTGGTCCGTCCTTCGGCGGCCTGGTCGATCGCGCCGTCGCGGCAGGTCGCTAAGGAGATCGCCGTGAGCATGCCCCTACTTCGCCCTGCCCTGCTCGGCCTCGCCGTCAGCGCCACGCTGGCCGGTTGCGCCGGCCTGCCGGATGAGCGCCTGGCGCGCGAAGCCCTGCACAGCGGCGACCAGCAGACTGCCGAATGGCATTTCCGCCAGCTCGCCGAGATGGGCTACAGCGACGCGCAGATCGGCCTGGCCGACATCTACGCAGCGGGCGGCCAGACCCAGGACCTGGACGAGGCCGAGCGCATCTACCGCCAGGCCCTGGACGGTTCGCCACGGGCCAAGGCGCGCCTCGGCAAGCTGCTGGCGCGCAAGCCCGGCAGCACCCTGGCCGAGCGCCGTGAGGCCGCCGAACTGCTGGAAAGCGCAGCCCAGGCCCGCGAGCCCAGTGCGCTGCTGCCGCTGACCGAACTCTACCTGTTCTACCCACAGGACTTTCCCGCCATGAACCTCGCGCAACGTATCCAAGACTGGCGCCAGCAGGGTCTGCCCCAGGCAGAACTGGCGCAGATTCTCCTGTATCGCACCGATGGCACCTACGACCAGCACCTGGGCGAGATCGAGCGCATCTGCCAGGCACGCTTGGCCAGCAACGACGCCTGCTACGCCGAGCTGGCCACCGTGTACCAGAAGCAGAACCGCGAAGACGACCGCCAGACGCTGATCGACCAACTGTTGGCGGGCTACCGCGCCGGCAATGTTTCGCCCAACCAGGTCGAGTCCGTGGCTCAAGTCCTCAGCGACCCCGAGCTGGGCCAGCCGCAACCGCAGCAGGCGCAGGACCTGCTCGAGGCCATCGCGCCGAACTACCCGGCCGCCTGGGTCAGCCTGGCACGCCTGCTCTACGACTATCCGGGCCAGGGCGATATCGACACCCTGCTCGGCTACCTGGACAAGGGCCGCGAGGCTGCCCTGCCACGCGCCGAGCTGCTGCTCGGACGCCTGTACTACGAAGGCAAGCTGCTGCCGCAACAGCCGAAGAAGGCCGAAGAGCATCTGCGCAAGGCCGCGCCCAGCGAGCCCAGCGCCAGTTACTACCTGGGGCAGATCTACCTGCGTGGCTACCTCGGCGAAGTCTACGCCCAGCAGGCGCTCGACCACCTGCTCAGCGCTGCGCGCGCCGGCCAGCTCAGCGCCGACTTCGCCCTGGCGCAGATGTTCAGCCAGGGTCGCGGGGTCAAGCCCAACCCGGTCAACGCCTATGTATTCAGCCAACTGGCCCTGCCGCGCAACACGCCGCCGACCTTCGAGCTGGCCCATGCAGTGGCGCAGAGCCTGACCCCGGCACAACTGGCCGAAGGCCAACGCCTGCTGCGCGAAGAGCGCGATGCCCGCGGCATCGTCCTGCAGCAGCAGGCTGCCCTGCAGGTCAGCCAGCCATGAACAAGGATGCACGCATGCAGCTAAACCGTATCGTCAGCCAACTGGGCCTGAGCGCCAGCCTGCTGGCAGCCAGTGCTGCCTGGGCGGCGGATGCGCCGAAGAATTTCGGCCTGGATGTGAAGATCACCGCGCAATCGGAAGACGACCGCGACCTCGGCACCCGCGAAGGTGGCGAGGTCAGCGGTATCGGTCTCGACCTGCGCCCCTGGGCCTATGGCGAACGCGGCAACTGGAGCGCTTTCGCCATGGGCCAGGCAGTTACCGCCACCGACACCATCGAAACCGACCCGCTGCAGGACGACGGTGAAGACAGCACGCAGCGTAGCGACGCCCGCCAGCCGGACAAGAGCTACCTGGCCATGCGCGAATTCTGGGTCGACTACGCCGGCCTCACCGCCTACCCCGGCGAGCACCTGCGCGTCGGCCGTCAGCGTCTGCGCAGTGACGAAGGCACCTGGTGGGACACCAACATCGAGGCGGTCAACTGGCGCTTCGATACCACCCTGCTGCAAGCCAACGTCGGCATTGCCGAGCGTTTCTCCGACTACCGCACCGACCTCGACGACCTGGCGCCCGAAGACGAAGACCGCCAGCACTTCTTCGCCGGCCTCGATTACCAGTGGACGCCCGGCCACCGCATCGGTACCAAGCTGCATCACAGCCGCGATGACGGCCGCCTGGCCAACCCCGGCGAACGCGTCGACGAGCTGAGCAAGCGCTACACCGGCGACCTGACCTGGTTCGGCCTGCACGCCGACGGCGGCTTCTTCGAGCGTAATTCGCGCAACCGTCTCAATTACTGGGCGCAGCTGACCTGGCTGCAGGGCGATACCGATCAGTTGCAGCAGCAAGTGGTCGGCAGCGAGCGCATCGCCACCGGTTCGCGCAGCCAAGACGTCGACGCCTGGGCCATGGACCTGGGCCTGCGTTACAGCCTCAATGAAAACTGGAAGATCGGCGCCGCCTATGCCCGTGGCAGCGGTGGTGGCGATGAAGGCAAGTCGCGCCAGTTCATGCAGACCGGCCTGCACAGCAACCGCGCCAATTTCACCGGCGTCGAATCGCGCCTGCACCGCTACGGCGAAGCCTTCCGCGGCGAGCTCTCCAACCTGCAGGTGGCCAGTGCCTTCAGCTCCTGGCAACTGGGCGAGGACTACGACGCCAGCGTCGTCTATCACCGCTTCTGGCGCGTCGATGGCGACCAGGACGTCGGCGACAGCGGCATCACTGCACCGCTGGTGGCCGGCGAGAAAGATATCGGCCAGGAAGTCGACCTGGTGCTGACCCGCTACTTCAAGCAGGGCCTGCTGCCGGCCACCGTCGCCGAACAACTGGAAGACCGTTCGGCCCTGGTGCGCCTGCGCGCCGGCGTGTTCCTGCCAGGCGACGCCTACGGCAGCGGCACCGACTCGGTGATGCACCGCGCCTTCGTCGACTTCATCTGGCGCTTCTGAGGGATCGGATCATGCAACCCAACGGCTTAGCCCTACCCCTGCTGCTCAGCGCACTGTGTCTCACCGCGCCCCTGGCCCAGGCCAACCCCGAGCAGCACCAGTTCGACTACCGCGTGCGTAGTGCACCAGCGGACGAGCTGCATATGGAAGCACCCAAACTGCCGGACCTGTCCGGCTACACCAAGGAGGCCGTGCTGGCCAAGATTCCGCGTGAAAAACGCGGCCAGGTGGTGGTGCGGCGCATGCTGCGTCAGGACGCGCTGAAGGACTTCACCGGCGGCAACGAACGCCTGCGCGAATGGATCAAGCGCCAGCAGGGCATGCCCCAGGCGATCTTCATCGAAGGTGGTCTGGTCACCGCCCAGGACATCGCCAAGGCGCTGCCCGACAGCCAGTTCGCCGAGCAGGAGCCGGGCGTGTACCTGGCCCGCCTGCCCATCGTCGTGGCAGAAGGCGCGGCGCTGCACGTCGGCAAGGAAACCCGCGAACTGCGCCTGTCGCAGGAGCGCGGCTCGTTCCTGGTCAACGATGGCCTGATGTTCCTCACCGACACCCGCGTCACCGCCTGGCGTGAGGCCGACAACGGCCCGGCGAGCATGCGCGACAACGGCAAGGAGTTCCGCCCCTTCCTGGTGTCCTGGGGCGGTAGCGAGCTGTATATCGCCGGCAGCGTGCTGACCAGCCTCGGCTACGACAACTCCAAGTCCTACGGCGTGTCGATCACCCAGTACACGCCGAACATGCACGAACGCCTGCAGCGCGAAGAGCCAACCGGCTGGCTGATCGATTCGGAGTTCGTCGACCACTGGTACGGCTTCTACTGCTACGAAGCGCAGAACGTGGTGATCAAGGGCAACACCTACCGCGACAACATCGTCTACGGCATCGACCCGCACGACCGCTCGCACGGCCTGATCATCGCCGAGAACACCGTGTTCGGTACCAAGAAGAAGCACGGCATCATCATCTCGCGCGAGGTCAACGACAGCTGGATCATCAACAACGAGAGCTACGACAACAAGCTCTCCGGGGTGGTGATCGACCGTAACAGCGAGCGCAACCTGATCGCCTACAACCGCGTGCACGGCAATCACGCCGACGGCATCACCCTGTACGAGAGCGGCGACAACCTGCTGTGGGGCAACCAGGTGCTGCGCAATCAGCGCCACGGCATCCGCATCCGCAACAGCGAGAACATCCGCCTCTACGACAACCTCTCGGCGATGAACCAGCTGACCGGTGTGTACGGCCACATCAAGGATCTGTCCGACACCGACCGCGACCTGCAACTGGACCCGTTCGACACCAAGATCTCGATGATTATCGTCGGCGGCACCCTGGCCGGTAACGGCTCCAGCCCGATCAACATCGACTCGCCGCTATCGGTCGAGCTGTACCGCGTGAAGATGCTCGCGCCGCGCAAGAGCAGCGGTATTCAGCTCGCCGGCATCCTCGGCGAGAAACAGGACGAAATCCTCGACCTCATGGTGCGCCAGCGCCTGCCCGTGCTGATCGATCCGATCGAGCCCGAGCCGATGACCAACTGACGAGGCCTCCCATGACTGCACACACACTCAAGACCCTGGCCCTGGCAGTAACTTGCGCCACCTTCGGCAGCGCGCTGCAGGCCGAAGAGCGCCAGGCGCCGCAATACCAGGTGGAAGATTGCTGCTCGCTGTGCCCCGCTGCGCACGACGCCAGCCGTTACACCACCAACTACATGAAGAACTTCGTCACCCTGATGGATGCCGACGAGGGCTGGCTGTTCCGCAGTGTCGAAGACCTGCGCACCGAATTCGGCACCAGCGAGGTCGGCTACCAGCGCCTCAAGGAACTGCGCGACGGCCTCAAGCAGCGCGGCGTGGAACTGGTGGTGGTCTATCAACCGACCCGCGGCCTGGTCAATCGCAGCAAGCTGCGCCCGGCCGACTACCAGCGCTTCGACTACGACAAGGCGCTGCGCAACTACCGCCAGGCGCTGACCCGCTTCGAACAGCTGGGTATCTGGGTGCCGGACCTGACGCCGCTGACCGACGAGGACAGCGACAAGGAGTTCTACTTCCGCCGCGACCAGCACTGGACGCCCTACGGTGCCGAACGCACCGCACGCCTGGTGGCCGAGACGGTCAAGCGCATCCCCGGCTTCGAAGATATTCCGCGCAAGGAGTTCGTCACCGAGCGCGTCGGTCTGATGGGCAAGACCGGCACCATGCAGAACGTCGCCAGCCAGCTGTGCGGCACCGGCTATGCGGTGCAATACGTCGACCAGTTCGTCACCGAGCCCAAGGACGCCAGCGATGGCGACGCGCTGTTCGGCGACGACAGCAGCCCGAAGATCACCCTGGTCGGCACCAGCCACAGCGGCAAGAACTACAACTTCGGCGGCTTCCTCGAAGAATACCTGGGCACCGACGTGCTCAACGCGGCCTTCCCTGGTGGCGGCCTGGAGGGCGCGATGCTCGAGTACCTGGCCAGCGATGCCTTCCAGAACGACCCGCCGAAGGTGCTGATCTGGGAATTCTCGCCGCTCTACGACCTGGCCTCGGACAAGATCCACCGCCAGTTGATGGCCAGCCTGAACAACGGCTGCAGCGGCCAGACCGAGCTGCTCGCCAGCGAGAAGCGCCTGCATCCGGGCAGCAACGAGGTACTGGTCAATGGCCAGAACAAGCTGCTGACCCTACGCGGCAATCGCCACCAGCTCGACCTGCGTTTCAGCGACCCATCGGTCAAGCGCGTCGACGCCACCATCTGGTACCTCAACGGCCGTCGCGAACAGCTCAAGCTGGAGAAACCCAACACCGTCGATACCGACGGGCGCTTCGCCGTGGAACTGCGCGACGAGCCGGGCTGGGGTGAGCAGAACTTCTTCGCTCTGGAAATCCAGAAGCCCGAGGACAGCGCCGACGACCTGAAAGTCCAGGCCAGCCTGTGCCAGCGCCCTAGCGGGCCCAGCCAGCAAGTCGCGCAGCACGACTGAGGAGGCCACCATGCCCATACGACTCGCTCCACTCACTCTCATGGCGCTGCTGCTCAGCGGCCCAGCCTTCGCCGCGCTGCAACCGCCGGCGGGTTACTACGCCGCCGTGGGCCAGCGCGAGGGCAAGGCGCCCGTCTGCCCGGCGGTGCCGCAGCCGTACACCGGTGAGCTGCAGTTCACCAGCAAGTACGAAGGCTCCGACAAGGCGCGCGCCACACTCAACCGCAAGGCCGAGAAGAACTTCCGCGAGCAGACCTCGCACATCACCCGCCTGGAGAAGGAAGCCGGGCGGATGATCACCGGCTACATGCGCACCGGTCAGCCGCAGCGCCTGGAATGCGCCATCGAATGGCTCGACCAGTGGGCCAGCGCCGATGCGCTGGAGTCCGAGCAGTACAACCACACCGGCAAGTCGATGCGCAAATGGGCGCTCGGCAGCCTGGCCGGCGCCTGGCTGCGCCTGAAGTTCTCCGAGTCGCAGCCGCTGGCCGCCTACCCGCAGCAGAGCGCACGCATCGAAGCCTGGTTCACCCGCCTGGCCGAACACACGGTGCGCGAATGGAGCGACCTGCCGCTGCGCAAGATCAACAACCACAGCTACTGGGCTGCCTGGTCGGTGATGGCGGTGGCGGTGATCAGTGATCGTCGCGACCTGTTCGACTGGTCCGTGGGCCAGTTCCGTATCGCTGCCAATCAGGTCGATGACGAAGGCTACCTGGCCAACGAAATGCGCCGCAGCCAACGCGCCCTGGCCTACCACAACTACGCCCTGCCGCCGCTGGCGATGATCGCCGCGTTCGCCGAGGCCAATGAAGTCGACCTGCGCGGTGAAAACCATGGCGCCCTGCAGCGCCTGGCCGAACGCGTGCTGCAAGGCGCGCGCGACCCGGCTGCGTTCGCCCAGCGCACCGGCTCCAAGCAGGACATGAGCGAGCTGCGCAAGGACTTCAAGTACGCCTGGCTGGCGCCCTACTGCAGCCTCTACGCCTGCAGTGAAGAGACCCGCGAACTGAACCAGGAGATGGGGCCGTTCAACAGCTTCCGCCTCGGTGGCGAGGTGACCCAGGTGTTCAACGGCCGTAGGGCGGACTCAGGAGCGCCAGCGAACAGTCCGCCATAGCGTTTACCAGAGATTCACCCGGCGTACTGCTTCGCGAGTACGCCCTACGGCGAGAGCAACCGGAGCAACCGGCAGGGCAGCGTAGGGCAAGCAGTCAGCCACAGCATGCAACAAAACAAACCCTCCGTTCGCGGGGGGAAAGGGGGCGTTGCCCCGGCTGTTCACGGAGAAGCACGGATGGTCTTTTCATCCAACGTCTTTTTGTTCCTGTTCCTGCCGATTTTTCTCGGCCTGTACTACCTGTGCCCGAATCGCGGGCGCAACCTGCTGATCCTGATCGGCAGCTACACCTTCTATGCCTGGTGGCGGGTGGATTTCCTCCTGCTGTTCGCCGCGGTGACGCTGTGGAACTACGTCTTCGCCCTGCGCATCCAGGCGCATGCCGGCACCGAAGCGGCACGCCGCTGGGTGGTGGCCGGGGTGGTCGGCAACCTGGCCACGCTGGGCTACTTCAAGTACGCCAACTTCGGTGTGGCCAATATCAACGCCGTGTTCGAGTCGATGGGGATGGAGCCCTTCGTCCTCACCTGGGTGATCCTGCCGATCGGTATCTCCTTCTACATCTTCCAGTCGATCAGCTACCTGATCGACGTGTACCGCCGCGACACCGAGCCGACGCGCAACCTGATCAACTTCGCCGCCTTCATCGCCCTGTTCCCGCAGCTGATCGCCGGCCCAGTGCTGCGTTACAAGGATCTGGCCGACCAGTTCACCGACCGTACCCACAGCCTGGACAAGTTCAGCGAAGGCGCCACACGCTTCATGCAGGGCTTCGTCAAGAAGGTGTTCATCGCCGACAGCCTGGCGCCGCTGGTGGACCACTGCTTCGCCCTGGAAAACCCCAGCACCGGCGACGCCTGGCTGGGCATGATCGCCTACACCGCGCAGCTGTATTTCGACTTTTCCGGCTACAGCGACATGGCCATCGGCCTGGGCCTGATGATGGGCTTTCGCTTCATGGAGAACTTCAACCAGCCCTATATCAGCCAGTCGATCACCGAGTTCTGGCGGCGCTGGCACATCAGCCTGTCCACCTGGCTGCGCGACTACCTCTACGTACCGCTGGGGGGCAACCGCCACGGCACCTTCAACACCTACCGCAACCTGTTCCTGACCATGCTGCTGGGCGGCTTCTGGCACGGCGCCAACTGGACCTTCCTGATCTGGGGCGCCTGGCACGGCACCTGGCTGGCCATCGAGCGGGCGCTCGGCGTGAAAGCCGCACCGATCGTGTTCAACCCGCTGAAATGGGCCTTCACCCTGCTGCTGGTGATGCTTGGCTGGGTGATCTTCCGCGCCGAAAACCTTGAAGTGGCCGGGCGCATATACGCCGCGCTGCTGCCCTTCGGCGACTGGCAGTTGAGCGAGCTGACCCTGGCGCGCATCACCGGCCTGCAGATGGTCACGCTGGTGCTGGCCTGGGTGGTAATTGCCGTCAACGGCGCTCGCCAGTTCCTGGCCAGTCGCAAGCATGAGCCGGGCCTGACCCTGGCCAGCGCCGGCGTCGCCCTGCAGGCCGTCGACCTGCGCCTGGTGGCCATGCGCGGCGCCCTGTTGCTGTTGTTCTGCGTCTCGCTGCTCAAGCTCTCGGCGCAGAGCTACTCCCCCTTCCTCTACTTCCAGTTCTGAGCGGAGGCCAAGCATGAATCGCCCCATCAAGACCCTGTATGTCGTGCTGTTCGCCCTGCTGCTGTTGCCGGTCAGCCTGCTCGCCCTGAGCCAGCTCAGCGACTACCGCATGCCGGCGCAGCCGAGCGTGCTCGACGGCGGCCTGGCCAAGAGCATCGAGCATCACTACGACGAGAACTTCCCGCTCAAGCAGGCCGGTATCAACCTTTGGGCCGCCGTGGAATACCTGGCATTCGGTGAGGGCCGCAGCGGCCTGGTGATTGGCAAAGACGGCTGGCTGTACTCGGACGAAGAGTTCGATCCACTGGTCGACGGTCAGCGCCAGCTACGCGACAACCTGGCACTGATCCGTGGTGTACAGCGCCAGCTGCAGGAACGCGATATCCAGCTGCTGCTGGCCATCGTTCCGGCCAAGACCCGCCTGTACCCGGAGCACACCGGCAGCCATCGCCCCAGCGCCCTGCAGCGCAGCCTGTACCCGCGTTTTCACCGCGCAGTGCGCAATGCCGGGATCGCTGCGCCAGACCTGCTCGCACCGCTGCAGGCAGCCAAGGACGAAGCACCGATGTTCCTGCGCACCGATACCCACTGGACCCCGGAAGGCGCCGACGTCACTGCCAAGACGCTGAGTGAAGTGGTGCGCAGCGCCATGCAGTTGCGTGGCGAGCCGCAGCAATTCGTCACCGAAACCGTGGAAACCCGCACGCACCAGGGTGACCTGACGCGCTTCCTGCCGCTGGCGCCGCTGTTCGAAAGTCTGATGCCGCAAGCCGACCGCCTGCAGCAGCGTGAAACCCATGCCGCCGAAGGTGACGGCGACGACCTGTTCGGCGACAGCGACCTGCCGGTGACGCTAGTCGGTACCAGCTATAGCGCCAACCCGGCCTGGAACTTCGCCGGTGCCCTGCGTGAACACCTGCAGCGCGACCTGGCCAACCACGCCGAGGAAGGCGGTGGCCCGCTGGTGCCGATGCTCAAGTACCTGCAGAGCGACGAGCTGAAGAACAACCCACCACAGCTGGTGATCTGGGAATTCCCCGAGCGTTATCTGCCGATGACCAGCGACTTCACCGATTTCGACCCGCAATGGCTCGCCGCGCTCAAAGACGGCGGCGAGCGCCAGGGGCTGGCTGCTGCCAGCCACTGATTCATCCCCCAAGGAGGACTATCCGATGAACAACACGCAAACCACCCTACGCCGCTTCACTCTGGGCGCCTGCGCCCTGGCTCTGGGCCTCGGCATGCTCCAGGCACAGGCCGATGACGGCGCTCTCTATGGGCCCAAGGCGCCCAAGGGCTCGGCCTTCGTCCGCGCCTACAACGCCAGCAGCGCCGAGCTCGATGTCAGCGTCGGCCAGACCCAGCTCAAGCAGATCTCGCCGCTGGGCTCGAGTGACTTCAAGTTCCTCCCGGCCGGCAGCTATCAGGCTCAGGTCGGCAACGCACAGATGGCGGTGGATCTGCAGGCCGCGCGTTACTACACCCTGGTCAGCCAGACCGGCGCCGAACCGCGCCTGGTCGAGGAGCCGCCCTTCACCAGCCGGCAGAAAGCCCTGCTGCGCGTACAGAACCTGACTGACAGCACCCTCAGCCTGAAGACCGCCGACGGCAAGACTGCCGTGGTCGCCGACGTCAAACCCGACGGCCGTGGCGACCGCGAGATCAACCCGGTGAAGGTCGGCCTGGCGCTGTTCGATGGCGAGCGCAAGGTCGCCGACCTCAAGCCGGTGACCCTGGAGCGCGGCGAAGTGGTCAGCCTGTTCGTCACCGGCGGTCAGGGCAAGTTGTCGCCGGTGTGGGTCAAGCGCCCCATCGACGGTTAAGGCAGTGAGTTTCTAGAACAAGGAAAACGGCGGGTACACGTCGCACCGACACGACACGGGCAAACCACTTGATCAATCGCTCAGGAGAGACACAACCATGACTCCCATCATCCTATCCGGTGGCAGCGGCTCGCGACTCTGGCCTCTTTCGCGCAAGCTGTATCCCAAGCAGTTCCTCGCCCTGACCGGTGAGCAGACACTGTTCCAGCAGACCCTGCAGCGCCTCTCCATCGAGGGCATGCAGCCGCCAGTGCTGGTGGCCAACCAGGAGCACCGCTTCATCGTCCTCGAGCAACTGGAGCAGATCGGCCTGCAGGCACAAATGCTGCTGCTCGAGCCCTTCGGCCGCAACACCGCACCGGCCGTGGCCATGGCCGCCCTGCAACTGATCGCCGAAGGTCGTGACGAACTGATGCTGGTACTGCCGGCCGATCACGTACTGGACGATCAGCAAGCCTTCCGCCAGGCCCTGGCGCTGGCCACCGTGGCCGCCGAAAAAGGCGAAATGGTCCTGTTCGGCGTGCCGGCCGACCGTCCGGAAACCGGCTACGGCTACATCCGCGGCCAGGCCGACGGTACCCTGCCCGATGGCGTGGCGCGCGTCGCCAGCTTCGTCGAAAAACCCGACGCCCAGCGCGCCACCGAGTATGTGAAGAGCGGCGACTACTACTGGAACAGCGGCATGTTCCTGTTCCGCGCCAGCCGCTTCCTCGAGGAGCTCAAGCACCACGACGTGGATATCTACGACACCTGCCTGCTGGCACTGGAGCGCAGCAAGCGTGAAGGAACGCAGATCGCCATCGACCCGGCCACCTTCGCCTGCTGCCCGGACAACTCCATCGACTACGCCGTGATGGAGAAGACCAGCCGCGCCTGCGTGGTACCGCTGACCGCCGGTTGGAACGACGTGGGCAGCTGGTCGTCGATCTGGGAAGTGCACGACAAGGACGACGCCGGCAACGTCACCAAGGGCGACGTGGTGATCGAGGACAGCCGCAACTGCCTGATCCACGGCAATGGCAAGCTGGTCTCGGTGCTCGGCCTGGATGACATAGTCGTGGTGGAAACCAAGGACGCCATGATGGTGGCGCACAAGGACCGCGTACAGGACGTCAAGAAGCTGGTCAGTAAGCTCGATGCGCAAGGCCGCTCCGAGACCCAGAACCACTGCGAAGTGTACCGCCCGTGGGGCTCGTACGACTCGGTGGACATGGGTGGCCGCTTCCAGGTCAAGCACATCACCGTCAAGCCGGGCGCGCAGCTCTCCTTGCAGATGCACCACCACCGTGCCGAGCACTGGATCGTGGTGTCCGGTACGGCCAAGGTGACCTGCGACGACCGTGAGTTCCTGCTTACCGAGAACCAGTCCACTTACATCCCGATGACCTCGGTGCACCGTCTCTCCAACCCGGGCAAGATCCCGCTGGAGATCATCGAGGTGCAGTCCGGCACCTATCTCGGTGAGGACGATATCGAACGTCTGGAAGACGTGTACGGCCGTAGCGATGCAGTAGCTGCTGGCGCCACACACTGAGCTGTTCGTAGCCCGGATGTAATCCGGGTCATCTAGACCCCGGATTGCATCCGGGCTACGCCCCTCCCACCGCTCATGTCCGCTCCAAGCCTGTCACACCCTGCGACAGCCCACGCGGTTACCCTGACAAAGCACCTTGTGTAGGATGAGCGCAGACTTCGCAAAAAGGCTGCCCTCATGCTGTTCGGTGTCGTACTCGTCATCACCTGGCTGATTCTGCTGATCCGCTACCCGACCAAGGCGCTACCGGTGTCCATGGCCGCGCTGGTCGGCCTCGGCCTGGTGGCCACCTGGGTGATCTGGCAGGAAAGCCAGGACGAGCGCTACCTGGCCCATCTCGAACTGCGCCTGAGCTACGACCCGCAGCGCTGCCCCGCCGATCGCCCGCTGGCCATCGACCTGAAGAACAGCAGCGATGCCGCCTTGCTGGAACTGCGCTGGGAAGTCGCCGCCTACCGTCCCGGCAATGCCACCAACCTTGCCCAGCGCCTTTACGAATCGCCACGCTACAGCGGCCCCGGTGAACTGCTGCCGGGCGCCAGTTGGAGCGACTGCATGCCCCTGCCCGACCTGCGCAGCGGCTATCGCCCGGCTACGCTGGAGTTTCGCGCCGAGCGCCTGCAAGGCAAGTTCATTCGCTGAACACGCCGACCGTAGGAGCGAGCTCTGCTCGCGAAGCTTATGGCGTCACCTGCGTTCGCGAGCAGAGCTCGCTCCTACAGCTCGACATCCGTTGCCAGCCTCGTAGGGCGGACTCAGGAGCCTAGGCGAACAGTCCGCCATCACCTCAAGCCAAGCCTGCTAAGCTGCAACCCCATTCGCGTCTCAGGGAGTCCCGCGCATGCCCCAACCCAGCGTCCTTATCACCGGCTGCTCCAGCGGCATCGGCCGCGCCCTGGCCGACGCCTTCAAGGCGGGTGGCTACGCCGTCTGGGCCACGGCGCGCAAGGAGAACGACCTCACAGCGCTCGAGCAGGCCGGGTTCAACGCGGTGCAGCTCGACGTCAACGATGGCCAAGCGCTGCAACAGCTGAGCGCTCGCCTGAGCGAGGAGATCGGCGGCCTGGATGTGCTGATCAACAATGCGGGTTACGGCGCCATGGGTCCGCTGCTCGACGGTGGCGTGGAAGCCATGCAGCGGCAGTTCGAAACCAATGTCTTCTCCATCGTCGGCGTGACCCGCGCGTTCTTCCCGCTGCTGCGTCGCAGCCGTGGCCTGGTGGTGAATATCGGCAGCGTTTCCTCGGTACTGGTGACGCCCTTCGCTGGTGCCTACTGCGCCTCCAAGGCTGCCGTGCATGCATTGAGCGACGCGCTGCGCATGGAGCTGGCGCCCTTCTCCATCGAGGTGATGGAAGTGCAGCCCGGCGCCATCGCCTCCAGCTTCGGCGCCAACGCCAGCCAGCAGGCCGAGGCGCTGATCCGTGAAGACTCGCCCTGGTGGCCGCTGCGCGAGGGCATCCGCGCTCGCGCCAACGCCTCGCAGGACAACCCGACCCCGACCAGCGAGTTCGCCGCGCAACTGCTGGCCGCCGTACAGCGTGACAAGCGCCCGCGCCTGCTGCGCCTGGGTAATGGCAGCCGCGCCCTGCCACTGCTCGCCACGCTGCTGCCCAAAGCCCTGTTGCAGCGGGTACTGAGCAAACGCTTCGGCCTGGTGCAAAGCCTGTGAGCCAGAACCTGCAACTGCGCTACTACGCGGCGGCGGGAGTAATCGCGGCCATCGTGCTGAACCTGCTGCTACGCACCTTCGTGCGCCTCGGCGGCGTGTTCACCACATTGCTGATCGCCGCCGCCATCGCGGCCGGCCTGGCGCTGGTGTTTCACTGGCGTACTGGGCGTGCGCCCAGCAACGCTGAGCGCTGGCGTTTCACCCTGCTCTACGGCGGCGTGCTCGGGCTGCTCTATCTCGGCCTGCTGGGCATGATGGTCCTTCAAGACACGCCCAGCCCCATGGGCCTGTTTCTCTTCAGCCTGCATTACCTGTGCTACCCAGTACTGGCCTGGCTGGCGTTTTCGCCACGCCATGGTCGCTGATCGTTTTGTCAGGATGACTCCGCCATGCTGCACACCCTCGCCGTCGCCAACTACCGCTCGATCAATAGCCTGATTCTGCCGCTCGGCCGGCTCAACCTGATCACTGGCGCCAACGGCAGCGGCAAGTCCAACCTCTACCGCGCCCTGCGCCTGCTGGCGGAAACCGCCCAGGGCGGCGTAGTCAACGCGCTGGCGCGCGAAGGCGGGCTGGAGTCGAGTTTCTGGGCCGGGCCGGAGAAGATTTCCCGGCGCATGCGCAACGGCGAGGTGCCCGTGCAGGGTGGCCCACGACAGAACGTGATGCGCCTGCGCCTGGGCTTTGCCGGCGAGGATTTCGGCTACGCCATCGCCCTTGGCCTGCCCGAGCCAAGCAGCTCGGCCTTCGCTCTCGACCCGGAGATCAAGCGCGAGTGCATCTGGGCCGGCGCCAGCTATCGCCCCGCCTCGCTGCTGGTGGATCGCGCCGGGCCGATGGTGCGCATGCGTGAAGGTCGCAGCTGGCAGGTACTGGCCCAGCACGTGCCGAACTACGACAGCCTGTTCGACCAGATCGGCAACGACCCGAATTGCCCGGAAGTCTTCCAGCTGCGCGAAACCATCCGCCGCTGGCGCTTCTACGATCACTTTCGCAGTGATGCCGAGGCGCCGGCGCGCCAGCCGCAATTGGGCACGCGCACACCGGTACTGCATCACGATGGCCGCGACCTGGCCGCCGCCCTGCAGACCATCCGCGAGATAGGCGACCGCGCGGCGCTGGACGCAGCTATCGACGACGCTTTCCCCAGCAGCCGCCTGCATATCGATTTTCAGGCCGGCGGGCGCTTCGCCGTAGAGCTGCGCCAGGAAGGTTTGCTGCGCCCCTTGAGCGCCGCCGAGCTGTCCGATGGCACGCTGCGCTACCTGTTGCTGGTCGCCGCTCTGCTCACGCCACGACCGCCATCATTGATGGTGCTCAACGAACCGGAAACCAGCCTGCACCCGGATCTGCTGCCGGCACTCGGTCGCTTGATCATCGCCGCCTCGAAGCAGACGCAGGTGTGGGTGGTGTCCCACGCCAGCCGTCTGATCGCCACGCTCAAGGAAAGCCCGGACTGCAACACCCTGGAGCTGGACAAACAGCTCGGCCAGACCTGCATACGCGGCCAGGGCATGCTCGACGAGCCGCCCTGGCACTGGCCGGATTGAGCGGCCAGACACCAGGCCCGCAGGAGCCCGCTTGCGGGCGATCAGCCGTTGCCAGGCATCGCCGGCAAGCCGGCTCCTACAACGGCCGCCAACAATGCGGCCGCAGCCTCACAGCCCGTCGAGATAGCGCTCGACATCCAGCGCCGCCATGCAGCCGGCACCGGCCGAAGTGATCGCCTGGCGATAGACCGAATCGGCCACGTCACCGGCGGCGAACACGCCAGCCACAGTGGTCGCGGTGGCATTGCCCTCGCGTCCACCATTGACCACCAGATAGCCATCCTTCAGCGCCAGTTGGCCTTCGAACAAGCTGGTATTGGGGGTATGGCCGATGGCAACGAACAGACCATCCACCTTCAGCTCGCGGTAGGCGCCGCCATACTGTTTCAGGCGCACGCCGGTAACGCCGCTGGCATCGCCCAACACCTCGTCTACCTCGGCATTGAGCTGCAGCTCGATCTTGCCTTCGGCAATACGCGCGCGCAGCTTGTCCTGCAGGATCTTCTCGGCACGGAAGGTCTCGCGGCGGTGAATCAGGGTCACCTTGCTGGCGATGTTGGCCAGGTACAGTGCCTCTTCCACAGCGGTATTACCGCCACCGACCACCGCTACCTCACGGCCACGATAGAAGAAGCCATCGCAGGTCGCGCACGCCGAAACGCCGCGGCCCATGAACGCCTCTTCACTGGGCAACCCCAGGTAACGCGCACTGGCACCGGTGGCGATTATCAGTGCGTCGCAGCTGTAGGTACCGCTGTCGCCGACCAGGGTGAATGGCTTGCCGGCCAGATCCACGGCGTTGATATGGTCGAAGACGATCTCGGTCTCGAAGCGCTCGGCATGCTCCTGCATGCGCTGCATCAGCGCCGGGCCAGTCAGGCCATGCGGGTCACCCGGCCAGTTGTCCACCTCGGTGGTGGTGGTCAGTTGGCCGCCGGCCTGGATACCGGTGATCAGCAGCGGTTTCAGGTTGGCGCGTGCGGCATAGACGGCAGCGCTATAACCGGCAGGACCGGAACCCAGAATGATGACGCGGGCATGACGAACGGCAGACATCGCTAACTCCTTGCAGGCCCACAGGGCCGGCAGGCCAGAATAAAAAGGGACTCTCGAAGCACTAGGGGAAGGCTTGGAATGTTGAGAGCCCCGCAAAAAACGCACCTCTAAAAACTACCTGCGTTGTCATCGCTGCGTTAAAAACAGGCTCAAAATGCTCATTTACAGCTCGTAAACTGCGCTTTTTCGCCTGTGTTTGCCTTGCGCTGACTGCCTCGCCTACGGTTTTTAGAGGCGCCCTAAAATGAAACTGGACGCAAGGCTATCCAGGCGGCTGGCGAAGCGGAAATATCCATTGCCAATTCAGCGAATAGAGTCCGCCTATGGCCGTCGGGTTGAACCTTGCCCCATGGCTGAACTTTCACCGCGCAGGCAAAGTCGGTATGGTCGCGCGCATCAACCACTCAGGAGACCGCCATGCCCGCCGCTCCCGTCCTGTCCGGCCCGCAATACCTGCGAGAAGGCCTGAGGCTGGTACTCAGCCCTGGCCTGCGCCTGTTCGTATTACTGCCGCTGGCGATCAATCTGATCCTGTTCGTAAGCATGATCAGCTTTGCCGTGCAGCAGTTCAGCGGCTGGGTCGATACCTTCATGCCTTCCCTGCCGAACTGGCTGAGCTTCCTGCAATACATCCTCTGGCCACTGTTCGTGGTGCTGGTGCTGCTGATGGTGTTCTTCACCTTCACCATGCTGGCCAACATCATCGCCGCGCCGTTCAACGGTTTTCTCGCGGAGAAGGTCGAAGTGGTAGCGCGCGGTGAAGATCATTTCCCGCCGTTCAGCTGGGCCGAACTGGCAGCCATGGTGCCGCGTACCATGGGTCGCGAAATGCGCAAACTGGCGTATTTCCTGCCACGCGCCATCGGCCTGCTGATCCTCAGCTTCATCCCGGTGGTCAATCTGATCGCAGCGCCGCTGTGGCTGCTGTTCGGCGTGTGGATGATGGCCGTGCAGTACATCGACTACCCGGCGGACAACAACAAGATGAGCTGGCAGGACATGCTCGCCTGGCTGCGCGAGAAACGCTGGCAGAGCCTGAGCTTCGGCGGCATCACCTACGCCGCCCTGCTGGTGCCGGGGCTGAACATCCTGATGATGCCGGCCGCCGTGGCCGGTGCCACGCTATTCTGGGTACGCGAGCGCGGCGAGCAGGCGCTAGGTTCGCGCAAGGACATCGTGTAACGCCTGCATCGACGCCTGCGACTCGCGCTCGATGCGGCGGCGCATGAACAGGGCGTTCACCACACGCATCAGCCAGCCGTCAAAACCGTATTCGAGGGTGCGCACGAACTCGCAGCCTCCCTCGACCGCCACGCACTCGTAGGTGAGCAGCAGGTGCAGGCCATGGTCGCCCAGCGCACTGGCCTGCCAACGCTGGGCCGGCTGATAGTCGAGCACGTCCCAGCGCAGATGCCCGGCGCGGCCGCCGGCATGAATGTCTTCCTCGAAACGCTCACCCGCGAGCAAGGCCCCCTCGCGCCCATAGATGCGCAGTGACGACGGGTGCCACTGCGGCCAGTGACTCGGCGCCGCGGCGTATTCCAGCACGCGCGCGGCAGGCCGGGCGATGCGAATGCGGTGCTGCTGGCGGTTCTGCTGATGGATCGCCTCAGGCTCCCAGTGCAGGGTGCCGTGCAGCCAGTCCATCAGCGGATGAACGATGCCGAAGTTGCACGAATGCATCAGCTCACGACGATGGTGCAGCGCATGCAGGCGGCGCATCTGGCGAATCCACGGCAGGCGCGACACCGGGTGCCTATCAGGCAGATGCTCGCAGGCATGCACCACTTCGTAACTCATGTAGCCCAGCAGCATGCTGCCGGCGAACAACGCGGCGAGGTTGCCGTCGAGATGGGACAACAGCCACCAGGCGGCGAATAACGGCAGGCTGTAGAGCACGATCAGCCAGGCCGGAAAGAGGATCACACGCCAGTCGCGCGCCGTTTCGTAGGGCATCAGCGTCTCGACGAAGAAGCTGTGGTGATCGCCGGTGTGGCGTTTGTAGAAGAGTTTGCCCAAGCGCGTCTTGTTGTGGCCGAGGCGCTTGTGCACCTGGTACTCACCCCAACTGAAGAACACCAGCGTCACCGGTACCAGCAGCCACTGCCAGGGCGCCACGGCCTCCAGCGTGCTCCCGAGCCACCCGATGCAGAGCAGCCCGTAAGCCAGTACGAATGCGGCATGCAACCAGGGGTTGTACAGCGGGTGGATGGCAGCCCGGTAATAGCTGCGAAAAGCCTGGGCATTGTCATTGTTGTAGGCCATGGCGCTCTCCTGTGGATTGACAGCAGTCTAGGCCCGGCCAAATCATTCGAATAATGGATATTTGAAAAGAGCATTATCCGTGATAACGAATTTACGTCAGCTCGACCTCAACCTGCTGCTGGTCTTCGACGCCCTGATGCAGGAAGGCAATCTGACCCGCGCCGCCCAACGCCTGCACCTGAGTCAGTCAACCGTGAGCAACGCCCTTGCCCGCCTGCGCCAGCAACTGGGCGAGGAGTTGTTCCAGCGCACCGCCCGCGGCATGACCCCGACCGCGCGCGCCCTGGCCCTCTACCCACCCGTGCGCCAGGCGCTGCAATTGCTGCAGGCCGGCCTCGGTCCGGCAGAACCCTTCGATGCGCGGACGCCACATGTGTTCAGCCTGTCGCTCAACGACTACGCCCAGGCCGCGCTGCTGCCGCTGCTGCAGGCACATCTGGCCCGCGTCGCGCCGCTGGTAGAGCTGGTAGCGCACAGCGACGACGCCGACAACCTGCTGCCGCGCCTGGAAAGCGGTGCCCTGGACCTGGCCATCGACTACCTGCACGTCGATTCGCCCGACCTGCATTACGCGCCCCTGCGCGAAGAAGCCCTGGTGGTGATCGGCCGCCAGGATCATCCGGCCTTCGTCGGCGGCCTCAGCCTCAAGGATTACCAACAGGCTCGCCACGTGATCGTGACGCCGCGCGCCGGGCGCGGTTCGCCGCTGGAAATTGTCCTGGGCTCGGCCAAGGTCAGGCGCCAGGCAGCGCTGCACCTGCCCAATTACCTGCCGATTCCGGCCATCGTTGCTCACACCGACCTGCTCGGCACCATACCCGCGCGCTTGGCCGACGCCTTCGCGCCGCTGTTCGCCCTGCAGGTGGCGCCGCTACCCTTCGACATGCCGGCCGTGCAGATCAGCCTGATCTGGCACCGCCAGCAGCACCACGACCCGGCACATGCCTGGCTGCGTGAACAACTTCACGGCCTGCTTGCCTGACATATAAGCGCAATCGAAACGTCATGTTCACTACATGACCTGGGCAGAGACTGCTTACATGAACGCACCTTCTCTGCACATCGCGCTGATCAGCGAAACCTTCCCGCCGGAAATCAACGGCGTGGCCAATACCCTCGGCCGCCTGGTCGACGGCCTGCGTGGCCGTGGCCATCGCGTGCAATTGATACGGCCACGCCAGGAGGTCGATCAGGAGCAGGACGCCGGCAATGACCTGCTGCTGACCCGAGGCTGGCCGCTACCCGGCTACCCCGGCCTGCAATGGGGTCAGTCATCCCTGCACAAGCTGCTCAGGCGCTGGCAACGGCAGCGACCGGACGTGCTCTATATCGCCACCGAAGGCCCGCTTGGCCTGTCCGCTTTGCGCGCGGCCAGACGCCTGGCGATCCCGGTGGTCAGCGGTTTTCACACCAACTTCCAGCAGTACACCGGGCACTACGGCATCGGCCTGCTGACCCGGGCGATGACCAACTACCTGCGCTGGTTTCACAACCGCACGCAGCTGACGCTGGTGCCGAGCATCGGCCAGAAGGTCGACCTCGAACGCCGCGACTTCGAACGCCTGGCCCTGCTCGCGCGGGGTGTCGACAGCCAGCTGTTCCACCCACGCAGACGCTGCGACGCCCTGCGCGAAAGCTGGGGCCTGGGGCCGGATGACCTGGCCGTGCTGCATGTAGGTCGCCTGGCGGCAGAGAAGAACCTTGGCCTGCTGGTAAAAGCCTTCCGCGCCCTGCAGACAGCTCATCCGCAGCGCCGCATGCGCCTGATTTTGGTCGGCGACGGGCCGCTGCGCGCCAACCTGCAGACGCAACTACCAGACGCGTTGTTCTGCGGCCTGCAGCGCGGTGAAGCGTTGGCCACGCACTACGCTTCGGGCGATCTGTTCCTGTTCCCCAGCCTCTCGGAAACCTTCGGCAATGTGGTGCTGGAAGCCCTGGCTTCGAGCCTCGGCGTGGTGGCATTCGACCAGGCTGCGGCCGCCCAGCATATCCATCACGGCCACAACGGCATGCTCGCCCGCCCTGGCGACGAAGCCGGTTTCTGCGAGGCCGCCTGTGAGTTGCTGGGGGACACGGAGGTACTGCGGCACATCCGTCTCAATGCCCGTAGGCATGCCAGCCATCTGAGTTGGGACGGCATCGTCGCGCTGTTCGAACAGCACCTGCGCAGCGCGATGCAGCCACGCCCGAAGATTGCCAATGTCGGTAGCCCGGATGAAATCCGGGGTGGAATGCAGGATGGCTAAAACGTAGGGCGGGTGAAACCCGCCATTGGTAAAGGGCTGGCGGGTTGCACCCGCCCTACGGGACCACGTAGCAGTAGACGTAAAAAAGCCCCGATGTGCCGGGGCTGAAAATGGGGCGCCGGATCGCGACGCCCGCTAGAAACGGACTCAGACCAGCGTGGTCAACGCATCGCGGCTGAACGGCAGGATGTCCTGCTCGCGGCCTTCACGCACCTTCAACGCCCAATCCGGGTCGACCAGCAACGCGCGGCCCACGGCGACCAGGTCGAACTCCTCCTTGTTCAGGCGCTCGAGCAGATTTTCGAGGCTGGCCGGTTCGGCCACCTTGTCGGTCTTGACCATGAACTGCAGGAACTCGCCATCCAGGCCGACGCTGCCGACAGTGATGGTCGGCTTGCCAGTGAGCTTGCGCGTCCAGCCGGCCAGGTTGAGGTCGCTGCCTTCGAACTCCGGCTCCCAGAAACGGCGCGTCGAGCAATGGAAGATGTCCACGCCCGCATCGGACAGCGGCTTGAGGAAGGCCTCCAGCTGCTCCGGGGTCTGCACCAGGCGCGCTGTGTAGTCCTGCTGCTTCCACTGCGAGTAACGCAGGATGATCGGGAAGTCCGGGCCGACCGCAGCGCGCACCGCCTGGATCAGCTCGATGGCAAAACGCGAACGCGCCGCCAGGTCACCACCGTACTGGTCGGGGCGCTGGTTGCTGCCTTCCCAGAAAAACTGGTCGATCAGGTAACCGTGGGCGCCGTGGATCTCCACGCCGTCCATGCCGATGGCCTTGGCGTCGCGTGCAGCCTGGGCGAAGGCGGCGATCACCTCATCGATATCGGCCTGGGTCATGCCATGCACGACCACCTGGCCGTCCTTGACCTTCTCCATCGGGCCGAAGCCCGGCACGCTGGCATCCGGCTCGGTGCCCAGCTTGCGCACATTACCCACATGCCAGAGCTGCGGGACGATCTTGCCGCCTTCGGCATGCACGGCATCGACCACCTGTTTCCAGCCAGCCAGGGCGTCTTCGCCGTAGAAACGCGGCACGTTCGGGTAGCCGTTGGCGGCCTTGTGGCCGACGGTGGTGCCTTCGGTGACGATCAGGCCCACTCCCGCAGCCGCACGGCGACGGTAATACTCGATGACCTTGGCATTGGGCACGCCACCGGGCGAGAAGGAGCGGGTCATCGGCGCCATGACCACACGGGTCGGCAGCTCCAGGTTACCGAGGCGGAATGGGGCGAACAGGGCTTGAACGGGAGCGCTCATCATCTTTCCTCTGGGGTTGAACGGTAATCAGGCCTGCAGCAAACGCTCCAGGCGGGTGACGAAAGCTTCCAGCGGCTGCAGGTTGCGGCCCACCTTGAGGCGAGCCAACACGCCCTGCCAGGCGTCGCTGATGAAGGTGGCGAGGTTGCCGCAGTCCTCGTCAGCCGGCAGTTCGCCGGCGGCCTGCGCCTGCTCCAGGCAGTCGCGCAGAATGTCCACCGAGGCCTGCTGGATGGCTGCAACTTCAGCGCCGACCGCTGGCAGCATCTCGCTCATCTCGAAACTCAGGCTGCCGATGAAGCAGTGGTACTGCGGCGTCTCCTGCCGGGCGAAGTGCGCCAGCAGATCGCGGTAGTAAGCAAGGATGCGCGCCCGCGGGCTCAGCGCCGGATCATTCAGCGCCTGGGCATAACGCGCCAGGCGCGGGCGATAGATGAAAGCCAGCGCCTGCAGGGCGAAGTCTTCCTTGCTGGCGAAGTAGTGATAGAAGCTGCCCTTGGGAATCCCGGCCGCCTGGACGATCTCCAGCACACCGGTGCCGTGGTAGCCACGGCGCGTCATCACCGCCGAGCCTTTGCTCAGGATCAGGTCGCGCTTGTCGAGTCGAATGCTGTTCATGGCGCCGAGCATATGACCGGTCGTCTCGCCCAGCCCAGCACTATTGATATTGGTGATTAAGGACTAGAAAACACAACACGAATGCCCACGACAGAACAGGTAGGAGCGAGCTCTGCTCGCGAAGCCTTGGGTTACAGTGTTCGCGAGCAGAGCTCGCTCCTACAGATCAGGGCTGCAGCCAGATCAGCGAGGCGAAACGCCCGGTGCGAGCACTGCGGCGATAGGAGTAGAAACGCGGGTCGGTGTAGGTGCACAGCCCACCGCCGCTGACCGCAGTGACGCCGATGGCAGCCAGGCGAATGCGCGCCAGTCGGTAGATATCGGCCATGAACTTGCCGGCATTGGCGCTGGGTACGAATGCGCTGACAGCCTCGGCATGCTGTTGCAAAAAGGCCTCACGCACTTCAGCCCCCACCTCGAACGCAGCCGGGCCGATGGCCGGGCCGAGCCAGACCAGCAGCTCATGCGGTGCGACGCCGAGCGCCTGCACGGCCGCCTCCAGCACGCCGCCGGCCAACCCGCGCCAACCGGCATGGGCCGCTGCCACACGGGTACCGGCGCGGTCGCAGAACAGAGCCGGCAAGCAATCGGCGGTCATCGCCGTGCAGGCGATACCAGGGGTGGCCGTCCAGTTGCCATCGGCTTCGATGACCACGGCAGGATTGGCTTCGGCCACCACGATGCCGTGCACCTGGCGCAACCAGGCTGGTTGGCAAGCCAGGGCCTCGACCAGATGCTGACGGTTGCTCGCCACCGCAATCGGGTCGTCCTCGACATGATCGCCCAGGTTGAAGGTATCGAACGGCGCCGCGCTGACGCCGCCGCTACGGGTGGTGACGCAGGCGCGCACGTTGGCCGGCGCAGGCCAATCGGGAACGAGCCAGTCGTGGGCACTCACCCGACGAAGGCCTCGCGATCCTGACGCAGCAGGGTCAGCAGCCAGACCAGATCATCCGGCAGCGCCGACTCCCACTTCATGCGCTTGCCAGTAGCCGGGTGATCCAGTTCGAGAAAACGCGCATGCAACGCCTGACGCGGAAACTCCTTGAGGCTCTGCACCAGGGTCGGGCTGGCGGCTGGCGGAATGCGGAAACGCCCGGCATAGACCGGATCGCCCACCAGCGGATAGCCAACATGGCTCATGTGCACACGAATCTGGTGCGTGCGCCCGGTTTCCAGCTTGACCCGCACATGGGTGTGCGAACGGTAGCGCTCGAGCACGCGGTAGTGACTGATCGCCGGCTTGCCGCCATCGGTCACCGCCATGCGCTGACGCTGGCTGGAGCTGCGGCCAATCGGCGCATCGATGGTACCGCCGGCGGTGATCACGCCGATGCAGATGCATTCATAGATGCGGCTGACGGTACGCTTCTGCAGCTGCTCGACCAGGTTGGTCTGCGCCTGCAGGGTCTTGGCCACCACCATCAGGCCGGTGGTGTCCTTGTCCAGACGATGGACGATACCGGCACGCGGCACATTGACGATATCCGGTACATGGTGCAGCAGCGCGTTTAGCAGGGTGCCGTCGGCATGCCCGGCAGCCGGGTGCACCACCAGCCCCGCTGGCTTGTCGATCACCAGCAGGTGTTCGTCTTCATAGACGATGTTCAGTTCGATGTCCTGCGCGATCCACTCGCCCTGCGCTTCCTGCTCGGCATCCAGGACCAGCGTCGAGCCGGCATGCACGGTATCGCGTGGGCGCGCCACGGCGCCATCGACGGTCAAGCGACCGTCCTTGATCCAGGTGGAAAGGCGCGAACGGGAGTACTCGCCAAACAGCTGCGCAGCCACCTGGTCGAGGCGTTGACCGCCCTGTTCAAAGGGGACAATGGCCTGGAGTTGGATCAGCTGTTTGTTTATAGAAGTCATCTTCGGCAACGGCGGGAGCCTGGCCTTTGGTTTCGGCGACAGGCTTGTGGTTAAATACGGCGTCTTTGCCCCAGGGTTTTCCCGGGGCGCTCATCATAACAGGACGGCCGCGCGGCCGTCACAGGGACGCAAGCCGCCATGCAAGTGAAACACCTGCTGCTGATCGCCATCCTCGCCCTTACCGCCGCCTGCTCCTCTAAGCAGCCGGAGGTCGATGAAAACCTCAGCGAGGTGGAGCTGTACCAGCAGGCCCAGGCCGACCTGGACAACCGCAGCTACACCCAGGCCATCGCCAAACTGAAGGCGCTGGAGTCGCGCTATCCGTTCGGGCGCTATGCCGAGCAGGCGCAGCTGGAGCTGATCTACGCCTACTACAAGAATGCCGAGCCGGAAGCCGCCAAGTCGTCCGCCGAGCGCTTCATTCGCCTGCATCCGCAGCACGCCAACGTCGATTACGCCTACTACCTCAAGGGCCTGGCCTCCTTCGACCAGGACCGTGGCCTGCTGGCGCGCTTCCTGCCGCTGGACATGACCAAGCGTGACCCTGGCGCCGCGCGCGACTCCTACAACGAGTTCGCCCAGCTCACCAGCCGCTACCCGACCAGCCGCTACGCCCCGGACGCCAAACAGCGCATGATCTACCTGCGCAACCTGCTGGCCGCCTATGAAGTGCACGTCGCCCACTACTACCTGACCCGCCAGGCCTACGTCGCCGCCGGCAACCGTGGCCGCTACGTGGTGGAAAACTTCCAGGAAACCCCGTCGGTCGGTGACGGCCTGGCAATCATGACCGAGGCTTATCAGCGTCTGTCACTGGACGACCTGGCTGCCACCAGCCTGGAAACCCTCAAGCTCAACTACCCTGACCATCCGAGCCTGGCAAGCGGCGAGTTCGTGCCGCTCGAAGAGGAAGCCGACAACCGCTCCTGGCTGGCCAAGGCCACCCTGGGCCTGATCGAAACCGACACGCCGCTGCCGCCGGGCGAAACCCGCGCCAGCCAGGACGTGGTTCGTCAGTACGAGGAAGCCGAGCAGCAGATACCGCGCGAACTGCAGCAGGACGCCAAGACCGGCGAAACCGCCAAGAAGCGTTCGATCTGGAGCTACCTGACCTTCGGTCTGTTCGACTGAGCGATGCGTGATTGAACAAGGGAGGCTTCGGCCTCCCTTTTTATTGCCCCGGAAACAGCGCACAGCTTGCCACCGCCCCCCTGTGCCGCGGACTTCACCTTGGCTAAACTGCCACCCTCAACCAAACAAAAGAGTGCACCATGGGTCTGTTTCGCCTGCTGTTCTGGATCGCCATCATCTTCGCCGCGATCTGGGTTTGGCGCCGCTATATAAGCGCCCCCAAGCGCCCCAGCCAAGCGCAGCGCGAAGATGAACCAGCGCCCATGGTGCGCTGTGCACACTGCGGCGTGCACATTCCCCAGACTAAGGCGCTGACTCAGGATCAGCGCTGGTACTGCAGCCAGAAACACCTTGAGCAAGGCCCGCACACCGGTGATCGCTGACACCAGCGTACAGAACAGCAAACAAGGGCAGCGCATCCTCAGGCTCTATCACTTCTATCGCCTGAGCATCGGCCTGGCGCTGATCCTGATGATCTCCAGCAACCTCGACGAGCAGTTGCTGGATGTCGTGCATATCGAGCTGTTTCGCACCGGCAGCTGGGTTTACCTGATCCTCAACATCTTCATCGCCGTACTGGTGCAGAAACCCAAGCACCTAATGCAGCTGTTCAGCCTGGCGCTGGTCGACGTGATCTTTCTCTCGGCCCTGTTCTACGCCGCCGGCGGCACGCCCAGCGGCATCGGCAACCTGCTGGTGGTAGCGGTGGCCATCGCCAATATCCTCCTGCGCGGACGCGTTGGTCTGCTGATCGCCGCCGTTGCCGCGATGGCGCTGATCTACCTGACCTTCTACCTCAGCCTCAGCCGCCCAGCTGCCGCCGCCCAGTACGTGCAGGCTGGCGCCCTCGGCGCGCTGTGCTTCGCCGGGGCGCTGTTCATCCAGGGCATCACCCGCCGCCTGCAGGTCAGCGAGAACCTGGCCGAACAACGCGCAGCCGACGTCGCCAACCTGGAAGAGCTCAACGAACAGATCCTGCAGCGCATGCGCACCGGCATCCTGGTGCTCGACACCCAACACCGAGTGCTGCTGGCCAACCAGGGCGCAACGCAGTTGCTCGGGCGCGGTGAGCTGACCGGCAAGATCATCGACCCGCATTGCCCCGAGCTGGTCAAACGCCTGCAACAGTGGCTGCACAACCCGACCCTGCGCCCTGACAGCCTGCAGGCGCAGGTCGATGGCCCGGTACTGCAGCCAAGCTTCATCTCCCTGCAACGCGGTGACCAGCAGCACACCCTGGTGTTTCTCGACGACATCTCGCAGATCGCCCAGCAGGCGCAACAGCTCAAGCTGGCCTCGCTCGGCCGCCTGACCGCCGGTATCGCTCACGAAATTCGCAACCCGCTCGGCGCCATCAGCCATGCCGCGCAATTGCTGCAGGAGTCGGAGGATCTGCACGGCCCGGATCAGCGCCTGGCGCAGATCATTCAGGATCACTCCAAGCGCATGAACCTGGTGATCGAGAACGTTCTGCAACTGTCACGCAGGCGCCAGGCCGAACCGCAACTGCTTGACCTGAAGTACTGGCTGCACCGCTTCGCCAGCGAGTTTCGCAGCTCGGCACCGGCTGACCGGCAGATCCACCTGGAGACCCAGGGCGGCAGCCTGCAGACACGCATGGACCCGCACCAGTTGACCCAGGTGCTGACCAATCTCGTCCAGAACGGCCTGCGCTATAGTGCCAAGCAGCACAAGATCGGCCAGGTCTGGCTGCGCCTTTTCCGTGACGAGAACAGCGACCTGCCGGTGCTGGAAATCCTCGACGACGGGCCCGGCGTGCCGCCCGAGCAGGAGCAGCACATCTTCGAGCCCTTCTACACCACCGAGAACAAAGGCACCGGCCTCGGCCTGTATATTTCTCGCGAGCTGTGCCAGGGCAACCAGGCCCGCCTCGACTATAAACCTCGTGAAGGGGGCGGCAGTTGCTTCCGCATCACCTTCGCCCATCCGCGCAAACTGAGCTGAGCATGAACCGTCAGAGAGCCCTGATCGTCGACGACGAACCCGATATCCGCGAGCTGCTGGAAATCACCCTCGGACGCATGAAGCTGGACACCCGTAGCGCCCGCAACGTCAAGGAAGCGCGCGAGTGGCTGGCACGCGAGCCGTTCGACCTGTGCCTGACCGATATGCGCCTGCCCGATGGCACCGGCCTGGATCTGGTGCAACACATCCAGCAGCGCCACCCGCAGGTTCCCGTGGCGATGATCACCGCCTACGGCAGCCTGGACACTGCGATCAACTCGCTCAAGGCCGGCGCCTTCGACTTCCTCACCAAACCGGTCGACCTCGGTCGCCTGCGCGAACTGGTCGCCACCGCCCTGCGCATTCGCTCCCCCGAAGGCGAGGAAACCCCGGTCGACAGCCGCCTGCTCGGCGACTCGCCGCCGATGAAGTCGCTGCGCAAGCAGATCCAGAAACTCTCGCGCAGCCAGGCGCCGGTCTATATCAGCGGCGAATCGGGCAGCGGCAAGGAACTGGTCGCCCGCCTGATCCATGAGCAGGGCCCGCGCGTCGAACAGCCGTTCGTACCGGTCAACTGCGGCGCTATTCCCTCGGAGCTGATGGAGAGCGAGTTCTTCGGTCACAAGAAAGGCAGCTTCACCGGCGCCATCGAAGACAAGCAGGGGCTGTTCCAGGCGGCCAACGGCGGCACCCTGTTCCTCGACGAAGTCGCCGACCTGCCACTGCCGATGCAGGTCAAACTGCTGCGCGCGATTCAGGAGAAGGCCGTGCGCGCCGTCGGTGGCCAACAGGAAGTGGTGGTCGATGTACGCATCCTCTGCGCCACCCACAAGGATCTGGCAGCCGAAGTCGCAGCTGGCCGTTTCCGCCAGGACCTCTACTACCGGCTCAACGTCATCGAACTGCGCGTGCCGCCGCTGCGCGAGCGGCGCGAAGATATCACCCAGCTGGCCGACGTGATGCTCGCGCGCCTGGCCGATGGCACTGGCCTGGCCGCCGCCAAGTTGCATCCCGATGCCTTGGAGAAGCTGAAGAACTATCGCTTCCCCGGCAACGTGCGTGAGCTGGAAAACATGCTCGAACGCGCCTACACCCTCTGCGAAGACGACCAGATCACGCCAAGCGATCTGCGCCTGGCCGATGCCAGCGGCCCTGGCAACGAAGGCGGCGAAACCAGCCTGGCGCAGATCGACAACCTCGAGGACTACCTCGAGGACATCGAACGCAAGCTGATCATGCAGGCATTGGAAGAGACGCGCTGGAACCGCACGGCGGCGGCTCAGCGCCTGGGCCTGACCTTCCGCTCGATGCGCTATCGCCTGAAGAAGCTGGGTATCGACTAACCACGGATAACGCGCCTGTAGGAGCCGGCTTGCCGGCGATCAAGACAGCCTGCGCCGAGTCCTGAAGCCCCTTGATGCGGGGATAACAAGGTATTAGTGCAACCGCCCCGCTGGCGCATAAGGCGCCGGATCGATGATCGGCTCGCGCCCCAGCATCAGATCAGCCAGCAGCCGGCAGGAGGCTGGCGCCAGCACCAATCCGTTGCGGAAATGCCCGCAGTTGAGCCATAGCCCAGGATACGTAGGCAGCTCGCCAATGAAGGGAATGCCCTCGGGCGAACCGGGCCGCAAACCTGCCCAATGCCCCACCACTTCGGCATCCTTGAGTGCAGGCAACAGTTCTTCGGCCGATGCCTTGAGGCTTTCCAGCGCATTATCGGTCGGTGTCTTGTCGAATCCGGCGTATTCCAGCGTGCTGCCAATCAGGATATGCCCATCACGCCGCGGGATCGCATAGCGCCCCTTGGCCAATACCATGCTTGGCAGAAAATCCTCAGCGCACTTGTAGAGAATCATCTGCCCTTTCACAGGTTCAACTGGCAACTCCAGCCCAAGCGTCTTGAGCAACTCGCCACTCCAGGCACCGGCCGCCAGAACCACGCGCTCGGCACGAATCTCCCCACCTGCGGTAGTCACGCCACAAATCTGCCCATTCTCCTGAATGAAACCAGTGACCGGGCAATGCTCACGCAGCTCCACGTTCGGCATGGCCGCCAAAGCCGCCCGCAGCGCTTTGACCAGCCTGGGGTTACGCACATTGGCCACACCCGGCATATGAATGGCGCGCTTGAAACCACCACCCAGAACAGGCACCTGCTGATAAGCCTCAGCGATATCCACCGGAAACAGCGCACGGCCCTCGCGTACAGCCCAGGCCAGCGCCTCGGCCTCATCATCGAGATCCAGCCAGTACAACCCGGTGACATGCACCTCGGGATCGACGCCGGTGTCTTCCAGCAACTGCCGAGCTAACCCCGGATAGAAATCCTGCGACCAATGCGCCAACGCCGTCACCGCTGCGCTGTAACGCCAGGGGTAGAGCGGCGACACGATACCACCGCCGGCCCAGGAGGATTCGCGGCCGACCCCCTGACGGTCCACAAGAAGAACCTCTTCACCCGCTGATGCCAACATGTTGGCAGACAACAAACCCAAAGCACCGCCCCCGACAACTAACGCTCGCCCCACATCGCCCTCTCATTTGCCAAGACAGTCAATCACTACTAAACCTTTACCTGTGCCAGGAACGCACGCTGCAGAACGTAAAGGACTATACGCATGAAACGACCCACACAGTTGGCATTCAGCCTCTATGAACTTCTTGTCGTGCTGGCGCTGGCCAGCATCGGCACCTCGCTAGCAATCCCCAGCTTCGCGGCACTGCAACAAAAAAGTGAACGTGAGGCACTGCGCAATCACCTGCATGCCTCACTTAATCATGCCCGACTACAAGCCGTACTGAACAAGACAAGCGTAGAGCTGTGCGGCACCCGCGATGGTGCGACCTGCGGCCGCGACTGGAGTCAGGGCTGGCGCATGCAGTTCATGAACGCACCGGGACATGTCGTGCAGATCCAGCAGCATCGCAGCAGTACACCATTGCGCTGGGCCGGCTTCGACTCACGCATACGCTTCCATGCCAATGGCACCAGCCCCTCCAGTAACGGCCGGTTCTTTCAATGCAAAGGTGAGAAAATAGCCTGGCAATTGATACTTAACCGACAGGGGCGAGTACGCCTCGCAAGCCATCAGGAAAATCTCGCCGAGGTCCATCGCTGCCAGGGCTGAATATTTACAGTAACCAGTCATCCGCTCCAGTCAGCCAGCTGTCCTGCCACGGCAGACAGACAAGGGACGTTATCGCAGTATTCGCTCGGACGTCCCCAAGGAGCAAAACATGTCACACCATCCTGGCATGCGAGGATTCAGCCTGATCGAACTGATGATCGTGCTGGCATTGCTGGCAATCGCAGTAGGCATCGCAATACCCAACTTCGCCCGCCTGGTCGCCAACAACCAGATCGAGGCGCAGGCGCAGACACTCAACAGTCTGCTGCAGTTCGCGCGTTCGCAAGCTATTGTCCGCAGGACTTCGGTTCGTCTCAGCAAAGCCGAAGCAACTAATGCCGCACCCAATCCAGCATGGGTAGTGACAAACGTCTCCAATGGCACCGTACTGCGCCAGGAGCAACTGAATCCAGAGCACGCCACCACGCTCAGCAGCTTCGCCCCAGGAGATGCGGAGGCAGAGATCCAACTGACCTTCACCAGTGCTGGAACCGCTGAAGAAGCCGCCGAATTCACAATCTGCCGCGACGATAATGAGGCCTTTGCCTACCGCATATCCGTTCAACGCAGCGGCAACACGCGTCTTTTACCGCGCGGAATAAACGCCGACGGCACCAGTCTTCAGGATTGCACACCATGAGTAATGCAAAAGAGACAAGTCGCGGCTTCAGCCTGATCGAAGTACTGGTCACGCTGGTTCTGCTGACAGTCGGCATGCTGGGCCTGGTGGCCATGCAAGGCCGTGGCATCCAGTTCACCTCGGACTCCGTTGCGCGCAACAACGCCGTCATGCTGGCCACCGAGATCATGGAAAAGATCCGCGCCAATCCCGACGCCCGTGATGACTACATGATCAACTCGCTCGAAGCAGAAGGTGCATGTGGCGCAGCCGCCATTCCAGCCAGCAATGTGGCCAGGCAACTGACCTGCTGGAGCGAGAAAGTGCGCACGCTGATGCCCGGCACTGCCGGTGAAGACGATGATGCCGTGGCCGTGCGCAATGCCTTCTACATCTGTCGCTCCCAGGTGCCCGGCGCCTGTGCGGCTGGCTCCACCATCGAGGTTCAGGTCGCCTGGCGCTCCAACGGCGAGGCCTGCGGTAACGGCGCTGATCCCTTTATCTGTACCTTGCGCCTGCGCGGAGAACTCTGACCATGCACAAGCAACATGGCCTTTCCATTATCGAAATGATGGTAGCCCTGCTGATCAGCAGCTTCCTGATTCTGGGCATCACTCAGGTCTACCTGGACAACCGCGAGAACACGCTGTTCCAGCAGAGCCAGGGACAGAATATCGAAAGCGCACGTTTCTCCATCCTGCTGCTGGAAGAAACGCTGACCAAGACAGGCTACCGCCGTCGCCCCGATGAAACCATGGAGGCAGCCTTTCCTTCTGCGAATCTCGCCAACTGCGGTGCCATGGCTGCCGGTGAAGTGGTTAAACGCATTAACGCCACCAGCTTCTGCATCCGCTACCAGCCTGCCTTTCCCGGGGCACGCACCTGCAGTGGCGACCTGATTGCCAATATTCCCAATAATCCTTACGTGAACACCGCTCCAGTTGTCGAGCTATTCCAGCTCACCGACGGTGAATTGCGCTGCAACGGACAAGCCATCGCCACAGGCATCACAGCGCTGAATTTCGATTACGGCGTCAATTACAACGATGACAAGCGCATCAGCGAATACACCCCGACACCGGCGGCGAATGCCCGCGTGCGTGCCGTGCAATTCGCCATCATGACCGCCAGCCCAACCGAAATCGGCAAGAGCGCAGGCAGTGCGGTCTACGAATTCTGGTTCGGCAATGCCCCCAATGACAAACGTCTCTACACCATGCTCTCCAGCAGCACCAGCATGAGGAACCTGATGCCATGACGATTATCCGCCAACACAACCTGGGACAGCGCCAGCAAGGTATCAGCCTGCTTATTGCGTTGATATTTCTGCTGGTCATCACGGTTCTGGCCATCGCCAACATGCGCGAGGTCAGCCTGGAGTCGCGCATCACCGGCAACATGATCGAGCAGAAGCAACTGCTCAACGTGGCGGAAGCCAGTGTGCGCGATGGTGAGCGCAGAACGGTTCAGCGTGGCCCTCAGGAACCGACCAGCACCTGTGAAGGCATTGCCGCCGGTACGCTTTGCCTGCTCGACAAAGAGCCCGCCTACGCCATAGACGCAACCAACAAGCAGGTCTATTCCCCGGACGACAACACCGAACTTTACGGCGACGCCACCTGGTACGCGCAGATCGCACCTGGCGGCGAACTTCAGGGCGAGTCGGAAAACCCCGAATACGGGAACATGCTGCTTGGTATTGGCGTATTCCGCTACGAGGTAAACGGCATGGCCAGTAATAACGGGTTGAACAGCGCCGTGCGCTCGACCGTTGCCCTGAACTCCAAGGGCCGGATCGAAAGCAACTGAGCATGGGCATAAAACAGGAACAGATCATGAAAGCTTATTCACTATTGCGTCGCCCATTGCTTAGTAGTGTGGGATTTTTTATCTATTTTAGTAGCACATTAACTGCTAGCGGAGCTTCACTAAACATAAGCCAACAGCCACTAATGCTAGTTGACTCGGTAGCTCCCAACCTCATATTCAGCATCGACGACTCGGGCTCAATGAAGCGCTCCCATGTCCCCGACTCGATTGCCGCTGACTCCACCATGCGCACCAAACGAGCCAAATCCGCCGACTTTAACCCGATTTACTACAACCCCAATACCACTTACTTAATTCCCAAGGGAATAAGCGTCGACGGTACGGATCAAATCTACAGCACTAGTTTTACCAAAGCACGCCATATGGGCTTTAAGTCGTCTCTGGGAGAAATCAATCTCTCCAATAGCTATCGCGTCACTTGGTATTGCACCGAAGATTCTGCTGGCAACTGTAACTATGACGACTTTGGATTCGGCAGCATCAGAGAGCTAGCCGAAAACCCACAAGAAGACTTTCTAGCTCAAGCAACGGTAACAACCAGCACTCCCAACGCATCCATAACCACTCCAGGGGGTATAACTTACAACATCAATCGGACAACTACAGGCACCAACTGTACCGCAAGCGCCAACTGGAACGGCATAAACTTCTCCAATGTACCTTGCAGCCGCAGCAGCAATACTGCCACTGTAGACATGCGTAAGCGCTCCGTACCGGCCTATTATTATGTATTTGAACCAACCCTTAGCGGTTGCAGCGCTAGTGATGCTCGAAACAACGACGCATGCTACCGACTGCGCCTGGTTACTGCCGACGAGCAGCAAAACTTTGCAATCTGGTACTCCTTCTATCGTGATCGCGCCCTAGCAACTCAGAGTGCCGCTCATCTTGCCTTCTATGATCTATCACCAGCAGTCCGCTTTACCTGGCAAAGTTTGAATAATTGCTCAACCTTCACGAGCAGCAGCACTAATAATGCTTGCAGTGATAACCGCTTCAGGATCTTCACCAACCGCCACAAATCAAACTTCCTGACTTGGCTAACTAATGTAAATTTCTCAGGCGGCACTCCTCTGCGCACAACTCTTGACCGTGCCGGAAAGTTTCTGCAGGGCGATACAGCCTGGGCTCTGACACCTAATCCATATACAGCGACTGGCAGCACGGGCACTACTGTTCAAAACCCCATGTACTCTTGCCGACCAAGCTTCCACATCATGATGACCGATGGCATGTGGAACGGTAATAATGGTAATCCGAGCACCACACTACGCCCGGATCACAACACCTTCACTCTCCCGGACAACATTAGCTACACAAATACTCGCCGCCCCTATGCAGATACGACGACCAACACTCTGGCCGATCTAGCCATGCACTACTGGGCGACTGATCTATCTAACTTAAGCAACGATATCAAACCCTACGTTCGTGTAAAAAACAACGATAGCTCCAGCGAGTACTGGGATGCACGCAACAACCCTGCTACTTGGCAGCATATGACCAACTATATGGTTGGTCTCGGCCTAGGAGAGGCCCTTAATAACGTGAATGTGCCTTGGGAAGACGATACTTTCGCTGGGGGTTATCTGAATATTCTCAACGGCACAGCTAACTGGCCAGTGGCATCTGACAGCAGTGCCAGCAACGTCTACGACCTCTGGCACGCAGCCATCAACTCCCGAGGCGAGTTCTTTAGTGCCGACAGTCCAGAAGCCATGGTTCAGGCCTTCCGCGATATTCTCAATCGCATCGCAGATCGCACTTCCACAGCTGCACGTCCGGCCGTATCTGCATCCTTTGTATCAGATAGCGATGGCAACGACCTGCAGAGTAATGTCTACGCCACTCAATTCTCCAGTGAGGACTGGAGTGGCCAACTGAGTAAGACGCTGGTCAGTGCCAATGGTCAGACGACAGAATTATGGAATATACAGACTGCCAACCAAAACCTCGACCCTCTCACTCGCCGAGTTACGATGGCAGCATCAAGTAATAGCAATACTGGCCTTAAAGACTTTACATGGAGCAATCTCGGTACGTTACAAAGCTTGTTAAATATTGATCCTGATAGCCTGGTGGCCGCTCAAGATAATCGTGGAGAACAACGCGTCGCCTATATTCGCGGCGAGCGCAGTGGCGAAGGTGATGCCACTCCAAAATTTCGCAAACGCAACAATCGTACTGTGATGGGCGATATTATAAACTCCAGCCCGGCGGTAGTCGGTACACCTGCATATTTAGCGTACCTAGCCGACGCCATTGAAAACCCACTGGGTAACCGCGCGAGCTACAAAAGCTATGCAGCATTCCGCGAAACCTATCAGAAGAGTTCTGTAAACAACCCAGGCGGTCGCCCCGAGATGATTTATGTCGGTGGCAACGACGGCATGCTACATGGCTTTAATGCTGCGACCGGCCGCGAGGAGTTCGCCTTCATCCCCACGGAAGTCATCAAGAATCTTTACCGCCTTACGGGCCAGAACTACAGCGGCGCCGGACATCGCTACTTTGTCGATGGCAGCCCTATTGTCCGTGACGTTTACTTCGGTGACGACGAAGGCTGGCGCACCGTGCTAATCGGAACCCTGCGCGCAGGGGGAAAATCCCTGTTCGCACTGGACGTTACCGACCCGACGCAGATCAAGCTGCTATGGGAGTTCGACTCCGCAAAGGATGCCGACCTCGGCTTCACCTTCGCACAACCCGAGATCGTGCGCCTGCATACGGGTGAGTGGGCAGTCCTGCAGGGCAACGGCTACAACAGCACGAACGACAAGGCCGCATTACTGATCATCAACATCAAGAGCGGCGAGCTGATCAAGAAGATCACCGTGCCGGATGTTGTGGAAGGTAATATCACCCTCTCTAATGGACTTTCCAGCGTTCGCGGTGCGGATAACAATGGCGACGGGCTGGTGGACTATGCCTATGCTGGCGACCTGCAAGGTAATCTGTGGCGCTTTGATCTCGTAAAGACCACGAATAACATCGCTTCCATCACTGGCGATCCGTTTGCCCGCGCCAATACGGAAGTTGCTAGCACGAGCAAGGCTGACTTCAAACTGGCCTACGGTGACAAACCGCTGTTCGTTGCCAGAGATAAGGCCGGCAAGCGTCAGGCCATCACCATTCAGCCTTCGCTGGTTCGTCACCCCTCTAGCTACGGCTATCTGGTGCTGTTCGGTACCGGCAAGTATCTGGAAACAAGCGACGCCAATGTAGACACCAGCCGAGCCATGACGCTGTATGGCATCTGGGACCGCAACACCAAGCGCCAGAGCACTACAGAAAATACGCCTGTGGCGGGGACTCGCGCCGGTCGTTTACTTGAACAAAGCTTCACCGCGCAACAAAACAGTGTCGTTATCGGCGACGAACAGCAAAGTGCAACTCGCGATATCCGCCTGGTCAGTCAGGAGCCTGCGCAGTGGTTCCGTGCGCCGACCAGCAGCGATGTCGACGTCAAGATTCCGGAATCCGATACCCTGGTTACACAATGGGGCTGGGCGCTGGACATGGCCGTAAAAAGTAGCAATGGCACCCCGACACTTGAAGGGGAGATGATCATCAACAACATGACAGCCAGCGGCTCCATCCTGTTCCTCAGCAGCCTGACCCCCAATCAGGATCCCTGCCAGGCAGGGGCAGATACCTGGCTATATGCAGTCGATGCCTTCACTGGCGGTCGCACACGCTTCAACGTGCTTGACCTGAATGCGGATCGCCTGGTCAACCCGACTGACCAGTACAATGCCAATGTCGTATCCGGCATGCGTTTCCCTGCCCTGGGTGGCTTTACATTGGCCCCCGGCAACAAGGTGTTCGGCAGCGATGGCGCAGCAGACCCCGCGACCGTCGGCGATGACCCTAACAGCAGCGGCCGTCAGAGCTGGCATATCGTGCCGGAGGAGTTTCAATGATTCAGCGTAAACAGAAAGGCTTCAGCTTGATCGAACTGATGCTCGCTGTAGCGATCATCGGCATCCTGGCTGCAATCGCCATCCCCAACTACCAGGACTACATCACGCGTAGCAAAAGAGCTGAGGGCATGGCGCTGCTGCAGGAAATGGCAGCACGACAGGAGCGTTTCTATGCCCAGAACAATCGCTACGTGACCACACCTCAGGATCTGGACTTGCTGGTTTCTAATCAGGCCAGCGTGACCAACATCAACAGCGCATCTGCCAAGGTGCGCTCTGAGAACGGCTATTATCTGGTAGCCATCTCCCGTACCAACGGAGATGGCGGTTATACGCTGACGGCCGAGCAGACCATCGGCGACGGCCTCTGTGGCAACCTGACCCTCACAGCTGTCGGCATCAAAGGTAAAACATCCACCGGGCCGGATGCCAAGACGGTCGATCAGTGCTGGCGTTGACTACCACGAATAAAAAAGGCGATCTTCGGATCGCCTTTTTCTTTTCAGCTCACAGCGCCTTCACCCGCAACTCCTTCGGCATCGAAAACGTAATGTTCTCCGGCCGCCCATCCAACTCCGTCTCCCCTTCTGCCCCCCAGGCACGAAGCTGGCCTACTACTCCACGCACCAGCACCTCAGGCGCCGAAGCGCCCGCTGTGATGCCAATACCCTTCACGCCATCGAACCACTCACGCTTGAGGTCTTCGGCGCCATCGATCAGGTAGGCAGGTGTGCCCATGCGCTCGGCCAGTTCGCGCAGACGGTTGGAGTTGGAGCTGTTGGGGCTGCCAACGACCAGCAGCACGTCGCACTCGCTGGCCAGTTGCTTGACCGCATCCTGACGGTTCTGCGTGGCGTAGCAGATGTCGTCCTTGCGCGGGCCACCAATGGCGGGGAACTTGCTGCGCAGGGCGTCGATCACCTTGCTGGTGTCGTCCATCGACAGGGTGGTCTGGGTGACGAACGCCAGGTTCTCGGGGTTGCGCACCTGCAGTTCGGCGACGTCGGCCTCGTCTTCCACCAGGTAGATGGCGCCGCCGTTGCTGGCGTCGTACTGGCCCATGGTGCCTTCGACTTCCGGGTGGCCTTCGTGGCCGATGAGAATGCACTCGCGGCCCTCACGGCTGTAGCGCACCACTTCCATGTGCACCTTGGTCACCAGCGGGCAGGTGGCGTCGAACACCTTGAGACCGCGCCGAGCGGCCTCGTCGCGCACGGCCTTGGACACGCCGTGGGCGCTGAAGATGACGATGACGTCGTCCGGCACCTGATCCAGCTCTTCGACAAATACCGCGCCGCGGGCACGCAGGTCCTCGACCACGAACTTGTTGTGCACTACTTCATGGCGCACGTAGATCGGCGGGCCGAAGACTTCCAGGGCGCGGTTGACGATTTCGATGGCGCGATCAACGCCGGCGCAGAAGCCTCGGGGGTTGGCGAGTTTGATATGCATGCTGGCTGTCTCGGTATTGATCGAGGAACGAAACGACGCTATCGGTCGTTCCTGGAAGGTACAGCCTGCGCGGGATCAGTGCAGGCTGCAACAAGAGCTTCGCGGCTGAAGCCGCTCCTACAGAAGCGGCGATGCGATCTAGAGGGCCTTGACCTCGATAATTTCCACATCGAAGGCCAGCACCTTACCGGCCAGTGGGTGGTTGAAGTCGATGGTGACCTGCTTGTCATCGAACGCCTTGACCACGCCTGGCAGCTCGGTATTGGCGGCATCGTTGAAGATCACCAGCAGGCCTTCGGAGAGCTCCATGCCCTCGAACTGGCTGCGCGGCATGATCTGCACGTTCTGTGGATTGGGCTGGCCGAAGCCCTGCTCCGGCTGTACCTGCACGCTGCGCTTGTCGCCGGCCTTGAAGCCGTACAGCGCCTGCTCGAAACCGGGCAGCAGATTGCCGTCGCCGACTTTGAAGGTCGCCGGTTGCTTGTCGAAGGTACTGTCGACCACATCGCCGTTTTCCAGCTTGAGGGCGAAATGCAGGGTCACTTCCCTGTCCGGCCCGATGCGTACGTCTGTCATTGCGCAGCCTCCTTCGCGGACTTGTCGCTCTTGAACATATCCAGCGCCAGCAGGATGGCGCCGATGGTGATGAAGGTGTCAGCCAGGTTGAACGCCGGGAAGAACCAGCGGCTCTGCCAGTGCACCAGGATGAAGTCGACCACGTGACCAAGCACCACGCGGTCGTACAGGTTGCCCAGCGCGCCGCCCAGGACCATGGCCAGGGCTACTGCCAGCAGGGTTTCGTGACGCTTGAGGCGCTTGAGCCAGATCACCAGTACGACGCTGACGACGATGGCGATGGCTGCGAAAAACCAGCGCTGCCAGCCGGCGGCATCGGCCAGGAAGCTGAAAGCGGCGCCGGTGTTGTAGGCCAGGGTCCAGTCGAAGTAGCCCGGAATCACTTCGATGCGCTGATACATGCTCAGCGTGCCCTCGAAGATGTCCTTGCTCACCCGGTCGGCGACCAGGATCAGCACGCTCAACAGCAACCAGGGCAGATGCCCGAAACGCGAGGACTCAGGCATGCTTGCGCACCTCACCTTCACCTTCGATGTTGCTCACGCAGCGATCGCACAGTTCAGGATGCGCGGCATGACTGCCGACATCGGCGCGGAAGTGCCAGCAACGGCCGCACTTGGCGTGGGCGGACTTGAGGATCTTCAGCTTCAGGCCTTCGACCTCGGTCACCACCGCATCGGCCGGCGCATCAGCGAGCGGCGCGGTCTGCGCCGCCGAGGTGATCAGGGCGAAACGCAGCTCGTCGCCGAGCTTGGCCAGGTCGGCCTGCTTGGCGTCGTCGCAGAACAGGGTGACCTCGGCCTGCAGGCTGGCACCGATGGCCTTGGCCGTGCGCAGGTTCTCCAGCTCCTTGTTGACCGCTGCCTTGACCGCCATCACGCGATCCCAATAGGCGCGGTCCAGCTCGAAGCCTTCCGGCAGGCGCTGCAGACCGGCGTACCAGGTATTGAGCATCACCGACTCGTTGCGCTCGCCCGGCAGGAACTGCCAGATCTCCTCGGCGGTGAACGCCAGGATCGGCGCGATCCAGCGCACCAGCGCCTCGCTGATGTGGAACAGCGCGCTCTGGCAGGAGCGGCGCGCCACGCTGTCGGCGGCGGTGGTGTACTGGCGGTCCTTGATGATGTCCAGGTAGAAACCGCCCAGCTCCTGCACGCAGAAGTTGTGCACCTTGGAGTAGACGTTCCAGAACCGGTAATCGCCGTACGCTTCGATGATTTCTTCCTGCAAACGCAGGGCGGCGTCCACGGCCCAGCGGTCGAGGTCGAGCATCTGCTCAGGCTGCAGCAGGTCCTTGGCCGGATCGAAACCATTGAGGTTGGCCAGCATGAAGCGCGCGGTGTTGCGGATGCGGCGGTAGGCATCGGCGCTGCGCTGCAGGATCACCTTGGACACGGCCATCTCGCCGGAATAGTCGGTGGAAGCGACCCACAGGCGCATGATATCGGCGCCCAGGCTGTCGTTGACCTCCTGCGGGGCGACCACGTTACCCAGCGACTTGGACATCTTGCGGCCGTTCTCGTCGACCACGAAGCCGTGGGTCAGCAGCGCCTTGTACGGCGCGTGACCATCGATGGCGCTGCCGGTCAGCAGTGACGAATGGAACCAGCCGCGGTGCTGGTCCGAGCCTTCCAGGTACAGGTCGGCGCGCGGGCCGGTGGTGTGGCCGAGGCCGTGCGAGCCACGCAGTACATGCCAGTGGGTGGTACCGGAGTCGAACCAGACGTCGAGAGTGTCGTTGATCTTGTCGTAGTCAGCCGCTTCGGCGCCAAGCAGCTCGGCAGCGTCGAGCTTGAACCAGGCTTCGATGCCCTCCTGCTCGACACGCTTGGCGACCTCTTCCATCAGCTCGACGGTGCGCGGGTGCAGCTCGCCGGTGGCCTTGTGCAGGAAGAACGGGATCGGCACGCCCCAGTTGCGCTGACGCGAGATGCACCAGTCGGGACGACCGGCGATCATGCTGTGCAGGCGTGCCTGGCCCCAGCCCGGGACGAACTGGGTCTGCTCGATGGCGGCCAGCGCGCGCTCACGCAGGGGAGCGCCCTGCTTGGGCTGCGTATCCATACCGACGAACCACTGCGCGGTAGCGCGGTAGATCAGCGGCGTCTTGTGGCGCCAGCAGTGCATATAGCTGTGCTGGATCGGCTGGTGCTTGAGCAGCGCACCGACTTCGGCGAGTTTCTCGACGATGGCCGGGTTGGCCTTCCAGATGAACTGGCCGCCGAAGAACGGCAGATCCGGGGTGTAGACGCCATTGCTCTGCACCGGGCTGAGAATGTCGTCGTTGCTCATGCCGTAGGCTTTGCAGGTACGGAAGTCGTCCTCACCATAGGCCGGCGACGAGTGAACGATGCCGGTACCGGCGCCCAGCTCGACGTATTCGGCCAGGTACACCGGCGAGAAACGCTCGTAGAACGGATGGCGGAAACGGATCAGCTCCAGCGCCGCGCCCGGCGCGGTGGCGATCACCTGACCTTGCAGGCCGTAGCGCTGCAGGCAGGACTCGACCAGTTCCTCGGCCAGCAGCAGGATGCGCTCGCCGGTGTCGACCAGCGCGTAGGTGAATTCCGGGTGTACGTTGAGCGCCTGGTTGGCCGGGATGGTCCAGGGCGTGGTGGTCCAGATGACGATGGCGGTCGGCTTGTTCAACTCGCTCAGACCGAAGGCGGCGGCCAATTTGCCTGCGTCTTCGATGGGGAAGGCAACGTCGATGGCATCGGACTTCTTGTCCTGATACTCCACCTCGGCCTCGGCCAGCGCCGAGCCGCAGTCGAAGCACCAGTTCACCGGTTTCAGACCCTTGAACACGAAGCCCTGCTTGACCATCTCGGCCAGGGCGCGGATCTCCCCAGCCTCGTTGGCGAAATCCATGGTCTTGTACGGGTTGTCCCAGTCGCCGAGCACACCGAGGCGGATGAAGTCGGCCTTCTGCCCTTCGATCTGCTCGCCGGCGTAGGTGCGGCAGCGCTCGCGGGTCAGGTCCGCTGCTTGATTCTTGCCGAAGGTGGTTTCGACCTTGTGCTCGATCGGCAGGCCGTGGCAGTCCCAGCCCGGCACGTAGGGCGCGTCAAAGCCGGCCAGGGTCTTGGAGCGGGTGATGATGTCCTTGAGGATCTTGTTCACCGCATGACCGATGTGGATGCTGCCGTTGGCATAGGGCGGGCCGTCGTGCAGGACGAACTTCGGCCGATCTTCGCCAATCTTGCGCAGCTTGCTATACAGGCCAATCTCGTTCCAGCGCTGCAGGGTCTGCGGCTCGCGTTGCGGCAGGCCGGCCTTCATCGGGAACTGGGTATCGGGCAGGTTCAGCGTAGCTTTGTAGTCGGTCATTTCGGGCTCTTCATCAGCGGGTGGCTCTGCCAATATTCACGGGCAGCGGCGATATCAGCGGCAATCGCCGCCTTCAAGGCCTCGAGCGAGGCGAAACGCTGCTCATCACGCAGCTTGTGGTGGAAAGCCACCGAGAGACGCCGGCCATACAGATCGCCGGCAAAATCCAGAAGGTGCACTTCCAGATGGGCGCGGCCGTCACCGGCAACGCTGGGGCGCACGCCGATATTGGCGACGCCCGGTTGAATCACGCCATCGATTTCACAGCTCACCAGATACACGCCGGTCAGCGGCACCTTGCGCCGCTTGAGCTGGATATTGGCCGTCGGCGCATCGAGCTGGCGGCCGAGCTTTTGTCCGTGCAGGACGCGCCCGGCGATGCGAAACGGCCGGCCGAGCAAGGCTTCAGCCAGTTCGAAATCGCCATCGGCCAGCGCCTGACGCACGCGCGTGCTGCTGACCCGGCCACCAAGCACTTCCACAGTCGTAGACGCATCGACGCTAAAACCGTGGCGCAGGCCTGCTGCCTTGAGAAACTCAAAATCGCCGGCGCGGTCGCAGCCGAAGCGGAAATCGTCGCCGATCTCCAGATCCTTCACCCCCAGGCCATCGACCAGCACACGCTGGACGAACTCGGCGGCCGACAACTCGCGCAAGCGGCGGTTGAAGGCCAGGCACAGCACCATGTCGACGCCTTCGGCGGCCAGCAGGGCGAGCTTGTCGCGCAGACGGGTCAGGCGCGCCGGAGCAGTGTCCGGGCCGAAGAACTCACGCGGCTGCGGCTCGAAGATCACCACGCAGCTGGGCACGGCCAATTCCGCGGCACGCTCACGCAAGCGCGCCAGGATGGCCTGGTGCCCACGATGAACGCCGTCGAAATTACCGATGGTGACCACACAGCCCCGCGCCTGGGGCTGCAGGTTATGAAGACCTCGAACCAGCTGCATAGCACGCTTCTTGTTCACAAAGTGGCCGATTATACGCACAGCAGGCCATGCACAACAGGCATCGCGATGCGTGAAACCGCTACAGGGCCCGCCGGGCAAAATCGCGCGGACGGAAGCCCAATATGAGCAGCATGCCGAAGTAAGCAACCAGCCCAGCGGCCACCAGCGCGCCGAGACGCAACAGGCGCACGAGCATTTCCCCTTCCGCCCAGGCTGGCATGACCTGCAGCAGCCCCAGTAACACAGCGACCATCACCGCCACCGCGACCACCAGCTTGAGCAGAAACAGCCCCCAGCCCGGCAGCGGCTGGAAGATATCGGCACGACGCAGCTGCCAGTACAGCAAGCCGGCATTCAGGCAGGCCGCCAGGCTGATCGCCAGCGCCAGGCCGACGTGCGCCATGTCCAGACCGAACACGAACAGCGCGTTCATCACCTGGGTCGCCAGCAGGCTGACGATGGCAATGCGTACCGGTGTCTTGATGTTCTGCTGGGCATAGAAGCCGGGCGCGAGGATCTTTATCAGAATCAACGCCAGCAGGCCGACCGAATAAGCCACCAGTGCCCGTTGGGTCATCAGCGCGTCCTCTGCACCGAACTTGCCGTACTGGAACAGCGACACTACCAGCGGCTCGGCGAGAATCGCCAGCGCCAGGGTGCAGGGCAGCACCAGCAGAAAGCACAAACGCAGCCCCCAATCGAGCAGGCGGCGGTACTCGTCGCGATTCTTGCTCGCATAGGTTTTCGATAGCGCCGGCAGCAGGATGGTGCCCAGCGCTACGCCCAGCACGCCCGAGGGCAACTCCATCAGGCGGTCGGCGTAATACATCCAGGACACCGAGCCCGCCACCAGGAAGGAGGCGAAGATGGTGTTGATGATCAGCGAAATCTGGCTGACCGAGACGCCGAAGATCGCCGGCCCCATCTGTTTGAGCACGCGCCAGACGCCCATGTCACCGAAACTCAGGCGCGGCAGCACCAGCATGCCGATCTTTTTAAGGTGCGGCAGTTGCCAGAGCAACTGTGCCAGCCCGCCGACCAGCACCGCCCAGCCCAGCGCCATGATTGGCGGGTCGAAATAGGGCGTCAGAAACAGCGAAAAGACGATCATGCTGACATTGAGCAAGGTCGGCACGAACGCCGGCACCGAAAAACGGTTCCAGGTATTGAGCACGGCCCCGGCCAGCGATGACAGGGAGATCAGCAATATATAAGGAAAGGTCACCCGCAGCAGATCGACGGTCAGCTCGAAACGCTCGGCCTCATCGGCAAAACCCGGTGCCGTAGCCCAGACGATCCAGGGCGCAGCGAGCACGCCGATGACCGTGACCAGCGCCAGCACCAGGGTCAGCAAACCAGAGACGTAGGCAACGAACGTGCGCGTGGCCTCCTCGCCCTGCTGCATCTTGTACTCGGCCAGGATCGGTACGAAAGCCTGCGAGAACGCCCCTTCGGCAAAAATACGGCGCAGCAGATTGGGCAGCTTGAAGGCCACCACGAAGGCATCCGACGCCACCCCGGCACCGAAGGTGCGGGCGATGATGGTGTCGCGCACGAACCCCAGCACGCGCGAAACCATGGTCAGTGAACTGACGGCAGCCAGGGACTTGAGGAGATTCATGGGGTATTTCGGCTTCCATAAAGAGGTGCAGTAGCGGACAATCCGCAGCCCAACGAAGGCGTCGAGTGTAGCGAGCCACCACTGGTCAGGCCAGCACAGGAAAGCGTCATCAGACTTGACAGCAGGCAGATGGATCGGCATGATTCGCGGCCTTATTTGTCGTAACCCCCCAGTTTTCGAGGAGCTTGACGGTGGCCAACTCACCTTCTGCCAAAAAACGCGCCAAACAGGCTGAGAAGCGCCGTAGCCATAACGCCAGCCTGCGCTCGATGGTTCGTACCTACATCAAGAACGTAGTCAAGGCTATTGCTGCCAAAGATCTCGAGCTTGCCAAGACCGCTTACACTGCAGCCGTTCCGGTCATCGACCGCATGGCTGACAAAGGCATCATCCACAAGAACAAAGCCGCTCGTCACAAGAGCCGCCTGAACGCGCACATCAAGGCGCTGGGCGAAGCTGCTGCCGCCTAATCGCGACAGGTTCTTGAAAAACCGGCCCTGGAGGCCGGTTTTTTATTGCCCCGAGTTCACGATCCGCAGGCCATAAAAAATGGCCGGGAGCCATTTTTAACGTCGCGCAGCGACGGCCCGCAGGGTGGCCGCCATGGATGGCAGGCCATAAAAAATGCCCGCCTCCTCAACGGAGCGCGGGCATTTTTGCCTATGCCTACCAGAATCAGCCGCGAGCAGCCTTGATCACTTCGATGTAGGGCTCGGCATTACGCTGATCCTGAATCAGCGCGATGAAATCATTGCCCTGCGCATCGGTGGCCGAGAGGTCGTAGCCTGCAGCAACGAAGAAACCCACGAAGCGCTCGAAATCATCGATACGCAGACCGCGATAAGCCTTGACCAGCTTGTGCAGCGAAGGCGGTGTGGCGTCCGCCGGTTCCACCGCAAGGAACAGCTTGATCGAGTCATCGCTGATTTCTTCGCCAATCACCTGCTTCTTGTCTTTACGCATCGCCCGCTCCCGCCAGCATTACAGAGGGCCGGCAGTGTACCGCCGAGCCGCGCGCGGCTCAACGCGTAGCCGAGCAGGCTAACACGCGAACAATCGACACGACAGCCGACCTAGGTCATGCCGCGCCCAGTGAACTGGCTCCTATAATGCGCCAAGCCATTAGGAAGCCAGCATGTCACGTCCATCGTTACCGCTGTTCGCCGCCTGGCGCCAGACGCTGCGCGCCGGCTACTCCTGGAAGGCCCTGCGCGGCGACCTGAGCGCCGGCCTGACGGTGGGCATCATCGCCATTCCGCTGGCCATGGCGCTGGCCATCGCCGTGGGTGTGGCGCCGCAGCATGGGCTCTACACCGTGCTGATCGCCGCACCGCTGATCGCCCTGTGCGGCGGCTCGCGCTTCAATATTTCCGGCCCCACCGCCGCCTTCGTGGTGATTCTGCTGCCGATCACCCAGCAGTACGGCCTCGGCGGCTTGCTGCTGTGCACACTGATGGCAGGACTGATCCTGATCGCCCTGGGCCTGCTGCGCGCCGGGCGCCTGATCGAATTCGTGCCCTATCCGGTGACCCTGGGCTTTACCGCCGGCATCGGCATCGTCATCGCCATCCTGCAGATCAAGGACCTGTTCGGCCTGCACCTGGCCGGCGCGCCGCAGCATCTGCTGGAGCAGGTCAACCTGCTGGTGCGCGCCCTGCCCAGCCTGCAGCCCGGCGACAGCCTGGTGGGCGCCGCGTGCCTGGCCACACTGCTGATCTGGCCACGCCTGGCTCCGAAAATTCCCGCACACCTGGTAGCCCTGGCGGTCGGCGCATTGCTGGCACTGGCTCTGGAACGCCTGGGGCTGCCCGTGGCGACATTGGGCGAGCGCTTCAGCTATCAGCTCGACGGCATTGAATATCCCGGCATCCCGCCCTTCCTGCCGGACCTGACCCTGCCCTGGAACCTGCCGGGTGCCGACGGCCAGCCGCTGGTGCTTTCATTCGAACTGATCCGCCAACTGCTCGCCCCGGCATTTGCCATCGCCATGCTCGGCGCCATCGAGTCATTGTTGTGCGCCGTCGTCGCCGACGGCATGACCGGCAGCAAGCATGACCCTAACGCCGAATTGATCGGTCAGGGCCTGGGTAATCTGGCCGCGCCGTTCTTTGGCGGCATCACCGCCACCGCCGCCATCGCCCGCACGGCAGCCAACGTGCGTGCCGGGGCCTTTTCGCCGATGGCGGCACTGGTTCACGCCGGCGTGGTGCTGGCAGCGATTCTGCTGCTCGCGCCGCTGTTCAGCTACCTGCCGATGGCGGCTCTGGCCGCGCTACTGCTGATGGTGGCGTGGAACATGAGCGAACCTCATCACGTCGCCCACACCCTGCGCATCGCCCCACGCGGCGATGTGCTGGTGCTGCTGACCTGCCTGGTGCTGACGGTGCTGTTCGACATGGTGCTGGCCGTGGGCGTCGGCCTGCTGCTGGCAGCCGGACTGTTCATCAAACGCATGAGCGAGCTGACCGATACCGCTGCGCTGAGCCGGCAGCAGCGTCAGACCTTGCAAGACCTGCCCGAGCACGTGCTGGCTTACGCCATTCGCGGCCCGCTGTTCTTCGGCGCGGCGGAAAAGGCGCTTAGCGTGCTGCGCCGCTTCACCCCAGGGGTGCGCGTGGTGATCGTCGATATCAGCGCCGTGCCGCTGCTGGACATGACCGCCATCGCCGCGCTGGACAATGTGCTGCGCGACTATCGCCAGCAGGGTGTGGCGCTGATCCTCAGCGGCCCCACCGCACAGGTACGGCTGCAACTACGCCGCGCCGGCATTCACCGACGCGCCGGGCAACTGGCCTACGTGCACGATCTACCACAAGCGAGGGAGAAAGCCTTGCGCTGGCTGGGAGAGCACCTGAAGCCGTAGCCCGTATTTCATCCAAGCTTCGCGCCCGGCGTCGATGTGTAGGAGCGGCGCGCCGCCGCGAAGCTGGGCGACACCAACTCGAAAAGCTTCGCCCCGAGGCGGGGCTCCTACGAACAGCGGGTTTGTGAGCCTTGGTATCAGGCTTACAGCCCCTTGACCGCATAGATGCCGGCCGCGTTGCGCCAGTAGCCCTTGTAGTCCATGCCGTAGCCGAAGATGTAGCGGTCGATGCACTGCAGGCCCACGTAATTGGCCTTCAGATCAGGACGAGCCTTGCGCTCGTGCTCCTTGTCGATCAGCACCGCCGTGTGTACGGCACGCGCGCCGGCATGGCGGCAGAAATCGATGATCGCACCCAGGGTATGCCCTTCGTCGAGGATGTCGTCGATGATCAGCACGTCGCGGTCGATGAACGACACTTCCGGCTTGGCCTTCCAGAACAGCTCGCCACCGCTGGTTTCGTTGCGATAACGGGTGGCGTGCAGGTAAGACGCTTCCAACGGGAAGTTCAGTTTGGTCAGCAGCTTGCCGGAGAAGATCAGGCCGCCATTCATCACGCAGAACACCACCGGGTTGCGCTCAGCCAGCTCGGCGTTGATCTGGCTGGCGACCTTGTCGATGGCCGCTTCCACCTCGGCTTCGGTGAACAGGCAATCGGCTTCCGCCATGATTTGGCGAATGTGCGCGAGATCGGCGGACATGATGAGATTCTCTCTTGATCGGGCTGATGAATGGCGGCGAACAGCCTGAAAGCTGATCGAGCCGTCAAATAAAAGCGGGCAAAGGTACAGACCCGAGCAACGCTTGCCAAGTATCGACTGACCAGCGTAGCCGATGCTCGGCGCGCAGCGGCGTGACTTATCAGTCACCCACCACTTGGCATGTGCAATGCTTTAATCTAACGCGATTTTTCCCAGAGCCCCGTTGGAGATTCCAGCCCATGCCCACTCGCGAGATCCGCCACCCGCTGATCCGTCACAAGATCGGCCTGATGCGCCGCGCCGATATCAGCACCAAGAATTTCCGTGAGCTGGCCCAGGAAGTGGGCGCCCTGCTGACTTATGAAGCCACCAACGACCTGCCGCTGGAAGCCTACGACATCGAAGGCTGGGCGGGCACCGTGCAGGTCGAGAAGATCGCCGGCAAGAAAATCACCGTGGTTCCGATCCTGCGCGCTGGCATCGGCATGCTCGATGGCGTGCTCAGCCTGATTCCCGGTGCGAAGGTCAGCGCCGTGGGCGTGGCACGCAATGAGGAAACCCTGGAAGCGCACACCTACCTGGAAAAGCTCGCGCCGGAAATCGACTCGCGCCTGGCGCTGATCATCGACCCGATGCTGGCCACCGGCGGCTCGATGGTCGCCACCATCGACCTGCTGAAGAAAGCTGGCTGCAAGGACATTCGCGCCATGGTCCTGGTCGCCGCGCCAGAAGGCATCAAGGCGGTCGAGAAGGCGCACCCGGACGTGACCATCTTCACCGCATCCATCGATCAGCGCCTGAACGAGCATGGTTACATCATCCCGGGCCTGGGCGATGCCGGTGACAAGATCTTCGGCACCAAGCAGAAGGACGCCTGACATGTCGCAGACGGAATTCAACGATCCGCTCTGGCGCCAGGGCATTTCCGGCGCGCAGATGCTGTTCGTGGCCTTCGGCGCTCTGGTGCTGATGCCGCTGATCACCGGCATGGACCCCAACGTTGCGCTGTTCACCGCCGGTATCGGCACCCTGCTGTTCCAACTGGTGACCAAACGCCAGGTGCCGGTGTTCCTGGCTTCGAGTTTCGCCTTCATCGCGCCGATTCTGGCAGCCAAGGGCGAGTTCGGCCTGCCGGCAGTGATGGGCGGCGTGATCGCCGCCGGTCTGGTCTACATCCTGCTCTCGGCGCTGGTCAAACTGCGCGGCCCGAGCTTCATCGACCGCCTGCTGCCACCGGTAGTGATCGCCCCGGTGATCATCTCCATCGGCCTGGCGCTGTCGCCGGTGGCGGTAAACATGGCCATGGGCAAGGCCGGTGACGGCAGCATCGAACTGGTGCCGTACAGCACGGCGATGATGATTTCGATGCCGGCGCTGATCACCACCCTGCTGGTGGCGGTGCTGGGCCGCGGCATCTTCCGCCTGGTGCCGATCCTCTCCGGCATCGCCGTTGGCTGTGCCATCGCTGCGGTGCTCGGGGTGATCGACACCAGCGCCGTCGATCAGGCAGCCTGGCTCGCCGTACCCAACTTCGTCACCCCGGAACTGCACTGGGGCGCCATTCTGTACATGGTGCCGGTCGCCCTGGCGCCAGCCATCGAGCACATCGGCGGTGTGGTGGCGATCGGCAACGTCACCGGCAAGAACTTCGTCAAGAAGCCGGGCCTGCACCGCACCCTGCTCGGTGACGGCCTCGCCACCTCGGCAGCCGGCCTGTTCGGTGGCCCGCCCAACACCACCTACGCCGAAGTCACCGGCGCAGTGATGCTGACCAAGAGCTACAACCCGAAGATCATGACCTGGGCTGCGGTCTTCGCCATCGCCCTGGCCTTCATCGGCAAGTTCGGCGTGGCCCTGCAGAGCATTCCGGTACCGGTAATGGGCGGTATTCTGTGCCTGCTGTTCGGCTCGATCGCCGTGGTCGGCCTCAACACACTGATTCGTCACCAGGTCGACCTGTCCGAAGCGCGCAACCTGATCATCGTTTCGGTGACCCTGGTATTCGGCATCGGCGGCATGGTGATCGGCGGCAAGGAGTTCGCCCTGTCAGGGATTTCCCTGTGCGCGATCACTGCGCTGCTGCTCAATCTGCTGCTGCCAGGCGGCGTCGGCTGGAAGAACAAGACGCTGGACGAGCAACAAGAATCCTGATGTAGAGCGCGATCCTGTGCTTCAAAAACAAACGCCTCGAACCAGTCGGGGCGTTTGTTTTTGCGTAGGCTGCGCCATGCGCACCGGTTACCAATCATGGTGCGCACGGCGCACCCTACGGACGGATTACCAACCTACGCCGAAGCCAAGGGTATAGCGGGTTTCGTCCAGATCACCCTCGGCACCGCTGACGATATCCTTCTCGGCCTTCATGTTCAGCGACGCCCAATCGGTCACCTTGTAGCGCAGACCGACCTCGGCATCCAGGCTGTAATCCGCCGCCCCACTGAGCGGACGACCGAGCTCACCGACACTGAACAGCTCGACGGTCTTGCCGATCAGGTAGCGGTTGTAGTCCCACTTCACGCTCATGGCGTAGAAGCGATCCTGCTCGCCATTGCTGTAGCGGTAATCACTGCGGTTGGCCAGGGTGGCAATGGAGAACGCGCCCAGCTCGTCATCCCAGAACTGGTAACCCGGGCCGGTACCGAGAGTGCGCTGACGCTCCACCTCTTCGATACGGTCGCGCTTGTACTCGAAGCGCCCCTGCCAGAACCATTTTTCCGTGAGGAAGCGGTCGAGCGCGTACTCGGCGCCCCAGTTGTCGGTACTGACAATGTCGTCTTTGAGCTCGCGGTTGTAATCGGCAATCGCGTTATGGCGCCAGCGCCCGTGACGGGCCTGGGTCTTGATATCGACGTCGTAATCATCAGAGTCGCGCTCGCCGCGCTTGTAGTCGAGACCGAGGTCGATGTTGCCCTTCCAGGTGAAATCCTCCACCAGCGGCTTGGGCTTCATGATCTGTTCGATCTGCGTCAGCTCGATGGTCTTCGGCGACTCGCCATTGGCCAGCGTGACCTTGCCCGGCTCAGCCGCCAGCAGCGACTTGGCACGCTCGCCATCTACCGGCCCGAGCTTGACCAGCAGCTCGTGATCACTTTCCAGGGTGGCGATTTTCTTCCAGTCCAGCGGGATGGAGCCGCCGTAGTCGGTTTCCAGCAGCAGTTTGCTGCCGTCGAAGAAGCGGATGGTGCCAGAGAGACGGTCACCGTTCTTCAACCAGACGGTATCGGCGAAGGTGGCGGAACTGCACAGAGCGATGCTCAGGCCTAGCAGGGACAGCGATTTAGAGCGCGACATAAGTTGGGTAATGGCGTTGGTGGGCGAAAGCCGGGCATTATCCGCAACCCCGGCGCCAGAGCAACAGCTGACCGGGCCGAATACGCAGAGTTCAGCTTTTTCCGTCGGGCGGCGTGCCGTTGGGCAGCGCGCCGCCCGACGGCATCACCACCCCACGCCGATACCGATCAGATAATGCCGATCCGAAACCGTCTGCCCTGGGGCTCGCAACTGATCAAGCTCGTACAAAAGCGATAAGCGCGCCCACTGGTTGAGGCGGTAACGCAGGCCGAATTCGCTATCGAGCACGTAGTCGATTTCTTCGATATGCGGGATCTGCAGTTGGGCGTTGGCATAGAATTCCAGCCGCGTGCCCCACAGCAGGCGCTTGTAATCCAGTTCCAATGACGTGGTGTTGAACGCCAGGTCGGCAACGTCCGACTCCAGACGCACGCGATTGAACTGGCCGATCAGGTCGAAACGCCCCAGTCCGTCATCCCAGAAGCGATAACCGGGGCCGCTACCGACGATGCGCTGGCGATCGACAGTCTCGAATTCGTCCTCGGCCTGCTCCACGCCCACCCGCCAGAACCAGTGCTCGGTGAAAAAGCGATCGAGGTCGTACTCCAGTTCCCAGTTGTCCTCGACCTTTCTGTCGTTCTTGGTTTCACGCTCCAGCTCGCCACTGAGCACATGGCGCCAGCGCCCGTGCTCGACACGGGTATTGCCCTTGAGCTTCCATTCATCGACATCGTTCTGGTTGCGCTTCATGTCCAGCTTGGCATCGAGGTTGCCTTCCCAGAGACGGTCCTCCAGCAGCGGCCGCGGCGGCACCAGGCGTTTGATCTGCGCCAGCGGCAGGGTGTACTCGCGCTCGCCCTGCACCCGCACCATGCCACTACCAGCCGCAGCCAACCTTTCGCTGCGTTCGTTGTCGAAGCCGCTGCGACGCACCAGCAGGGGCTTGTCCGAGCTGAGGGTATCGATATCCTTCCAGTCGATCAGCACCTGGCCGGCATATTTGGTCTTGAGCGCCAGCTTGCCGCCGTCGAGCAGGATGATCTCACCACTGAGTCGATCACCGTTGTTCAGCCAAACGGTATCGGCCCAGATCGGGGCAGCCAGGGTAAAAAGGAATAAGGCGATCACTACGCGCATGATAAGGACGAACCCTATGGGCAAGACGAAACCGCCAGAGTCTGCATGGCAGGCCCCACCACCGGCAAGCTTCGAGGCGCGTCGCGAAGCGCTGTACCTGGTATTGGCACAGGTGCCGGAAGGCAAGGTCGTCAGCTATGGCGAACTGGCCCAGTTGGCCGGTCTTGGCCGCGCTGCACGCTGGGTTGGTCGTACGCTGAGCCAATTACCGAACGGCACCACGCTGCCCTGGCATCGGGTGATTGCCGCTGGCGGACGCCTCAGTCTGGCTGCCGGCAGTCCTTCCGGGGCCGAACAACGGGCGCGCCTGCGTGCAGAGGGCATCAGCATCCTGAACGAACGTGTGGATATGCGCCGTCACGGCTGGCGTCCGATGGAGCACAGCAGTTAGAGTGCGCCCTACCAAGACTCCCCCCTGCCCAGATTCGAGCCTGATGCCACGCAAATCCTGGCGAGAAGCCCTCGCGACCTACGCCAACCCCGCCACACTGGCGCTGCTGCTTCTGGGCTTCGCCGCTGGCCTGCCCTACATGCTGGTGTTCTCCACCCTGTCGGTATGGCTACGCGAAGCCGGAGTGGCGCGCGAAACCATCGGTTTCGCCAGCCTCATCGGCCTGGCCTACGCCTTCAAATGGGTGTGGGCGCCAATGCTCGACCAGTGGCGCCTGCCATTGCTGGGCAAGCTTGGCCGGCGCCGCTCCTGGCTGGTGCTGTCGCAGGGGCTGGTGGCCATCGGCCTGATCGGTATGGCCAACTACGACCCGCAAACGCACCTGTCCTCGCTGATCGCCCTCGCCGTCCTGGTGGCCTTCGCCTCGGCCACTCAGGACATCGCCGTCGACGCCTATCGCCTGGAAATTCTCGGCGACGAGCATCAGGCTGCGCTGGCTGCCGCCTACATGACCGGCTATCGGGTTGCCGCGCTGCTGGCCACCGCCGGTGCGCTGTATTTCGCCGAAGGCTTCGGCTCGACCGCCAAGGACTACCAGTTCAGCGCCTGGACCGGTACCTATATGCTTTTCGCCCTGCTGATGCTGCCAGGCCTGCTCACCTCCATCTGGATGCGCGAGCCGCCAGCACCGCCGCACATCCATGTCGCGCCGCCCAAGCACGGATTTTTCCACCAGTTGCTGGCGATCAGCGCAGTCATCATGCTGATCATCGCCGTGCCGACCATGTTCATCCAGTTCTACCAGAGTGATCTGGTGCCGATGCTGCTCGGCGACGTCAGCATGCAGGAGCTGCTCTACAACGACCGCGCCTTCCTGCGCGCCATGCTCTACAGCACCCTGGCCTGCGTCTGTGCATCCGGGCTGTTCTGGGGCGGGCTGGCACCAGTGCTGAAAACCGCGGCAGCGAGGTACGGGTTCTTCCACCAGTTACTTTCCGTGCTGCTGCTGATCATCCTGCTGATCGCCATCCCGGCCATGGTCACCCAATTCTACGAAAGTGACCTGATGCTGCTGTTCCAGGGCCAGATAAGCCTACAGGAGTTGCTGTATTACGACCGCGCCTTCCTGCGTGCGCTGCTCTATACCCTGCTCACCAGCCTGTCGATCTCCAGCCTGTTCTGGGGCGGCATGGCACCGGTGCTCACGCCGATCAACGACTTCATCGTGCGCTATCGCTGGCAGGCACTGCTGCTGCTCAGCCTGATCGCCACCTATCGCCTGTCCGATACCGTGATGGGCGTGATGGCCAACGTTTTCTACATCGACCAGGGCTTCACCAAAGAGCAGATCGCCAATGTCAGTAAGGTCTTCGGCCTGGTGATGACGTTACTCGGCGCCGGGGTCGGCGGGCTGTTGATCGTGCGCTTCGGCATCATGCCGATTCTGCTGATCGGTGCCACCGCATCGGCGGCCACCAACCTGATGTTCATGCTGCTGGTGGGCATGGGCCCACACCTGAACATGCTGATCGTCACCATCAGTTGCGACAACTTCAGCGCCGGCCTGGCCACCTCGGCGTTCGTCGCCTACCTGTCGAGCCTGACCAACCTGAAATTCTCGGCCACCCAGTACGCCCTGCTCAGCTCCATCATGCTGCTGCTGCCGCGCCTGATCGGTGGCTATTCCGGCGTGATGGTGGAAAGCCTCGGCTACGCCCACTTCTTCCTCGCCACGGCGCTGATGGGTATACCGACACTGCTGCTTATCGTTATCCAGTGGCGCCGCGACAAGCGCCAAGCGCGGCCTGAGACGACACCGCCTGCTGTCGAGCAAGCCTGAGACCAGGCAGAAAAAAGCCCCGGATCGACCGGGGCTTTTTCGTGATGGCGAGCCTCAGTCGGCTTTGGCCAGATGCACCACCCGCTGCGGGAACGGAATGCCGATACCCGCCTCGGTCAGACGCTCCTTCGCCAGCTCGGTAAAGGAGAAGGTCACCGGCCAGAAGTCGCCAGTCGCCACCCACACGCGCAGCGACAGGTTCACTGCACTGTCACCCAGCCCAGTGACGAACACCACCGGCGCAGGATCGACATGCACCCGCGGGTCCTGGGCGATCTCCAGCAGCACCTCACGCGCGCGTTTGATGTCGCTGGAGTAATCAATGCCGATATTGATGTCGGCACGCCGACGCGGCTCACGCGAGTAGTTGGTGATGTGGCCGTTGGACAGGCTGCCGTTGGGCACGATGACGACCTTGTTATCGCCGGTCTTCAGCGTGGTATGGAAGATCTGGATACTGTCAACGCTGCCTGAGACACCTTGTGCCTCGATCCAGTCACCGGCACGGAACGGGCGGAACAGCATGATCAGCACGCCGCCGGCAAAGTTGGCCAGGCTGCCCTGCAAAGCCAAGCCGATGGCCAGACCCGCGGCACCGATCATGGCGATGAATGAAGTGGTCTCCACACCGATCATCGAGGCAACGCTGATCAGCAGCAGAATACGCAGCACAATGCTGACCAGGCTGCCGATGAAGCTGCTCAACGCACGGTCCACCTTGCGCGCTGCCAGCATGCGCCCGATGCTCGACGTCAGCCGGCTGATCAGCCACCAACCGATCAGCAGGGTGATCACTGCCAAAGTCAGCTTGCCGCTGTACTCCAACACCATCGGCATCCAAGCCTCGGACATTTTCACCAGTTCGTCGACGCTCATCTCCATAGGGTGCTCCTGTTTCCCATACATGAAACGAAACCGCCATGGCATGCCATGGCGGTCAAAATGCTATCAACCTAGCCTGCGACGCCGCAGCGCCACAAAGGTTCAATCGCGGAAGTTGTTGTACTGCAGCGGCATGCCGAACTCATGACCACGCAGCAGGGCGATGGCTTCCTGCAGGTCGTCACGCTTCTTGCCGGTGACGCGCACCTGCTCACCCTGGATGGCGGCCTGCACCTTGAGCTTGGCGTCCTTGATGTGGGCGACGATCTTCTTCGCCAGCTCCTTGTCGATACCTTCACGGAAGGTGACTTCCTGCTTCATCACCTTGCCCGAGGCATAGGGCTCCTTGGTTTCCAGGCACTGGCAGTCGATCTTGCGCTTGATCAGGCTGCTGCGCACGATATCGAGCATCTGCTCGAGCATGAACTCGGCTTCGGCGGTCAAGGTCAGCGCCTTGTCCTTGCTCTCGATGCTGCATTTGCCACGCAGGTCGAAACGGCGGTCGAGCTCCTTGATGGCATTGTCGACCGCATTGGTCAGTTCGTGTTTGTCCAGTTCAGACACGATGTCGAACGAAGGCATGAGTGGGCTCCTGATGGACGGCGCGATCCTCTTCACGGAGTGAACGCGCCTGACTTGACGATAACTATGGCGGGCCCATTATATCCAGACTGATACGCGCCGTTTGGCGTCCTTCCTCTCTGTCTGCGAGCCAGCCCCATGCCCAACCCCCATCTCAGCATCCTGGTGGTGGACGACGCCAAGTTCTCCAGCGCCATGATCGGTCGTGCACTGAGCCAGGCCGGCTATCAGGACGTGCGTTTCGCCAGCAGCGCCAGCGAAGCGCTGCAGTTGCTCGAACAGCGTCCCGCCAGCGTGCTTCTGGCCGACTGGCTGATGCCCGAGATCGACGGCCTGGAGCTGACCGCGCGGGTGCGCCAGCTGGACGAGACCGCCGACCACTACACCTACATCATCCTGCTGACCGGCAAGGAAGGCGAAAACGTCCTGGGCGAAGCCTTCGACCGTGGCGTCGATGACTTCATCAGCAAGGCGGCGATGAACGAACAACTGGTGCCACGCGTGTACGCCGCGGATCGCCTGTGCAACACCCTGCAGCGCCTGCTGCACGAGAACCGCATGCTCACGCAGAACATCGCCAGCCTGGAGCGGCGCAATCTGGTCGATCCGCTCACCGGCCTGGGCAACCCGCGCTATCTGCGCCAGAAGCTCACCGACAGCCTGCGCCAGATCGAATCGCGCGGCGGCGCCGTGTGCTACCTGCTGATCGGCCTGCAGGACGCCGGTCAGCTGCGCCACCAGTACGGTGACCGCTTCTTCAACGAGCTGCTGCATGGCGTCGCACGGCGCCTGCAGCAGCTTGTCAGGCCACTGGACGTGTTGACGCGCCTGGACGACAACCACTTCGGCCTGATCACCCTGCTCGACGACCTGCACGAGTGCTCGCCGAGCAGCTTCAAGCGCCTGCACGAAGGCCTCAACTACAAAGCGTTCAAGACCAGCGAAGGGTTCATTACGCTGAAAGCCGGCATCAGCCTGGTCGGTCTGGACACCAAGGCGCTGCCCACCGATCCCGAACAACTGATTCAGCACGCGCAAAATCTGCTGCCAGAGTCTTACGCCAGCGGCCGGGTCGCAGCCATGCGCCTGCCTCTGCCGTGACCTGGCACATCCTCGGCGCTGGCAGTCTCGGCAGCCTCTGGGCAGCACGCCTGGCCCGTGCCGGCCTGCCAGTCAGGTTGATCCTGCGCAACCGACAACGACTCGAAGCCTATCGCCAGGCCGGCGGCCTGACGTTGGTCGAAGCCGGCCAGCCCATGCAGTACGCCATTCCTGCAGAATTGCCACAAGCGGACACGCCCATCCATCGCCTGCTGCTGGCCTGCAAGGCCTATGACGCGCAAAGCGCAGTGACGACCATCGCCGGACGTCTTGCCCCGGGCGCCGAACTGCTGCTGTTGCAAAATGGCCTGGGCAGCCAGGATGAAGTTGCCCAACGCCTACCCAAGCAACGTTGCCTGTTCGTCTCCAGCACCGAAGGGGCTTTTCGTCCCGCCGATTTTCAGGTGGTGTTCGCCGGCAATGGCCACAACTGGCTGGGCGACCCGAGCGATCCCCAGCCACCAACCTGGCTGGACGAGCTGCAGCGCGCGGGCATCGCTCACCAGTGGAGCCCGGATATCCTCACGCGCCTGTGGCGCAAGCTGGCGCTGAACTGCGCGATCAACCCGCTCACCGTACTGCATGACTGTCGCAATGGCGGCCTGACCGAGCACCCTGCCGAAGTCGCCACCCTGTGCGCCGAACTCGACGAGCTGCTGCAACGCTGCGGCCAGCCCGCAGCCGCAGAGAATCTGCATGAAGAGGTACAGCGCGTGATCAGCGCCACTGCGGCGAACTACTCCTCCATGCATCAGGACGTTGCACAGGGACGTCGCACCGAGATCAGCTATCTGCTTGGCTACGCCTGCGCAGCGGCGCAGCGTCATCAACTACATGTGCCACACCTGCAGCATCTGCAGCAGCGCCTGCTGAGCCACCTGCGTGAACGGGGTTTGCCTCTCGATTGAGTACGCAGGGCGGGTGCAACCCAGCACTCGCAGCTTGGCGGGTTGCACCTGCCCTACACAGGCAGTAGGCAATGGCCTGACAGCCGCGCTAACCTGCCGTCCTCACTCGCCACAACGATACCCTCATGAGACTGCGTCAGCGCCTCGAAAACCTGCCAGTGGGCCGCAAACTGCTCGCCGCACTGCTGGTGTTGCTCGCCGCCGTGATGCTGGTGGCCAATCTGGCTTTCATCAGCGCAGCCTACTGGATCACCCAGGAGAGCATGGCGCCACAGGCCCTGCACACCCTCGGCCGGCTTATCGCCAGCCCGACGCTGAGCAAGGAAGCCTTGCACTCGTCCGCCTCGGCCGAGGCCCTGCTCAAACGCCTGGACGATTACGCGCCCCTGCGTGCAGCGATTATCTACGACAGCAATGGCAACAGCCTGGCACAACTGCAACGCGGCGAAAAACTGCAGCTGCCGCAGCAACTGAGCCATCTGCAGAACTGGCGCGAAACAGCCTTTCGCACCAACCTGCTGGTCGACCTGCCCCACCCCAGCGGTCGCCCCGGCGCCCTGCTGCTGGTGGCGTCCAGCGAGCTACCTGGTGCCTTCTATACCGGCACCCTGACCGCAAGCCTGGTGATTCTGGCGTTCAGCGTGCTGCTGTGGATGTTGGTGGCCAGGCAGATCAAACGCCTGGTGACCAAACCCATTCGCCGCCTGGAAGAATTGTCACGCCAGGTCACCCGCGAAGAGAACTATGCGCTGCGCGCCAATCGCGGCAATCAGGACGAGATCGGCAGCCTGGCCGATGCGTTCAACACCATGCTGATGCGCATGGAGGCCCGCGAGCAGCAGCTCAAGCGTGCCCGCGACGACGCCCAGCAGGCCTTCGATCAGGCGCAGAGCCTGGCCGAGGAAACCCGCCACTCCAACCGCAAGTTGGAGCTGGAAGTGCAGGTGCGCAGCAAGATCGAGAAGAAACTCACCGGCTTTCAGAACTACCTCAACAGCATCATCGACTCCATGCCTTCGGCGCTGATCGCTCTCGACGAACAGCTCTACGTCACGCAGTGGAATCAGGAAGCCAGCGCCCTGTCCGGTACGCGCCTGGAGGAGGCGCTGAACCAACCGATATTTCTCGCCTTCCCGCCACTCAAACCCTTTCTTGCGCAGCTCAAACGCACCGCCGAGCAGCATCGCGTGGAGAAGATCGAGCGCGTTACCTGGCACAAGGACGAAGAGCCCCACCACTACGCCCTGACCTTCTACCCACTGATGGGCGGCGCCGGCCGGGGCGTGGTGATCCGCATCGACGACATCACCCAGCGCCTGGCCCTGGAGGAAATGATGGTGCAGTCGGAGAAGATGCTCTCCGTCGGCGGCCTGGCGGCGGGCATGGCGCACGAAATCAACAACCCGCTCGGCGCTATCCTGCATAACGTGCAGAACATCCGCCGGCGCCTGTCGCCGGGTCTGGAAAAGAATGTCGAACAGGCCGAGCAGGCCGGCGTCAGCCTGCCTGCCATTGAGCACTATATGGAGGCCCGCGAGGTACCGCGCCTACTCGACGGTATTCAGCAGGCCGGCCAGCGCGCCGCCAAGATCGTCAGCCACATGCTCAGCTTCAGCCGCCGCAGCGACCGCCAGCTATCGCCCTGCGATCTGCCGGCGCTGATCGACCAAGCCCTGGAGATCGCCGGTAACGACTTCGACCTGACCGACAGTTTCGACTTCAAGACCCTGGAGATCGTGCGCCAGTTCGATCCGTTGCTGGGCCCGGTAGCCGGCACCGCCAACGAACTGGAGCAGGTGCTGCTCAACCTACTGAAGAACGCCGCCCAGGCCATTCACCAGCGCGACGAGGATACCGAGCCCGGCCGCATCATCCTGCGCACTCGGCAGGCCGGTAACTGGGCAGAAGTACAAGTGGAAGACAACGGCACCGGCATGAGCGAGGCGGTGCGCAAACGCATCTTCGAACCATTCTTCACCACCAAGGAGGTGGGCCAGGGCACCGGACTCGGCCTGGCGGTCTCCTACTTCATCATCACCAACAATCACAAAGGGCAGATGGAAGTGCACTCGACGCCAGGCCAGGGCACCTGTTTCACCCTGCGCCTGCCGCTGGCCTCGCTGCCCGATCACACAGGACTCTGAGACATGGGCTTTCGCCTCTCGAAGATCTACACCCGCACTGGTGACAAAGGCGAAACCGGGCTGGCCGACGGCCGCCGGGTCGGCAAGGATCACCCACGCATCGAGGCCATCGGCGAGTTGGACACGCTCAACAGCCAGCTCGGCCTGCTGCTTGCCGAACTGGATGATGCCGCCACGACCTGGCCGGCACTCAAGGAGATCAGCGACGTACTGAGCCCCTGCCAGCACCGCCTGTTCGACCTGGGTGGTGAACTGGCAATGCCCGAGTACCAGGCCTTGCAGCAGGTAGAAGTGCAGCGCCTGGAGACGGCCATCGACAACTGGAACGAAGAGGTCGGCCCACTGGAAAACTTCATCCTGCCTGGCGGCTCCAGGCTGATCGCCCAAGCCCACGTGTGCCGCAGCCTCGCGCGCAGCGCCGAGCGCCGCTGCCAGCACCTCAACGCCGTGGAACCGCTACGTGGTGAGGGCCTGGCCTACGTCAACCGCCTCTCCGACCTGCTGTTCGTCGCGGCCCGCCTGATCGCCAAGCGCCAGGGCATTGCCGAAGTTCTGTGGAAAGCTGCGGACAAGCCGTAGAAGTACGCCAGACCTGTAGGAGCGAATTCATTCGCGATCATCGCAGACTCGGTGCCATCCGCTCTTCGCGGATAAATCCGCTCCTACCGACCGTGCATACAGGGCCGTAGGGCGTACTCGCGGAGCAGTACGCCATTCTTAAGTACGATGATGGGTTGCGGAGCCAGGCCTGGTATGAACCTGCGGACTGTTCGCCTAGGCTCCTGAGTCCGCCCTACGGCCAGAATGCGCGGATGCCCGCCACGCCCTGGGCGCCAATCTGCCAGGCGCGTTCGATATCGGCCGGGCCTACGCCGCCCAGCAGATAAGCCGGCAGGTTGCAATGGGCCAGCATCTCGCTTGCGGCGTCCCAGCCCAGCGGCTGCGCCTCGGGATGAGTCGCGGTCGCCTGCACTGGGGACAGGGTGACGAAGTCCACGCCCATCTGCGCGGCCAGCGCCAGCTCATCGGCATTATGGCAAGACGCCGCCAACCAGCGGTCGTCAGGGAACGGACGGCCGCTGGCGGCGTACTTGCGCAGCTGTTCGGCCGTCAGGTGCCAGCCAGCCGCGGGAAAATCGCCCAGCCACTCCAGCGGTCCCTTGAGCATCAGTTGCGCCTTGCCGGCACACAGGCCCTGCACGTCGACAGCCAGGTCGCGGTATTGCGGGTCGAACATGTTCGGCGCGCGCAGCTGAATCAGCCTTACCCCCTGCGCCAGAGCACTGCGGATGCCGGCAAGCAGCTCACTCGGCTCCAGGCCATCCGGGGTGATCAGGTAGCGCTCGGGCAGGCGCGCGGCGGCGACTATGGGTTTGTTGGCGGCGGGGAATTCGTATTCCAGCAACTGCCGTTCGCTGACCCAGGCCAATGGCTGGCCCTCGGCACCATGCGGCTCGCCACTGAAGGCCGAGACTTCCCAGACGTCCAGCAACACCTGCTTGTCCGGGTAGTCGTGGCGAATCTGGATCAGCGGGCGCGCAGCCTGCGGACGAATCCCCAGTTCCTCCTCCAGCTCGCGATCGAGGGCGACGCGCACGGCCTCGCCGTCCTCCACCTTGCCGCCGGGAAATTCCCACAGACCGCCCTGGTGTTTGTCATCGGGGCGCCTGGCGATCAGGATGCGTCCATCAACACCCCGAATCACCGCTGCTGCGACATGCACACGCTTCACCCCTTTACCTCCTGCAATGCTGCCTGATACCAGCGCCGAAACGCCGGCCAGCGGTAGATGGTTTCGACATAGGCCGCTGCCGTTGTCGGTAGCGCCACATGATAACTGCGCAGACGCGCGGCGACCGGCGCATAGAAGGCATCGGCAATGCTGGCCTGACCGAACAGATAGTTGCCTGAAGTGGCGAAGCGCTCGCGGCAATCGGCCCAGATCGCGCAAATACGATCGATATCCGCCTGCGCCGCGTCCGGCAGCTCGGTCAGCGCCTTGTCACGCGCCAGATCCATCGGCAGGTGGCTGCGCAGAGCGCTGAAGCCACTGTGCATCTCCGCACAGACACTACGCGCCAAGGCGCGGGCCTGGCGATCCTGCGGCCACAGCTGCGCCTCGGGGTAGCACTCGGCCAGATATTCGGCTATCGCCAGGGAATCCCACACCGGTCCCTGTTCGGTTAGCAGCACAGGCACCTTACCGGTGGGGGAATGACGCAGCAGTTGCGCGCGGCTGTCAGGCTGATACAGACGCACCAGCACTTCCTCACATTCCACACCGGCCAGCTCGACCGCCAGAGCGGCGCGCAACGACCAGGAGGAATAGTTCTTGTCGCCAATCACCAGTTGCAGTGCCATCTCGCGCGTCCTCGCCTACGATCTTGGAAATACCCCGAAGTCGCTCGACGTTAAAAGCCTGCCTCCCGAATAGCAAATTCCCACGCGTCATGGGGGCATGAGGCGCGGGAATAATGTACGGCCGGGACTAATCAGGTGCGGTATTCGGCGTTGATCTTGACGTACTCGTGGGACAGGTCGGTGGTCCAGATGGTCTCGCTGCAGGTGCCGCGGCCCAGCTCGATACGGATGGTGATTTCCTCACGGGCCATCACCGCCGCACCCTGCTCTTCGGTGTAGGTGGTCGCACGGCAACCCTTGCTGGCGATGCAGACTTCGCCGAGGAACACGTCGATCTTGCTCACATCCAGTTGCGGTACGCCGGCATAGCCGACAGCAGCGAGGATGCGCCCCCAGTTCGGGTCGGAGGCGAACAGCGCGGTCTTGATCAGCGGCGAATGGGCCACCGCGTAAGCCACGTCCAGACACTCCTGGTGGGTGCCACCACCGTTGACCTGCACGGTGACGAACTTGGTCGCGCCCTCACCGTCACGGACGATGGCCTGCGCCACCTCCATGAATACCTCGAACACCGCCTGTTTGAGCTTGGCGAACAGTTCGCCGGAGGCCTCGGTAATTTCCGCCAGCGCCGCCTGGCCGGTGGCGATCAGCATGCAGCAGTCGTTGGTGGAGGTATCACCGTCGATGGTGATGCGATTGAACGACTTGTTCGCCGCGTCGCGCACCAGATCCTGCAGCACGCCCTGCGCGACCTTGGCGTCGGTGGCGATGTAGCCGAGCATGGTGGCCATGTTCGGCCGGATCATGCCGGCGCCCTTGGAAATGCCGGTCACGGTGACGGTGACGCCGTCGTGCTGGAACTGCCGGCTGGCGCCCTTGGGCAGGGTGTCGGTGGTCATGATGCCGGTGGCGGCCGCTTCCCAGTTGTCGGCCTTGAGATCATCCAGCGCGGCCTGCAGCGCGGACTCGATCTTCTCCACCGGTAGCGGCTCGCCGATCACACCGGTGGAGAACGGCAGCACGGCGCTTTCGGTTACACCGGTCAGCTCGGCCAGGCGCGCACAGGCACGGCGCGCACGGGCCAGACCATCGGCGCCGGTACCGGCATTGGCATTGCCGGTATTGGTCAGCAAATAACGCACTTCACCACCCAGGCGCTCGCGAGTGATCAGTACCGGCGCCGCGCAGAAGGCGTTGGTGGTGGTCACCCCGGCAATACGCGAACCTTCGGCACAGCACATCACCACCACATCCTTGCGCCCGGGACGCTTGATGCCGGCTGAGGCGATGCCCAGCTCGAAACCAGGAACCGGGTGCAGGGTAGACAGCGGGCCAAGACCAACAGCCATAAGGTGAGCTCCTTGTGAGACGTTGCCGACCGCCAAGCGGTCTGAAAGATAGTAAAACGCCGCGAACGGCAGGGCCGTCGCGGCGTCATCGAGGGCGGCGACAGCATAGCCGAAGCCCTCTCTACTGCAAGCGCCTTCAGCGGCGCGCACCTGCCATGATCAGCCGATCTGACCGTGGCAGTGCTTGTACTTCTTGCCCGAGCCACAGGGGCACGGTTCGTTGCGACCGACCTTCGGCTCGGCGCGTACTGGCGCTGCAGCCACAGCGACGTCGCCCTCTTCGCCATTGCTCTCTTCAGCCGCCAGGGCCGAAGCGTCAGCGTGCTGGAACTGCATGCGCTCGGCCATCGCTTCAGCCTCGCGACGCAGTCGGGCTTCCTCTTCGGCCGGATCTTCGCGACGTACCTGAACATGGCTGAGCACGCGGATGGTGTCGCGCTTGATCGACTCCAGCAGCTCCTGGAACAGGGCGAAGGACTCGCGCTTGTATTCCTGTTTCGGGTTCTTCTGCGCGTAACCGCGCAGGTGGATGCCGTGGCGCAGGTGGTCCATGGTCGACAGGTGGTCTTTCCACAGGTCATCCAGCACGCGCAGCAGAATCTGCTTCTCGAAGGTACGCAGGGCCTCGGCGCTGGCCTGGGTTTCTTTCTCGTTGTACGCGCTCAGCAGCTCGGCAAGGATGCGCTCACGCAGGGTTTCTTCGTACAGCTTGTCGTCTTCATCCAGCCACTGCTGGATCGGCAGCTTGATGCCGAAGTCGCTCTGCAGTGTCGACTCCAGGCCAGCCACGTCCCACTGCTCTGGCATCGACTGCGGTGGGATATGGCTGTTGACCGCTGCGGTCAGCACTTCCTCGCGGAACTCGGCGATGGTGTCGCCAACGCTCTCGGCAGCCAGCAGGCTGTTGCGCATGTGGTAGATCACCTTGCGCTGCTCGTTGGCCACGTCGTCGAATTCGAGCAGTTGCTTGCGCATGTCGAAGTTGCGGCCCTCGACCTTGCGCTGGGCCTTCTCGATGGCGTTGGTGACCATACGGTGCTCGATGGCCTCGCCGGACTGCATGCCCAGAGCCTTCATGAAGTTCTTCACCCGATCCGAGGCGAAGATACGCATCAGGTTGTCTTCCAGCGACAGGTAGAAGCGGCTGGAACCCGGGTCGCCCTGACGGCCGGCACGACCGCGCAGCTGATTGTCGATACGACGCGATTCGTGGCGCTCGGAGGCAATCACATGCAGGCCGCCGGCTTCGATCACCTGCTGGTGACGCTTCTGCCACTCGGTCTTGATCTGCGCGATCTGCTCGTCGGTCGGGTTTTCCAGCGCCGCGACTTCCACTTCCCAGTTGCCACCGAGAAGGATGTCGGTACCACGACCGGCCATGTTGGTGGCGATGGTCAGCGCACCCGGACGACCGGCCTGGGCGATGATCTCGGCTTCCTTGTCGTGGAACTTGGCGTTGAGCACCTTGTGCTCGATACCTTCCTGATTCAGCAACTGGCTGACGTACTCGGAGGTCTCGATGGTGGCGGTACCGACCAAGATCGGCCGGCCCTGGGCCTGGCAGTCCTTGATGTCGGCGATGATCGCCTGGTACTTCTCTTCCTGGGTCAGGTAGACTAGGTCGTTGAAGTCCTTGCGCGCGACCGGCTTGTTGGTCGGGATCACCATCACGTCCAGACCATAGATCTGGCGGAACTCGAAAGCCTCGGTATCGGCGGTACCGGTCATGCCGGACAGCTTGTTGTAGAGACGGAAGTAGTTCTGGAAAGTGGTCGAAGCCAGGGTCTGGCTCTCGGCCTGAATGTTCACCCCTTCCTTCGCTTCGATGGCCTGGTGCAGGCCCTCGGAGAGGCGGCGACCCGGCATGGTACGGCCGGTGTGCTCGTCGATCAGGATCACCTGGCCGTTCTGCACGATGTACTCGACATTGCGGTTGAACAGCTTGTGCGCACGCAGGCCGGCGTAAACGTGAGTCAGCAGACCGAGGTTGTGCGCGGAATAGAGGCTTTCACCTTCGGCCAGCAGACCGGCAGCGGTGAGCATCTCCTCGACGTACTGGTGGCCGGCCTCGTTGAGTTCGACCTGGCGCGATTTCTCGTCGACCTTGTAGTGACCTTCCTGAGTCACCACACCTTCCTCTTCCTCGATGTGCTGCTTGAGGCGCGGGATCAGCTTGTTGATCTCGATGTACAGCTTGGAGCTGTCTTCGGCCTGACCGGAGATGATCAGCGGGGTACGGGCTTCGTCGATGAGGATGGAGTCGACTTCGTCGATCACGGCGAAATTCAGCTCGCGCTGGAACTTGTCTTCCAGGCTGAAGGCCATGTTGTCGCGCAGGTAGTCGAAACCGAATTCGTTGTTGGTGCCGTAGGTGATGTCGGCGGCGTAAGCGGCGCGTTTCTCTTCCGGCGGCTGGAAGGGGGTGACAATACCCACGGTCAGGCCGAGGAACTCGTACAGCGGGCGCATCCAGTTGGCGTCACGACGGGCCAGGTATTCGTTGACCGTGACCACGTGCACGCCCTTGCCGGACAGCGCGTTGAGGTAGACCGCCAGGGTACCCACCAGGGTCTTGCCCTCACCGGTACGCATCTCGGCGATCTTGCCTTCATGCAGGGTCATGCCGCCGATCAGCTGCACATCGAAGTGGCGCATGCCCATCACTCGCTTACCGGCCTCACGGGCCACAGCGAAGGCTTCGGGAAGCAGCTTGTCGAGGGTTTCGCCCTGAGCCAGACGGCCCTTGAACTCTTCGGTCTTGCCACGCAGTTGCTCGTCCGAGAGGGCGATCATCTGCTCTTCGAGGACGTTGACGGACTGCACCGCCTTGACCAAGCGTTTGACTTCACGCTCATTCTTGCTTCCGAAAAGTTTTTTAAACAGAGGCGCAAACATATCGACAGGATCTTCCGGCGAATGGATGGAGGTCGGCGCAAATCGCGACCTGGCAGCCAGCATGGCTGCGGGCGAAAGGGGCATTCTACCCGGAAAACTCAGGGAGGAAAGTGACGTTGTCAGCCCGTTGCTGCCGTGTGATGGCGCAGGCCACGCATCCCCGGTCAGCCAGGGGCGCGGCGTGAAACTTTATATGGGGATGAATGCTGGCATTTCAAGGCCAGCCATCGCCCCTGGCTCACTCGACGCCGTTGGCACGCGCGATATAGAGGGCGGGATTGACCTGTCGGCCATCCTTGCTGACTTCGAAGTGCACGTGATAACCGGTGGAGCGACCACTGCGACCGACCTTGGCGATGGTCTGGCCGCGCTGCACCAGATCGCCGATCTGCACGGTATTGCTCTGGTTGTGGGCATAGAGCGTGACGTAACCATCCGTGTGACTGATTTCCACGGTATTGCCGTAACCATTCTTCCTGCCGGAAAAGGTCACCACACCTGCCGCCACCGAAACCACGTCACTGCCAGGCTTGGCCGCGAAATCGATGCCCTTGTGGACACTGGCGCGGCCGGTCAGCGGATGCACACGACGGCCGAAAGGTGACGACACATAACCTTGCAAGACCGGGCGACCGGACAGTGTTTCCGCTTCACTCAGGCGGCGCTCGCCAAGCAGTTGTTCCAGCACTTCCAACTGCTGCTCACGACTTTCCACGCGCAGTGCCAGCTCATCCAGGGCGTTCATGAAAGGCGGCGGCGCATAGGCCGAAGCCCCCAGCGGATCTTCCGCTCCGCCCTGACCGACACTGAGGGAGAAGTCGAACTCACCGGCGTCCAGTTCTGCCAGTTCGGTGAGGCGCTCACCCAGGGCATCGAGCCGGGTGAGGCGCGCCTGCAAATCCGCCACGTGTACGGCAAATGCGTCGAGCTGACGTTGCGCGTCCTGGCGCACGGCGCCGACCTGCTCGCGCTGCTGGTCGAGCGCTTCGACCAGCGAGGTATCGACCACAGGTTCGGCAGTCAACCACTTGGCGCCCATCGCAGCACCGGCAGCAAGGCTCAGGACCAGCAGCAGGACAACCGACAGCAGCAACCAGCGCAGGTCCAGATTGATCGTTCGCGCCGAACCGTGACGGCTATTGAGCAAGATGATATGCATGGCTTCCCCTTTTCGCAGAACACAGGCCGGCAGCACGCTCTGCTACCATGACGGCTCTGCAACTTAAGGCTTCCTGCCATGACGTTTCGTCCCTTGCCGGCCCAGGCACCCGCTAAGCTGTTACGCGAAGCCAAGCCCCTGAAAGCGCTGTTCGGTCAGGCGCAACGCCTTACCCACCTGCAGCGTCTTGTCGATAGCCAGCTGCAGCCTGCTGCCCGGGAACACTGTCATGTAGCGTCCTGGCGCGACGGCTGTTTGCTATTGATCGTGACCGATGGCCACTGGGCAACACGCCTGCGTTATCAGCAAAGAAGACTGCAACGACAACTACAGGCACTCGAAGAATTCGCGACCTTAACGAAAATCATGTTCAAGGTGCAACCTCAAGGCGGCCAGAATCGTGGAACCGGTCGCACCTTGCACTTGTCCAATAGCGCCGCACAAAGCATCCAGGCAACGGCCGAAGGCATCAGCGACCCCAGGCTACGCGCGGCACTCGAGCGCCTGGCCAGTCATACGCAGAAAGACCAATAAGCCCCCGCTCCGCTCGTCGGTAAAACTCGTTTCGACGCAGGTGCCAGGCAAATGGCGCCAGAGACGCTCACCCCAAATCCCAACCCACTGAGCGACCGACCATAAAAAAGGCCACCCGAAGGTGGCCTCAATTGAAGCTGGAAAGAGAGTGCGCTTACACCGCCGCGACAGGGCGCATGTAAGAGATCGGTGCGAGCTTGGCGTCCTCGAAGGTCACCATTTCCCAGGCATCGGTCTGTTCGATCAACGTGCGCAGCAAACGATTGTTCAGCGCGTGACCCGACTTGAAGCCTTTGAACTCGCCGATCAGGCTGTTACCCAGCAGGTACAGATCGCCGATGGCATCGAGAATCTTGTGTTTGACGAATTCGTCCTCGTAACGCAGGCCGTCTTCGTTGAGCACACGATATTCGTCAACCACGATGGCGTTTTCCACACTACCACCGAGTGCCAGGTTCTGCGAACGCAGGAACTCGATGTCACGCATGAAGCCGAAGGTGCGGGCCCGGCTGACTTCCTTGACGAAAGACGTGCTGGAGAAATCCACACTGGCGCTCTGCGTACGATTGCGGAACACGGGGTGATCGAAGTCGATCTCGAAGCTCACCTTGAAGCCGTCGAAAGGTATGAAGGTGGCGCGCTTGTCGCCCTCCTCCACCGTCACCTCACGCAGGATGCGGATGAACTTCTTCGGCGCTTCCTGCTCCTGCAGGCCAGCGGATTGAATCAGGAATACGAAGGGACCAGCACTGCCATCCATGATCGGTACTTCGGACGCGGAGAGCTCGACGTAGGCGTTATCGATGCCCAGGCCTGCCATGGCCGAAAGCAGATGCTCTACCGTATCCACCTTGACATCACCATTGATCAACGTGGTCGACATGGTGGTTTCACCGACATTCCCGGCCAGCGCGCGGATTTCCACGACGGGGTCGAGGTCGGTACGACGAAACACGATACCGCTGTCCACCGGAGCCGGCTTCAGGGTCAGGTAAACCTTCTCCCCCGAATGCAGGCCAACGCCGGTGGCACGGATGATGTTCTTCAGGGTGCGTTGTCTGATCATGGCTTGGCCGCTATATCGCTAGTTGCGAACTGTTTTCAACAATGGTCGGGAATGATAGCAGAACCGACCTTTGCTGAACACCAATCACCCATATACTCCTGATAAATTCCATCAATCAGCCTGGCGACGCAGGAAAGCCGGAATATCCAGGTAATCGAGGTCATCCTGGGTATTGAGCTTGGCTGCAGTGGCCGCACCGCCATGGCTCTGGCGCTGCACGGTGGGACGCTCGTAGTCCTTGTAGTTGACCGACTGCTCGCTGCGCGGCTGCGCGGCAGGCTGCTGGGCAACCGGCTGGCTGACGGCGACCTGAACGGTGTTGTCGACCACCTTCACCGGCTTCTCCATGCGCGCGCCGAGGCCGGTAGCGACCACGGTGACGTGCAGTTCGTCGCGCATGTCGGCGTCGATCACGGTGCCGACCTTGACGGTGGCGTGCTCGGAAGCGAACTGTTCGATGATGTTACCCACGTCGGAGTACTCACCCAGCGACAGGTCTGGACCGGCAGTGATATTGACCAGGATGCCGCGCGCGCCCTGCAGGTTGACGTCTTCCAGCAGCGGGTTGCGGATGGCGGCTTCAGTGGCTTCACGCGCACGGTTCGGACCGCTGGCGCAGCCGGTGCCCATCATCGCCATGCCCATTTCGCTCATTACGGTTTTCACGTCGGCGAAGTCGACGTTGATCATGCCCGGACGCTTGATGATGTCGGAGATACCGCGCACGGCGCCGGCCAGCACGTCGTCAGCCTTGGCGAAGGCGGACAGCAGGCTGGCGTCCTTGCCGAGGATGGTCAGCAGCTTTTCGTTAGGGATGGTGATCAGCGAGTCGACGCTCTCGGACAGCGCGCGGATGCCTTCATCGGCAATGACCATGCGCTTCTTGCCCTCGAACGGGAACGGGCGGGTGACCACGGCCACGGTGAGGATGCCCATTTCCTTGGCCACCTCGGCGATGACCGGCGCAGCGCCGGTGCCAGTACCGCCACCCATGCCGGTGGTGATGAACACCATGTCAGTGCCTTGCAGCACTTCAGCGATGCGCTCGCGATCTTCCAGCGCGGCCTGACGACCGACTTCCGGATTGGCGCCAGCACCCAGGCCTTTGGTCACGCCCGGGCCGAGCTGCAGCACGGTACGCGCGCCGATGTTCTTCAGCGCCTGCGCATCGGTGTTGGCGCAGATGAACTCGACGCCCTCGATGTTGCTGACTGCCATGTGATTGACTGCGTTGCCGCCGCCACCACCGACACCGATTACTTTGATAACCGCGCTTTGCGGAATGTTATCTACTAGTTCGAACATGATCCCTCTCCTTCCTTTCTAGTTGTAACGCCTACTGCAAATTTAGAAATTGCCTTGCACCCAACGCTTGATGCGTTCGAGTACCGGGGTTTTGTTTTCGTCCTGGTAGGGACTGCCCACCGACATGGAAATGCCGTCGTTCTGCTTCTGCAGCCCGTACAACAGCAAACCCACACCGGTGGAATAAATCGGGTTGCGCACTACGTCGCCCATGCCCCTGACGCTGTGCGGTACGCCCAGTCGAACCGGCATGTGGAAAATTTCTTCGGCCAGTTCGACCGCGCCTTCCATCTTCGCCGTGCCGCCAGTCATGACGATGCCGGCCGGGATCAGGTCTTCGTAGCCGCTGCGGCGCAGCTCGGCCTGCACCAGGGTGAACAGCTCGTCGTAACGCGGCTCGACCACTTCGGCCAGGGACTGACGCGAGAGGTCGCGCGGCGGGCGATCACCGACGCTCGGCACCTTGATGGTTTCGCCGGCGCCGGCCAGCTTGGCCAGGGCGCAGGCGTAGCGGATCTTGATTTCCTCGGCGTACTGAGTCGGCGTACGCAGGGCCATGGCGATGTCGTTGGTCACCTGGTCACCGGCAATCGGGATCACCGCGGTGTGGCGGATCGCGCCTTCGGTGAAGATGGCGATATCGGTAGTGCCGCCGCCGATGTCCACCAGGCACACGCCCAGTTCCTTCTCGTCCTCGGTCAGTACCGAATAAGCGGATGCAAGCTGCTCGAGGATGATGTCGTCGACTTCCAGGCCGCAGCGGCGCACGCACTTCTCGATGTTCTGCGCGGCATTCACGGCGCAGGTGACCACATGCACCTTGGCCTCCAGGCGCACGCCGGACATGCCCAGCGGCTCGCGCACGCCTTCCTGGTTATCGATCACGTAATCCTGCGCCAGGGTGTGCAGTACGCGCTGATCCGCCGGGATGGCCACGGCCTGCGCGGCGTCGAGCACGCGCTCGATGTCGGCCGGGCTCACTTCACGATCACGGATGGCGACGATACCGTGGCTGTTGAGGCTGCGGATGTGATTGCCGGCCACCCCGACGAACGCCGAGTGAATGCGGCAACCCGCCATCAGCTGCGCCTCTTCCACCGCGCGCTGGATCGAGGCAACGGTGGATTCGATATTGACCACCACGCCCTTCTTCAGCCCGCGCGACGGATGGGTGCCGATACCGACGATTTCCAGCTGGCCGTCGGCCGTCACCTCGCCCACCAGCGCCACCACCTTGGAGGTGCCGATGTCCAGGCCAACGATCATCTTGCCGCTCTGCGCGCTATTCATTAGTCCAGCCTCTCCTCAATTCACTTTCTGCTCGGCCGCAGCCGGCTCCACCGGCTCACGCCAGGCCACGGCCAGGCCGTTGGCATAACGCAGGTCGATGCGCGCGATGTTCGCGCTCTGATCGATCAGTTCCCGCTCATAGATGGCGGCGAAACGACGCATTTTTTCCACCACGTGATCACGTCCCAGCAGGATGTCGATGCGCTGGCCGCTGGCGTTCTCGGTAGCCGAGAGAAACCAGCTGCCGCGTTCGCGCAACTGCAGCCCGACCACGGTGAAGCCCATCGGCCGCAGCAGTTGGCTGAGCATCTGGTACTGCTGCATCACCTTCGGCTGCGCCCGCTTCGGGCCGGACAGCTGCGGCAGATGCTGGTAGTTGTCCAGCTCCTGTGGCGCGAACGCCTGACCCTGGTTGTTGAGCAGCGCCTCGTCACCCCAACGGGCGATGGGCAGTTGTTCCTCCAGACGCACGTCGATCTGATCCGGCCAGACACGACGCACTTCGGCATGGGCGATCCAGGGCATGCGCTCGAGCTCCTCGCGCATGCCGCGCAGGTCGGCGCTGAAGAAGCTCGCCTCGATATACGGCGCGATCCGCCGCTGCACCGCCTGCTGACTGACATAGGCCAAATCACCCTGCACGCTGATGCGCGCGATCGGGCGGTCGGCGTAGGGCAGCAGACGCAACGCCCCCTCGTAGGCGCCAAAGCCCAGACCAACCAGCAGCAGCGGCCAGAGCAGCCGTCCAACCCAGGAGAAATCCGCCTTGGGCATGCGCAGGCGCATCGGCTCCTTGGCCACCAGACGGCTGGCGCCACGCGGCGCGGGCTTGCCGCGTTGCGGAGCCCTCAGCGAGTCCTGATGACGCAGAGCGATGCTCATCGCTTAACCCCTCGCCTCGACGCTGTCAGCCAGGATCGCCAGCACCAGTTGCTGGAAATCCAGACCGGCAGCACGCGCGGCCATCGGCACCAGGCTGTGATCGGTCATGCCCGGCACGGTGTTCACTTCCAACAGCCAGAACTGGCCGCTGGCATCCTGCATCACGTCGGCACGCGCCCAACCCTGAGTACCCACGGCCTCGCAGGCACGCGCAGTCAGTTCCTTGAGCTCGGCTTCTTTATCGGCAGACAGGCCGCAGGGAATGCGGTACTGGGTGTCATCGGCCAGGTACTTGGCGTCGTAGTCGTAAAAGGTGTGCGGCGTACCGAGGCCGATAGGTGGCAGCACTTGGCCACGCAGCACGGCAATGGTGTATTCGGGACCGGCGATCCACTGCTCGACCAGCACCTGGCTGTCGTAGCGCGCGGCGTCCTGCCAGGCAGCGATCAGCGCCTCGACGCTGTCGACCTTGGCCATGCCGATACTGGAACCTTCATGGGCCGGTTTGACGATCAGCGGGAAGCCCAGCTCAGTGGCAGCAGCCTCGCAGTCAGCCCGCGAGGTCAGCACGGCGTGGCGCGGCGTCGGCAGGCCGAGGCTGTGCCAGACCTGTTTGGTGCGCAGCTTGTCCATCGCCAGCGCCGAGGCGAGGATGCCGCTGCCGGTGTAAGGAATGCCGGCGCACTCGAGCAGGCCCTGCATGGAGCCATCCTCGCCACCGCGGCCGTGCAGCACGATAAAGGCGCGGTCGATCTTCTCGCTGGCAAGGCGAGCCAGGAAGTCATCACCCACATCGATGCCGAAGGCATCCACACCGCCCGCCTGCAGGGCACTGAGCACGGCATTGCCGGATTTCAGCGACACCTCGCGCTCGGCGCTCTTGCCGCCGAACAGCACGGCGACGCGGCCGAAGGCCTTGGGATCGAGGGTACTGTGCAAACTCATTTCGACTCCCCCACGAACAGCGGGTGTTTGATCAGTTGCGGTGCCACCGCGCCGATATCGCCCGCGCCCTGGCACAGCAGGATGTCGCCGGCACGCAGCAGCGGTTTGAGCAGCGGCGCCAGGTCGGCACCGCGCTCGACATAGATCGGATCGAGCTGGCCACGCTGACGGATGCTGTGGCACAGCTGGCGGCTGTCGGCACCGGGAATCGGCTCTTCGCCAGCCGGGTAGACCTCTACCAGCAGCAGCACGTTGGCTTCGCCAAGCACCTGCACGAAGTCGTCGTACAGATCGCGGGTACGGCTGTAGCGGTGCGGCTGATAGACCATCACCAGACGACGCTCCGGCCAGCCGCCACGCACGGCCTTGACCACTGCGGCCACTTCACGCGGGTGATGACCATAGTCGTCGACCAGCATCACGCTGCCACCGTCCACCGGCAGCTCGCCGTAGACCTGGAAGCGTCGGCCGACACCCTGGAAACCCGACAGCCCGGCGACGATGGCGGCATCGTCGATGCCTTCGTCGGTGGCGATGGCGATGGTGGCCAAAGCATTGAGGACGTTGTGGTTGCCCGGCATGTTCACCGACACGTCGAGCGGCTCGCAGTCCGGGCGCAGCACGGTGAAATAGGTGCGCATGCCTTCCTGGCGCACGTTGATCGCGCGCACGTCGGCGTCTTCGGCAAAGCCGTAGGTCACGGTCGGACGACCAACCTGCGGCAGCAGCTCACGCACTACCGGATCGTCCACGCAGAGCACGGCCAGGCCGTAGAACGGCAGGTTGTGGAGGAACTCGATGAAGGTCTTCTTCAGCCTGTTGAAGTCGCCGCCATAGGTGCTCATGTGGTCGGCGTCGATATTGGTGACCACCGAGACCATCGGCTGCAGGTGCAGGAAGCTGGCGTCGCTCTCGTCGGCTTCGGCGATCAGGAAGCGGCTGGAGCCGAGCTGGGCATTGGTGCCGGCCGCGTTCAGGCGACCACCGATGACGAAGGTCGGATCGAGACCGCCGGCGGCGAACACCGAGGCCAGCAGGCTGGTGGTAGTGGTCTTGCCGTGGGTGCCGGCCACGGCGATGCCGTGGCGGTAGCGCATCAGCTCGGCGAGCATCTCGGCACGCGGCACCACCGGAATGCGGCGCTCCAGGGCAGTGGCGACCTCCGGGTTGCTGGTGTTAACGGCGCTGGACACCACCAGTACGTCGGCCTGCTCGGCGTTCTCGGCAGCATGACCGATGAAGATCTTCGCACCGAAGCTTTCCAGGCGCTCGGTCACCGCCGAGGCCTTGAGATCGGAGCCGGATACTTCATAACCCAGGTTCAGCAGCACCTCGGCGATGCCGCACATACCCACGCCGCCGATACCGACGAAATGGATGCGGCGAATACGGCGCATGCGCCGCACTTCGGCCTTGACCGCAGCGGGAGACTTAGCCACGCATCACCTCCTGGCAGATATCGACCACCGCGCGGGTGGCATCGGGCTTGGCCAGGCGACGCGCGGTGGCGCCCATGACATTGAGTTTTTCCAGGTGCATCAGAACCTCGGTGAGCTGCGCGGCAAGCGTGTCCGCGTCAGTGGCATGTTGCGGGAGAAGGACGGCGGCGCCCTCCTTCGCCAGATATTCGGCATTGCGGCTCTGGTGGTCGTCGATGGCGTGCGGCAAGGGCACGAGAAACGACGGCAGCCCCGCTGCGGCCAGCTCGCTGACGGTCAGCGCACCGGCGCGGCAAACCACCAGATCAGCCCAGCCATAAGCGCGAGCCATGTCCTTGATGAAAGGCGCGACCTCGGCTTCGACCGCGGCATCGCGATAACGCTCCGCAGTGATGTCGGCATGTTGTTTACCGGCCTGGTGGAACACCTGCGGACGTAGGTCGGCAGGGATTTTCTCCAGCGCGGCCGGCAGCAATTTGTTCAGCGGCTCGGCGCCCAGGCTACCGCCCAGCACCAGCAATTTCGGTTTGCGCCCGGCCAGCGGCTCGCGCGGCGTTTCCAGGAACAGCTCTTCACGCACCGGGTTACCGGTGGTGCGCCGTTTGTCAGACGCTGCGAAGGTGTTCGGGAAGGCCTCGCAGATACGATTGGCGATACGCGACAACAGGCGATTGGCGGTACCGGCGACGGCGTTCTGCTCGTGAATCACCAGCGGCACGCCGGCCATACGCGCGGCCAGACCGCCGGGACCGGTGACATAACCGCCCATGCCAAGCACGCACACCGGCTGCAATTCACGCACGATACGACGCGCCTGCAGCAGCGAACGCAGCAGCTGGAACGGCGCCTTGAGCAAGGACAGCTTACCCTTGCCACGCAGGCCGCTGACGTTGATCAGGTGCAGTGGCAGGCCCGCCTGTGGGACGAGCTCGTTCTCGATGCCACGCGGCGTGCCCAGCCAGTGCACGGCGTAACCACGGGCCTGGAACTCGCGTGCGCAGGCCAACGCCGGGAATACGTGACCACCGGTGCCGCCGGCCATGATCAGCACATTACCGCGCATGGCTGACCTCCTCGGCAAAATCCGCTTCGGTGAAATCCACGTCCTCGTTACCCAGGATGTTGCGCCGCTCCCACTCGATACGCAGCAGCAGCGCCAGACTCACGCAGCAGATGACCAGCGACGAGCCGCCGTAGCTGAGGAACGGCAGGGTCAGCCCCTTGGTCGGCAACAGACCGGTGTTCACGCCGATATTGATCAGGAACTGCCCGATCCACAGGAAAGCCAGACCATAGGCGACATAGGCGGAGAAGAACTGCTTGGCCCTCTCGGCCCACAGACCGACGTACAGCGCACGTACGCTGACGAATACGAACAGCGCCAGGGTCGTCAGCGCGCCGACGAAGCCCAGCTCCTCTGCCAGTACCGAAAAGACGAAGTCGGTGTGCGCTTCCGGCAGGTAGAACTGCTTCTGAATGCTGTTACCCAGACCGACACCGAACCACTCGCCGCGGCCGAAGGCGATCAGCGCCTGGGTCAGCTGATAACCGGAGCCGTACTGGTCGGCCCAGGGATCGGTAAAGGTGATCAAACGCTGCAGGCGGTACTCCTGGGTCTGCACCAGGACGAACACCGCGCCAACCGCCAGCGCCACCATCAAGCCGAAGCGCAGCATGCCGACGCCACCGAGGAACAGCATGGCCATGGCCGAACCCATCATCACTACGGTGGCGCCGAAGTCAGGCTCCAGCAGCAACAGGCCTGCCATTGGCAGCAGCACGACGAAAGGCTTGAAGAAACCGGCCCAGCTCTCGCGTACCTCTTCCTGACGGCGCACCAGGTAACCGGCCAGGTAGACCACCACGAACACCTTGGCGATTTCCGACGGCTGTACGTTGAAGGCGCCGAAGCCGATCCAGCGCCGCGCACCGTTGACCTCGCGGCCGATGCCCGGCACCAGCACCAGCACCAACAGGGCGAAAGCCGCCAGCAGCATGATCCAGCCGTAACGCTGCCAGATGCTCATCGGCACCATCAGCACCACGCCAGCGGCACCGAGACCGATCACCATGTAGATCAGATGGCGAATCATGTGATAGAGCGGGCTACCGGTCTGCGCCGCGGCCACTTCCGAAGACGCCGAAGCAATCATCACCAGGCCGAGGCCGAGCAGGCCCAGGCAACCGGCCAGCAGCGGGAAGTCCAGATCGAGGCCACGACCCAGTAGCGGCGAGGGACGAATCTGCAGGAAGGACAGCATCAGACGAGCCCCTCCACAGCCTGGGCGAACAGGCGCCCGCGTTCTTCGAAGTTCTTGAACATGTCCAGGCTGGCGCAGGCCGGCGACAGCAGCACGGCATCACCGGCCTCGGCCAGATCGCTGCAGCGCTGCACGGCTTCTTCCAGGCTCGCTACTCGCACCTGCGGTACGGCGTCACCCAGGGTGTCGGCCAGACGCTGAGCATCACGACCGAGCAGCACCACCGCACGGCAGAAACGTGCGACCGGAGCCTTCAGCGCGGTGAAGTCTGCGCCCTTGCCATCGCCACCGGCGATCAGCACCAGCTTGCCGGCGATGTCCGCACCGAGACCTTCGATGGCCGCCAGCGCGGCACCGACGTTGGTGGCCTTGGAGTCGTCGTAGTAACTCACCCCGGCACGCTCGCCAACCCACTGGCAGCGGTGCGGCAAACCGGCGAACTGGCGCAGGGTGGCGAGCATGGCCTCCATCGGCAGGCCCACGGCATGACCGAGCGCCAGCGCCGCCAGGGCGTTGGATTGGTTGTGCGCGCCACGAATCTTCAGCTCACTCACCGGCAGCAGCGCTTCGAAGCGAAACGCCAGGGATTTTTCGCCATTCTCTTCGAGCAGGCCAAAGCGTTTGAAATCAGGTTTGCCCAGACCGAATTCCCAGCAGCTCACCTGGTCGGCGATCAGCGGGCGCGACAGGGCGTCGTCGCGGTTGATCACCACCTGACGGGCACCACGGAAGATCCGATGCTTGGCCAGGTGATAGGCCGGCAGACCGCTGTAGCGATCCATGTGGTCTTCGCTGACGTTGAGGCAGGTAGCCACTTCGGCGTTGAGCTGATCGGTGGTCTCCAGTTGGAAGCTGGACAGCTCCAGCACGTACAGCTCGACATCGTCGGCCAAAAGATCCAGCGCCGGCGTGCCCAGGTTGCCACCGACGGCGACGCGCTTGCCCGCGGCAGCGGCCATTTCACCCACCAGGGTGGTGACGGTGCTCTTGGCGTTGGAGCCGGTGATGGCGATGATCGGTGCCTTGGCGTGGCGGGCGAACAGGTCGATATCGCCGGACAGTTTCACCCCGCGTGCAGCCGCTGCGGCCAACGCTGGAGTCGCCACAGCCAGGCCCGGGCTCACGTACAGCTCCGAAGCGCGGCAGAGGAAGTCCACGTCCAGCTCGCCGCAACGTACTTCCACCTGCGGGTAGTCACGCTTGAGCGTCTCCAGCTCCGGCGGGTTCGCGCGCGTATCGGCCACGGCAAAGCGCACGCCCTGCTGCGCCAGGAAGCGCACCAGGGACATGCCGCTCTTGCCGAGGCCGACAACGATGCGGAACTGGTCGGAAGCGATCAATGACACGCTCTATTACCTCAGTTTCAGGGTGGCCAGGCCGATCAGCACGAGAATCACGGTGATGATCCAGAAACGGACGATCACGCGCGGCTCAGGCCAGCCCTTGAGTTCGAAATGGTGGTGAATCGGCGCCATGCGGAACACGCGCTTGCCGGTCAGCTTGAAGCTGGCGACCTGGATGATCACCGACAGGGTTTCCATGACGAACACCCCGCCCATGATGAACAGCACGACTTCCTGGCGAACGATCACGGCGATGGTGCCCAGCGCGGCGCCAAGCGCCAGCGCGCCGACGTCACCCATGAACACCTGCGCCGGGTAAGTGTTGAACCACAGAAAGCCCAGGCCGGCGCCAACCAGCGCGGCGCAGAACACGATCAGCTCACCGGCGCCCGGCACGTAAGGAATCAGCAGGTACTCGGCGAAGTTCACGTTGCCCGACAGGTAGCAGAAGATCGCCAACGCACCGGCCACCATCACGGTGGGCAGGATGGCCAGGCCGTCGAGGCCGTCAGTGAGGTTCACCGCATTGCTGGTACCGACGATGACGAAGTAGGTCAGCACCACGAAGCCGGCGCCCAGAGGAATGGCGACGTCCTTCAGCAGCGGCAGGATCAGAGTGGTCTCCACCGGGCTCTGCGCAGTCATATAAAGGAAGACGGCGGCTGCCAGGCCGAACACCGACTGCCAGAAATACTTCCAGCGGCTCGGCAGACCCCGCGAGTTCTTCTCGATCACCTTGCGGTAGTCATCGACCCAACCGATGGCGCCGAACAGCAGCGTCACCGCCAGCACCACCCAGACGTAGCGGTTGGACAGGTCGGCCCAGAGCAAGGTGCTCACGGTGATAGCGCTGAGGATCAGCGCACCGCCCATGGTCGGCGTGCCTTTCTTCGACAGGTGCGATTGCGGGCCATCGTGGCGCACCGCCTGGCCGATCTGCCGCACCTGCAGGGTACGGATCATCCACGGGCCGAGCCACAGCGACAACGCCAGGGCGGTGAGCACGCCGAGGATGCCGCGCAGGGTCAGGTACTGAAAGACCGCGAAGCCCTTGTGGAACTGTTGCAGGTACTCCGCCAGCAGCAGCAGCATTTAGTGAATCTCCCCAGATACGCCACACAGCGCCACCACGACCTTGTCCATGGCTGCGCTGCGTGAACCCTTGATTAGTAGTGTGCTGCCGGCCTGTTCGGCGCGAAGCGCTTCGATCAGCTCGGCTTGATCGACGAAGTGACGGCCTTTTGAGCCAAACTCCTCGACCGCAAAACGCATCAGCGGGCCAACGGCATACAGAGCATCGACCTTGCCCGCGGCATGGCGGCCGACGTCGCGATGGCCCTGTTCAGCCCACTCGCCCAGCTCGCCCATGTCTCCCAGCACCAGGACGGTGCGACCGGAGAAGGCGGCGAGTATATCCACCGCCGCACACATCGACACCGGGTTGGCGTTGTAGCTGTCATCGATGACTCGCACGCCGTTCGGCGCCAGCTGCGCTACGGCGCGGCCCTTGACCGGTTGCAGGGCTTCCAGCCCTTCGACCATGGCGACCAACGGCATGCCCAGAGCATGAGCGGCAGCACAGGCCGCCAGCGCATTGGCCACGTTGTGCTCACCGAGCAGGTTGAGCTGAATGCGCGCGCTACCGACCGGGCTACGCAGGGTGAAGCCCTGGCAGCCACGCTCGTCGCGGGCCAGATCGCTGCCGTGGAAGTCGGCGCGGGTGTCGCGCAAGGCAAAGCTCAGCACCTTGCGTCCGGCAGCGCGGCGCTGCCAGGTGATGAAAGCCTTGTCATCCAGATTGAGCACGGCCACGCCATCGTTCGGCAGGCCTTCGAGAATCTCGCCCTTGGCCTCGACGATCTTTTCCGCACCGCCGAACTCACCCACATGGGCATTGCCGGCATTGGTGATGATCGCCACCTGCGGCCGGGTCAGGCTGACGGTGTAGGCGATCTCGCCGACATGGTTGGCGCCCAGCTCGATCACCCCGGCGCGATGCTGCGGCGCCAGCTCCAGCAGGGTCAGTGGCGCACCGAGGTCGTTATTGAGATTGCCACGAGTGGCCAGTACCGCGCCGCCGAGGCCGGCACGCAGAATGGACGCGAGCATTTCCTTGACGCTGGTCTTGCCACTGGAACCGGTCACGGCAGCCAGCGGGCCGGTAAAGGCCTGGCGGTTCAGCGCACCCAGTTGACCGAGCGCCAGACGCGTGTCGGCCACCAGCAATTGCGGCAACGGTGCATTCGCCACCTCACGCTCGACCAACGCGGCGACTGCCCCCTTGGCGGCGACGTCGGCCAGATAATCATGACCGTCGAAGCGTGGGCCGGTCAGCGCCACGAAAAGCTGACCTGCAGCGATGGTGCGGCTGTCGGTGCCAACGGCGGAGAACGCCACATCGGCGCCAATCACGCGAGCGTTCAGGTCGGCGGCGACATCGCTGAGCAACCAGGGCTTAAGCATGCGCTGCCTCCCAGGCCGCCAGGGCCTTGTTCGCTTCGATCAGATCGGAGAACGGCTGACGCACGCCCATGATTTCCTGGTAATCCTCGTGCCCCTTGCCAGCCAGTACCAGCACATCGGCGGCTTCAGCCTGGGCAATCAGCCGCGCGATGGCATCGCCACGGCCGTGAATGAACTGCACCTGCTCCGGCGCTTTGAAGCCAGCGCGGATATCGGCAACGATCTGTGCCGGCTCTTCCGTACGCGGATTGTCATCGGTCACCCACACCGCATCGGCCAGCCGTTCGGCAACCGCGGCCATCAGCGGGCGCTTGCCGCGGTCACGATCGCCGCCGCAACCGAACAGGCAGACCAGACGCCCTTCGACGTGCGGACGCATGGCTTCGAGAACTTTCTCCAGCGCATCCGGGGTGTGCGCGTAGTCGACTACCACCAGCGGCTTGTCGCCGCCACCGAGACGCTGCATGCGGCCCGCTGGCCCCTGCAGTTGCGGCAGGACCTTGAGAATCTCGTCGAGGCCGTAGTCCAGCCCCAGCAGCGCGCCGACCACCGCCAGCAGGTTGCTCAGGTTGAAACGACCGAGCAGATTGCTGCGCAGCATGCCTTCGCCGCGCGGTGTCACCAGGCGTGCACGCACGCCGTGATCGTCGAAGTGTGCTTCGCTGCAATAAACGAAGGCGCTGGCATCGCTGAGGCTGTAGCCGATCAGGCGTGACTCGTGCGTTTGCGCGGCTAGCTCACAACCAAAGGCGTCATCGAGGTTGATCACTCGGCAACGCAGGTTCGGCCAGGCGAACAGCTTGGCCTTGGCTGCGCCATAGGCCTCCATGCTGCCGTGGTAATCGAGGTGATCGCGCGACAGGTTGGTGAACACCGCCACGTCGAATTCCAGCGCCGCGACGCGGCCCTGATCCAGACCATGGGAGGAAACCTCCATCGCCACGGCGCGTGCACCGGCCTGCTTGAGCGAGGCCAGGGTGGCCTGCACCCCGACCGGATCGGGGGTGGTGTGCTTGCCCTGCTCCAGCGCGCCATGGAAACCAGTGCCCAGGGTACCGACGATGCCACAACGCTGACCGAGCAGATCCAGTGCCTGAGCCAGCAACTGGCTGACGCTGGTCTTGCCGTTGGTACCCGTAACACCGATCAGGTGCAAAGCGCGGCTCGGCTCACCGTAGAAGCGCCCGGCAATGGCCGACAGCTGGCCGGCCAGCCCCTTGACCGGCACCAGCACAGCACTTTCAGCATGCATGGGTGCAGCGCCTTCGGCCTCGAAGGCCACCGCCGCAGCGCCGCGCGCAATGGCATCGGCGATATGTACGCGGCCATCCTGCTGGGTACCTGGCACGGCCAGGAACAGATCACCCGGACGCACCTTGCGGCTGTCCAGAGTCAGTTCCCGAATCAGCACGCTGCTTTCGGCAGTTGGCAACAGTTGATTGAGTGGCATGGGCATCAGTTACGCCCTCCCTGGCCAACGACGGCCATCTTCTGCTCGGGCGGCGGCAGATTGTCTGGCGCAATGTTCATCAAGCGCAGCGAACCTGCCATCACCCGGCTGAACACCGGTGCGGAAATCAGGCCGCCGTAGTAGGCACCCTTGCCCGGCTCGTCGATCACCACGACCAGCGCAATACGCGGGTCCTGCGCCGGGGCGAAACCGGCAAACAGAGACCGGTAGGAGTTGGTCTGGTAGCCCTTGGCGCCAGCATTGGTCTTGCGCGCGGTGCCACTCTTGCCGGCGACGTGGTAACCCGGAACCTGGGCGCGGAACACGCCTCGCGGCGCCTCGACCACCTGCTGCAACATGCCCTGCAGAGTCTTGGCCACGTCGGGCGACATGACCTGCATGGCGCCCGGCTTGCTGTCCACGCGAATCATCGACAGCGGCGTCATGCCGCCGCCGTTGGCCAGTGCGGCATAGGCATGCGCCAGTTGCACCGCAGTCACCGAAAGGCCATAGCCGTAGGACAGCGTGGCGGTTTCCGCCTGGCGCCACTGGCGGTGATTGGGCAGATTGCCAACCCGCTCACCCGGGAACCCGAGGCCGGTATCGCGACCGAAACCCAGGTTGCTCAGCACGTGATAGATATTCTCTCCACCCACGTCGAAGGCGATCTTGCTCATGCCGACGTTGCTGGAATTGATCAGTATTCCGGTCAGATCCAGCGCTGGGCCCTGTGTGCGGGAAACGTCGCGAATGCTGTAGCGGCCGATCTGCAGAGTGCCGTTGCCGACCTGAACGATGTCACTGGGCTTCCAGCGACCGGTCTCCAGCGCAGCGGACATCGACAGCGGCTTGATGGTCGAGCCGGGCTCGAACACATCGATCATGGCGCGGTTGCGCATGGCTGCCGGGGTCAGGTTGCGACGGTTGTTCGGGTTGTAGGTGGGATGGTTGACCATCGCCAGCACTTCACCGGTCTTCACATCGACCATCACCAGGCTGCCGGCCTTGGCATCGTTTTCCAGCAGTGCATTGCGCAATTCACGATGGGCCAGGTACTGCAGGCGCAGATCAATGGACAACGCCAAGGCCTTGCCAGCCTTGGCGTTCTGCGCGACCTGAACGTCCTTGATCAACTTGCCACGCCGATCCTTGAGCACCTGGCGCTTGCCCGGCACACCGGCCAGCCAGTCTTCGTAAGCCAGCTCCATGCCTTCACGACCCCGGTCGTCGATGTCGGTGAAGCCGACGACATGGGCCGCCACCTCACCAGCCGGATAGAAGCGGCGGAATTCTTCGATGGCATACACGCCCGGCACTTTCAGATCCAGCACACGCTGACCGTTCTCCGGGGTCAGGCCACGCACCAGATACATGAACTCGCGCTCCTTGTTCTGCTCAAGACGCGCGGCGAAGTTGGCGGGATCCTGGCCGAGTGCGGCAGCCAGCGCCGGCCACTGCTCACGACCGGCCTGCAGCTCCTTGCCATTGGCCCACAGCGTGGTGACAGGGGTACTGACAGCCAGCGGCTCGCCATTGCGGTCGGTGATCAGGCCGCGGTGCGCCGGGATCGGAATATGCCGCACGCTGCGGGCATCGCCATGCGCCTTGAGGAAGTCATGGTCGAGCACCTGCAGGTCGAGCATGCGCCAGGCGATGGCGCCCACCATCAGCGCCAGCAGCACCAGCACCAGGCGGAAGCGCCAGGGATAGAGTGCGCCTTCGAGCCTGATCATGGACGCACCATGCGCACGGCGGCAGGGTCAGGGATGTGCATTTTCAGCTGTTCAGTGGCCAGCGCTTCGATGCGGTTGTGCGCAGTCCAGGTACTTTGCTCGAGAATCAGTCGTCCCCACTCGGCCTGCGCCTTGTCGCGCACGCTCAGCTCGCCGTACAGCTCATTGAGCAGCAGACGATTCCAGTGCGCGCTGTAAGACACCGCCACAGCGGAAATCAGGATGGCGATGAACAGCAGCAGCATCAGGAAGCTGCCGCTGGGCATGGACTTGATCAGCCGGCGGCTCACCGCAATTTCTCCGCGATGCGCATCACTGCGCTGCGCGAGCGCGGATTGGCCTTGAGTTCGGCCTCAGCGGCGTAGACCGGCTTGCCGATCAGTTTCAAACGCGGTTCGAAGGCTTTCGGAATAATCGGCAGATCACGCGGCAGCTTGTCCGCCTCGCCCTTGGCCTGACGCTTCATGAACTGTTTGACGATACGGTCTTCCAGCGAGTGGAAGCTGATCACCACCAGGCGGCCACCGACTTCCAGCGTTTCCAGCGCCGCTTCGAGGCCGCGCTCGAGATCACCGAGTTCGTTGTTGACGTGGATACGGATGCCCTGGAAGGCACGCGTCGCCGGATTCTTGCCCTTTTCCCAGGCCGGATTGGCCGCAGTCAGCACTTGGGCCAGATCGGCAGTGCGGGTGAACGGCTGCTCGGCGCGGCGCTGCACCACTGCGCGCGCCATGCGCTTGGCGAAACGCTCTTCACCGTAATCCTTGAGCACGCGGGCGATTTCGTCTTCATCCGCCGTGGCGATCCAGTCAGCGGCACTGACGCCGACATCCGGGTTCATACGCATGTCCAGCGGGCCGTCATTGAGGAAGCTGAAACCACGCTCGGGATCGTCCAGCTGCGGCGACGACACACCAAGGTCCAGCAGAATGCCGGCAACCTGACCGGAAATGCCGCGGACAACAGCTTCGTCGCCAAGTTCCGCAAAACTGCGCTGCACAACGACAAAGCGGCCGTCTTCGGCCGCCAATGCTTCCCCGGTGGCTATCGCCAGGGGATCCTTGTCGAACCCCAAGAGCCGCCCATCTGGCCCGAGTTTCTGCAGGATCAGCCGACTGTGTCCGCCACGCCCGAAGGTGCCGTCCATATAACGACCATCACCGCGCACAGCCAGCCCCTCGACGGCTTCGTCGAGCAGCACGGTGATATGGCGCAAGTTGCTATCGGTCATGGTCACAGGATCAGGTCACGCAGGTCATCGGAAAGGGCGCCGGGCTGCTTGATGGCAGCGAGGTCGGCTTCGGCTACGGCATTCCAGGAATCTTCATCCCAGAGTTGAAACTTGTTCAGCTGACCGACGAGCATCGCTCGCTTGTCCAGCTTGGCGTATTCGCGCAAGCGCGGCGGCACCAGGAAGCGGCCACTGGCGTCCAGCTCGAGATCGACGGCATTACCGATCAGCAGACGCTGCAGGCGGCGGTTCTCTTCACGAAAGGAGGCCAGCTCGCGCAGCTTGTTCTCGATCAGTTCCCACTCGGCCAGGGGATAAACGCAAAGACAGGGGTCGACGGCGTCGATGGTCACGATGAGCTGGCCACTGCAACGCGCAACGAGCTCGTCACGATACCGACTCGGCATCGCGAGGCGCCCTTTGGCGTCGAGACTGATGGCGTTAGCTCCGCGAAACACGGCTGCGCTTCCCCTGTAATTAGCTTTCCATGCCCAAAAAAACCCACTTCGTGCCACTTCTTACCACTTGCGCACACTATAGGAACGCGCACGCCCCACCGTCAAGGCGCTCCAGAAGGGAAAAATCCTTACAGGACGGAGATTTAGCGAACAAAAGCGAGGGGAAAAGGGATGCCGGAACCGGCTTTTGGCAGACAAATCTCAACCATTCCAGCCAGCTGAAATTCGAACTTAAAGTAATTTGTTAAGAGTAAGAATTTTTCGGTATCAGACGGGAGGGAGATAGAAGCACAACGCGAGAAAGGAAGGAGGAGAGTCGATCTGTAAGCCGGGTTCTGTCGAGGACAGTCATTCCTCTACGGCGTACATCACTGCACGCCTTTAGCAACCTACCCGGTTCCAGCGCGGGCCACGCCGATGGAACCCTATTTGGTCTTGCTCCGAGTGGGGTTTACCTAGCCACGGACTGTTGCCAGCCGTGCGGTGCGCTCTTACCGCACCTTTTCACCCTTACCGGCGCCGAAACGCTTAGGCGGTTATTTTCTGTGGCACTTTCCGTAGGCTCACGCCTCCCAGGCGTTACCTGGCACTCCGCCCTATGGAGCCCGGACTTTCCTCCCCCTTCTTGCGAAGGCAGCGACTGTCCGATCGACTCTCCGCCGGCAAGGGTACCGGGCGTGATAGCAAGCTGCAAGCCAGACCGATGGCGAACGCCCTAGGGTCTGTACGAAAAGTCGCCGAGCGAAGGTCAGGCGAGGCAAAAACGGGTGAGGAAGCGGAGTTTACGAGATGTAAATGAGCATTCCGAACCCGCTTTTAACGAAGCATCACCGATGCGCAGGCACTTTTCGCATAGAGCCTAGGCCTTGCGCTCCAAGGCGACCTGGTAAAGCAGGTTCTTGCGCACCCCGGTAATCTCCGCCGCCAGCGCTGCTGCGCGCTTGAGCGGCATTTCCGCCATCAACAGATCGAGCACGCGCAGGGCTTCGGCGCTGACTGCGTCCTCGCCTTCCGGCGCCTGCCAGCCTGCCACCAGCACCACGCACTCGCCGCGCTGCTGATTGCTGTCTGCGCCCACCCACTCGCATAGCTCGGCCAGCGGCAGCCCCTGCAGAGTCTCGAAGGTCTTGGTCAGCTCACGCGCCAGCAATGCCGGGCGATCCCCGCCAAAGACTTCGCGCATGTCCTCCAGGCACTCGAGAATACGATGTGGCGCCTCATAGAAGATCAGCGTGCGCGGCTCTTCTCGTACCTGCTCCAGACGCGCACGGCGTCCCGCCGCCTTGGCCGGCAGAAAACCTTCGAAGATGAAACGATCCGAGGGCAGACCGGCTGCCGACAGCGCGGCGATCAGGGCGCAGGCGCCCGGTACCGGCACCACCGCAATCCCCGCGGCGCGCGCCTGGCGCACCAGGTGGTAACCTGGGTCGGAAATCAGCGGCGTGCCCGCATCGGAAATCAGCGCAACATCCTCACCGGCCTGAAGGCGCGCCAGAAAGCGCCCGCCCTGATCGCGCTCATTGTGTTCGTGACAGGCAGCCAGCGGCGTCTCGATTCCAAAATGCTGCAGCAGGCGCACCGAATGCCTGGTGTCTTCAGCAGCGATCAGCGCCACCTCGCGCAAGATCCGCAACCCCCGCGCGCTGATGTCATCCAGGTTGCCAATGGGCGTGGCGACCACATACAGGCTGCCTGGCTGGACGCTTGAGACGGCGGGCTGACTCACTGGAAACACCTCGTTAATTGAAAGAGCGCTCATTCTAGCCGGTTCCGCCCCAGCGGCATCGCACGGATGTCGCCCCTTGGGTACAATCGCCGCTCGTTTTGCTCAAGTATCAGGATGACCCGATGATCGCTAGCCTGCGCCCTCTTTCTGCTCTTTTCCTGGCCGGCCTGCTTGCCGCCTGCGCCAGCTCGCCCTCCAACAACCTGGGCCAGCTGCCGCGCACGCCACAAGCCAGCATCGAGCAGATGCTCCAGCAAGCTGACGAGAGCAAGCCGGAGCAGGCTGCCCTGCTGCGCCTGTCCGCTGCCGACCAGAGCTATCAGCAGAACGATGTGGCGCGCGCCACCCGCATTCTCGAGCAGATCGACATTGCCAGCCTGCAACCCGCCCAACAGATCTTCGCCAGCACCCTGAAGGCCGAGCTGGCCATGGCCCGCAAGCAACCCAAGAGCGCCCTGAAAGCGTTGCAGCACCCCAGCTTCGAACGCCTGGCTGAGCTGCCGGTCGAGCAGCAGATCCGCACCCAACTGGTCCGCGCGCGCGCCCTGGAAGCCGACGGCCAGACCCTGGCCGCCGCCCGCGAACGCGTGTTCATCGCACCGCTGCTGAGCGGCCAGGCCGCCGCCGACAACCACGAGAACATCTGGGAGCTGGTCTCCAGCCTGCCGCCACAAACCTCTGCCGGCGCCGACAGCGACCTGGCCGGCTGGCTGGAATTGGCTCGAGTGACCAAAAGCGGCGCCACCCTCGAACAGCAGCAAGCAGCCATCGACCAGTGGGTCGCACAGAATCCGCAACACCCGGCCGCCGAGCAGTTGCCCGAAGCACTGGGAAAACTGCGCGAACTGGCCAGCCAGCCGCTGACCCGCGTCGCCCTGTTGCTCCCCCAGGAAGGCCAGCTGGCCAGTGTCGCCCGCGCCCTGCGTGACGGCTTCCTCGCCGCCCATTACGAAGCTCAGCAAGCCGGGCAGAACCCACCGGAAATCAAGCTCTACGACAGCTCCCGGATTGGCTCGCTGGATGCCTTCTACCAACAGGCACAAGCCGATGGCGTACAACTGGTGGTCGGTCCGCTGGAAAAACCGCTGGTCAAGCAGCTCAGCGACCGCGAACAACTGCCAATCACCACCCTCGCCCTGAATTACAGCGACGCAGGTCAGGAAGGCCCGGCGCAACTGTTCCAGTTCGGCCTGGCCGCCGAGGACGAAGCCCGCGAAGTGGCTCGCCGCGCCTGGAATGACGGCATGCGCCGCGCCGTGGCCCTGGTACCGCGTGGCGACTGGGGCGACCGCGTACTGGATGCCTTCCGTCAGAGCTGGCAGGCCCAGGGCGGCACCCTGATCGCCGCCGAACATGTCGACCAGCCGGTGGAACTGGCCCGGCAGATCGCCGACCTGTTCCAGCTGCGCGAAAGCGAAGCGCGCGCGCGCCGCCTGCAGAACACCCTGGGTACCAGCCTGGATGCCCAACCGGCGCGCCGTCAGGACATCGACTTCATCTTCCTTGCGGCCACCCCGCAACAGGCCCAGCAGATCAAACCGACCCTGGCCTTCCAGTACGCCGGCGACGTGCCGGTCTACGCCACCTCGCACCTGTTCACCGGCGCCCATAGCCAGGCCCAGTACCAGGACCTGGAAGGCATCCGCTTCTGCGAAACGCCCTGGCTGCTGGATGCCCACGCGCCATTGCGCCAGGAAGTCAGCAATCAGTGGCCGCAGGCCGGCGGCAGCCTCGGCCGTCTGTATGCCATGGGAGTCGACGCCTACCGCCTGGCGCCACGCCTGGGCCAGCTCAAGGCCCTGCCGGACTCGCGCATCGACGGCCTGTCCGGCAGCCTCAGCCTCAATGCCACCCAGCGGATCGAGCGCCAGCTGCCCTGGGCCGAGTTCCGTGGCGGCCAGGTTCAGCGCCTTCCTGACAGCATCAATTGAGCGCACACAACGATCTGGGGCGAGCCGCCGAACAGGCGGCTCGCCAGCATCTGGAACGTAACGGCCTGCGACTGATCGAACAGAACTGGAGCTGTCGGCGTGGCGAGCTCGATCTGGTCATGCTCGACGGCGATACAGTAGTATTCGTCGAGGTCCGCGCCCGTCGCCACAGTGCCTGGGGCGGCGCCCTGGAGAGCATCGATGCGCGCAAGCGTGGCAAGTTGGTCATCGCCGCAGAACTCTTCCTTCAGCAACATTCACGCTGGGCCCGCTACCCCTGCCGCTTCGACGTGGTCGCCATCAGTACCGACGGTGCCACTCGCCTCGACTGGATCAAGAACGCCTTCGATGCCTGACGGCCGTAAATTCAAGGTTTAACCGATGGACATGCAATCCCGAATCCGCCAGCTCTTCCAAGCCAGCATTGACACCAAGCAGCAGGCCGTGGAGGTTCTGACTCCATACATCGAGCACGCCAGCCTGGTGATGGTCCAGGCCCTGCTCAACGAGGGCAAGATTCTTTCCTGCGGCAACGGCGGCTCCGCCGGCGATGCCCAGCATTTCTCCTCCGAGCTGCTCAACCGTTTCGAGCGCGAGCGCCCCAGCCTGCCGGCCATCGCCCTGACCACCGACAGCTCGACCATCACCTCCATCGCCAACGACTACAGCTACAACGAGATCTTCTCCAAGCAGATCCGCGCACTCGGCCAACCGGGCGATGTACTGTTGGCGATTTCCACCAGCGGCAACTCCGCGAATGTCATCCAGGCCATTCAAGCCGCACATGATCGTGAGATGACCGTCGTCGCCCTCACCGGCCGCGACGGCGGCGGCATGGCCTCGCTGCTGCTGCCCGAGGACGTGGAAATCCGCGTTCCAGCCAAAGTCACCGCACGCATTCAGGAAGTCCATCTGCTGACTATCCACTGCCTCTGCGACCTGATCGACAGTCAATTGTTTGGGAGTGAAGAATGAAGCGTTCCGCCCTGATTCTGGCCGCCCTGGCCGTTACCCTGACCCTGGCAGGCTGCGGCAGCCGCAGCATCGGCAACAAGATCGATGACCAGTTCCTAGGCCCGGAGGTCGCATCGCGCATCAGCAATGCACACGCCGACCTGACCAGCCCGACCTCGCGCATCGTGGTCACCAGCTATAACGGCGTGGTGCTACTCGCCGGACAAACCCCGCGTAGCGAGCTCAAGGATCGCGCCGCTCAGACCGCCCGTGGCGTACAGGGCGTGAAGAAGGTCTACAACGAGCTGCAGGTGCAGCAACCGGCATCCCTGCTGGCACGCAGCAACGATTCGCTGCTGACCACCAAGATCAAGACGCAGATGCTGGCTGACAGCAGCGTACCGAGCGCACGGGTCAAGGTCGTGACCGAGAACGGCATCGTCTACATGCTCGGCCTGGTCACGCGCGAAGAAGCCAACGCCGCTACCCGCGTGGTACAGAGCGTATCGGGTGTGCAGCGGGTTGTGCGCCTGTTCGAATACACCAACTGATTCGAACGCAGAAACGACAAGGGCGCCCATGGGCGCCCTTTTCATTGCTCACTTGACCACTTTCAGACTTGGCCGGCCGCTGGGACGCGACGGCTCGCCGCCGGAAGGCCCATCATCATCCGGCTCTGGCTCTTCTGGACCACCCGCAACCGACGGCTCCATATCGAAGACCATACCTTGACCGTTCTCCCGCGCGTAGATCGCCAGGATCGCCGCGGCCGGAATGTACAGGCTGTGCGCGACGCCACCGAAGCGCCCTTCGAAGCTCACCGCCTGATTGTCCATATGCAGGTGTCGCACAGCGCTGGGCGAGGCATTGAGCACGATCTGGCCATCGCTGGCGAAGCCTGGTGGCACCTGCACGCCCGGATACTCGGCACTGACCAGCAAATGTGGCGTGCAATCGTTATCGACGATCCATTCGTAGAGGGCGCGAACCAGATAGGGGCGACTGGAATTCATGGTTTCCTCCTTCTCAGCGCATCGCGCGCTCGGCAGCAGAAAGACTGGCCTGAAAGGCCTCACGGACGAACTGACGCTCCATATAGTCGAGCAGCGGCTTGGCCGGACGCGGCAACTCGATACCCAGAACCGGCAAACGCCAGAGAATGGGCAGCAGGCAGCAATCCACCAGACTCAGTTCGTCGCTGAGGAAGAATGCCTTGTCCGCGAACAGCGGCGATACACCGGTCAGGCTCTCGCGCAGCTCCTTGCGCGCCAGTTGGCGCTCGGCCTCCTTGCTGCGCTTGTCGAGAATACGGTCGACCAGCACACACCAGTCACGCTGGATACGGTGCATCAGCAGACGACTGTTGGCGCGAGCAACCGGATAGACCGGCAGCAGTGGTGGATGCGGGTAGCGCTCGTCCAGATACTCCATCACCACGGACGATTCGTACAGCGCCAGGTCACGATCGACCAGCGTTGGCACACTGCCGTAGGGATTGACCTCGGCAAGCTTGGGCGGACAACGGCCCTGCTCGACATCGATGATCTCGACGCTGACACCTTTCTCGGCGAGCACCAGACGCACGCGATGGGAATAGTGGTCGGCGGGGTCGGAGTAGCAGGTCAACCTATTGGTCACCGCCATGGCGATCCTCCTCGCTTTTTTTGATTTTGCAGAAACACGAAGAATTGCCCAAGGCAATTCTTGAAGTTGCAAGTGACGACACCGCAAGGTGGCCACCTGGAATGGCAGAGCATAAAAGCCTGCGCGCCCATAAGGGCGCGCAGGTGTATGCAGAGAACTGCAACGACTTAATGCACGTCCTTCCAGTACTCACGCTTGAGCAGGTAGGCGAACACGAAGAAGAACGCCAGGTACAACAGCACATAAGTGCCGATGCGCTGGGACTTCAGCTTGACCGGGTTGGCCGAGTAAGCCAGGAAGGTCACCAGGTTCTTGATCTTCTCATCGAACTCGGCCTCGCTCAGCTTGCCGGTATTCGGCTCTACGGTCAGCTGATCGCAGGCTTCGTGAGTGATCGGTGCGCCAGTCAGCGGGTCGAACTGCTTCTTGCCATCAGTGACGACCTGAACCTGCTTGCAGCCGATCACCTGCTTGCCCTGCAGGCTGACCAGCACGTTGGGCATACCCACGTTCGGGAACACCTTGTTGTTGGCGCCCAGCGGACGGGATGGATCGTCGTAGAAGGTACGCAGGTAGGTGTACAGCCAGTCGTTGCCACGCACGCGAGCGACCAGAGTCAGATCAGGCGGCGCCGCACCGAACCAGGCTTTGGCGTCGTCCGGCTTCATGCCGATCTTCATGTGGTCACCGATCTTGGCGTCGTTGAACACCAGATTGTCGAGCATGATTTCGTGCGGGATGCCGAGGTCATCGGCAACACGCTCGTAACGCTGGTACTGGGCGGCATGGCAGCCCATGCAGTAGTTGGCGAACGTACGCGCGCCGTCCTGCAGAGCAGCCTGGTCACGTAGATCGATGTCCACCTTGTCCAGCGGATAGTTACTGGCAGCGCCCATGGCCAGAGCCGGCAGCGCAGCGAAAACAAATGCAGCGAAGAGCTTTTTCATCAGCCAGTCACCCTTTCCGGAACCGGTTTGGTCTTCTCCATCCTGGTGTAGAACGGCATCAGGATGAAGTACGCGAAGTACAGGAAGGTGCACACCTGCGACAGCAGGGTACGACCCGGAGTCGGAGCCAGCACGCCCAGCACGCCGAGGATGACGAAGGAGATGCAGAACACCAGCAGCCAGATCTTGCTCATCCAACCCTTGTAGCGCATGGATTTGACCGGGCTACGGTCGAGCCAGGGCAGCACGAACAGAACGGCGATGGCTGCACCCATGGCGATGACGCCGAGCAGCTTGTCCGGCACCGCACGCAGAATCGCGTAGAACGGCGTGAAGTACCAAACCGGAGCGATGTGCTCAGGGGTCTTGAACGGGTTCGCCGCTTCGAAGTTCGGCTTCTCGAGGAAGTAACCGCCCATTTCCGGGAAGAAGAACACCACGAAGCAGAACACGAACAGGAACACCACTACGCCGACGATATCTTTCACGGTGTAGTAAGGGTGGAAGGCGATGCCATCGAGCGGCACACCGTTCTCGTCCTTGTGCTTCTTGATGTCGACGCCGTCCGGGTTGTTCGAACCGACTTCGTGCAACGCCAGGATGTGCAGTACGACCAGGCCAAGCAGAACGATCGGCAGGGCGATCACGTGCAGGGCGAAGAAGCGGTTCAGGGTGATACCGGAGATCAGGTAGTCACCACGGATCCACTGGGTCAGGTCGTCGCCGATGACCGGAATGGCACCGAACAGCGAGATGATCACCTGGGCGCCCCAGTAGGACATCTGGCCCCAGGGCAGCAGGTAGCCCATGAAGGCTTCGGCCATCAGCACCAGGTAGATCAGCATGCCGAAGATCCACACCAGCTCGCGCGGCTTCTGGTAGGAGCCGTAGAGCAGACCGCGGAACATGTGCAGGTAGACCACCACGAAGAACGCAGAGGCGCCGGTGGAGTGCAGGTAGCGCAGGATCCAGCCGTACTCGACGTCACGCATGATGTATTCGACGGAGGCGAACGCGCCTTCAGCCGAAGGTTCGAAGCTCATGGTCAGCCAGATACCGGTAACGATCTGGTTGACCAGCACCAGCAGAGCCAGCGAGCCGAAGAAATAGAAGAAGTTGAAGTTCTTCGGGGCGTAGTACTTGGAGAGATGGTCTTCCCACATCTTGGTGGCGGGGAAGCGCGCATCCACCCATTCCATGAATTTGCTCATCAGGCGTTCTCCTGGTCCACACCGATGATGATCACATCATCCGTCTCGTAGGTGTGCGGCGGCACTGGCAGGTTCAACGGTGCCGGCTGGGACTTGTAAACGCGTCCAGCGAGGTCGTAACGCGAACCGTGGCAGGGGCAGAAATAGCCGCCGACCCAATCCGGGCCGAGGTCGGCCGGGGCCACTTCCGGGCGGAAGGACGGCGCACAACCCAGATGGGTGCACAGGCCGACCAGCACCAGCAGCTCCGACTTGATCGAACGGGTCTTCTTGTCCACGTACGCCGGCTGCACCGAGGCAGCGGATTCGGGGTCGGCCAAGCCGCCTTCGATCTTGGTCAGGTTGGCCAGGATCTCCTCGGTACGGCGCACGATGAACACCGGCTGACCGCGCCACTCAGCAACCATCTGCTGACCTGCCTCGATCTTGCTGACGTTCACCTTCACCGGTGCACCGGCCGCTTTGGCCTTGGCACTGGGGAACCATGACCCCACGAACGGAGTCGCAGCACCTACCGCTCCTGCTGCACCCACCACGGAGGTGGCTGCAACCAGGAAGCGACGCCGGCCTGCATTCACGCCGTCATTGCTCATTCAGTCGTCTCCCATCAGCTTTGTGGCCTGTTGTTCAGGCCTCTACTAAGTAAAAATCGGGCCGCGCAAAAAATTCGCCAAATGGTAAAGAAAAGCCCCTTTTCTGACAAGGTAATTACCCCCGAAGAGACTGGCGAAAGCCTTGACGCGTGCGGCTTGCGCGTCTGCGGCACGTTGTCGCAGCACTTTGCCACGCCCATAAAAAACGCCCAGCTCCGTAAGGAAACTGGGCGCTTTTGGAAGCGTAGTCGCGATTAACGCTTCGAGTACTGCGGACGCTTACGCGCTTTACGCAGACCGACTTTCTTACGCTCGACTTCACGGGCGTCGCGAGTGACGTAACCGGCTTTACGCAGCGAGCTGCGCAGGGTTTCGTCGTACTCGATCAGAGCGCGAGTGATACCGTGACGGATGGCACCAGCTTGACCACTGACACCACCACCAGCAACGGTGACGAAGATGTCGAACTTCTCGACGGTCTCGGTCAGCTCCAGCGGCTGACGCACGACCATGCGAGCAGTTTCGCGACCGAAGAAGGTATCCAGGGTGCGATTGTTGATCGAGATGTTACCAGTACCCGGACGCAGGAAAACGCGCGCGGTTGCGGTCTTGCGACGGCCAGTGCCGTAGTTTTGAGTCGCCGACATAATGAACTATTCCGTTAAATCTTCAGTTCTTGGGGCTGCTGAGCAGTGTGCGGGTGAACTGCACCCTTGTACACCTTCAGCTTACGGTACATGTCGCGACCCAGCGGGTTCTTCGGCAGCATGCCTTTGACCGCAGTCTCGATCACGCGCTCAGGAGCACGAGCGATCAGCTTCTCGAAGTTGATCTCTTTGATGCCGCCCGGGAAACCGGAGTGGGAGTAGTACTTCTTGTCGCTGGCTTTGGCACCAGTTACACGCACCTGCTCGGCATTGATCACGACGATGTAGTCGCCAGTATCAACGTGCGGGGTGTACTCAGGCTTGTGCTTGCCACGCAGACGGCTCGCGATTTCGGTGGCCAGACGACCCAGGGTCTTGCCAGCAGCATCAACGACGAACCAGTCGCGTTTTACTGTTTCCGGTTTAGCAGTAAAAGTTTTCATTCTTTATAGCCTCAGGGGCCGCCCAGCAAAAATAGACGGCGGATCTTACTGGATAGTGCGTACTTTGACAAGTCAAAGGCAGCCGCATACGGACGCTATCGGGGGCTCGGGTCAGCGCGTCCACAATACGGCAAGATTCTTCGGCAGGCGGCGCATCACTTCCACCGCAGAAAGAGGTGCCGGATTATCCTGATTGCGAAAAAAATTTCAACCTGCTTGTATGACTCTTTTGCCAAGGGAGTACTCCATGGAATACCGCAAGCTGGGCCGAACCGATCTCAATGTCAGCGCACTGTGCCTGGGCACTATGACCTGGGGCGAGCAGAACAGCGAGAGCGAAGGCCATGCTCAGATCGAACGAGCCAAGGCCAGCGGCATCAACTTCATCGATACCGCCGAGATGTACCCGGTGCCGCCGCGCGCCGAAACCTACAGCAAGACCGAACAGATCATTGGCAGCTATTTCAAGCAGCGCGGCGACCGCGCCGACTGGATGCTTGCCAGCAAGATCGCCGGCCCCGGCAACGGCATCAGCCACATCCGCGACGGCCAGCTGAAATTCAATCGCCAGCACATCGTCGCCGCCCTGGATGCCAGCCTCAAGCGCCTGCAAACCGACTGGATCGACCTCTACCAACTGCACTGGCCGGAACGCCCGACCAACTTCTTCGGCCAGCTCGACTACAAGCACAAGGACTTTGAGTTCACGCCACTGGAAGAAACCCTGGAAGTGCTCGACGAGCAGGTCAAGGCCGGCAAGATCCGCCATATCGGCCTGTCCAACGAAACCCCGTGGGGCACCATGAAATTCCTGCAGCTGGCCGAAAGCCGTGGCTGGCCGCGCGCCGTGTCGATCCAGAACCCTTACAACCTGCTCAACCGCAGCTTCGAAGTGGGCCTGGCGGAAGTGGCGATTCGCGAGCAGTGCGGCCTGCTGGCCTACTCACCGCTGGCCTTCGGCATGCTCAGCGGCAAATACGAAGGTGGTGCCCGTCCAGCTGGCGCACGCATCAGCCTGTTCAGCCGCTTCGCCCGCTACACCAACCCGCAGTCGGAAGCGGCCTGCTCACGTTACGTGGCTCTGGCCCGCGAGCACGGCCTGGACCCTGCGCAGATGGCCCTGGCCTTCGTCACCGCGCAGCCCTTCGTGACCAGCAACATCATCGGCGCCACCAGCCTGACGCAACTGGATAGCAACCTGGCCAGTGCCGAGCTGAAGCTCTCCGAAGAAGTGCTCGCGGCTATCGAAGCGATCCACAAGGCGCAACCCAACCCCGCACCTTAAAAGAGAGAAGGCTGATCGCGCCTGGCATCGCGTCGCGAAGCCAGGCGATCAGCCAGGCGAGTCGGTTCGGGCAGGCGGTGGCGCCTGACACAGGCCATGACCAGCTCCGGGGCACGTTCGAGGCTGACCCGGTTGCCCGGCGAGATGATCAGCGGTCGTACGCGGTCTTTACTGCGCAGCACCCAGCCAATTTGCTCGCCCAGCCTGTTCAGCAGCTCGACACGAGCCCCGCGCGCCTCTGCCAGCTCGGCGTGATGCCCCGTGAGAATCTTCTTGGCCACACCAATGGTCGGCAAGCCGCTGACCACACCCAAATGCGCGGCGATGCCCAGGCCGCGCGGGTGGGCGATGCCATGGCCGTCGACGAAGATCAGATCAGGTTCGTCTGGCAGGCCAGCCAATGCTCGAAGCAAGGCCGGCAGTTCGCGAAAGGACAGCAGCCCTGGCACGTAGGGCATGCTGGTGGGGATGCGCGCCACGCATTCGGCCAGCGGTTCCAGAGTATCGGCGTCCAATAGCAGCGCGGCAGCGCGAGTGATGGCGCCGCCCTCCTCGAAGCCGACATCCACGCCCGCCAGGTGACGTAGCGGCGGATAATCGTCTTCCAGTCGCACTTGCCGGGCCAGTTGCGTCTGCAACTCACGGGCAGCCGCCGGGCTGCCATCCCAGTCCGCGAACGGGGATGCAGCCAGATCGCTCAATCGGGTCATGAAGCTCTCCAGACATTTCTGCCTTGGAGCCGCAGGGCGACGCCTGAGTTCGCCCCGCGAATTACACCAGCGAGCGGGAAATGATCTCCTTCATGATCTCGTTGGTACCGGCGTAGATGCGCTGCACCCGCGCATCGGCCCAGGCGCGCGCCACCGGATATTCCCACATGTAGCCGTAGCCGCCGTGCAGTTGCACGCACTCGTCGAGCACCTTGCACTGCAAATCGGTGGTCCAGTACTTGAGCATCGCCGCCGTCGGCACATCGAGCTTGCCCGCCAGATGCAGTTCCAGACAGCGGTCGATGAACACCCGACCGACCTGAATCTCCGTCGCCATCTCGGCCAGCTTGAAGCGGGTGTTCTGGAAGTCCGCCACGGCCTTGCCGAAAGCCTTGCGCTCACGGGTGTAATCCAGCGTCCACTGCAGCGCGGCCTCCGCCGAAGCCAGGGCGCCGATGCCGACGGTCAGGCGCTCCTGCGGCAGCTCCTGCATGAGGTAGGCGAAGCCCATGCCCGGCTGCCCCAGCAGATTCTCCTTGGGCACGCGCACGTCCTGGAAGAACAGCTCGGAGGTGTCCTGCGCCTTCATGCCCACTTTCTCCAGGCGCTTGCCCTTGGAGAAGCCCGGCGTGTTGGCTTCTACCAGGAACAGGCTGGTGCCCTTGGCACCCGCCTTGGGGTCGGTCTTGGCCACCACGATCACCAGATCGGCGAGCCAACCATTGGTGATGAAGGTCTTCGAGCCATTGATCACGTATTCGTCGCCATCGAGCACGGCGGTGGTCTTCACGCCCTGCAGGTCGGAGCCGGCGCCCGGCTCGGTCATGGCGATGGCCGTGACCATTTCACCGCTGACCAGCTTGGGCAGGTAGTGCTGCTTCTGCGCCTCGCTGCCGTAATGCAGGATGTAGGGCGCGACGATGTCCGAATGCAGCGAGAAACCGATGCCGGTCAGCCCCAGGCGCCCGATCTCTTCGATCACCACGGTGCTGTAGAGAAAGTCGGCCGCCATGCCGCCGTACTCTTCGGGGATATGCGAACACAACATTCCCGCCTCGCCTGCCTTGTTCCATAGCGCGCGATCGATATGCCCGTCCTTTTCCCACTGATGGTGATAAGGCACGGCTTCCTGCTCGAGAAACTTGCGCACGCTGTCGCGAAACAGTTCATGGTCGGAGCTGAATAGGGTTCTGGGAATCATGGCGCTACCTGTGTCTGAGGCGGGAGGAAAAGCATGACCTCGACTTTAGCCAAGCAAACGCTTGGTCGCACTGGACACAAGCGCCAAAAAATAAGACGATCCAGCCGCTGCATGACCACTTAGCCTTGAACAAGAATAAATACTTATGGTTATTCCAGAGCCGCGCACGGCGTTGCGCCGCGTCAGCATTCTCGCCACCGACGGCGTCTTCGCTTCCACCCTGATGCAAGCCAAGGACTTCTTCCACATGGCTGGCATTCGCTATGCCAAGCAGCAGGGCCTGGGCTTTGAACCACCGTTCGACATCCATCTGGTCAGCCCGGATGGACTGCCCGTAAACAGCTTCAGCAAGGTCAAGGTGCCGGTAGACGGCGGTCTGGACAGCTGCGACGTGATCATCCTGCCTGCCTTCTGGGACGATTTCGACGCACTCAGTCGTCGTTACCCACAGGTACTGGACTGGCTCAAACGCCAACATGCCAGCGGTACGGCGATCTGCGGCGAAGCCAGCGGGGTGTTCTGGATGGCCGAAGCGGGACTGCTCGACGGCAAGGAGGCGACCACCTATTGGCGCTTTTTCCGCGAGTTTGCCGAGCGTTTCCCCAAGGTGTTGCTCAATCAGGACAAGCACCTGTCCGATGCCGACAACCTGTACTGCGCAGGCGGCGTCACCTCGGCCTGCGACCTGTATATCTATCTGATCGAGCGTTATTGCGGCGCCGGCGTGGCCCAGGGCGTGGCACGCGACATTCTCTACGAGGTACAGCGCAGCTATACGCCGGGGCGCATCGGCTTCGGCGGGCAGAAACTGCACCAGGACGTCATCGTGCTGCAGATCCAGCATTGGCTGGAGGAGCACTATGCCGACAAGTTCCGTTTCGAGGACGTGGCCCGCGAGCACGGCATGAGCATCCGCAATTTCATGCGTCGCTTCCAGAGCGCCACCGGCGACAAGCCTCTGCACTACCTGCAGCGCCTACGCATCGAAACCGCCAAGAGCCTGCTGTCCTCCACCCGCAAGAGCATCAAGACCGTCAGCTACGAGATCGGCTACGACGATGCCAGCTTCTTCGCACGCCTGTTCCGCCAGCACACGGGGCTGTCCCCCAACCACTACCGCCGCCAGTTCCAGCAGCAGCCCCAGTGAAATCGCGCAGGCGCCGTTCGCCGCGCCTGCGGCGATTCGGTAACGCCTTGCACTAGACGATCTGTCTACCAACCCGCCACACCCACCAGAAGATTGGGTAACAGCCCAACCCGCTGCCCGTAGAGTGCTTACGTGGTCGGCCCGCCTGCGCGTGGCAGACACGCAAGAGCGTGCGCTGGATGCGCCTCTACAACAACAATAACGATGGAGAACGCCATGGGAGTCTCTCGTGCGCTGCGCCTGTGCGCCATTGCATCGCTGGTGCTACTGACAGCCTGCACCCCGATCAAACGCTTCGGCGCCAACCAATCGCTGCGCTTCATGGAAAACAACCTGGTCGGTCCCATGCTCGAAAGCCATGACGCCGACTTGGCCTGTTATTCCGGCGCGTCCGTCGCCCCCCTCATCCAGTCCACCAGCGGCATGGGTGCCGACAACCAGCAGTTGCTGACCCTGCTCTACCTCACCGCCGCTACCTGTGCCGAGCAGACCGCCTTCGAGCAGGAGCTGCGCTACCTGCGCGCCTCACGCAGCAAGCAGGTCGAAGAGGCACAGGATGCACGCATCACCCAGAAGCGCTATGCCGAGCTGGCGGCACGACGCCAATACCAGTCGTACCGGAACTTCGCCAACTACTACGAGCAGCGCTTCGACATCCGCATCGGCGACAGCTGCCCGACTTTCGACCAGGACATCGACGAACTGATCTACCTGCTGGGCCTGATCCAGGGCCTGCAAGCCATCCAGAACGACATCAACTCGCAGAACGCCGTCGGCGTGCCCAAGGACATCGCGGCCAAGACCGAGCGCGCCATGACCTGCCTGGACAACGAGAAGTGGTGGGGTGCCCCGATGGCGTCGCGTGCCCTGGTCTGGAACATGCTGCCGGGCAGCGGTGAGGGGCAGAATCCCTGGCAGGTGCTCGAGCAGTCGCGACAGATCGGTGAGCGGCGCGGCGTACGCCTGGCCCACGCCCTCTACGTGATCTCCGCCACGGCGAAGAACGATGAGCAGCACCTGCGCAGCGCGCTGAGGGCCTTCGGCTCGACCGAGGCGGCGAACAGCAGCTTCACGCTCAACGAGTCGTATGCCCAGGTCGATGCCATCAGCAGCAGCACCGTCATGAACAATGCCGATCGCTACTGGACGACCAATGCCGGTACACGCACGCCAATCGGTGGCCTGCTGCGTTTCTGGGACGAGAAGCAGCAGCCGGTCGATACCGGCATCGAGATCGACGACCTGCTCTAGTCAGCTCGTCACAAGCCTTCCCGCCTCAGCGGCATGACCCGGAGTATCCGCCATGAAGTGTTCCCACCTCGCCGCCCCCGCTCTGCTCTGCCTGGCATTGGGCGCTACCCCGCAGGCCTTCGCCCAGAGGATCTGCGTGTTCGACATCCTCGGTGCCCAGGGCGACATCTACAGCCTGATGAAGGACTACCAACTGGCTGCCAACCATTTCGGCGCCAGCCTCGAGCTCAAGCCCTACACCGACGAGAAAATCGCCGCAGAAGACTTCAAGGCCGGGCAATGCGATGGCGTGATGATCATGGGCTTGCGCGCCCGTCAGTTCAACGGTTTTACCGGCAGCCTGGAAGCACTGGGCGCCCTGCCCAGCTACCAGGCGCTGGAAACGGTGATCACCACCCTGAGCTCGCCGAAGGCCAGCAAGTTCATGACCAGCGGCCCCTACGAAGTGGCGGGCATCGTGCCCATGGGCGCGGCCTACCTGTTCGTCAACGACCGCACCATCGACAACATCAGCAAACTGTCGGGCAAGAAGTTCGCGATCATGGACTACGACAATGCACAGGCGAAGATGGTGCAACGCATCGGCGCCCAGCCAGTCGCCTCCGATGTCACCAACTTCGCCGGCAAATTCAATAACGGCTCGGTGGATGTGGTCGGCGCGCCGGCGGCGGCCTACAAACCGCTGGAACTGCAGAAGGGCATGGGTGAACGCGGCGGCGTGGCGCGCTTCCCCGTACTGCAATTGACCTACCAACTGGTCATCCGTCCTGAGCGATTCCCCGAAGGCTTCGGGCAGCAATCACGCGAGTTCGCCCTCAGCCAGTACAGCCGCGCCATGGACATCATCACGCAATCGGAAAGCGAGATCGACGGTCACTACTGGATCGACATTCCGCCCGAGGACATGGAGAAGTACAGCGTGATGCTGCGTGAGGCGCGCATTTCGCTGACCGAGGAAGGCATCTATGACAAACGCATGATGGCGGTGATGAAGCGCGTGCGCTGCCAGATCGACTCAGCCGATGCCGAGTGCGCCCAGAACCTCGAATAACAATAACGAAACGGGGCGTGCACGCCCCGTACTCCGCCTTGACCGTAGAGCCTGCCATGCCTATTGCCTCGACCATGACCAGCGCTGATCAGCCTGCACCAGCCCAGACGTTCAAACGCCCTCTGTTTGGTCGATGGCTTGCCACCCTGCCGGTCTTCCTTCTGCTGACCCTCACCCTGGTCATCGGCACCGGAGAAATGCTCCATGGCCAACTTCTGCGCATGGGCGAGCGCCTGTTCGGTGATCCGGCGGCCGGCGTGCAGTACTTCATGCTGCGCGCCGACCCGGTGACCCCGACCTGCGACCCCACCCCCGACATCGATGCTGTGCTGGCCAGGCAACCGGCCCAGGCCAGCAGCGATATCGACGACCTGTTCGATGCTACCGAGGTCGATCCGCAAGCGCAGCGCAGCGCCCTGGAACGTGCCGCTCAACTCTGCGCGCAGCAGCATACGCTGTACGCGGCCGTCGTCGCGCACATGACGCCTGAACTGAAACTGTTCCGCAGCCTGGAGACCTCGTTCTTCGGCATCTTCCGCTTCGGCACCGACAACCGCGCCCTGCTCCTGCTGCTGCTCATAAGCATCGCCGGTGTCACCACCACCCTGCGCCGTCATCACATCTCGCTGCGCCCCGCCAAGACCCGCCTCGATCATCGCGTCTCGGCTACCGGCATGCTCATCGCCAACGCCTTGCTGGTGTTTTCCTGCAGCCATTACCTGCATACCCTGCTCAACGCCGACCTGCCACTGAGCAGGCCCTATCTCAATGGCTTGTGGATCGCGCTGTTCAGCTGTCTGTGCCTGATCAGCACCTACCACCTGGTGAAACCACCGGCAGACGCCGAACCTGGCGGCAACCTGGGGTTGGCACTGCTCTCCACACCGCTCTACGCCATCATGGCGATCAGCTCCTTCACCTCGTTCTCGCTGCAGGGTCACTATGGCGGCATCGCCATCTACCTGGGCCAGCTCGTCGAGCTGTCGGGCATCTTCCTCAACCTGGCCCTGTTCATCTGGGCCGGCATGCTGCTCAAGCAGACCAACGTGGTCGACCGTTTCCTCGATCTGGTTCGCCCCTGGCGCCTGTCGCCGGAGCTGCTGACCTGGATCCTGCTGATCGGCGCCGCCGTGCCGACCGCCTACACGGGCGCCTCGGGCATCTTCGTCATCGCCGCCGGGGCCATCATCTACCGCGAAGTGCTGCTTTCCGGGGGGCGCCGCCAATTCGCCCTGGCCGTCTCGGCGATGTCCGGCTCGCTCGGTGTGGTACTGCGCCCCTGCCTGCTGATCGTGGTGGTCGCCGCACTGAACAAGCAGGTGACCACGGCCGAACTGTACAACTGGGGGATCGCCGTTTTCGTCCTGACCTCGTCGCTGTTCTTCATCGCCTCGCAGGTGCTGCGCCAGCAGCCAATCAACATCGCCCACCCACGTGATGCCATACCCGCCATGGCCCGCGCTGTGGTGCCGGTGGCCCCCTACATTCTCATCGCCATCGTGGTGGTCTGGGTCTACAGCTACCTGCTCGACACCCGCCTGAACGAGTTCACGGCACCGGTGATGCTGCCGGTCATCCTGCTGGTGGTATTGATCTTCGACAAGCTGCGCGGCGAATCACTGGTGGAAGCTCCAAGCGCCCGCCCCCTCGAGAACGATCAGGGCAACAGCCAGCGCAACTTCACCCAGGCCGTGGGCGCCGCCACTTACGACACCGTCGGCCATATCGGTGCACTGACCCTGCTGATGGCCTTGTCGGTATCCACTGGCGGGGTGATCGAACGTTCCGGCCTCATGGAGCTGATCCCGCAGGACTTCCAGAGCATCTGGCTGGCACTGACCGCCTTGATGGTGGTGCTGTTCCTGATCGGCATGGTGATGGACGCCTTTGGCGTGGTGATCCTGGTATCGGCCACCATTGCGCCGATCGCCTATGCCAACGGCATTCACCCGGTGCATTTCTGGATGATCGCCCTGACGGCCATGGAACTGGCCTACCTGTCACCGCCGGTGGCGCTCAACCACCTGCTGGCCAGACAGGTGGTGGGCGAGGCGGAAATCGCCGCCGCCAACGAGGAGGTGCGCGACAAGGGTTTCTACTACCGCTATGAGCGCTGGATCCTGCCGATGACGGTGATGATCGTGGCGCTGCTGATCGTCACCTATGGCGGTGAACTGATCGTCGAGCACGGAGCGCAGACGCTGGAGCTATGGCGTAGCTGGCTGCCACAGTGATCACGCAACGCCCACCCCGGACAGGGCGGGCGCTGGTTTTCAGGGCCGGTGTGGGCGCGAAAGGAACTCGTGCGACTGCATTTCCAGCAGACGGCTCAACGTACGCTGGAACTCGAAGCTCAGGCGGCCGCCGGTATAGAGGTCCTTGAGCTCCACCTCGGCAGAGATGATCAGCTTGACGTTACGGTCGTAGAACTCATCCACCAGGTTGATGAAGCGGCGCGCCATGTCGTCCTTGGCCACGCTCATCTGCTCGACATTGGCCAGGATCACCGCATGGAAGATCTTGCCCAGCTCGATGTAGTCGTTCTGGCTGCGCGGGCCGTCGCAGAGCTCGCGGAACTCGAACCAGGCCACGTCCTCGCACACCCGCACGGCGTGAATCGCGCGGTTCTCGATCATCAGCGCCTCGTTCTCCACCATGTGCGTGCAGTCCGGCAGCAGGCTCTGGAAGCTCTTGCGCAGGCTGTCTTCAGCTGCCTGGCCAAGCGGGAAATGGAACAGCTCGGCCTGCTCCAGCGCGCGCAGGCGATAGTCGACGCCGCTGTCGACGTTGACGATATCGGTGTGTTCCTTGAGCAGGGCGATGGCCGGCAGGAAGCGCGCGCGCTGCAGGCCGTCCTTGTACAGGCCGTCCGGCACGATGTTGGAAGTGGCCACCAGAGAAACACCGTTCTTGAACAGCTCTTCCATCAGCGTGGCGAGAATCATGGCATCGGTGATATCGCTGACGAAGAACTCATCGAAGCAGATCACCCGCGCCTCGTCGGCGAAGCGCTTGCCGATGATGGTCAGCGGGTTCTTCTCGCCCTTGAGGGTCTTCATTTCCTCGTGCACGCGCTTCATGAAGCGGTGGAAGTGGGTGCGCATCTTCTGCTCGAACGGCAGCGCATCGAAGAAGGTGTCGACCAGGTAGGTCTTGCCGCGCCCGACACCACCCCAGAAATACAGGCCCTTGACCGGCCCCTGCGGCTTCTTGCCGAACAGCTTGCCCATCAGCCCGGATTTGCCCTGCTCACGCGCGATCAGATCGTCGTACAGACGCTGCAGATGGCGGACGGCATTTTCCTGGGCCGCATCATGGAAGAAGTCGGGCCGCTTGAGATCGGCCTGATAACGCTCTAAGGGGGTCATGATTCGTTAGCCGGGCAAGTAAAAACGGGGGCGTCACTTTAGCGACGCCCCCGTTGATTGGCAATCATGGCCGTAGCCCGGATGCAATCCGGGGGATACTGGCGATGCTCGCCCCGGATTGCATCCGGGCTACTTCATTCCTGCGGCGCCAACGCCTCACGCAGACGGGCGATGGCATCTTCCAGCGCCAGGCCATCGGCGAACTCTGGGCTGCTCGCCACGCTTTCACCGTCGACCCAGACCGAGAACACCTGGCCTTCGGCGCGCACATCCAGCGGCTCGCCGGATTGCAGGCGCTTGTTGATCATGCCGGCCGACTTGCCATCGGCGAAGGATTTCGACAGCAGCAGTTGCTCGCCATCGGCATCGAGCAGACGGAAGCGGAAGCTGCCGTCTTCATCGCGGAAGCTGACGAAGCGTGCGCTCTTGGCGGCTTTCTTCTTCTCGCCAGCAGCGACTTGCACCTGTTCACGGAACGAGCGCAGGCCCACGGCCTCGCGCAACTCGCCGAGGAACGGCGTGGCGATCTTGCGTGCCTTGGCTGCACCAGCGAGGAGAATGTCCTCCAGATCGGCCGGCCGAGCGATCAGCGCGTTGTAGCGCTCGCGCGCCTCGCCCAGGGTGTCTTCGAGCAGCTGGTACAGACGGTTCTTCGCCTCGCCCCAGGCCAGGCCACCTTCCAGCTCGGCACGGAACTCGGCCTGCTGCGCGTGGCTGGCGAAGGCCTGGTACAGGGTGAACAGGTGCGAACCCTCGGCATCCTTGGGCTCACCCGGCAGCCTGGAGTCGGTGACGATGCGCGCCACGGCCTCCTTGAGCTGCTTGGCAGTGCCGAACAGCGGGATGGTGTTGTCATAGCTCTTGCTCATCTTGCGCCCGTCGAGGCCGGGCAGCGTAGCCACCTCTTCCTCGATCACCACCTCGGGCAGGACGAACAGATCCTTGCCCTTGCCGAACAGATGGTTGAAGCGCTGACCGATATCGCGGGCCATCTCCACGTGCTGGATCTGGTCACGACCGACCGGCACCTTCTGCGCGTTGAACATGAGGATGTCCGCCGCCATCAGCACCGGATAGCTGAACAGGCCCATGGTCACGCCGGCATCCGGGTCTTCGCCCTGTTCGACGTTCTTGTCCACCGACGCCTTGTAGGCGTGGGCACGGTTGAGCAGGCCCTTGCCGGCGACGCAGGTGAGCAGCCAGCACAGCTCGGGAATCTCGGGGATGTCGGACTGGCGGTAGAAGGTCGCCTTGTCGGTATCCAGGCCCAGCGCCAGCCAGGTGGCTGCGATTTCCAGGCGCGAGCGCTGGATGCGCGCCGGATCATCGCACTTGATCAGCGCGTGGTAGTCGGCGAGGAAGTAGAAGGAGTCCATCTGCGGGTCGCGACTGGCAACGATGGCCGGGCGGATGGCGCCAGCGTAGTTACCCAGGTGCGGTGTGCCGGTGGTGGTGATACCGGTAAGGATACGGGTGGTCATGACGTTCGCTTAGAAATGGCTGAAAGGCTTACAGGCGAGGCAACAGCAGATCCTTCAGATCCGTCAGCTTGCCGTGAAAAAAGTGACCGCATTCTGCCACTTTCAGCAGCTCATGGGCACGCCCGAGATTGGCCGACCAGTCATATACGGCCTGTGGCTCAACCACTTCGTCGGCATCGGGCTGGATCACCACCAGCGGGCACTGGCTGGCCGGCGGCGTCTCGGCGGTCAGGCGATGCACCGCCGGCGCCACCATAAACAGCTTGCTCGGCACCTGGCCCTGCGCTTCCAAGCGCGCACCCAGCGCAGCAGCGACGAAACCACCGAAAGAAAAGCCGAGCAAGGTGATGGGCAGATTCGGGTACTCCTCGTTGAGCCAAGCGGCCACCGCTTCGGCGTCGTCCACCTCGCCGGTACCCATATCGTGGCTGCCGGCACTGGCGCCAACACCGCGATAATTGAAACGCAATGTGTGATAACCACAGTCACGCGCGGTGCGCTGCAAGGTGCTCACCACCTTGTTGAGCATGGTGCCGCCCTGTACCGGGTTGGGATGACAGACCAGCGCGACGCCTCGGGCGTCCGCTACTTCCAGCAGAAGGGCTTCGAGTTGACCCACCGGGCCTTGAATGAAAAGAGGGGTTTCGCGACTGAGCAACACTGAACTCCGTGACCCCGCAACGGGTCGACTCGTCTAGCAAACTGCCTGCGAGGTAAACGTATACAGCGCAGGTTCGAGCCGCTAACGTAAAGCAAAGCCGTTTTGAGAGGAAGGACTCGTGGAACAGACCGTTACAGCCTGGTTGATACCCGCCCTGACCCTGGTGGTCGGCATCGCCGTGGGCTTTCTGCTCGCCCGCCTGGCCCCCAATGCTGCACCGGGCCGTACGCAGCGGCAGATGGATGAAATGCAGGCACGCTTCGAGGCCTACCAGAACGAAGTGGTGACCCACTTCAACACCACCGCCAGCCTGGTGAAGAAACTCACCCAGAGCTACCAGGACGTGCAGGAGCACCTGTCCGACGGTGCCAACCGCCTGGCCCTGGATGAGCTGACCCGTCAGCGCCTGCTAGCCACCCTGAACAGCACAGAAGCCGGCGAAAAGCGCGAGCGCCTGACTCCGCCGAAGAACCACGAGATGCCCAAGGACTACGCGCCGAAAAGCGACGGCCCCGGCATGCTCGACGAGAGCTACGGACTGAAGAAGTAACCCGCCAGCCAGAAATACCGAGCCCCGCGATTGCGGGGCTTTTTTATGGTTCTTCGCATAGTTTGGAGAAAGTGCGGGTTGACACACCGGACTGGCAAGTTTGTGTGCGTATCACTTACTGACCTAGCACTATCCATTACCGCGTCGCCTGAACGTTTGGGTTGCGCCCCTTCCGGGCGCCACACCTTTCTTGCTTGCCCAAGAAAGGTGTGCCAAAGAAGGGCACCCCGACATCCGGGTTTCGCTGCGCGAAACTTCCCTCGTTCCGGCGCCGCTCCGGGGGCCGGCTTACATGGGCCATCCCTGGCCCATTAAGCCTCTCGCCGCATCCATGCGGCTCGCTCCCCTACGCAGCACCTCCACTCGGCCTCCTGAAGGGGGCCAGGTCGCGAGCTTGCAAAGATTTCCTCAGGCTCAAGCTCGACGGTGTCTGTTTTTGCTTTTAGGCACCGATCACGCAGGCGACGCCCAAGTCCCCTCCAGGAGGCCGAGTGGAATCGCCACGTAAGGGGTTGAGCGACATGGATGTCGCGAGAGCCACGATGGGCCAGGGATGGCCCTTCGTGGCGGGCCCCTGGAGTGGTGATGGAACGAGGGAACCCCGGCGCAGCCGGGGCCGGATGTCGGGGTGCCCTTCTCTTTGGTTACTTTCTCTTGGGCAAGCAAGAGAAAGTGACTCGCCCGTAAGGGGCGAAACCCATCAGGCCAGGCGGTGTGTGAATGGAGAGTGCCAAGTCATCGAAAGCTCACACGTAATTGCCAGCCCGGTGTCAAGCGTATCCTCCTCGCGGAAATGCGAAGAACCTTTTTATTAGGTAAAGATCGTCGGCTCCGCGCGTAGCCGGGAATGAAAAAGCCCCGCATCACTGCAGGGCTTCTCGTTCAGCGCAAGAACGTCAGATCGCGCCGCGGTTACGCAGCAGATCCAGCACCGCCTTGACCCCCTCCTCGACCGACTGCGTCTGGGTGTCGATCACCAGATCGGCATCCAGCGGCACGTCGTAGGGGAAGCCTTCGCCCGGGATATTGTCACCACCGGCGGCGTACAGCCCCTGCGGGTCACGCTCGCGGCAGATCTGCGGCGAGGCCTGGACGTAGACGGTAACCAGGCGTTCGGCACCGATCAGCGCCTTGGCCTGCTCGCGACCTTCGGCATCCGGAGCGACAAAGGCGGCCAGGGCGATCATGCCGGCCTCGTTGAACTGACGCGCCACATGGGCGGCGCGGCGCCAGTTCTCGGCGCGGCCGGCGCGATCCTGCGGCAGGCCCTTGTTCAGGTCATGGCGCAGGTTCTGGCCATCAAGCACGTACACGGCACGGCCCATGTCGAACAGCTTGCGCTCCACGGCGTAGGCCAGGGTGCTCTTGCCCGCGCCAGACAGACCACTGAACAACACGGTGGCCGGCTGCTGACCGAAGCGCGAAGCACGCTCCTCGGTCGACACATGGGCCAGGCGGCCATGCTGACCGCCGCCATGGGCGACCGGGTCGGCGATGATCATGCCGGCACCGACGGTGCCGTTGGTCAGGCGATCGATGATGATAAAGGCGCCGGTGGTGCGGTTGTACTCGTAACCATCCAGGGCGATCGGCGCATCCAGCGCCACCTTGACCCGGCCGATTTCGTTGAGCCTCAACTCGCTGGCCGCGCCCTGCTCCAGGGTATTCACGTCGACACGATGCACGATACTCGGGATCGAGCCTGGCACGTAGCTGGTCGCACGTTTGATGTCGTACTTCTTGCCCGGCAGCATCGGCTCTTCGCCCATCCATACCAGCATGGCCTCGAAGCTGTCGGTGACCTGCGGACGGTTGTCGGCATGCACCAGCATGTCGCCGCGCGACACGTCGATCTCGTCTTCCAGGGTCAGGGTAATGGCCTGGCCCGGGCCGGCATGTTCCAGTTCGCCCTCGAAGGTGACGATGGACTTGACCTTGCTGGTCTTGCCCGAAGGCAGCGCCATGACCTCGTCGCCCTTGCGCACGACGCCGCTGGCCAGGGTGCCGGCGAAACCGCGGAAGTTCAGGTTCGGACGGTTGACGTACTGCACCGGGAAGCGCAGGTCATCGAAATTGCGGTCGCCAGCGACCTCGACGGTCTCGAGAATTTCCATCAGCGACTGGCCGGTGTACCAGGGCGAGCGCTCGGACCTGTTGACCACGTTGTCGCCCTTGAGCGCCGACATCGGCACGAACTCGAGGGTGGTCGGACGCAGGTTGATCTTCTCGGCGAAGGCCAGGTAGTCGGCCTTGATCTGCTCGAACACACCTTGATCGAAGTCCTTCAGATCCATCTTGTTGACGGCGACGACGATGTGCTTGATGCCCAACAGGGAGGCGATGAAGCTATGGCGCTTGGTCTGGGTCTGCACGCCGTAGCGGGCATCGATCAGGATGATCGCCAGGTCGCAGGTCGAAGCGCCGGTGGCCATGTTGCGCGTGTACTGCTCATGGCCGGGGGTGTCGGCGATGATGAACTTACGCTTGGCGGTGGAGAAATAGCGGTAGGCCACATCGATGGTGATGCCCTGCTCGCGCTCGGCCTGCAGGCCGTCGACCAGCAGTGCCAGGTCGATGTCATCGCCGGTGGTGCCGACTTTCTTCGAATCCTTGGTGATGGCTTCCAGGTGATCCTCGTAGATCATCTTGGAGTCGTGCAGCAGACGGCCGATCAGGGTGCTCTTGCCGTCGTCGACGTTGCCGCAGGTAAGAAAGCGCAGCAGTTCCTTGCGCTCGTGCTGGGCCAGGTAAGCGAGAATGTCCTGGCCGATCAAATCGGATTGGTGACTCATGGTGCGCGATCCTCAGAAATAGCCCTGACGTTTCTTTTCTTCCATCGACCCGGCGGCATCGTGATCGATCACGCGGCCCTGGCGCTCGGAAGTACGGGTCAGGAGCATCTCCTGGATGATTTCAGGCAGGGTCAGCGCCGTGGACTCCACCGCGCCGGTCAGCGGGTAGCAGCCGAGGGTACGGAAACGCACCATCTTCTTGGTGATGCGCGCCTTCTCTTCATCGGACAGGTGCTCGAGGATGCGCTCGTCGTCGATCATGATCAGCGTGCCGTTCTTCTCGATCACTTCGCGCTCGGCAGCGAAGTACAGCGGCACGATCGGGATCTGCTCCAGGTAGATGTATTGCCAGATGTCCAGCTCGGTCCAGTTCGACAGCGGGAAGACGCGGATCGACTCGCCCTTCTTGACCTTGCCGTTGTAGACGTTCCACAGCTCCGGACGCTGGTTCTTCGGGTCCCAGCGGTGCTTGCTGTCGCGGAAGGAATACACGCGCTCCTTGGCGCGCGACTTCTCTTCGTCGCGGCGCGCGCCACCGAAGGCGGCGTCGAAACCGTACTTGTCCAGCGCCTGCTTGAGGCCTTCGGTCTTCATCACGTCGGTGTGCTTGGCACTACCGTAGGTGAAGGGGTTCATGTCCTGCGCCACACCATCGGGGTTGATGTGGGTCAGCAGTTCCAGGCCATATTCACTGACCATCTTCTCGCGAAAGCGATACATCTCCTGGAACTTCCAGCGGGTATCGACGTGCAGCACCGGGAACGGCAACTTGCCAGGGAAGAACGCCTTGCGGGCCAGGTGCAGCATCACGGCTGAATCCTTGCCGATGGAATAGAGCATCACCGGGTTGTCGAATTCGGCGGCCACTTCACGAATGATGTGGATGCTTTCCGCCTCCAGCTGCTTCAGATGGGTCAATTTGTCGAGCATGGCTACTCACGGATTGCTGTTATGGGGCCGGCGGGCCGTGGACGAGCGCGCACTCTATCACAGCGTCTGCTTATACTCAGGACGCCGGTTAGACCGAAACGATCTAGCGTTATGCCTGCCCGTGCGGGTGATTCAGATCGGGTTGGGGCAGTCGATGAACAGGTGTTCGAGGGCGAAACGCCGCGCCAGATAATCCCCCAGCGCCTGCACGCCGTAGCGCTCGGTGGCGTGATGGCCGGCAGCGATGAAGCTCACGCCATTCTCACGTGCGCTGTGGAAAGTCTGCTCGGAGGCTTCGCCGGTCAGGTAAAGGTCGACACCGGCAGCAATCGCCTGGTCGATATAGCCCTGCCCGCCACCCGTGCACCAGCCGACGCGCCGGATCAGCCCGTCGCCCTCGACCAGCAGCGGCTCACGCCCCAGCGCTTGCTGCACGTGCCGGGCGAAGTCGGCCGCGCTCATCGGCTCCTCCAGCGAGCCAACGAGACCAACGGTGCGCGGATTTTCCGGCTCCAGCGGGCCCTCGACGACGATGCCTAACTGCCGAGCGAGCTGCACGTTATTGCCCACTTCGGGATGAACGTCGAGCGGCAGGTGATAGGCCAGCAAGCTGATGTCATGAGCCAGCAACGCTTTCAGACGACGCTGTTTCATGCCGGTGACGCAGGGGTTTTCACCCTTCCAGAAATAGCCGTGATGCACCAGCAGCACATCGGCCTCGGCGTCGATGGCGGCTTCGATCAGAGCCTGGCTGGCGGTGACGCCGCTGACGATACGACTGACCTGCGGACGCCCCTCGACCTGCAGCCCGTTAGGGCAGTAATCGCTGATGCGTGACGCGTTCAGAAAAGCATCTGCTTCTTCCACTAGCGTGGACAGGGCAATGGCCATGAAGATTCCTCACAAGCTGTTGCGGGCCGCTGCCTAATTGGCGAGCGCCTCACTATAATGCGCCACCTTAAGGGCCGGATTTGGCCCCCGCAACCCTCAGGATTGTCTCGATGCCCCAGGCACTGCGTTTTCTCGGTTGGCCCCTGCTGGTCGGTGTGTTGTTCGCACTGCTGCTGATCCAGCGCTACCCGGAGTGGGTCGGCTTGCCACGCCAGGACGTGCAGCTGGTACAGGCACCGCTCTACAGCCGCCTGCAGGAAGGCCCGGTGTCCTACTCCGAGGCAGTCGATACCGCATCGCCAGCAGTGGCCAACCTGTACACCACCAAACTGGTGAGCAAACCGACTCATCCGCTGTTCGAAGATCCGACCTTCCGCCGTTTCTTCGGCGACAACCTGCCACGTCAGCAGCGCATGGAGTCGAGCCTCGGCTCGGCCGTACTGTTGAGCCGTGAAGGCTATCTGCTGACCAACAATCACGTGGTCAGCGGCGCCGACCAGATCGTCGTCGCCCTCAAGGACGGCCGCGAAACCCTGGCACGGGTGATCGGCAGCGACCCGGAAACCGACCTGGCCGTATTGAAGATCGACCTGCCCAATCTCCCGGCGATCACCCTGGGGCGCTCCGACAGCATTCGCATCGGCGATGTGACCCTGGCCATCGGCAACCCTTTCGGCGTCGGCCAGACCGTGACCATGGGTATCATCAGCGCCACCGGGCGCAACCAGCTGGGCCTCAACACCTACGAAGACTTCATCCAGACCGATGCGGCGATCAACCCGGGCAACTCCGGCGGCGCGCTGGTCGATGCGCACGGCAACCTGGTGGGCATCAACACGGCGATCTTTTCCAAGTCCGGCGGCTCGCAGGGCATCGGCTTCGCCATCCCGGTGAAACTGGCCATGGAAGTGATGCAGGCGATCATCGAACACGGCAAGGTGATTCGCGGCTATCTCGGTGTCGAGGTGCAACCACTGACGCCAGAGCTGGCCGAGTCCTTCGGCCTCGATGGCCGCCCCGGCATCGTCGTCGCCGGTGTCTATCGCGACGGCCCGGCGCAGAAAGCCGGCCTGCAGCCTGGCGACCTGATTCTCAGCATCGATGGCGAGCCGGCCAGCGACGGTCGCCGCTCGATGAATCAGGTCGCGCGTACCAAACCAGGCGACAAGATCCACATCGACGTGTTGCGCAACGGCAAACCGCTGCAGCTGACCGCCGAGATAGGTATTCGCCCCCCCGTTAACGGCAACTGATCGGCGAACAATTTCAAGTGGGAACTTTTCTCGATTGAGTTTATTGTAATGTTATTACATTAATCACAATCATCCGGAGACTTCCCCCTTGCGCGTCACTACCGCCTTGCTTGCCGGCAGCCTGTTAACACCCTGCGCTCTTGCCGCCGAATCTCCGGCCCAACTGGCTGACAGCATCATCAGCGCCCCCAGCGAACAAGCCGATGGGCCGGTGCAGGGCTACCGTGCCAAACGCTCATCCAGCGCCACCCGCACCGACACACCGATCAGCGAAATTCCCCAGGCCATCAGCGTGGTCCCCGCCCAGGTGCTGGACGATCTCGGCAGTAGCCGTATCGACCGCGCCCTGGATTTCGCTGGCGGCGTCTCGCGGCAGAACAACTTCGGCGGCCTGACCTTCCTCAACTACAGCGTGCGCGGCTTCACCACCAGCGAGCTGTACCGCAATGGTTTTGCCATCAACCGCGGCAGCTACAGCTCGCCGGACGCAGCGGCCATCGAGCGCCTGGAAGTGCTCAAGGGGCCGGCGGCAGCCCTGTACGGCCGCGGCGATCCAGGCGGGCTGGTCAACATCGTCACCAAGCGCCCACAACTGGAGCCCTTCACCCAGTTCAAGGCCAGCGCCGGACGCTGGGATCGCTACCGCAGCAGCCTCGACGTCAATACGCCGCTGAACGAGGACGGCACCCTGCTTTCGCGGGTCAACCTGGCAGTCGAAGACAACGGCAGCTTTCGCGATCACGTCGGCAACCAGCGACAGATCATCAACCCGACCTTCAGCTGGCAGCTGTCGCCCGATACCCTGCTGATGATCGACAGCGAGTTCTCGCGCACCGACTCGGTGTTCGACCGTGGCATTCCCGCCGTCGACGGCAAGATGGGCGCGGTCAAGCGCTCGACCTTTCTCGGCGAGCCCAACGACGGCAAGATCCGCAACGACAATCAGCTGCTGCAAGTCAGCCTCGAGCATTATCTGAACGATGCCTGGAAGCTGCGCCTGGCCAGCCATTACAGCCAGGGCACGCTGGACGGCAACAGCTCGGAGCCGTCGCGCCTGATTGGCGACCAGGTCACGCGCTTCTATCGCGAGCGCAGCTTCGAGTGGAACGACAGCATCACCCAGGCCGAGCTGCATGGGCAGTTCGAGCTGGCCGGCTGGCAACATCAGACGCTGCTTGGGCTGGAGTACGAGAACTATCGCAACAGCCAGAAGTACCCACAAAGCGTTACCGGCCTGGGCTATGGCCAGGACATCTACAACCCGATCTATGGGCAACCGAAACCACCCATCGTCAATCCCAACGACTTCCACGAGCACACCGAAAGCTACGCCCTCAACCTGCAGGATCAGATCAGTTTCAACGAGCGCTGGAGCGGCCTGCTCGGCGTGCGTCTGGAGCGTTTCGAGCAGACCGCACTGAACCGCAGTAGCCGCGTCAGCAACGAGCAGAGCAAGGATGTCGCCACCCCGCGCGCGGGTGTGCTCTATCAGCTGACGCCAGAGGTCGGCGTGTTCACCAATGCCTCGATGTCGTTCAAACCCAATGCCATCGGCGCCCAGGGTCAGGTATTCAAACCGGAGAAGGGTCTCGGCTACGAAACCGGCCTCAAGCTCGACCTGCTCGACAGCCGCCTCGGCGCCACCGTGGCGTTGTTCCATATCGACAAGGAAAACGTGCTGACCGCCGACCCGAACAATCCCGGCGACAGCATCGCCGCCGGCAAGGCGCGCAGCCAGGGCCTGGACCTGCAGGTCAGCGGCCAGCTCACCGATGCCCTACGGGTGATTGGCGCCTACGCCTACATCGACGCTGAGGTGACCAAGGACACCAGCATCCCCGAGGGCAGCGATCTGCTCGGCATCGCCCGCAACAGCGCCAGTTTGATGAGCGTCTACCAGTTCCAGGGTGGCTCGCTGCAGGGCTCGGAACTCGGTGCCGCAGTCAATTACGTCGGCGATCGCTCCGGGCAGACCGGCAGCGATTTCGAGCTGCCGGCCTATACCACGGTCGATCTGCTGGCGCGCTGGCAAGCCACCAAGGACCTGAACCTGGGCCTGAACCTCAACAACCTGTTCAACCGCAAGTACTACGAGCGCTCGTTCAACAACGTCTGGGTAATGCCCGGCGACCCTCGCAATCTCAGCGTCAGCCTGACCCTCAACCTTTGAATCGGAGATTCACATGCGCATTCCTGCCTACCTGCTTCTCGCCGGCCTGTTCGCCAGCAGCAGCGCTCTCGCACACGGTCTCTGGACCGAAGAGCGCCGCGGCAATATCGAAGTCGTCTATGGCCATGGCGCCGAGGACGATGCCTTCAAGGCGGAGAAGATCAGCGGCGCCTGGGCCTATGACGCGGCAGGTCGAATGATTCCGGTGACGGTCGAACGCCTGTCTGACCATGCCCGCCTGCAACCCTTGAAGAAACCCGCGGTGCTCGGCGTGGCCCTGGACAATGGCGCCTGGTCGAAGACCCCGGAAGGCCAATGGATCAACCAGGGCCGCAGCCAGGTGACGAACTCGACCCAATCGCTGCACACCTACAAGTACAGCCTGGCGATCTACAGCGAGGGCGCCAAGCTGCCCGACCTCGAGCCGCTGAAACTGGTCATCGTTCCGCAAGTCGATCCGCTCAAGGTCGGCCCCGGCAAGCCGCTGCCGGTGCGCGTGCTGGTGGACGGCAAGCCGATGGCAGGCGTCGAGCTGGTCGGCGACTATCGCGGCGCACCGCATCAGGTCAGCGCGGTAACCGATGCCGAGGGCCGCGCCCAGGTAACGGTGCGCAACGAGGCACTGAACATCATCAGCGCCTCGGTCTACGTACCGGTGGAGAACGACCCGAATATCGAGAGCCGCGGCCTGTTCACCTCGCTGACCTTCCTTGGCCAGCCGCACCACGAGTAATCCCCCTCTGTGCCATGAAAAAAGCCGGTGACGCTGACGCGCCACCGGCTCTCTTCGGAGCCGCCTGGATCAAAGACCTTGCAGGGCGTCCAGCAGGGCCTGGTTCTGCTCCGGGGTACCGATGGTGATACGCAGGAACTGGGCGATGCGCTGTTGCTTGAAGTGACGCACGATTACCCCCTGCTCACGCAGCCCGGCTGCCAGAGTCGCGGCATCCTTGTCCGGATGACGGGCGAAGACGAAGTTCGCCGCCGAAGGCAGCACCTCGAAGCCCAGCCCCTGTAGACCGGCGACAACTGCCTCACGGCTCTCGATCACCTGCTGGCAGGTTTTCTCGAAATAAGCGCGATCCTCGAACGCCGCCGCAGCACCCGCGATGGCCATGCGATCGAGCGGATAGGAGTTGAAGCTGTTCTTGATCCGCTCCAGCGCCTCGATCAGGTCGGGATGACCGACCGCGATGCCTACGCGCAAGCCTGCCAGAGAGCGCGACTTGGACAGGGTCTGGGTGACCAGCAGGTTCGGATACTTGTCGACCAGAGCGATGGCCGTCTGGCCGCCGAAGTCGATATACGCCTCGTCTACCAGCACCACGCTGTCCGGGCTGTTCTGCAGCAGACGCTCGATGGCCTCGAGCGGCAGCAGGCAGCCGGTCGGCGCATTGGGGTTGGGGAAGATGATGCCGCCATTGGGCCGGGCATAGTCCTCGACGCGAATCTGGAACTGCTCGTCCAGCGCCAGCTGCTGGTAATCGATGCCGTACAGGCCGCAATAGACCGGATAGAAGCTGTAGCTGATATCCGGGAACAGCAGCGGCGCCTCATGCTGGAACAAGCCATGGAAAGCGTGCGCCAGCACCTCGTCGGAGCCGTTGCCGACAAATACCTGAGCGGTGCTCACGCCGTAGTAGTCGGCCACCGCCTGCTTCAGGCGGTCGCCGTTGGGATCCGGGTACAGGCGCAGGTTGTCATTCACCTCGGCCTGCATGGCGGCGATGGCCTTGGGCGACGGGCCGTAGGGGTTCTCGTTGGTATTGAGCTTGACCAGCTTGCTCAGCTTGGGCTGCTCGCCCGGCACGTAAGGCACCAGGTCCTTGACGAAAGGGCTCCAGAATTTGCTCATCTGCCCTTCTCTCCTCGAAATGGTTCGATCTGCTTGATGTAGGAGCCGGCTTGCCGGCGATGCTTTCAGGCGCGGCTCGCCAGCGAGCTGGCTCCTACAGGTTCGGACTGGCCTATGGCTTGATGCGGTACTCGGCGCTGCGCGCATGCGCGGTCAGCGACTCGCCACGGGCCAGCACCGAGGCGCTCTTGCCCAGCTCCGACGCGCCATCCGGCGAGCAGAAGATGATCGACGAGCGCTTCTGGAAGTCGTACACCCCCAGCGGCGAAGAAAAACGCGCGGTACCGGAGGTCGGCAGCACGTGATTCGGGCCAGCCACGTAATCGCCCAAGGCTTCTGCGGTGTAACGGCCCATGAAGATCGCGCCGGCGTGGCGAATCTCGGGCAACCAGGCCTCCGGGTCGGCCACCGACAGCTCCAGGTGCTCCGGCGCGATGCGGTTGGCAACGATGATGGCCTGCGCCATGTCGGCCACCTGGATCAGCGCGCCACGGCCTTCCAGCGAGGTGCGGATGATCTCGGCACGCTCCATGGTCGGCAGCAACTTGGCGATGCTCTCGGCGACGCGGTCGAGGAAGGCGGCATCCGGGCTGACCAGAATCGACTGGGCGTCCTCGTCGTGCTCGGCCTGGGAGAACAGGTCCATGGCGATCCAGTCCGGGTCGGTCTGGCCATCGCACACAACCAGAATTTCGGACGGGCCAGCGATCATATCGATACCGACCTTGCCGAACACGTGGCGCTTGGCGGTGGCCACGTAGATGTTGCCGGGGCCGACGATCTTGTCCACCGGGGGCACGCTCTCGGTGCCATAGGCCAGCGCAGCGACTGCCTGGGCGCCACCGATGGTGAACACGCGGTCGACACCGGCGATGGCGGCAGCGGCCAGCACCAGTTCGTTGATCTCGCCGCGCGGGGTCGGCACCACCATCACTACCTCGGGTACGCCGGCGACCTTGGCAGGAATCGCGTTCATCAATACCGAGGACGGATAGGAGGCCTTGCCGCCCGGCACGTAGAGTCCAGCACGATCCAGCGGAGTGACCTTCTGCCCCAGCACGGTGCCGTCGGCTTCGGTGTAGCGCCAGGAATCCTGCTTCTGCTTCTCGTGGTAGCTGCGCACGCGCTCGGCAGCGACTTCGAGAGCCTGACGCTGCTCGGCGCTGATACGGGTCAGGGCCAGTTCCAGACGCTCACGCGGCAGGATCAGGTCGGCCATGGAGGCGACTTCCAGGCCATCGAAACGCTGGGTGTACTCGACCAGGGCGGCATCACCACGCTCACGCACGGCCTGGATGATTTCCAGCACGCGCTGGTTGACGCCATCGTCGGACACACTCTCCCAGCTCAGCAGATGATCCAGGTGTCGGGCGAAGTCCTGGTCAGCGGCGTTGAGTCGGCGAACAGCAATGGGAGCGGTCATGGCAAAGCCTCGTGTAAGGGTAAATCTCAGGCGCCGCAAGCGGACGGTTGAAAACTACCTGCGTTGCCGGTGCGTCGTTAAAAACAGGCTCGTGCGCGAGTCCGATCAGAATGCTCATTTACAGCTCGTAAACTCCGCTTCCTCGCCTGTTTTTGCCTAGCACCGACTGCCTCGGCTACGTTTTTCAACGGTCCGCTAGAGTAGCAAGCCCACCGTGCGGGCACCTGAGAATTTGGCTATGACACGGATAGGCTGCCGCGACCAGACGTCGCGGTGAGGAATCAGCCTTGGTGTCGCGCCTCGATGGCGCCGCGCAGGGTATCGATCAAGGACTGGATGCGCGCATGCTGCATCTTCATCGAGGCCTTGTTGACGATCAGGCGCGAGCTGATGGTGGCGATCAGCTCCTGCGGTTCCAGGCCGTTGGCACGCAGGGTGTTGCCGGTGTCGACCACATCGATGATCTTGTCAGCCAGGCCCACCAGCGGCGCCAGTTCCATCGAGCCGTACAGCTTGATGATGTCGACCTGACGGCCCTGCTCGGCGTAGTAGCGCTTGGCGACGTTGACGAACTTGGTGGCCACGCGCAGGCGCCCTTTCGGCTCCGGCGCGCCGACCTTGCCGGCCGTCATCAGCTTGCACTTGGCGATCTGCAGGTCCAGCGGCTCGTAGATGCCCTGGCCGCCGTATTCCATCAGCACATCCTTGCCGGCGACACCCAGGTCGGCCGCGCCATGCTCGACATAGGTCGGCACGTCGGTGGCACGCACGATCAGCAGGCGCACGTCATCCTGAGTGGTCGGGATGATCAGCTTGCGGCTCTTGTCCGGGTTCTCGGTCGGCTCGATGCCCGCCGCGGCCAGCAACGGCAGGGTGTCATCGAGAATGCGGCCTTTGGACAGGGCAATGGTCAGCATGAAACGGTTTCCTTGAACGGAAGCGGCCGCTCCGACAGGGAGCGGCCCTACGACAACGGCGGCTTAGCCCGGTACGCGGCGGATCTTGGCGCCGAGAAGTTGCAGCTTCTCTTCGATGCACTCGTACCCACGGTCGATGTGGTAGATGCGGTCGATCAGCGTATCGCCCTCGGCCACCAGCGCGGCCAGCACCAGGCTCGCCGATGCACGCAGGTCGGTGGCCATCACCGGCGCGCCCTTGAGCTTGTCGACACCGGTAACCACGGCCGTATTGCCTTCGACCAGGATGCTGGCGCCCATGCGCAGCATCTCGTAGACGTGCATGAAGCGGTTTTCGAACACGGTTTCGATGATGGTGCCGGTGCCTTCGGCTACCGCGTTCAGGGCGATGAACTGCGCCTGCATATCGGTGGGGAACGCCGGGTATGGAGCGGTACGCAGGTTGACGGCCTTGGGGCGCTTGCCCTTCATGTCCAGCTCGATCCAGTCCGGACCAGTGGTGATTTCAGCACCCGCTTCCTGCAGCTTGGCCAGCACGGCCTCCAAAGTCGAAGGATCGGCGTCCTTGACCTTGACCCGACCACCGGTAACGGCAGCGGCCACCAGGTAGGTGCCGGTCTCGATACGGTCGGGCATGACGTTGAAGCGCGCGCCATGCAGGCGCTCGACGCCGTCGATGATGATGGTGTCGGTACCGGCGCCCTGGATCTTCGCGCCCATGGCGATCAGGCAGTTGGCCAGGTCGACCACCTCAGGCTCACGCGCGGCGTTTTCCAGCACGCTACGGCCCTTGGCCAGGGTCGCGGCCATCATGATGTTCTCGGTGCCGGTCACGCTGACCACATCGAAGAAGAAGTGCGCACCACGCAGGCCACCTTCCGGCGCCTTGGCCTTGATGTAGCCGCCTTCGACATCAATGATCGCGCCCATGGCCTCCAGGCCACGGATGTGCAGATCGACCGGACGCGAACCAATGGCGCAGCCGCCCGGCAGCGCCACTTCGGCCTCACCGAAACGCGCGACCATGGGGCCGAGCACCAGAATCGAGGCGCGCATGGTTTTTACCAGCTCGTAGGGCGCGACCAGGGTCTTGATGGCGCGAGCGTCAACTTCCACCGCCAGCTTCTCGTCGATCACCGGCTCGATGCCCATGCGACCGAACAGTTCGATCATGGTGGTGATGTCATGAAGGTGCGGCAGGTTGCAGATGGTGACGGGGGCGTCGCCCAGCAGGGTGGCTGCCAGAATCGGCAAAGCAGAGTTCTTCGCACCGGAAATGCGGATTTCGCCATCGAGGCGAGCGCCGCCGGTAATGATCAGTTTATCCATAGGAATCTCGTCGCCCGCAGGCTCAGGAACGCGCGGCCCAATCGGCCTGGCTGAAGAATTTCATGGTCACGGCGTGGATGCTGCCATCAGCGATCCAGGCATTGAGGTGGGCATAGATCTGCTGCTGACGCTTGACCGGGCTGAGAGCGGCCAGTTCGTCGCTGATCAGGTTGAGCTGGAAGTTGCAGCCTTCGCCTTCGACTTCCACCTGGGTATTCGGGAGTTTTTCCTCTAGGAGGCTTTTTACTTCTGCAGCCTGCATGCTCGACCTCGACTGACGCATTCGGGCACCTGAGCCCGCGGGTCGGACATCATACAAAAAAGCCTCCCGCCTGCGAACCCCGCCAGCACCGGCGCTGACGGAACGACGGGAAACGGTTCACGCTTGCAGCGGCAGCAACTCCAGCAAGCCGCTGACCTGAGCGATCTCGCGCATGTCGTCGGGCAGCGCGCTGATCGTCAGCTCCCGCCCAGCCTTGCGCGCATCGCGCATGAACGCCAGCAGCAGCGCCAGGCCGACGCTGCTGGACTTTTCCACTGCGCTGCAGTCGAGCGCCAGACGCGTCGCGCTGCTGGCGGCGATCAGGCGCGCGCCCTGCTCACGCAGCAACGGCCCGGTGCTGTAATCGAGCACACCGCTGAGCTGCAATTGCCCAGCAGCGCGCTCGCTGATGCTTGCCTGACTCACGATTCGCCTCGAGCCTGACGCGCCCTGGCGACTGTGTCAGCCCAGGTGTCGATGACCTTGTCGAGATCGTTGCGGTTGTTCTGCATCGACTGAGCGAACTGATCACGGAACAGCTTGCCTACGTTGATGCCGTTGATCACCACGTTACGCAGCTTCCAGGTGCCATCGATCGACACCATGGTGTAGGACAGCGGGTAGACCACGCCCTTGCCATCGCGAATTTCCATGCCGACCGAGGTACGCTCGCCCTCGGCCCTGCCGCTGGCTGGCAGCACGCGAATGTCCTGGTTGTTGTACTCGAGCAGGGCGTTGCCATAGAACTGCATCAGGCTGCGCTTGAAGTTCTCCTCAAAGCGGCTCATCTGCTCAGGCGAAGCCTGACGCGAATAGCGCACGGTCATCACGCCACGGGCGATGCCCTCGACATCCACCACCGGACCGAGAATCTCGTTGAGCGAGTCGTAGAAGGCGTTGGGATTGTTGCGGTATTGCTCCTTGTTGGCCTTGAGGTCCGCCAGCAGGGTTTCGGTGGTCTGCTGCACCACTTCATGGGCGCTTGGTGCAGCGATGGCCAGCAGCGGCATGGCAGCCAGCAACACCAGCAGGGAATTACGCACGGTTTTGAACATGTCAGGAGCCCTCATCAATTGGCTTCATCTTTATTGACCGAATTGAGCAGGAATTTGCCAATCAGGTCTTCCAGCACCAGCGAGGACTGCGTGTCGTGGATGGTGCTGCCGTCCTTGAGCACCTCCTCGTCACCACCAACGCTGATGCCGATGTATTTCTCACCGAGCAGCCCCGCAGTCAGGATCGACGCAGTGGAATCCTCAGGCAGGTTATTGACGCCGCCATCGAGCTCCAGGGTCACCCGACCCATGTAACTGTCACGATCCAGATCGATCGCAGTGACCTTGCCGATGCTCACGCCGGCCATGGTGACCTTGGCGCGCACGGTCAGCCCGGCGATGTTGTCGAAGTAGGCGTAGACCTTGTAGGTATCGCCAGCGCTACCGACGCTCAGGCCGCTGACGCGCAGGGCCAGCAGCAGCAGGGCCAGCACACCAGCCATGAGGAACAGGCCGACACCAATCTCCAGCGTGCGGTTTTGCATCAGAAATCTCCAAACATCAAAGCGGTCAGAATGAAATCCAGGCCAAGTACGGCCAGCGAGGCGTACACCACGGTGCGCGTGGTCGCACGGCTGATGCCTTCGGAAGTGGGTTCACAGTCGTAGCCCTGGAACACGGCGATCCAGGTCACCACGAAGGCGAAGACGATGCTCTTGATCACGCCATTGAGCACGTCGTCATAAAAGGAAACACTGTTCTGCATGTTGGCCCAGAATGAGCCCTCGTAGACGCCCAGCCAATCCACGGCGACCATCGCCGCCCCCCAGATACCGACCACGCAGAAGATCATCGCCAGCAGCGGCATGGAGATGAAGCCGGCCCACAGCCGCGGTGCGACGATGTACTTGAGCGGGTCGACGCCGATCATCTCCAGACTGGAGAGCTGCTCGGTGGACTTCATGTTGCCGATTTCGGCGGTCAACGCGGAACCGGCGCGACCGGCGAACAGCAGCGCGGTGACCACCGGGCCCAGTTCACGCAGCAGGGTCAGAGCGACCATCTGCCCCACAGCCTGCTCGGAGCCATAGCTGACCAGAATGTTGTAGCCCTGCAGGGCCAACACCATGCCGATGAAAATGCCGGAAACGACGATGATCGCCAGCGACATCACGCCAATCGCGAACAGTTGCTTGATCAACAGTTGAAAAGGCTTGCCGGCGCGGCTGCGCCCGAACAGAGCGTTGACCAGAAACAGGACAGAGCGCCCCAGGGTCGCGACCACATCGATACCCGCACGACCGAACAGGCGCAGCCGTTCGAGCGGTGAAATTCTGCGCATCAACCTCTCCCCAACAGATCTTCGCGGTAGTCCGGCGCTGGAAAATGAAACGGCACCGGACCATCCGGGATGCCCTTCATGAACTGGCGAATGCGCGGGTTATCCGACTCCATCAACTCGGCCGGTGTGCCCTGCCCCAGCACCTGTGCATCACCGACGACATAGATGTAGTCGGCGATACTGGCGGTTTCTGCAAGATCGTGAGAAACCACCACACTGGTGATCCCCAGCGCATCGTTGAGCAGGCGGATCAGGCGCACCAGGACGCCCATGGCGATGGGGTCCTGACCGACGAAAGGCTCGTCATACAGCAGAATCTGCGGATCGAGTGCAATGGCTCGGGCCAGCGCGACACGGCGCTTCATGCCCCCAGACAACTCGTCCGGCATCAGCTCCAGCGCTCCGCGCAGGCCAACGGCCTGTAACTTCATCAGGACAATGTCGCGGATCATTTCTTCCGGCAGCTGGGTATGCACACGCAGTGGAAAGGCCACGTTCTCGAACACATCGAGGTCGGTAAACAGTGCACCGCTCTGAAACAGCACGCCCATCTGCTTGCGCATGTCGAACAGCTCGTCGCGCGACAGCTTCGGCAGGCTGACGCCCGCTACACGAACATCACCGGCCGAAGGACGCAGCTCGGCCGCGATCAGACGCAGCAGCGTGGTCTTGCCGCAGCCGGACGGCCCCATGATGCCGGTCACCTTGCCGCGCGGTATGCGGATATCGACCTTGTCGAAAATCGACCGCGCGCCGCGCTGAAAGCTCACGCCCTGCAACTCGATCGCGTACTCGTGCTCGGCGCTCATCTGAACTCCTTGAAAATCAGGCCTTCCTGGCAGACGCCGCCTCCAGAAGCGAGGACACGCGCCAGCCAGAGGGGGCCAAAATGGCCGCGAACTATAGCATTTGCCGAACATCTCGCCCAATAGCACCACGGCGCAGCGTTCAGACTTGCGACAGCTTCGGCACTGCCCTGCATACGGCAAAGGTGAGCACGACAAGCTTTTCCCGTTATAATCCTCGTCTTTTTTCGCCCGACAGCCTTGCCCAGCATGAACCAGACCCGCGACCTGATTGATTCCGCGCAGCGCACCATCCGCCTCGAACTTGAAGCGGTACAGGAGCTATTGCCCCGCATCGATGCCGATTTCATCAAGGCCTGCGAGCTGATTCTCAGCTGCAAGGGACGCGTGGTTGTGGTCGGCATGGGCAAGTCCGGACATATCGGCAACAAGATCGCTGCGACCCTGGCCAGCACCGGCACCACCTCTTTCTTCGTCCACCCGGCAGAAGCCAGCCATGGTGACATGGGCATGATCACCAAGGACGACATCGTCCTGGCGCTCTCGAACTCGGGCTCCACCGCCGAGATCGTCACCCTGCTGCCACTGATCAAACGCCTCGGCATCCGCCTGATCAGCATGACCGGCAACCCGGATTCTCCATTGGCCAAGGCCGCCGAGGTCAATCTGGACGCACGCGTCTCGCAGGAAGCCTGCCCACTGAACCTGGCGCCAACCTCCTCGACCACCGCCAGCCTGGTGCTGGGTGACGCACTGGCCATCGCCCTGCTGGAAGCACGCGGCTTCACCGCCGAAGACTTCGCCTTCTCCCATCCGGGCGGCGCCCTTGGCCGACGCCTGCTGCTCAAGGTAGAGAACGTCATGCACGCAGGCGATGCCCTGCCACGTGTACGCCGCGGCACCAGCCTGCGCGACGCCCTGTTGGAAATGACCCAGAAAGGCCTGGGCATGACCGTGGTTCTGGAAGAAGACGGCCGCCTCGCCGGCATCTTCACCGACGGCGACCTGCGCCGCACCCTGGACAAGGGTATCGACGTGCGCCAGGCCTTGATCGACGAGGTCATGACCCCGCACGGCAAGACCGCTCGCGCCGAGATGCTCGCGGCCGAGGCCCTGAAGATCATGGAAGACCACAAGATCAATGCGCTGGTGGTGGTCGACGACCTGGACAACCCGGTCGGCGCCCTCAACATGCATGACCTGCTGCGCGCTGGAGTGATGTGATGAACGACCTGCTGCAACGCGCCCGCGCCATCAAACTGGCGATCTTCGACGTCGACGGCGTGCTGACCGACGGCCGCCTGTACTTCCTCGAAGACGGCAGCGAGTTCAAGACCTTCAACACGCTCGACGGCCACGGCATCAAGATGCTGATCAACTCGGGCGTGCGAACCGCCATCATTAGCGGGCGCAAGACCCCGGTGGTCGAGCGCCGCGCCAACAACCTGGGCATCCAGCACCTGTTCCAGGGCCGCGAGGACAAACTCGTGGTACTCGACGGCCTGCTCGCCGAACTCGGCCTAAGCTATGAACAGGTCGCTTATCTTGGCGACGACTTGCCGGACCTTCCGGTCATTCGCCGTGTCGGATTGGGCATGGCCGTGGCCAGCGCCGACAGCTTCGTCCGCCAGCACGCCCATGGCGTAACCCAGGCACGCGGCGGCGACGGTGCGGCACGGGAATTCTGCGAACTGATCATGCGTGCCCAGGGCACACTGGATGCGGCCCAGGCCGCCTACCTGTAGAGAACAGCATGCCGCGTAAAATCCTCAACACCCTGATCTTTGCTCTGATTGCAGTCGTCGTGGCCGCACTCGGTTACTGGAACCTTGCCCCGGACAGCACACGCCAAGCCCAGCGGGCCAGCGACGACAACGTCGTTGACTTCTATGCAGTGGGCGCGCGCACCGTGCAGTTCCAGGATGACGGCAAACTGCACTACCGCATGACCGCGGACAAGCTCGAGCACATCAAAAGCACCGACATCACCCTGATCGACGCCCCCAAGCTGGAGCTCTATCGCGGCACCGAACTGCCCTGGGAAGTCACCAGCCAGCGTGCCGAAGTCTCGCCTGGCGGCGTCGAGGTAGAACTGATCGACGACGTGCGCATCGCCCGCACCGACGCCAAGAACCGCCCCACCGTTATCACCAGCAGCCGCATGACGGTTATTCCTGACAAGGAATATGCGCAGACCGAGCAAGCCGTTAGAATCGTCGCGGCCAATGGGGTGACCACGGCACAAGGAATGAAAGCGTACTTGAATGACGGCAGGATGCTCCTGCAGTCCAACGTAAGAGGCCAGCATGAGGTTCGTTAATACCCTCCCCCTGATTCTCAGCCTCGGCGCCGCATTGGGAAGCGCGGCTGCCTGGGCACTGCCATCGGATCGTGACCAACCGATCCGCATCCAGGCCGACAGCGCCGAACTGGATGACCGGCAAGGTGTAGCCGTCTACCGCGGCGACGTGATCATCACTCAGGGCACCCTGAAGATCACGGGTGACACCGTCACCATCACCCAGACCGCCAGCGGCGACATCGATGTCTTCACTTCGGTGGGCAACCTGGCTTATTACGAGCAGAAGCCGGCCGTGGACAAGGACATCGTCAAGGCCTACGGCAGGACCATCCAGTACTTCGCCAGCAATGAGCGCATCGTACTGATCGACCAGGCCAAGGTGATTCAGGAAGGCAACACCTTCGAAGGCGAGAAGATCGTCTACGACACCCGTCGCCAGATCGTCAACGCCGGCCGCGCAACAGGCGGCAACGTCAGCACGCCGCGCCCGCGTATCGACATGGTCATCCAACCGAAGAACAAACCCGCGGATCAGCAGCAGTAATGGCCATTCTCAAAGCCCAACACCTGGCGAAAAGCTACAAGAGCCGTCAGGTCGTGCGTGACGTCAGCCTGAGCATCGAAAGCGGTCAGATCGTTGGCCTGCTCGGCCCCAACGGCGCAGGCAAGACCACCTGCTTCTACATGATCGTCGGCCTGGTACGCGCCGACCAGGGCCGCGTGCTGATCGACGACCTCGACGTCAGCCATCAGCCCATGCACGGCCGCGCGCGCGCCGGCATCGGCTACCTGCCGCAGGAAGCCTCGATCTTCCGCAAGCTGTCGGTGACCGACAACATCATGGCCATCCTCGAAACACGCAAGGACCTGGACCGCGCCGGGCGTCAGGCGGAACTGGAAAGCCTGCTGCAGGAATTCCATATCCACCATATCGCCGACAGCCTCGGCATGAGCCTGTCTGGCGGTGAGCGACGTCGCGTGGAGATTGCCCGGGCGCTGGCCACCAACCCCAAGTTCATCCTGCTCGACGAACCCTTTGCCGGGGTGGACCCGATCTCGGTGGGCGATATCAAACAGATCATCCATCACCTCAAGACCAAGGGCATCGGCATCCTGATCACAGATCACAACGTGCGCGAAACCCTGGACATCTGCGAGACCGCTTACATCGTCAACGATGGACAGCTGATCGCCGAAGGTAACGCCGAGACCATCCTCGCCAACCAGACGGTGAAAGAGGTATATCTGGGCCACGAATTCCGCCTGTAGGCTGCCCGCTGTTTCACTACAGAAATATGGCAGCCTCTAGGCAAAGCCCAGAAATTCAGGCATATAATTTGCTTCCTGGCGGCGCTTCGGCGCCCTGATGTGGAAGGCGTAACTCGCCAGTAAATTAAGGTCTGCAATGAAACCATCGCTAGTCCTCAAGATGGGCCAGCAGCTGACGATGACCCCGCAGCTGCAACAGGCTATCCGCCTCCTCCAACTGTCTACTCTGGACCTGCAACAGGAAATCCAGGAGGCACTGGAATCCAATCCCATGCTCGAGCGCCAGGAAGACGGCGACGACTTCGACAACAGTGATCCAATGGCTGATGGCGCCGAAAGCGCCACTCCGACCCCGAGCAAGGAAGAGAGTTACCAGGAAACCGCCCCCACGGTGGACAATCTGGAAGAAGGCGATTGGGGCGAGCGCATTCCCAACGAGCTGCCAGTCGACACGGCCTGGGAAGACATCTACCAGACCAGCGCCAGCAGCCTGCCCAGCAACGATGATGACGAGTGGGATTTCACCACGCGCACCTCCAGCGGCGAGAGCTTGCATAGCCACCTGCTCTGGCAACTGAACCTGGCGCCCATGTCGGACAAGGATCGCCTGATCGCAGCGACCCTGATCGACTGCATCAACAATGACGGCTACCTCGAAGAAACGCTCGAGGAAGTGACTGAGTCCTTCGACCCCGAGCTGGATGTCGAACTGGATGAAGTGGAAGTGGTGCTGCACCGCATCCAGCAGTTCGAACCGGCCGGTATCGGCGCCCGCGACCTGCGCGAGTGCCTGCTGCTGCAACTGCGCCAGCTGCCCGCCAACACCCCCTGGCTGAACGAAACCCAGCGCGTGGTAGGCGACTATCTGGAACTGCTCGGCAGCCGCGATTACGCCCAGCTGATGCGCCGCACCAAGCTCAAGGAAGACGAACTGCGCCAGGTCATCGACCTGATCCAGCGCCTGAATCCGCGTCCGGGCTCGCAGATCGAATCCAGCGAGCCGGAATACGTCGTGCCCGACGTTATCGTGCGCAAGCACAACGAACGCTGGCTGGTGGAGCTGAACCAGGAAGCCATGCCGCGCCTGAGGGTCAACCCGCAGTATGCCGGCTTCGTCAAACGCGCCGACTCCAGCGCCGATAACACCTTCATGCGCAACCAGTTGCAGGAGGCCCGCTGGTTCATCAAGAGCCTGCAGAGCCGCAACGAAACGCTGATGAAGGTGGCCACGCAGATCGTCGAGCACCAGCGTGGCTTCCTCGACTACGGCGACGAGGCGATGAAGCCTCTGGTGCTGCACGACATCGCCGAAGCCGTGGGTATGCACGAGTCGACGATTTCACGCGTTACCACGCAGAAATTCATGCACACCCCGCGTGGCATTTACGAGCTGAAATACTTCTTCTCCAGCCACGTCAGCACCTCCGAAGGCGGCGAATGCTCGTCCACCGCGATCCGCGCGATCATCAAAAAACTGGTTGCAGCAGAAAACGCGAAAAAGCCGTTGAGCGACAGCAAGATCGCTGGTTTACTGGAGGCACAAGGCATCCAAGTCGCCCGTCGGACGGTCGCCAAGTATCGCGAGTCCCTCGGCATAGCGCCCTCGAGTGAGCGCAAGCGACTGATGTAGGCCAGATTGACTGAAGGCCTCAGGCCTTCAGGCCAAAGTGTTCCGGCGGCGGGTCGAACCAGACCCGTCTCTTACACAAGGCAACAAGGAGAAAGCGGTATGCAAGTCAACATCAGTGGACATCAGCTGGATGTGACCGACGCCCTGCGTGACTATATCGGCGAGAAACTGGGCCGACTGGAACGCCACTTCGACAAGATCACCAACGTACAGGTGACCATGGAGGTCGAGAAACTCAAACAGAAGATCGAAGCCACCCTGCACATCGCCGGCGGCGAAGTCGTCGCCAACGCCGAACACCAGGATATGTACGCTGCCATCGACCTGTTGGCCGATAAACTCGACCGTCAACTCATCAAGCACAAGGAAAAGCAGCTCGAACGCCTGCAAGGCGCCACGGCCCGCTAACATTCCCTATCCATGATCCGACTTGAAAATATCCTGACCCCCGGCCGTTCCCTGGTGAACGTGCCGGGCGGCAGCAAGAAACGCGTGCTAGAACAGATCGCCAACCTGGTTGCGCGCGATCTACCCGACCTGGATGCTCAGGACATATTCGAAAGCCTCATCGCCCGCGAGAAGCTCGGCTCTACCGGCTTCGGCAACGGCATTGCCATTCCCCACTGCCGCCTGGCTGGCTGCAGTGCTCCGATCAGTGCAGTACTGCACCTGGAGACGGCAGTCGACTTCGACGCCATCGACGGCGTGCCGGTCGATCTGCTGTTCGTGCTGCTGGTGCCGGAGGCGGCCACCGATGCCCACCTCGAACTGCTGCGCCAGATCGCCAGCATGCTCGATCGCCAGGATGTACGTGAACGTCTGCGCCAGGCCAACAGCGGCGAAGATCTCTATCAGGTCGTCGTGGACATTCAGAACGGTCAATAAACATGCGCCTGATCATCGTCAGCGGTCGCTCGGGCTCGGGCAAGAGCACCGCCCTCGATGTACTTGAGGACAACGGTTTCTACTGCATCGACAACCTGCCGGCCGGCCTGCTGCCGGATCTTGCCGAGCGTTTCCTGCCGCATAGCGACATGCTGCTGCCACAGGTGGCCGTCTCCATCGATGCGCGCAACCTGCTGAGCCAGCTCAAGCGCTTCCCGGAACTGCTCGACGAAGTGCGCAAGCGCAACATCCGCTGCGACGTGCTGTATCTCGACGCCGAAGACGAAACCCTGCTCAAGCGCTTTTCCGAAACCCGCAGACGCCACCCGCTGACCAACGACAACCGCTCGCTGGCCGAGGCCATTGCTTACGAAAGCCAACTGCTGGCACCGATCACTGACCGGGCCGATCTGAAGATCGACACCACCCGCCTGAATCTCTACCAGCTGCGCGACACGCTCAAGCTACGCCTGCTGGGCCAGACGCAGACCGGCACCGCCTTTCTCGTCGAATCCTTCGGCTTCAAACGTGGCATGCCGGTGGACGCCGACCTGGTGTTCGATGCGCGCTGCCTGCCCAATCCCTACTGGAAGCCGGAACTGCGCGACCACTCCGGGCTGGATCAACCGGTGATCGACTACCTGGCCGTGCAACCGGAGGTCGAGGAGATGTATCAGGACATCCTCGCCTATCTGGAAAAATGGCTGCCACGCTTCGCCGCCAGCAACCGCGCCTATGTCACCATCGCCATTGGCTGCACCGGTGGCCACCACCGCTCGGTGTACCTGGCCAACCGCCTGAGCCAGGCACTCAAAGACTCGCTGAAGAACGTCCAGGTGCGTCACCGCGACCTCAGCTAAGGAATCCTGCCGCGATGCCAGCACGTGAAATCACCATCATCAACAAACTTGGTCTGCATGCCCGTGCTGCTGCCAAGTTCGTCGGTGTAGCGAGCACCTACCCCTGCCAGGTGCGCATTGGCCGCAGCGCCGAAAGCTTGGTAGACGGCAAGAGCATCATGGCGGTGATGATGCTGGCTGCCGGCAAGGGCACCCAGGTGCATCTGTACACTGAGGGCGAGCAGGATGAGCCAGCCATGGATGCGCTGGTCGCCCTGATCGAGAATTACTTCGACGAAGGCGAGTAACCACTTCTGACAAACAACAAGGCCACCCGCAGGTGGCCTTGTTGTTTCTGCCAACTCAACTTCCGGCGACAGTCATCTTCTCGATCAGCACCGAGCCGGTGCAGATATTGCCGCGACGCTCGAGGTCACAACCGACTGCAACGACCTGACGGAACATGTCGCGCAGATTGCCGGCGATGGTTACCTCCTGCACCGGGAACTGGATCTCGCCGTTCTCGACCCAGAAGCCCGCCGCGCCACGCGAGTAATCGCCCGTCACCAGATTCAGCCCCTGGCCCATCAGCTCGGTAACCAGCAAACCGCGACCCATGCGACGAATCAGCGCCTGCTGATCCTCATCGCCATGGGTGACGAACAGGTTGTGTACGCCACCGGAGTTGGCGGTGCTCGGCAAACCCAGCTTGCGCCCGGAATAGGTGCCGAGCACGTAGGACACCAGCTCGCCCTTGTCCACGAACGGTTTGGCGTAGGTGGCCAGGCCATCGCCATCGAAGGTCGCGCTGCCAAGCGCACGTGGCAGGTGCGGGCGCTCGTCGAGGCTCAGCCACTCGGGGAACAGACACTGGCCGAGGGCGCCCTCGAGGAAGGAGGACTGGCGATACAGGTTGCCACCCGAAATCGCCGCCAGCAGGTGGCTGAACAGCCCACCGGCCAGCTCGGCGGCGAACAGCACCGGCACTTCGCAGGTCGGTACCGGGCGCGCACCAAGACGGCTGACCGCACGCTCGGCGGCGCGCTGACCAATACCCTTGGCATCAGCCAGCAGTTCGCCCTGACGATTGACGTCATACCAGTAGTCGCGCTGCATCTGCCCTTCACCTTCGGCGATCATCACGCAGCTCAGGCTATGGCGGGTGCTGGCGTAACCGCCGACGAAGCCGTGGCTGTTGCCGTATACGCGGCAGCCTTGGTGGGTATTGAGGCTGGTGCCATCGGCGTTCTTGATCCGCTTGTCAGCGGCGAAAGCCGCGGCTTCGCAGGCCAGCGCCTGCTCCACCGCCTGTTCCGGGGTGATCGACCAGGGGTGAAAGAGATCGAGTTCAGGCAGCTCGCGCGCCATTAGCGCGGCATCGGCCAGGCCGGCGCACTCGTCCTCGCTGGTATGTTTGGCAATCGCCAGGGCTGCCGCCACGGTCTCGCGAATGGCCTCGCTACCGGTGGCCGAGGTGCTGGCCGAGCCCTTGCGCTGGCCCACATACAGGGTGATGCCGAAACCCTGGTCGCGATTGAATTCGACGGTCTCCACTTCGCCCTGGCGCACCGTAGTGGACAGCCCCTGACCAGCCGATACCGCCACCTCGCAGGCACTGGCACCCTGGCGCCTGGCTTCGGCGAGAATGGCCTCGACCTGCTCTTGCAGCACTGGCAAGGCCTGCGGCCCGATGCGTTCTACTTCACTCATAACCACTCCCGATTCTCTTGGCGCAGGCACTCTTTGTACGAAACCCAAGGCCTGCTCTCGACTGCCCGCCCGCGGGCCGGCAGTCACGGTTACTGCTATCATGGCGGCGTTTCCCTCTGGACCCACCCCATGTCTGATTCCTACGACGACTTCTCCCTGGAGAAGAGCAAATCCCAGGTCAAACGCGAACTGCATGCCCTGCAGGAGCTTGGCGAGCGACTGACCACGCTCAAGGCGGATCTGCTGGCCAAGATGCCACTGACCGATGCCCTACGCCGCGCGCTCGCCGAAGCGCCGAAACATACCGCCAATGCCGCGCGCAAACGCCACATCCAGTTCATCGGCAAGCTGATGCGCGAACAGGATGTCGACGCGATCGGCGCCATGCTCGACCAGGTGGACAGCTCCACCCGCGAGTACAACGAACGCTTCCATGCCCTCGAACGCTGGCGCGACCGCCTGATCGCCGAAGGCGACAGCGCGCTGGAAAGCTTCGTCGAGCTCTACCCCGAGGCTGACGTCCAGCACCTGCGCGGCCTGGTCCGTCATGCTCAGCACGAAGCCGCGCGCAACAAGCCGCCAGCCGCCGCGCGCAAGGTGTTCAAGTACATCCGCGAGCTCGACGAAATCCACCGCGGCCTGCGCTGAACCTGCTTCGCTTTACGCACCGGTGCCGCCAACGGTGATCGCGTCGATCTTCAGCGTCGGCTGGCCGACGCCCACCGGCACCGACTGGCCGTCTTTGCCACAGGTGCCGACGCCGCTATCCAGCGCCAGATCATTGCCGACCATGGACACCCGGCTCATGGCCTCCGGGCCATTGCCGATCAGGGTGGCGCCCTTGACCGGCGCAGTGATCTTGCCGTCCTCGATCAGGTAGGCCTCACTGGTGGAAAAGACAAACTTGCCACTGGTGATGTCCACCTGGCCGCCGCCAAGGTTGGCGCAGTAGATGCCCTTCTTCACCGAACGGATGATTTCTTCCGGGTCGCTCTCGCCCGCCAGCATGTAGGTGTTGGTCATGCGCGGCATCGGCAGATGCGCATAGGATTCACGACGACCGTTGCCGGTAGCGGCCACACCCATCAGGCGCGCGTTGAGCTTGTCCTGCATGTAGCCCTTGAGCACGCCGTTCTCGATCAATGTGGTGCATTGGGTCGGCGTGCCTTCGTCGTCGACGCTGAGCGAACCACGCCGCCCGGCCAGTGTGCCGTCGTCGACGATGGTGCACAGGCTGGACGCGACCTTCTGCCCGACCTGGCCGCTGTAGGCCGAACTGCCTTTGCGGTTGAAGTCGCCTTCCAGGCCGTGGCCGACCGCTTCGTGCAGCAGCACGCCGGACCAGCCGGCGCCCATCACCACCGGCATGCTGCCGGCGGGTGCTGCGATGGCTTCAAGGTTGACCAGCGCCTGGCGCAGCGCCTCGCGGGCATAGCCCATGGCGCGGTCTTCTTCCAGAAAATAGCGGTAGTCGGTACGTCCGCCGCCGCCATGGCCACCGCGCTCGCGGCGCCCGTTCTGCTCGACGATGACACTGACATTGAAGCGCACCAGCGGGCGGAAATCGGCGCTGAGGCTGCCGTCGTGGGCCGCCACCAGAATGCGATCCCAAACCCCGGCCAGGCTCACGGTAACCTGCTTGATGCGCGGATCCATCGCGCGCGTGGCACGGTCGATACGCTGCAGCAATTCAACCTTCTCGGCGCGGCCCATGACGTCCAGTGGGTTGCCTTCGGCATACAACTGGGTCACCTGCGGGCTGACGAAAGCCTGCACACGGCCCTGCTGGCCAGCGCGCGAGATCGAACGTGCGGCCCGGGCAGCTTGCGTCAGGGCATCGAGGCTGATGGCGTTGCTGTAGGCAAAACCGGTCTTCTCGCCCGACTGGGCACGCACACCGACACCCTGATCGAGATTGAAGCTGCCTTCCTTGACGATGCCGTCCTCCAGCACCCAGGTTTCCGAAACCTGGCTTTGAAAGTACAGGTCGGCGGCATCGATACCTGGGCCTGCGACTTCACCCAGCACGCTGCTGAGGCTGTCGAACGTCAGGTTGCCGGGCGCAAGCAGGTGCTCGCTGACGGATTGCAACATCGTATTCATGGTCACTCCACAACGATCGGACGCGGTACGTCCGATGAAAAGAATCGGCGGTGCTGCTGCACCGGCATGCGTTGGCGAATGTTCGCCTGCTCGGCGGCATCACGGGGAGCCAGCAAGGCCCCCTCCCCCTGATCCTGCTCGACCAGCACCTGACCCCAGGGGTCGATGATCGCCGAGTGGCCGAACGTCAGACGCTGACCGGGGTGCTCACCGCCCTGCCCGGCCGCCAGTACATAGCACTGGGTTTCGATGGCGCGGGCACGGGTCAAGACCTGCCAGTGGGCGGCACCGGTCACGGCGGTGAACGCTGCCGGCACGCTGATCAGCTCGGCGCCGGCTTCGCGCAGCGCACCGAACAGCTCAGGGAAGCGCAGGTCGTAGCATACCGTCAGCCCCAGGCGCCCCACCGGAGTATCCGCCACCACGACGCGTTGGCCATGGGCGAAATCATCGGACTCGCGATAACGGCCACGGTTGTCGGCCACGTCGACATCGAACAGGTGCAGCTTGTCGTAACGGGCCACACGCTCGCCCTGATCATCGATCAGCAGTGAGCAGGCGTGCGGTTTGCCGTCAGCATCATCGTCTGGAGGCAGCGGCAAGGTGCCGGCCACTATCCATAAACTGAGGTCACGAGCAGCGCGTTTCAACCAGGGCAGGATCGGCCCCTCGCCCAACGCCTCGGCGCGACCGATGGCAGCCAGGTCGCGGCGGCCCATGGCAGCGAAATTCTCGGGCAGCACGACGAGGCGCGCACCACCCTGTGCGGCACGCTCCAGCATACGGCGAGCCAGACGCAGATTGGTTTGCACGTCGTCCTGGCTGACCATCTGGATTACAGCGAGATTCATGGCAGTACTCATCGGTTCCCGGTGTAACAGCGTACGCCAAGAGGCCACGTCATTGCGGTTTTTCGAAGGGCTTGTCGAAGCTGATCTCCGGGTCCTGCATCGGGCCCTTGACGTCGTACTGCACACTGGCAAAGCGAGCGACCTTGTCACCGAGCAATTTGTCCACCACGAACAGCGCCCCACCAATCGCCGGGGCGCCGACGATCAGCGCCGCCAGCGGCAGGTTGTTGGTCACCGGCAGGGTCACCAGCAGCTTGGCGTCGATGCGCTCGTTGCGCATGTCCAGATTGCCATTGAGCTCCAGGTTGCTCGAAGGCCCACTCAGGGTGATCGGCTCATGCGTCACGAACAAGCCATTGGTCGCCTGCAGGTTACCCTTGACCCGGTCGTAACTCAGCCCCTTGCCCAGCAGGTCGGAGAAGTCCAGACGCAGGCGGCGGCCAATGGAGTTGAAGTTGAGCAGGCCAAACACGCGTAGCGCCTGGGCCGAGCCCTGCACTTCAACGAACTGACCTTTGCGCAGCGAGGCGTCGAGATTGCCGGAGAAGCGCTTGAGCGAGAACCAGGCAGGCGAACCGGGCCAACTACCGTCGGCGTCCGCCCGGAAACTTTCACTGGTGACGCTGGGGGCGAAATCCCAGGCCTTGAGAACATCGCTGAGATCCTTGCCTTGCAGGCGCCCCTTGTACCAGCTGCTGGTGTTGCCCGGCGTACCACGCCAACCGGCGCTACCGCCGATCTTCAGCCCCTGCAGGTCGAGGTCGAGCTCCTCGAAGCGCACGCCCTGCTCCTCCGGGCGCACCTTGAGCGACCAGGCGCCCAGCACCTTGTCACCGCGCTGCACGCGCGCGATGGCGATATCCAGCGCGGGCATCTGCCGAGGGTCGATATCGGCCAGGGGATCAGGAGCATCGCTGGTCTTGGCCGCCTCAGGATCCGGCGCCGGCAGCCGCACGTGCTGCAGATCGATGCGAATCGGCACGCCCTCGGCATCAGCCAGCAGCACACGCCCGGCCGCCAGCTCACTGTCGAGCTGCAAGGCCCAGCCCTGAGCTTCTCGCTCCAGGCCAAGCGTCAGTTGCTCGACCTCCTGACCAAAGCCGCGGAAACGCCCGATATCCAGCCGCGCACTACGCAGCAGACGCTGGCTGTCAGCGTCCACCTTGACCGGATGTTGGGTGCCCAGCTGCTTCCAGGCATCCAGGTCCAGCTCATCCAGACGCCCACGCACTCGCAGCCCCTGGCCGGGCGGCAGGCCGGCCGCGCCGCCGCCAAGCACCAGTTCACCGCGGCCATCTGCCAGCGCCCCCGGCGGTGCGGCCAGACTCAGGCTGGCCAGCTCGCCATAATTCGCCCAGTAACGACGCTCGCGCCCGGCAAGGGTCATGCGCCAATCGGTATCACGCTCCTGCTGCGCCGTCTTGCCGAAGGGCGCCGGCAGATCGATCGCCACACCGCGCAGATTGGAATCGACGCGCAGCTTGCTGTCATCGCCATCCAGGGTCAGGCGCAGGCGATAAGGCAGCAGTCCGCTGGCCGGCAGCTTCTGCGGCCCGCCCAGCCACTGGCTGAGGGTATCGACCTGGACCTGTCCACGCAGATCGAACAACGTACGCGCCTGCCCACGTGCGCCCTCGGCGCGGATATTGCCGCGCACCTGGCGCCCGAAAACCTCGGCGCGAACATCCGGCGCGCTGAGCCCGGCAGCGCTGTCGAAGCGAAATGCCCCCTGTACCTTGCTCAGTTGCAGGTCGGGATTGGCCAGCTTGAGGCTGGCGCCCTCGGTGGCGAAGTCCACCACCACACCGGGCGGCTGTCCTTTCTGCAACGGAATATCCAACTGCAAGCGCCCGGCCAGAGGCCCCTCGCCCTGCCAGCCGTCGAAGACTTCTGCTGTTCCCAGTGGTGCCTCCTGCAACAGCTTGATGGCATCACTCAGGCTGCTCTGCACCTCACCATCGAGCTGCAGGCGCGGCGGCTTGCCGTCGTGCAACAGCGGAATATTGGCCACGACATTACTGACTGTGCTTTCCTGCAAGCGCCCGCTCTGCAGACGCACGCGCACTGCATCATCCTCGATCAGCACCTCACCCACGCCCTCGCGCAGCGAAGGCCAACCGGGCTGGAAGGCCAGCTCGGCATCCTTGACCTTGAAGAACAGGCTGAGACTGCGTGCCCCCAACGGTGCGCCCTTGTTCAGCGAGCCCTGATACTGGAAGTAGCCTTCTTCGACATGGCCAGCACGAATGGCAGTCTTCAGCCATTGGTCGAGCTCGGCGCTCATACCCGGCGCGCGACTCGGCAGGTACTTCTCGGTGTAGGCCGCATCGCCGTCGCGCATGCCGACACGCAGGTCCATGTAGTCTTCGGCCTCGGGATCGCGCAGCAGGCGGATCAGCATGTCACCGGCGACCTGCCCCTCCTCGCCATCCACGCGCATATAGGGGCTGTATAAGGTCAGGCCGGTTTCACTCCAGTCCCAGCTCAAGCGCGCCTGGGCATGACGATAGCGCCAGGGCTTGGGGAACAGTTGATCCAGATGCAGCGCGAAATTTTCGCTGTTCAGGCGCAGCTCGCCCTGGAACATATTGCCCGAGGCACTGCCACTGACGTTCTCGGCAGCCGGCGCACCGTGGTAGGCCTGGATGCCCACCTTGTCCAGATTGGCGGCGAACTGCAGGCGCTCGGCGCCTTCACGTTGCGGGTAATAGTCGAGCAGCAGGTTGTTGACCGCGCCCACCGGAGCCAGCGCGACCAGGACATCGCGGGCCTGGTCGGGCATCGGCACCAGTGCCTGCACCAGCGGCGTCCAGGCAGCAAGATCGAGGCGGTCGGCGCTCAGCGCCCAGCGCTCGTCGGTTTCGCCTTCATCGCTCTGCTTCAGATTCAGGTGTAGCTCGCCGATGCGCTGCTCACCATGGGTCAAGGCCAGGGAGTCGATCTGCGCCCGCACACCCTGCTTGTCTTGAGTAAAGAAGGCGTTGAAGGCCAGGTCCTTGAGCGTCACTGCTTCATGCTTGGCCTGGCCGCCGGCCAGCTCGGGGGCGTGCAGACGCAAGGCGCCCTTGTCCAGGACCAGGCCACGGCCCTCCAGCCACAGCTCGCCGCCAGCCTGCAGGCGCTGTAGCTGCCAGTCACCGAGCAGCGATTTCGGCAGCCAGGTGGCCCAGTCGCTCTGCGGCAGGCTCAGATAAAGCTCGGACTGTGCCTCACGCCAGGTCTTGGGCTGCATCCGCGTGCGCAGTCGCAGCGCCACAGGCTGACCATCGGGCAGCAGCAGGCGGCCGTCGAGGCGCTGACTGTTGCTGCCATAGCGCAGGCTCAGGTTGACGTAGCTGAGCAGCAGCGGCTCCTGATCGAACGGCTGCAGCACCACGCGACTGTCGAGCAGACTGATGCGGTGCACGATCTGCAACTGTTCCAGCAGCTGTTCGACATTCAGCTCGGGACCGCTGCGCTGTGGCACCCCTTGCAACTGCCAGCCGCCGTCGGCGTTCTGCTGCACATTCAGCTGCAGACCGTCGAACTGCAGGTGGGCGATACGCGGCTGGCGTGCCAGCAGGCTGCCGCCCACATCCGGCACCAGTCGTACGCGCTCCAGGCTCAGGCCGTCCTCTTCGCTACCCAGGCGCACGTCATGCGCCTCCAGCACCGGGGCAAAGCCCTGCCAACGACCTTCGAGGCGACCGATACGTACCGGCACACCCAGCTGCGCCGTGACACGATCTTCCAGTTCGAGCCGATATTCAGCCACCAGCGGCACCAGCTCACGGCCCAGGCTGACGTACAGCGCGGCCAGCACCAGCACGGCGGCGCAAAGACCCAGGCCCCAGCGCAGCAGCGCCGCAAACAGACGCGCCAGGGCGTTCACCTCGACAGCCCCCGTGCTCAGAGCAGCACCACGTCGTACTGTTCCTGGGAATACATGGTTTCCACCTGGAACTTGATGGTACGTCCGATGAAGGCTTCCAGATCGGCGACGTTGCCCGACTCTTCATCGAGCAGGCGATCGACCACCTTCTGATTGGCCAGCACGCGATAACTTTCCGCCTGGTAGGCGCGGGCTTCACGCAGAATCTCGCGGAAGATCTCGTAGCAGATGGTCTCCGGCGTCTTCAACTTGCCGCGCCCCTGACAGGCACTGCAGGGCTCGCAGAGAATCTGCTCGAGGCTTTCGCGCGTGCGCTTGCGGGTCATCTGCACCAGGCCGAGTTCGGTGATACCGATGATGTTGGTCTTGGCGTGATCACGCTCGAGCTGCTTTTCCAGGGTACGCAGTACCTGGCGCTGGTGCTCTTCGTCTTCCATGTCGATGAAGTCGATGATGATGATGCCGCCCAGGTTGCGCAGACGCAGCTGACGGGCAATAGCGGTGGCTGCCTCGAGATTGGTCTTGAAGATGGTTTCTTCGAGGGTGCGATGGCCGACGAAGGCGCCGGTGTTGACGTCGATGGTGCTCATCGCCTCGGCGGGGTCGACCACCAGGTAACCGCCGGACTTCAGCGGCACCTTGCGCTCCAGCGCGCGCTGGATTTCGTCCTCGACACCGTACAGGTCGAAGATCGGCCGCTCGCCAGGATAGTGCTCGAGACGATCGGCGATCTCCGGCATCAGCTCAGCGACGAACTGGGTGATTTTCTGGAAGGTTTCCCGCGAGTCCACGCGAATCTTTTCGGTCCGCGGGCTGACCAGGTCACGCAGGGTGCGCAGCGCCAGGGACAGATCCTCGTAGATCACCGTGGGCGCCTTGCAGTTCTGGATCTGTGCACCGATCTGGTCCCAGAGGCGGCGCAGATAACGGATGTCGATCAGAATTTCATCAGCGCCTGCGCCCTCGGCAGCGGTGCGCAGGATAAAGCCGCCGGCCTCCTCGATGCCTTCGGCGGCGACGCAATCGGCGACCACCTGCTTGAGGCGCTCGCGCTCTGCTTCGTCTTCGATCTTCAGGGAAATACCGACATGACTGGTGCGTGGCATGTACACCAGATAACGCGAAGGGATCGACAGCTGAGTGGTCAGACGCGCCCCCTTGCTGCCGATAGGGTCCTTGGTGACCTGCACCACCAGGCTCTGCCCTTCGTGCACCAGGGCGCTGATCGGCTCCACCGCAGTGCCCTCGCGGGTGGAAATCTCGGAAGCATGAATGAAGGCCGCACGCTCCAGGCCAATATCGACGAAGGCCGCCTGCATGCCTGGCAGCACACGCACCACCTTGCCTTTGTAGATGTTGCCGACGATGCCGCGCTTCTGCGTGCGCTCGACGTGCACTTCCTGCAGCACGCCGTTTTCCACCACCGCCACGCGCGACTCCATCGGCGTGATATTGATCAGAATCTCTTCGCTCATGCATCCATCCTGGTGATCATGCCGGCCGGGCCACTGCCCAGCCCCGCGGACTCAAGCTTTCGGGCACGTCCAAAAACTACCTATGCTGCCACCGCCTGGTGGTTTAGCGCGGCCCTTGCGCCGGCAACTGCCAGCAGGCAATACCAAATTCGCCAAGCAGCTCTGCAGTTTCGCACAGCGGTAGACCGACCACTGCCGAATAGCTGCCCTGCAATTGGTTGACGAACACAGCCGCCAACCCCTGGATACCATAACTGCCCGCTTTGTCACATGGTTCGCCGCTGGCCCAGTAGGCTTCGATTTCCGCCTCGCTGATAGGACGAAAGCTCACCTCGCTGCTGACCACTCGCGCCGCCTCGCGGCCACCACCGACCAACGACACGGCCGTCAGCACCTGATGGCTGCGCCCGGACAGGGCCTGCAGCATGGCGCGCGACTCATTGAGGTCCGCCGGCTTGCCAAGAATGCGTCCATCGAGCACCACAGCGGTGTCGGCGCCCAACACCACGGCATCGTCACGCCCGCCCAAGGCGAGCAGACCGGCGCGCGCTTTGTCACGTGCCAGACGCTCTACATAGGCTGCTGGCGGCTCATCTGGCAATGGAGTTTCATCTATCGAAGCGATTTGCGTGACGCAAGGCACAGCGATCTGAGCCAGCAATTCACGGCGACGGGGCGAGGCGGAGGCCAGAAACAGCTCGGCCATGCGGGTATCTCCCTTGCGAACCGCGGCCAGCCGTGCGGCAGGCCGCGTTCAGTTGACGTTGAGGCGCAGGTGCAGACCGCGCAGGATGGCGCAGATCCAGGGCCACAGCAGAGCGCTGACCAGTGCCGGCAGGACGAAGGCCAGGGTTGGAGGACGACTACCGGTTAGAGCGTTGAGCCACAGCTGAACCAGCTGGGCGAGACCGAACACCACCATCAGCACCATGCTCTGTTGCCACATGGGGAACATGCGCAGGCGCTGGTGCAGGCTCAGTACCAGAAAAGTGATCAGGGTGAGGATCAAGGCGTTCTGCCCGAGCAGGGTGCCGAACAGCACGTCCTGCGCCAGGCCAAGAATCCAGGCGGTGGTCATGCCGACGCGATGCGGCAGAGCCAATACCCAATAGGTGAGAATCAAGGCGACCCACAGCGGGCGACCGATCTGCATGAACTCGGGCAACGGCGAAACACTGAGCAACAAACCGAGCGCCAGGCTCAGCCAGATCACCCAGCCGTTACGGGGCTGTACGCCAGCCATCAGTTGCTCTCCTGTGCGGGGGCGTCAGCGGCCGGTGCGTCAGCTGCGGGCTCGCCATTGCGCGCCTGCTCGGCTTCGCGGTCGGCGGCCTCCTGGGCCTCGGCGGAATCGTTGGCGCGCTCCTCGGGCGTGCGCCGGTCGGAGAACACCAGCAGCAGGTAACGGCTGCGATTGAGCGCAGCGGTCGGTACGGCACGGACGATTGCGAACGGCTGGCCGGAGTCATGAATCACTTCCTTGACCGTGGCCACCGGGTAGCCGGCCGGGAAGCGCTGGCCCATGCCGGAGCTGACCAGCAGATCACCTTCCTTGATATCGGCGGTATCGGCGACGTGACGCAGCTCCAGGCGCTCCGGGTTGCCGGTGCCGACGGCGATGGCACGCAGGCCGTTGCGGTTGACCTGTACCGGGATGCTGTGGGTGTTGTCGGTGAGCAACAGCACGCGCGAAGTGTAAGGCATGATCTCGACCACCTGGCCCATCAGCCCGCGCGCATCGAGCACCGGCTGCCCGAGGAACACGCCATCCTTCTCGCCCTTGTCGATCAGGATGCGGTGGGTATAGGGATTGGGATCGACGCCGATCAGCTCACCGACCAGCACTTCTTCGTCCACCAGCGCCGCGGAGTTGAGCAGTTCGCGCAGACGCACGTTCTGCTCGGTCAGCGCTGCCAGCTTCTGCAGGCGACGCTGCAGCAGCAGAGCCTCGGCCTTGAGCTTCTCGTTCTCGGCCATCAGTTCGCTGCGCGAGGAAATCTGCTGAGTTGCCCCATCCCAGACGCGTACGGGTACATCGGCCAGCCAATAGAAAGGCGTGAGCACCAGCCCCATCTGGCTGCGCAGCGGCTTGAGCGTCTCGAAGCGGGCATCGACCACCATCAGCACCGCCGACAGTACGGCAAATACCAGCAGACGAATGCCCAGCGAGGGACCTTTGGCGAAGAGCGGCTTAATGACCTGCTCCTCGTGCGCCACAGGGGCGAAAAGCGCGCGAACTCATGCGAAAGGCAAACCGGTCAGGCGAAGGTTGGGCCGAGTGTACTGCAATGCTCGAATATGCGCGTGCCGCCCGAAGGCGGCACGACAGCGAGCCACTAGCGAACCCCTTACTCGGTGGAGAGCAGGTCCATGGCGTGGCGATCCATCATTTCCAGGGCCTTGCCGCCGCCACGGGCGACGCAGGTCAGCGGGTCTTCGGCAACGATCACCGGCAGACCGGTTTCCTGGGAGAGCAGCTTGTCCAGGTCACGCAGCAGCGCGCCACCACCGGTCAGCACCAGGCCGCGCTCGGCGATGTCCGAAGCCAGCTCGGGTGGCGATTGCTCCAGCGCGCTCTTGACCGCCTGGACGATGGTCGCCAGGGATTCCTGCAGCGCTTCGAGCACTTCGTTGGAGTTGAGGGTGAAGCTGCGCGGTACGCCTTCAGCCAGGTTGCGGCCGCGTACGTCGACTTCACGGATCTCGCCGCCCGGGTAAGCAGTACCGATTTCCTGCTTGATGCGCTCAGCAGTACCTTCACCGATCAGCGAACCGTAGTTGCGGCGTACGTAGGTGATGATGGCTTCGTCGAAACGGTCGCCACCGACACGGACGGATTCGGCATAGACCACGCCGTTCAGGGAAATCAGGGCGATCTCGGTGGTACCACCGCCGATATCGACGACCATCGAACCGCGCGCCTCTTCGACCGGCAGGCCGGCACCGATGGCAGCGGCCATCGGCTCTTCGATCAGGAACACTTCACGGGCACCGGCGCCGAGGGCCGATTCACGAATGGCGCGGCGCTCGACCTGGGTCGATTTGCACGGCACGCAGATCAGCACGCGCGGCGACGGCTGCAGGAAGCTGTTCTCGTGAACCTTGTTGATGAAGTACTGCAGCATCTTCTCGCAGACGCTGAAGTCGGCAATGACGCCGTCCTTCATCGGGCGAATCGCGGAGATGTTGCCAGGCGTACGGCCGAGCATGCGCTTGGCCTCGGTGCCGACGGCCACGACGCTCTTCTGGTTGCCGTGGGTACGGATCGCGACCACGGACGGCTCATTCAGGACGATACCGCGCTCGCGCACATAAATAAGGGTATTGGCAGTGCCCAGGTCGATCGACAGATCGCTGGAAAACATGCCACGCAGTTTCTTGAACATTAGGAAGGGACCCTAGGCAACGCGTGGGTGAAGGCCAGGCGCGGAAAACGCGCAGGTAAAAAGTGCGGCAAACTCTAACAACGGCAGGGATTTTGAGCAAGGCGGCAATATGGTAGATTGCCTGTTTTTCCGGGCCTTGCAGCTGCACATCGCGGCCTTTGACCGCTGGCTCGCGACATCCGTTCCCTGCAGCCGCTTACCGATGCCCCCTCTGTCACACTTCCACTGGAGAACCCCCGATGGCGCTTGAACGCTCCGAGGTGGAAAAAATCGCCCACCTGGCCCGCCTGGGTCTGAATGAAGGCGATATTCCGCAAACCACCGAGACCCTGAACAGCATTCTCGGCCTGATCGACCAGATGCAGGCCGTCGACACCCAGGGCATCGAACCCCTGGCCCACCCGCTGGAAGCGACCCAGCGCCTGCGTGCCGACGTGGTCACCGAGAGCAACCAGCGCGACGCCTACCAGGCCATCGCCCCGGCCGTGGAAAGCGGCCTGTACCTCGTGCCGAAAGTCATCGAATAAAGGAAAGGGCTCGACATGCACCAACTGACCCTGGCCGAGATCGCCCGTGGCCTCGCCGACAAGCAATTCTCCGCCGAAGAGCTGAGCCGCAGCCTGCTGGCGCGTATCGCGCAGCTCGACCCGCAGCTCAACAGCTTCATCACCGTCACCGAAGATCTGGCCATCGAACAGGCCAAGGCCGCCGACGCCCGTCGCGCTGCCGGCGAAAACAGCCCGCTGCTCGGCGCGCCGATCGCCCATAAGGATCTGTTTTGCACCAACGGTGTGCTGACGTCCTGTGGCTCGAAGATCCTTACCGGCTTCAAGGCCCCCTACGACGCCACCGTGGTGGAAAAACTCAAGGCCGCCGGCACCGTCACGCTGGGCAAGCTGAACATGGACGAATTCGCCATGGGCTCGGCCAACGAATCCAGCCACTACGGCCCGGTGAAGAACCCTTGGGACACCAGCCGCGTACCGGGCGGCTCCTCGGGTGGTTCGGCCGCAGCGGTCGCTGCACGACTGCTGCCGGCCGCCACCGGCACCGACACCGGCGGCTCGATCCGTCAGCCGGCTGCGCTGACCAACCTCACCGGCATCAAGCCGACCTACGGCCGCGTCTCGCGCTGGGGCATGATTGCCTACGCCTCCAGCCTCGATCAGGGCGGCCCGCTGGCCCGTACCGCCGAGGACTGCGCCCTGTTGCTTGGCGCCATGGCCGGTTTCGATAGCAAGGATTCCACCAGCGTCGACCAGCCAGTGGATGACTACCTCGCAGCACTGGCCCAGCCACTGGCCGGCCTGCGCATCGGCCTGCCGAAGGAATACTTCGGCGCCGGCCTCGATGCACGCATCGGTGAGAAGGTGATGGCCGTGGTCGAAGAGCTGAAAAAGCTCGGCGCCACCGTCAAGGACATCAGCCTACCGAACATGCAGCACGCGATCCCCGCCTACTACGTGATCGCCCCGGCCGAGGCCAGCTCCAACCTGTCGCGTTTCGACGGCGTGCGTTTCGGCTATCGCTGCGAGAACCCGAAAGACCTGCAGGACCTGTACAAGCGCTCGCGCGGCGAAGGCTTCGGTGCCGAGGTCAAACGGCGCATCATGGTCGGCACCTACGCGCTGTCCGCCGGCTACTACGACGCCTACTACATCAAGGCCCAGCAGATTCGCCGGCTGATCAAGAACGACTTCGTCGCCGCCTTCAAGGACGTCGACGTGATTCTCGGCCCGACCACGCCGAACCTGGCCTGGAAACTCGGCGAGAAGAACGCAGACCCGGTGTCTGCCTACCTGGAAGACATCTACACCATCACCGCCAACCTGGCCGGCATCCCCGGCCTGTCGATGCCGGCCGGTTTCGTCGATGGTCTGCCGGTGGGCGCGCAGTTGCTCGGCAACTACTTCCAGGAAGGTCGTCTGCTCAATGTCGCGCACCAGTACCAACAGGTCAGCGACTGGCATAAACAAGCACCCAAAGGCTTCTAAGGCAAAGGCCAGCCCCCTGTAGGAGCCCGCTTGCGGGCGATAGCAATGGATCGCCCGCAAGCGGGCTCCTACGGATCAAGAGGCGGCAGCCGTTTGCAACGCATTCGAGGAACACTAAAGATGCAATGGGAAACCGTGATCGGGCTGGAGATTCACGCTCAGCTCAGCACCCAATCGAAGATTTTCTCGGCCAGCGCCACTACCTTTGGCGCCGAGCCCAACACCCAGGCCAGCCTGGTCGACCTCGGCATGCCCGGCACCCTGCCGGTACTGAACGCCGAAGCCGTGCGCATGGCCTGCCAGTTCGGCCTGGCGATCGACGCCGAGATCGCCGAACGTAACGTCTTCGCGCGCAAGAACTACTTCTACCCGGACCTGCCCAAGGGCTATCAGACCAGCCAGATGGATCACCCCATCGTCGGCAAGGGCTTCCTCGACATCACCCTGGAAGACGGCACCGTCAAGCGCATCGGCATCACCCGTGCGCACCTGGAAGAGGACGCCGGCAAGAGCCTGCACGAAGACTTCCACGGCATGAGTGGCATCGACCTCAACCGTGCCGGCACGCCGCTGCTGGAGATCGTTTCCGAGCCGGACATCCGTTCGGCCAAGGAAGCCGTGGCCTATGTGAAGGCCATTCACGCACTCGTCCGTTATCTGGGCATCTGCGACGGCAACATGGCCGAAGGCTCGCTGCGCTGCGACTGCAACGTGTCGGTGCGCCCGAAAGGCCAGGCCGAGTTCGGCACCCGCGCCGAGATCAAGAACGTCAACTCCTTCCGCTTCATCGAGAAGGCCATCAACCACGAAGTGCAGCGCCAGATCGAGTTGATCGAAGACGGCGGCAAGGTGGTGCAGGAAACCCGCCTGTACGATCCGAACAAGGATCAGACCCGCTCCATGCGCAGCAAGGAAGAAGCCAACGACTACCGTTACTTCCCCTGCCCGGACCTGCTGCCGGTGGTGATCCAGCGCAGCTTCCTCGACAAACTGCGTGCCGGCCTGCCCGAGCTGCCGCCGCAGAAGCGCGAGCGTTTCGAAAGCCAGTTCGGCCTGTCCACCTACGACGCCAGCGTACTGTCTGCCAGCCGCGAACTGGCCGATTACTTCGAGGCGGTGGAGAAGACCTGCGGCGATGCCAAGCTGTCGGCCAACTGGGTGATGGGCGAGCTGTCCAGCCTGCTCAACAAGGAAGGCCTGGAGATCGAGCAGTCGCCAGTGTCTGCCGAACAACTGGGCGGCATGATCCTGCGCATCAAGGACAACACCATCAGCGGCAAGATCGCCAAGATGGTCTTCGAAGCCCTGGCCGCCGGCGAAGGTGCCAGCGCTGACGAGATCATCGAGAACAAGGGCCTCAAACAGGTTACCGACTCCGGCGCCATCGAAGCCATGCTCGATGAAGTGCTGGCCGCCAACGCCGAGCAGGTCGAGCAATACCGCGCCAGCGACGAAGCCAAGCGCGGCAAGATGTTCGGTTTCTTCGTCGGCCAGGCCATGAAAGCCTCCAAGGGCAAGGCCAACCCGGGACAAGTGAACGAACTGCTGAAGAAGAAGCTCGAAGGCTGAGCCAGGCCGGCTCGCTCACGCTAGCTGCAATGACGCCGGGCTCGCCCGGCGTTTTTCATGGAGACCGCGAATATGACGATGCGTAGCCCGGATGCAATCCGGGAACCTTCACTGCCCCGGATTGCATCCGGGCTACAGACATGGGCACTGCTAGGTGCACTCGCCCTGCTCGGCGGCTGCTCTACCTTCGGCGGCGGCTCAGGCAGCAGCGAAACCGGCAAGGCCTCCTATTACGGTGACCGCCACCACGGCCAGCGCACCGCCAGCGGCGAACGCTTCGATCAGAACGCGCTGACCGCTGCTCATCGCACCCTGCCGTTCGGCACGCGGGTACGGGTAACCAACCTGAACAACGAGCGCAGCGTGGTGCTGCGCATCAACGACCGCGGCCCCTTCGTGCGCGGTCGCGTTATCGACGTTTCCCGCGCCGCTGCCGTGCGCCTCGACATGCTGCGCGCAGGCGTGGTGCCGGTCAGGGTCGAGACGCTGGACTGAGGAACAATTGGCAACAAAATCTTTCTGCCGCCCCTGGCGGCCAATAATGCCGTCGCTACACTAGCCGCACTTTTTTCGGAGCTACCCTGCAATGACCCTGATGACCTATGTCTACCTGATCGCCGGCCTGGTGCTGCTGGTTGCCGGCGCCGAGGTATTGGTACGTGGCGCCGCCAAGCTGGCCGCACAGTTCGGCATTCCGCCACTGGTAATCGGCCTGACCGTGGTGGCCTTCGGCACCAGCGCGCCGGAAACCGCGGTGAGCGTGCAAGCGGCACTGGATGGCAGTGGCGACCTGGCGATCGGCAACGTGGTCGGCAGCAACATCGCCAACGTCCTGCTGATTCTCGGCCTGACCGCGCTGATCGCGCCGCTGATCGTCTCGCGCCAGCTCATTCGCCTCGACGTGCCGATCATGATCGGCGCCAGCCTGCTCACCTTCGGCCTGGCCTGGGATGGTGAACTGAGCCGTTTCGATGGAGCCTTGCTGTTCGCCGGCGTGCTGGCTTACACCGGTTTCCTGATCTACAGCGCGCGCAAGGACAAGGGTGGCGACGATGACGAGTTCGCCAAGGAATTCGGTCTCGACGAGGCGCCCAAGCCCTATGCCTGGGCGATCAACCTCGGCCTTATCATCGCTGGTCTGGTGCTGCTGGTGGTGGGTTCCAACTTCCTCGTCGAAGGCGCCGTGACGCTTGCACGAGCGCTGGGGATTTCGGAACTGGTCATCGGCTTGACGGTTGTCGCTGTCGGCACGTCGCTGCCGGAATTGGCCACTTCGATCCTGGCTGCCATCAAAGGCGAACGCGATATCGCCGTGGGCAATATCGTCGGCAGCAACATCTTCAACCTGCTCTGCGTGTTGGGCCTAGCCTCGATGGTTGCGCCAGCCGCCGTCGCAGTATCGCCCAACGCCCTGGCCTTCGATTTCCCGGTGATGATCGCTGTAGCCATCGCCTGCCTGCCGATCTTCTTCAGCGGTTATCGCATCAATCGCTGGGAGGGCTTGCTGTTCCTGGGCTACTACGTGGCCTACACCCTGTATCTGGTGATGTTCAGCACGGGCCGACCGCTGGCTCAGACCTTCGGTGACGCGATGATCGGCTACGCACTGCCGCTTACCGCCATCACCCTGGTGATCATCGCCGGGCGTGCCTGGCACAGACAACGCGACGAACAGGTGTGAGCATGAGCGACAACCATGATCGTGGCGTGCAGGTGCGTCGTGAGGTGATGGGCGACGCGTTCGTCGACCGCGCCCTGGGCAACGCCAGCGAGTTCACCCAGCCGCTGCAGGATTTCGTCAACGAGCATGCCTGGGGCGGCGTGTGGACGCGCAGCGGCCTGCCGCGCGCGACCCGCAGCCTGATCACCCTGGCCGCGTTGACCGCGCTGAAATGCCCGCAGGAACTCAAGGGCCACGTGCGCGGCGCGCTGAACAACGGCTGCACCGTCGAAGAAATCCGCGAAACCCTGCTGCACTGTGCGGTGTATGCCGGCGTGCCGGCCAGCATCGACGCCTTCCGCGCGGCACAGGAAGTGATCGACGAGTACCAGGGCAACGCCTCGTAGGAGCTGGCTTGCCGGCGATCCGTTAATCGCCGGCAAACCGAACCCAGCTAGCAGGCCGCTGAAAAACGTAGGCGAGGCAGCCAGTGCAAGGCAAAAACAGGCGAAAAAGCGGAGTTTACGAGTTGTAAATGAGCATTTTGAGCCTGTTTTTAACGCAGCAATGGCAACGCAGGTAGTTTTTCAACAGCCTGCTAGATCCAGCCACCCCACTGCAGCAACAGCAGGCCAATGTTGGTGGTGACCACCGCCGCCAGGGTGGTGATGACGATGATGGCTGCCGCCAGCTCATGGTTGGCGCCCACCGCGCGGGCCATGACGAAGCTGGCCGCCGCCGTCGGGCTGGCGAAATAGAGAAACAGGATCGCCAGATCCGCCCCGCGAAAGCCGAACAGCCAGGCGCCGAAGGTGCTCAGCAGCGGCAGCCAGACCATCTTCATCATGCCTGAGCCGATGGCCGTGCCGCTGCTGCGGCGCAACGACGCCAGGCTCAGGGTGCCGCCAATGCAGATCAGCGCCAGCGGCAGGGTCATCTGCGCGAAGTACTCGGCCGAGGTCAGGAACCACTGCGGCAGCGGAATTTTCCAGTAGGCAATCGGTACCGCCAGCAGCACGCCAATGATCATCGGGTTGGTCACGATGCTGCGCGCGATGGCCTTGGCACCGGGTTTCACGCCCGGGCTGTAGATGGCCAGAACCACCGCCGAGAGCGCGTTGTAGCAAAGGATCACCAGTGCGGCGAGCAACGAGCCGACCGACAGGCCGTAGTCACCGTACATGCTGGTGGCCAGTGCCAGGCCGACGATACCGTTGTTACCGCGGAAGGCGCCCTGGGTGTAGATGCCACGATCCTCGAACGGCACCCGCCAGATCGCCCAGGCCCAGGCGACGAAGAACGACGCCACGGTGGCCAGGAAGAAGTAGGACAGCAGTTGCGGCTGCATGGCCGCATCCAGGTCCGCCTTGACCACACCGAGAAACAGCAGGGTCGGCATGGTGCCGCGAAACACCAGGCTCGAAGCGGTATCGATGAAGGGCGTATCGATCCAGCGCAGGCGTTTGAGTGCCACGCCGAGAAACAGCATGGCGAACACGGGCGCGGTGATGGCAAGGGTTTGTGCAGCGACGGCGAGCATGGCGACACCAGCAGGTTGTCTGACGACCTATGTTAGCTGGCTAAGCATTTATCTGCCATGGGCAAAAGCCGCGCAGTTGCAGGGTGGGCCGGGCGGCGATCCGCTTTAGCCCACGCGAACCCGCGTTGGTAAGCTCAAGCCCATCTTGCGGCCTGCCCCCCTGGTGGGCTGAAGCCCACCCTACGAGCCCAGGCATACCAAGGCTTAGCGCCGCACCGGACGCTTCTGCAACTTGCGCTGCAGGGTGCGGCGGTGCATGCCCAGGGCACGGGCAGTGGCGGAGATGTTGCCCTCGTGTTCGGCCAGCACGCGCTGGATATGCTCCCACTGCAGGCGGTCCACCGACATGGGGTTTTCCGGCACCAGGCTGTCGAGGTCGGCATGCTCGGAAAGCAGCGCGGTGAGCACGTCGTCGGCATCGGCCGGTTTGCACAGGTAGTTGGCCGCGCCACGCTTGATCGCCTCCACCGCGGTGGCGATGCTGGAATAGCCGGTGAGGATCACCACACGCATCTCGGCGTCCAGCTCCAGCAGCTTGGGCAGCAGCACCAGACCGGAGTCGCCCTCCATCTTCAGGTCGACCACGGCGTAATCCGGCAGGTCGTCCTTGGCCAGGGCCAGGCCTTCTTCGGCGCTGGAGGCGGTGGATACACGCAGACCGCGGCGGCTCATGGCACGCGCCATCACGCGGGTAAAGGTGGGGTCGTCATCGACCAGCAGCAGATGGGGCTGCTCTTCGCCTTCGAACAGGGATTCGTCGCTCATGCTGGGTTTTCCTTGTCAGGCCACGCCATAGGCTCGCGGCAACTTCAATTCTGTGAGGGTGCCGCCTTCTTCATGGTTATACAACTTAACCGTGCCACCAGCACGGGTCACGCTGGCCTGGCTGAGGAACAGCCCCAGGCCGAACCCCTTGCCCTTGGTGGTGAAGAAGGGCCGCCCAAGCTGCTCGGCGATGGCCAGCGGCACGCCGGCGCCGTGGTCGCGGATGCTCAGGCGCAGCCACTGGTGATCCCAGTCCAGGCGAATGTCGAGTTTGTCCGGGCAGGCGTCGGCGGCGTTGTTGAGCAGATTGAGCAGCGCCTGGGTGAGATCGGCCGGTGGCATGATGCGCGGTGGCGTGCCGCGGCCCAGGCATTGATAGCGGTAGCTGGCCTCGGGACGCATCAGATGCCAGCGATTCAGAGTGGTTTCCAGCCATTCGACACAGGACTGCTCCACCACTGCCTGACGCCGATCGTTCTCGGCGGCGCGCACCAGTTGCTGCAGGGTGTACTTGCACAGTTTGACCTGCTCCTGCAGCAGGGCCAGATCATCCTGCAGCGCCGGCTTGTCGCGATACTCCTGGCGCAGCTCCTTGAGCAGCACGCTCATGGTGCCCAGCGGCGTACCCAGTTCATGGGCGGCGCCAGCGGCCTGAGTGGCCACGGCCAGCAGTTGCTGGTCACGCAGGCTTTCCTCGCGGCGTTCGGCGCGCAGCTCGTCCTGGCGGCGCAGCTCCTCGGCCATCTTGGCAACGAAGAAGGTGATCAGCGCCGCAGACAGGGCAAAGCTCAGCCACATGCCGTAGACCAGCAGGCTCTCACGCGCCGCCGGCAATTCGAGCGGGTGCGTCCACACCAGCAGCAGGGTGTAACCGGCCAGCGCCAGGCCCGCGAGGACGATGGTGAACATCCACGGCAGGGTCGCTGCGGCGATGGTCAGTGGCACCAGGTAATAGGACACGAAGGGGTTGGTTGAGCCCCCCGAGTAATACAGCAGCACGCTGTGGATGATCAGGTCACAGGCCAGTTGTACAGCATATTCCACCTCGGTCACCGGCCAAGGCCCACGCAGGCGCAATGCGGTGCCCAGGCACAACAGCAGGGAAATGCCGAGGGTGACCGACAACTGCAGCCAGGGCAGCGGTAGCATACCGGACTTGTAGGCGAGCCCGACCGAGCCAGCCTGAGCGGCCAGCACCAGAATACGGATAAGCGTCAGGCGCCAGAGGTTCTGGCGACTGGCAGAAAGCAGCTGAACGGGTTCGAGCATGGCGACTCCAATGGTTGCGCCGAGTATAACCAAGCCTGCTGCGGCCTTGCGCCGCTGCGGCAACCGGACGCACACCTCACCAACGCCCTGGATCAAAAAAGTTGTAGCGGCGTTAACCCGGATCGCGACTCGCCTTCGTCTAACCTCGGGAACGGGCTTGCCGCGAGCGGCCTCCCGGATAATGAAAGCACGCAGCATGCCCTCCCTCATCCGGCGCTTCGCGCCACCTTGATCCACAGGGATGTGGTGAATGCAGAACTCCCGCCGGGAGCGGGAGCTGCCTCCCGGAGGGAGAAGGGCAGCAATGAGGGCGTCGCTACGCGACTTTCACGCTAAACGGCCAAAAGGCCATCGAAAAAGGAACTGCACCATGCGCACCATGACCCGTATCGCCACCGCCCTCGCCTTCACCGCTGCCAGCCTGGCCAGCACCGGCCTGCTGGCCGCCGAGGCGCGTTACAACCAGATCGCCCTGCGCGCCGAGGTCAATCAGGAAGTGGCGCACGATCTGATGCACGTCACCCTCTACAGCGAATCGCAGAATGCCGACCCGGCCAAGCTGGCTGCCGAGATCACCACCACCCTGAACAAGACGCTGGAGCAGGTGCGCCAGGTCCGTGGTGTTTCGGTCAAGCTCGGCAGCCGCCACAGCTACCCGGTTTATTCTGAAAACAAGGGCGACGACAAGGGCCAGCAGATCAGCGCCTGGCGCGAGCGCGCCGAGGTGCGCCTGGAAAGCGCCGACTTCGCCCGGCTTTCCGCATTGACCGGTGAATTGCTGCAATCGATGAAGATGGCCGGCATGGATTTCAGCATCGCCACCGACACCCGCAAGACCCGCGAAGATGCCCTGCTCAAGGACGCCGTCAATGCCTTCAGGGCACGCGCCCAGCTGGCCACCGAAGCGCTTGGCGGCAAGGGCTACAAGCTGGTCAGCCTGAACCTCAACACCGGTGGTTTCCAGCCGCCAATGGCCATGCGCAACTTCGAAGCCAAGGGCATGGCGATGATGGACGCAGCCCCCACGCCGCAAATCGAAGCCGGCACCAGCCAGGTCACGGTCAGCGCCGACGGCGTCATCGAAGTGCAGATGCCCTGAATCACGCTCCGCAACAAAGCAGCGCCGTTATCGGCAGATAACGGCTTTTTGCCATCTTTTCCCTGCATATTTTCATAAATGCGACAGCGACTTATAACGCTGTAGCGCTAAGCTTGTTTGCCTCGAAAACGCACTTGCCTCAGGCACATGCCCTGCATAGCTTGCCAGGAGGCTCCCATAAGGAGCTCCTCGACCAAAAGCACAAAAATGAAGAGGTCATGATGCGCAAGAACGCCCTTATCCAGGCTTTGCTTACCGCTGGGCTGATCGCCAGCGCTCCCCTCGCCAGCGCCGCCAACCTGGTGTTCTGTTCCGAAGGCAGCCCCGCCGGCTTCGACCCCGGCCTGTACACCACCGGCACCGATTTCGACGCCGCCGCGGAAACCATCTTCAACCGCCTGACCCAGTTCGAGCGCGGCGGCACCAAGGTCGAGCCTGGTCTGGCACAAAGCTGGGAGGTGTCCGAGGATGGCCTGGTCTACACCTTCAAGCTACGCCCCGGGGTGAAATTCCACACCACCGAGTACTTCAAGCCCAGCCGCGAATTCAATGCCGATGATGTGCTGTTCACCTTTGGCCGCATGCTCGACAAGGACCACCCGTTCCGTAAGGCTTACCCCACCGAGTTTCCCTACTTCACCGACATGGGCATGGACAGCAACATTGCCAAGCTGGAGAAGCTCGATGACCTGACCGTGCGCTTCACCCTCAACGAAGTGGACGCCGCCTTCGTGCAGAACCTGGCGATGAGCTTTGCCTCGATCCAGTCCGCCGAGTACGCCGACCAGTTGCTCAAAGCTGGCAAGGCCGCTGACATCAACCAGAAACCCATCGGCACTGGCCCCTTCGTGTTCAGCCGCTACCAGAAGGACGCGGTGATCCGTTACAAGGGTAACCAGGACTACTGGAAACCCGATGACGTGAAGATCGACAACCTGATCTTCGCCATCAACACCGACTCGTCCGTGCGCATGCAGAAACTGCGTGCCGGCGAATGCCACGTCACCCTGTTCCCGCGCCCGGCCGACATCGCCTCGCTAAAGCAGGATGCCAAGCTGCAGGTGCCCGAGCAGGCCGGCTTCAACGTCGGCTACATCGCCTACAACGTCACCCACCCGCCGTTCGATAAGCTGCAAGTGCGTCAGGCGCTGGACATGGCGGTGAACAAGCAGGCGATCCTCGACGCGGTGTACCAGAACGCCGGGCAGCTGGCGGTCAATGGCATGCCGCCGACCCAGTGGTCGTATAACGAAGACATCAAGGACCCGGCCTTCGACCCGGAAAAGGCCAAGCAGCTGCTCAAGGCCGCCGGCGTCAAGGAAGGCACCGAGATCACCCTGTGGGCCATGCCGGTGCAGCGCCCGTACAACCCCAACGCCAAGCAGATCGCCGAGATGCTGCAGGCCGACTGGGCCAAGATCGGCATCCAGGCGCGCATCGTCAGCTACGAATGGGGCGAATACCTCAAGCGCGCCAAGGCCGGCGAGCACGACGCCATGCTGATCGGCTGGAGCGGCGACAACGGCGACCCGGACAACTGGCTCGGCACCCTCTATGGCTGCGACGCGGTCGATGGCAACAACTTCTCCAAGTGGTGCTTCGAGGACTACGACAAGCTGGTCAAGGCCGCCAAGCGCACCACCGACGTGGCCGAACGCACCAAGCTGTACAAGCAGGCCCAGGTGATCCTCAAGCGCGAGGTGCCGATCACTCCGCTGGCCCACTCCACCGTGTACCAGCCGATGCGCAAGGAAGTGCAGGACTTCCGCATCAGCCCGTTCGCACTCAACTCCTTCTATGGTGTAGGAATAGCCAAGTGATGGCAGGCGGCGCGCCTGCGGGTGCGCCGCCTCTACCCCGCTCAGGAGTTTCCATGTCACCCATGCCCTTTCTCCGCGGCGGCCTGCTGCTGGCCGCGCTGCTCTGCGTTCACGCCCAGGCGGCGGACAGCCTGGTGGTCTGCACCGAGGCCAGCCCGGAAGGTTTCGATATCGTCCAGTACACCGCGGCGACCACCGCCGACGCCACGGCCGAGACCCTGTTCGAGCGCCTGGTGGCCTTCGCCCCTGGCAGCACCGAAGTGGTGCCGGCGCTGGCGCAGAGCTGGGAAATCTCCGCCGACGGCCTGAGCTACAGCTTCACCCTGCGCCAGGGGGTGAAATTCCACGCCAACCAGGGCTTTACCCCGACTCGCGCGTTCAACGCCGACGACGTGCTGTGGAGCTTCCAGCGCCAGCTCGACCCGGCGCATCCCTGGCACAAGCTGTCGCTGCGTGGCTTTCCCTACGCCGAGGCCATGGGCCTGGCGCAGCTCATCGAGCGCGTGGAAAAGCTCGACGAACACCGCGTGCGCTTCGTCCTCAGGCATCCCGAGGCGCCCTTCCTGGCCAACCTGGCCATGGGTTTCGCCTCGATCTATTCGGCCGAGTATGCCGAGCATCTGCTCGCCGCGAACACGCCTGAGCGGCTCAACAGTCAGCCGGTTGGCACCGGCCCCTTCGTCTTCGAACGCTACGCCAAGGACGCCCAGGTGCGCTTTCGCGGCAACCCCGATTACTGGAACGGCGCGCCGGCGATTCAGCGTCTGGTGCTGGCCATCACCCCCGAGCCCAACGTGCGCCAGCAACGGCTCAAGGCCGGCGACTGCCAGATCGCCCTCTACCCGCGCCCAGTGGACATCCCAGCGCTGAAGGCCGACCCGCAACTGCAGGTACTGGAGCTGGATTCGCTGCTGACCGCCTATATCGGCATCAACACCCGCCACCCACCGCTGGACGATGTGCGCGTGCGCCAGGCACTGAACCTGGCGTTCGACAAGGCCGCCTATATCCGTGCGCAATATGGCGAAGGCAACGCCACGCCGGCGGTGGCGCCCTACCCGGCTACCCTGTGGGGCTACGACGAAACGCTGCAGGACTGGCCACACGATCCCGAGCGCGCCCGCCAACTGCTGGCCGAGGCGGGCCACGCCGATGGCTTCGCCCTGTCGATCTGGACCCGCCCTGGCGGCGGGCCGACCAACCCCAACCCCGGCATCGGCGCGCAGATGCTGCAGGCCGATCTCGCCGCCATCGGCATTCGCAGCGACATCCGCGTGTTCGAGTGGGGCGAGTTGATCAAACGTGCCAAGAACGGCGAGCACGACCTAGTGTTCATGGGCTGGGCCGGCGACAACGGTGACCCGGACAACTTCCTCACCCCCAATCTGTCCTGCGCCGCGGCCGAAAGCGGCGAGAACCAGGCGGGCTGGTGCGACAAGACCTTCGATGCCCTGATCACCCAGGCACGCCGCGAACCCGAGCAGAGCAAACGCGCCGCGCTGTATCGCCAGGCCCTGGCGATCTTCCATGAGCAGGCGCCGTGGATCGCCCTCGCCCACCCCAAGCAGTTCGCAGCGCTGCACAAGGGCGTCGAAGGCTTCGTGCTCAGCCCGATGGGCTCGAACAATTTCGCTCGGGTGAAAGTGCCATGACCCCTCGCGGCACCACGCTTGTGGGAGGCGCTTTAGCGGCGACAAGCTCGCGGCTGAAACCCCTCCCACACTGCTCAGACCCAGCAGAGAGCGGCCACCTCTCGGCTACGCCCTGCCTAAAACAACGCCAGACCACGCCGTCCGGCACCCGCATCCCGCCACGGAGTAGAACCGCCTGATGCTGTCCTTTATCGCCAGACGCCTGGGGCTGCTGATCCCCACCTTCTTCGGCGTCACCCTGCTGACCTTCGCGCTGATCCGCCTGATCCCCGGTGACCCGGTGGAGGTGATGATGGGCGAGCGTCGCGTCGACCCGGAAATGCACGCTCAGGCCATGGAGCGCCTGGGGCTGAACAAGCCCCTGTATGCGCAGTATTTCGACTACATCGGCCAGCTCGCCAGCGGCAACCTGGGCGAATCACTGCGCTCGCGTGAAAGCGTGTGGAAAGAGTTTCTCACCCTGTTCCCCGCCACCGTCGAACTGGCCCTGGCGGCCTTGTTGTTCGCCGGCACCCTCGGCGTGATCGCCGGGGTAATCGCTGCACTCAAGCGCGGCTCGCTGTTCGACCACGGGGTGATGGGCATCTCGCTGGCCGGCTATTCGATGCCGATCTTCTGGTGGGGCCTGCTGCTGATCATGTTCTTCTCGGTTGGCCTGGGCTGGACGCCGGTATCCGGGCGCATCGACCTGCTCTACGACATTCCGCCGGTCACCGGCTTTATGCTGATCGACACGCTGCTTTCCGAAGAGCAAGGTGCCTTCGTCGACGCCCTGCGCCACCTGATCCTGCCGGCCATCGTGCTCGGCACCATCCCGCTGGCGGTGATCGCACGGATGACCCGCTCGGCCATGCTCGAAGTGCTGCGCGAGGACTATATCCGCACCGCGCGGGCCAAGGGCCTGTCGCCGGCGCGGGTGGTCTTCGTGCACGGCCTGCGCAACGCGCTGATCCCGGTGCTGACCGTGTTCGGCCTGCAGGTCGGCAGCCTGCTGGCCGGCGCGGTGCTGACCGAGACCATCTTCTCCTGGCCGGGCATCGGCAAATGGCTGATCGAAGCCATCGGCGCGCGCGACTACCCGGTGGTGCAGAACGGCATCCTGCTGATCGCCTGCCTGGTGATCCTGGTCAACTTCATCGTGGACATCCTCTATGGCCTGGCCAATCCACGTATTCGCCATCAGAAATAAGGACGGCGCCATGCACAGCCACATCGATTGCGTAGGGTGGATGACGCTTCACCCATCCACCATCACGGCACCCAAGCGGTGGATGAAAAGAGCGTCATCCACCCCACGGGAGCTGCGTCCATGACCACCTCCACCACCCTCGACCAGAGCCTGCTCTACCCCTCGCCGCTGAAGGAGTTCTGGCAGGCCTTCAGCCATAACAAGGGCGCTCTCGCCGGCCTGGCGTTCATGCTGCTGATGGTGTTCTGCGCGCTGTTCGCCCCCTGGATCGCGCCGCACCATCCCAGCGAGCAGTACCGCGACTTTCTGCTCACTCCGCCGGTATGGCTGGACGGTGGCCAGTGGCGTTTCCTGCTCGGTACCGACGAACTGGGCCGCGACCTGCTCTCGCGGCTGATCCATGGCGCGCGCCTGTCGCTGCTGATCGGCCTGGCCTCGGTGGTGCTGTCGCTGATTCCCGGCATCCTCCTGGGCCTGGCCGCCGGCTTTTTCCCGCGCCTGCTCGGCCCTTCGATCATGCGCCTGATGGACATCATGCTGGCGCTGCCGTCGCTGCTGCTGGCGGTGGCCATCGTCGCCATCCTCGGCCCAGGGCTGATCAACACCATCTTCGCCATCGCCATCGTCTCGCTGCCGTCCTACGTGCGCCTGACCCGCGCCGCGGTGATGGGCGAGCTGAACCGCGACTACGTCACCGCTGCGCAACTGGCCGGCGCCAGCCTGCCGCGGCTGATGTTCGTCACCGTGCTGCCCAACTGCATGGCGCCGCTGATCGTGCAGGCCACCCTGAGCTTTTCCTCGGCGATTCTCGACGCCGCCGCGCTGGGCTTTCTGGGCCTCGGCGTACAGCCGCCGACGCCCGAGTGGGGCACCATGCTGGCCTCGGCGCGCGACTACATCGAACGCGCCTGGTGGGTGGTGACCCTGCCTGGCCTGGCGATTCTGCTCAGCGTGCTGGCGATCAACCTGATGGGTGACGGCCTGCGCGACGCCCTCGACCCGAAACTCAAGAATGCGCAGTAAGGAGCCCGGAATGAGCCATACCGTAGCCCGGATGCAATCCGGGGAAAGCGTCCGACCGAACCGCCCCGGATTGCATCCGGGCTACGCAGCGGAGCTTCGCCCATGAGTCTGCTGGATATCCGCAACCTCTCCGTGCGTTTCGGCGCGGCCGACGCCGTGCCGGTGGTCGACGGGCTCGATCTGAGTGTGGAAAAAGGTGAAGTGCTGGCCATCGTCGGCGAGTCCGGCTCCGGCAAGTCGGTGACCATGATGGCGCTGATGGGCCTGATCGACGCACCCGGCATCGTCCAGGCCGATTGCATGCAGTTCGACAGCACCGACATGCTACGCCTGAAGGGTCGACAGCGTCGGCGTATCGTCGGCAAGGACCTGTCCATGGTCTTCCAGGACCCGATGACTGCGCTCAACCCCAGCTACACCGTAGGCTTCCAGATCGAGGAAGTGCTGCACCAGCACCTCGGCCTGAAAGGCAAAGCGGCGCGCGCACGCGCTCTCGAGCTGCTCGAAAGAGTCGAGATACCCGGCGCCGCCAGTCGCCTCGATGCCTACCCGCATCAGCTCTCCGGCGGCATGAGCCAGCGCGTGGCAATCGCCATGGCGATCGCCGCCGAACCCAAGCTGCTGATCGCCGACGAACCGACCACCGCACTGGACGTGACCATCCAGGCGCAGATCATGGAGCTGCTGCTGGATCTGCAGCGCGACCAGGGCATGGCCCTGGTGCTGATCACCCACGACCTGGCCGTGGTGGCTGAAACCGCCCAGCGCGTCTGCGTGATGTACGCCGGGCAAGCGGTGGAACTGGGCCAAGTGCCGGCTCTGTTCGATGCCCCCAGTCATCCGTATACCGAAGCCTTGCTCAAGGCGATCCCCGAACACAGCGCCGGCGCCCACCGCCTGGCTACCCTGCCCGGTATCGTGCCCGGCCGTTATGACCGCCCACAGGGCTGCCTGCTGTCGCCACGCTGCCCGTACGTGCAGCCGCGTTGCCGCGACGAGCGTCCAACCCTGGACGCACATGAGCGAGGCGCTGCGCGCTGCTTCTTTCCTCTTGTCCCCACGGCGGAGGTGGCCTGATGAGCACCGTACTTCAAGCCCGTGAGCTGACCCGTCACTACAGCGTCTCGCGCGGCCTGTTCAAACCGGCAGCGTTGGTGCAAGCGCTCAACGGCGTGTCGTTCACGCTGGAGGCCGGCAAGACCCTGGCGGTGGTCGGCGAATCCGGCTGCGGCAAGTCCACCCTGGCCCGCGCCCTGACCCTGATCGAAGAGCCCAGCGCCGGCAGCCTGCAGATTGCCGGGCGCGAAGTCACCGGCGCCAGCAATGCTGAGCGCAAACAGCTGCGCCGCGACGTGCAGATGGTGTTCCAGAACCCCTACGCCTCGCTCAACCCACGGCAGAAGATCGGCGATCAGTTGGCCGAACCGCTGCTGATCAACACCGATCTGTCCCGCGCCGAGCGCCGCGACAAGGTGCAGGCGATGATGCAGCAGGTGGGGCTACGCCCCGAGCACTACCAGCGCTACCCGCACATGTTCTCCGGCGGCCAGCGTCAGCGCATCGCCCTGGCCCGCGCCATGATGCTGCAGCCCAAGGTGCTGGTGGCGGACGAACCGACCTCGGCGCTGGACGTGTCGATCCAGGCGCAGGTGCTCAACCTGTTCATGGACCTGCAGGAGCAGTACCAGACCGGCTACGTGTTCATCTCGCACAACCTCGCCGTGGTGCGTCATGTCGCCGACGACGTGCTGGTGATGTACCTCGGCCGCCCGGTGGAGATGGGCGCGGCCGAGGCGCTCTACGCCCGCCCGCTGCACCCCTACACCCGTGCCCTGCTGTCGGCGACGCCGGCGATTCATCCCGATCCGGACAAGCCACGGATGAAGATCAGCGGCGAGTTGCCCAATCCGCTGAACCCGCCATCCGGCTGCGCCTTCCACAAGCGCTGCCCGCATGCCGACGAACGCTGCCGCGGCGAACTCCCTGAGCTGCGCCTGATCGATGCGCGGCAGGTGGCCTGTCACCATGTGGAGCGGATCGTCGACTAACTCCCGGCCATGGCGCGCCGCGCGGTAGGGGCTCGCGGCGCACCCTACAGGCAAATGTCGGCTGCCGGTCCCAAGCGATGGATTGAGCCGGCGCCGCGTCATGGCGTCGGCGGCAGCGTCAACTCGATGTTTTCTGCCAGCGAGTCCTCCAGCCGCTGCAACTCCACGCCGACCGCAGCGGCGTCGTCAGCCAGGGTTTCGGCGATATGCAGGAACTCCGTCGTGGCTTCGACGAAGGCCAGCACCACCATGGGGTCGAAGCGTGTACCGCTGGCCGCGCTGATCTGCGCCACCGCCTGCGCAGGGCTGATTGGCGGTCGGTAAGGATGTCGGCAGCTCAGCTCTTCGAAGTGGCCCACCAACGCCATCAGACGCGCCGAAAGCGGAATCTGCTCGCCAAACAATCCCTGTGGATAGCCTTTGCCGTCCCAACGCTCATGTTGGCCGTAGACGATGTCTTTGGCATCGGAAAGAAAATCGGTGACGCTGCCCAGCTTGCGCTCGGCTCGCTGCAACGCATCCCGTCCGGCGATCACCCCCTCGCTCAGCAGGCGCAGGTCATTTTCATCCGGTTCGCCATGATTGAGCAGTACGCGATCCGGCAGGGTCAGGCGGTCGATCACATGCAACATGGCAGACTTGCCCAACTGGGCGATGCGCTCTTCGTTCAGAGACGCCGACAAGGCCGGCTGCTGCCGCGCGAATGCAGCGGTCAGGCAGGTCATGTAGCGCTCGATACGCTCCAGGCGACGACTGCTCGGGTTGTCACGCATGACGGCAACGCTGGCCATAGCCTCGATGGTGACATCCTGCAGGTTCTGGATATCGCGCGTGCGACGCTTGACCTCGAGTTCCAGATACTCGCTCTTGTCACGCAGGTAATCGGTGGCTGCCTTGACCTGCAACTGCGCTCGAACGCGCGCGAGCACGATGGGCGCGCTGACCGGTTTGGTTATGTAGTCGGCGGCGCCAAGGTCGAAGCCCAACTGCTCGTCGGCGGCATCGCTGCGACCGGTGACCAGGATCAGCGGGATATGACAGGTCTGCGGATCGGTTCTGAGCCCGCGACAGAGCGCGTAGTCGTCCTGCCAGCCCAGCAGAATCAGGTCTGGCTGCGGTCGCGACCTGGCGGCGTGCAGCGCCTCCTCGCTGCCAACCAGCCTTACCTGGTAGCGGTCGGCCAACAGCGCGCCGAGACGCTGGCGCGCGTCGACTGCATCCTCCACAACCAGAATCAGTTCCTGCTCCGGCCTATCGAGCATCCCGCGCATGGCGATCTCCGTTGGCACTTGCCTATCCATCATTAAAGGCGCTGGGCCGCAGTTGCGCTCAGGCCGTCGTACAAATGACCTCGACAGGGCTTTGAAAGTGCAATGCGGATTGGCAGAGCGGTGAACGCAGTCGACAATCGTCAGCAAGATCATCAGCAGAAGAGCTGCTCCATGCTTGATCAGGAACGCTGTTGGCAGGCCGTTTGCGAACGTGATGAGGCGTTCGACGGGCGCTTCGTTTTCACCGTACGCAGCACCGGCATTTACTGCCGGCCGAACTGCCCTGCGCGGCGGCCACGGCGCGACAACGTCAGCTTCCATGCCGATGCAGCCAGTGCCGAGGCTGCCGGCTTTCGCCCGTGCAAGCGCTGCTCACCGCAGGGGCAAAGCCCGGCGCAGCAACTCGACGCGCTGGTCGCGGCCGCCTGTGCGCTTCTAAGTGGCGAGCAACGCCTGACGCTGCCGCAGCTGGCGGCACGCATCGGCCTGTCGCCATCGCATCTGGCCCGGGCGTTCAAGGCGCGCACCGGGATGACGCCCAATGCCTGGGCCGCGGCGCAGCGCCGCCAGCGCCTGGATGCCCAGTTGCCAGAGGCAGACAACGTGCTCGAGGCTGCCCTGGCTGCTGGCTATTCCGGCACCCGCGCGCTGTATGAAAAGCCCCAGGCCATGAGCCCCGCTCAGCGCCGTCAGCGCGGCGCCGGCGAGCACCTGCGTTACAGCATCGCCCCCTGCCCGCTCGGCCAGGTGCTACTGGCCATCAGCGACAAGGGCGTTTGCGCCCTGCTGTTTGGCGATGAGCCGGAAACGCTGCGCGTCGAACTGCAACAGCGCTTCGCCGCCGCCCAGCTCGAAGAAGATGAACAGGGTCTACGCAACTGGCTGCAGCAAGTGCTGAAGCAACTCGAAGAACCCGAGCGAGCCGCCCATCTACCCCTGGACGTTCGCGGCACGGCCTTCCAGCAACGGGTCTGGCAGGCGCTGCAGAACATTCCCAGCGGCGAAACCCGCAGCTACGCCGATCTGGCCGGACAACTGCACAGTCACCCACGGGCGATTGCCCGCGCTTGCGCCAGCAACGCCATCGGCCTGCTGCTGCCCTGCCATCGCGTGGTGGCCAGCGATGGTAGCCTCAGCGGCTACCGCTGGGGACTGCAGCGCAAACGGCGGTTGCTGGAGCAGGAAAGCCGGGAGACGTAGCCCGTGCGGGCGCTTCAGCTCGTAGATACCGTCTTGAAGCTCACCTCGCAATAGCAAGTGCTGGATCAAAAGGCCGACCAGATTTCAGCACACCATAAGCGATACACAGCAGCTTACGCATAGCCGCGCAGGCGATCTGCTTGCCGGCTTTGCCCTTGGCTTTCATACGTTCGCCCATTTCTCGAATGGCCTGGTTGTGAGTCAGGGACGAGACGGCTGGCATATAAAGACCTGCACGCAAACGGGCTGGACCCATGCGCGAAATTCGCACATGTCCCTTGTGCTTACCCGACTCCTGCAACCTGGGGTTGAGGCCGGAAAAAGCGGTGACCGCTTTGCTGCTGTTGAAGCGTTGAATATCGCCCAACTCAGCCAGCAACAGCGCAGCGGTTCTGTCGGCGATACCGTCGATGCTGGTCAGCAGGTCTCGCTTGCCACGCAGGTCATCGTTGTCATCGAAGAGCTGCTTGATCGCTTTCAATGTTTCATCGGTCTGCTTTTTCAAATGATCGAGAACCGATTGAATCGAGACTCTGACCTTGCTTTCCTGGGTGCTCTCCAAGCGATTGCGCTCGATCTGCTCCAGCTCCTGAATATCTTTCAAACGGTGCACCAGAGCTCTTAAACGACGAATCTCAGGAGCCTCTGGCTGCCAGCTGCGCAGCTCAGCCAGATGCCTACTGCCATAGTCGGCCAGCAGCTTGGCATCGACCTTGTCCGTCTTCACTCGCTGCAACTGGCTACGGGCATAGAAGGCCGGCTGGGCCGGGTTGAGCACACAGACGCGGTAACCTTGCTTGAACAGCCACTCGGCCAGCGCTTCGTGATAGATACCCGTGGCCTCCATCACGATCCAGGCCTGGGGCTCTGCGTGCTTGAGCAACCACTGCTGTAGCGTCTCAAACCCTTTGAGATCGTTCGGCAATTTGGCCTTCGTGCGGTACTTGCCGTTGCTTTGCAGGGTCGCGATGTCGAATGTTTGTTTGGCAATGTCGATGCCGACAACAGCTGTCATGTCGCTTTCTCCTCAACGAACTCCAATGATCGCCACTGCATCCGTCCAACCTTGTCGATGCGAGCTCGAGGCCCTGGATACCGTTCGGACTTATGGATGAGTGCGGAGGAGTACAGCGCAATCTACGGAGCAAGCTCGAAGCTTAAGGGTGGGTGCGGCTTGTACTCTCTCCCCCGATGATCAGTCGGGAACCATAGCCTCACTGAAAGGCTGTGGTCGAGATACAAGGGTGGGTCGGGCGGCGATCCGCTTTAGCCCACGAGTCTTGGACGGTGCTTTGCGTAGCCCGGATGCAATCCGGGGAACATGATCGCCAGCGCCCCGGATTTCATCCGGGCTACAGATTCAGGGCCGCGCCCTCTACACCAGCATTGCCTTGGCCACCTCGGTGCGCGTGCCGCGCCCGACCAGCTGCTCCACCAGCGTCAGGGCAAACGCCAATGCCGTTCCCGGGCCCTGACTGGTGATGCAGTTGCCATCGACCACCACCGCCTCATCGACGAAGGTGCAACCGCTCAGTCGATCACTGAACGCCGGATAGCAGGTCATGCGCCGCTGCCTGAGCACCCCGTAGCTCTGCAAGGCCAACGCGGGCGCAGCGCAGATCGCGGCGAACAGCTCGCCCGCCTTGGCCTGCTTGCGTACGCGCTCAGCCAGCGGTTCGAAGTCAGCCAGATGCTGTGCACCCGGCATGCCACCGGGCAGGACGATCAGATCGAAGTCCTGCGCCAGCACGTCCACCAGCATGGCGTCGGCAGTCAGACGCGTACCGCGGGCGCAGGTGATCATCCTGCGCTCTTCGATACTCGCTACCAGTACCTCGATATCGGCGCGGCGCAGCACATCGATCAGCGTCACGCATTCGAGATCTTCGACACCATCGGCGACTGCAATCAGTGCTCGCTTGCTCATCTCACCACTCCTTCAGACAGAAAATGAAACTGTCCACCTGGTCATAAAAAGACACGACAGACCTTAAATTCACCCGGCAAAACCTTGCTGGTATGATGCGCGGCTTTTGCCAGATCGAGCAATTTTCCGGCCCGCATGGACGGATGTGCTTTGCTTTGCGCAGATCAATTTCGGCGCGCTCGCGCCTCGGGGAGCCACCATGCTGGAAAGACTGTTCCAACTCAAAGCCCATAACACCACGGTGCGCACCGAGGTACTGGCCGGGATCACCACCTTCCTGACCATGGCCTACATTCTCTTCGTCAACCCGGAAATGCTGGCCAAGACTGGCATGGACCACGGCGCGGTGTTCGTCGCCACCTGCCTGGCTGGCGCCATCGGCTCGTTGATCATGGGCCTGCTGGCCAACTACCCGATCGCTCTGGCGCCCGGCATGGGCCTAAACGCCTTCTTCACCTACACCGTGGTGATGACCATGGGCTACAGCTGGCAAACCGCTCTGGGCGCGGTGTTCCTCTCCGGCGCGATCTTCTTCCTGCTGTCGATCTTCAAGATCCGCGAGTGGATCATCAACAGCATCCCGCTGGCCCTGCGCGCCGGTATCGCCGCCGGCATCGGCCTGTTCCTGGCGATCATCGCACTGAAGAACGCCGGCATCGTGGTCGATCATCCGGCCACCCTGGTCGGCCTCGGCGACATGAGCAAGGGCGGCGCGCTGCTGGCCTGCCTGGGCTTCTTCGTCATCGCCGCGCTGGCCTATCGCAAGGTCACCGGCGCGGTGATGATCGGCATCCTGCTGGTCACCGGCCTGTCCATTGTCCTCGGCCTGTCCGAGCTGCAGGGCGTGGTGTCGATGCCACCGTCGCTGATGCCGACCCTGCTGCAGTTGGATATTGCCGGCGCGCTGGATATCGGCCTGATCAGCGTGATCTTCGCCTTCCTCTTCGTCGACCTGTTCGACACCTCCGGCACCCTGGTCGGCGTGGCACAAAAGGCCGACCTGTTGGACAAGGACGGCAAGATGCCGCGCCTGGGCCGCGCGCTGATGGCCGACAGCACCGCGACCATGGCCGGCGCCGCGCTGGGCACCAGCACCACCACCAGCTACATCGAATCCGCTGCCGGCATCAGTACCGGCGGGCGTACCGGCCTGACTGCCTGCGTGGTCGCCGCGCTGTTCCTCCTGGCCCTGTTCTTCGCTCCACTGGCTGGCGCCGTACCGGCCTATGCCACCGCGCCTGCGCTGCTGTTCGTCGCCGTGCTGATGATGAGCAGCCTGGCGCAGATCGACTGGGACGACCTGACCGTCGCCGCCCCGGTGGTGGTCGCCGCACTGGCCATGCCGCTGACTTTCTCCATCGCCAACGGCATCGCTTTCGGCTTTATCGCCTGGACCGCGGTCAAGGTACTGGCCGGCCGCTGGCGCGAACTGAACCCGGCGATGTGGGTGCTCTCGGCCCTGTTCGTGGTCAAGTTGGCCTACTTCGCCTGATCAACCCTGACGGCGTACCGCTTCGCGAGTACGCCCTACGCTGCGCTGGCTCTGTTCTGAAGTGTTATCGGTGGGCTGAAGCCCACCCTACGCGGCCGCTTCGCAAGTACGTCCTACGCCGCGCCCTGGATACTCTGCGCAGGCTGGGCCGGGCGGCGTTCCGCTTCAGCCCACCGTCGGCGCTAGTCATGATCGTTCCCACGCTCCGCGTGGGAACGCCTCCCCCGGGACGCTCTGCGTCCAGCGCCACCAATGATCGACGACAACGGCACGCCGGCAACGGAATCGCTACAATGGCGCCCCGTTTTCCTGCCCCATGAGTGACCGATGAGCCGCCCCGCATTCGACCCCGCCACCTACGACGCCCAACTCGCCGAGAAGAAGGCCCGCCTGGTCGAACTGCTGGCGCCCTTCGCCGCGCCGGAGCCTGCGGTGTTCGACTCGCCGCGCGAGCACTACCGCATGCGCGCCGAGTTCCGCCTGTGGCGTGAAGACGGCCAGCGCCACTACGCGATGTTCGCGCCGGGCGACAAACACACGCCGATCCTGCTCGACGACTTTCCCATTGCCAGCCTGCGCATCAACGAACTGATGCCGCGCCTGCGCGCCGCCTGGCAGGCCAGCGAAGCGCTGTCGTTCAAACTGTTCCAGGTGGAATTTCTCACCACCCTGGCCGGCGATGCGCTGATCACCCTGGCCTACCACCGCCCGCTGGACGAGGCCTGGCAAGCCGAGGCGGAAAAGCTGGCCGCCGAGCTGAATGTCAGCCTGGTCGGTCGCTCCCGCGGCCAACGCCTGGTGATCGGCCGCGATTACGTGGAAGAAGAACTGAGCGTGGCCGGACGCAGTTTCCGCTATCGCCAGCCGGAAGGCGCCTTCACTCAGCCCAACGGCCGGGTCTGCGAGAAGATGCTGGGTTGGGCCTACGACGTACTCGGCGAGCGCGACGACGACCTGCTGGAACTGTACTGCGGCAACGGCAACTTCACCCTGCCGCTGGCCACCCGCGTGCGCCGCGTGCTGGCCACCGAAATCAGCAAGACCTCAGTGAACGCCGCCCTGGCCAACCTGGCTGACAACGATGTGGACAACGTCGAGCTGGTGCGTCTGTCCGCCGAAGAGCTGACCCAGGCGCTGAATGAGGTGCGCCCGTTCCGCCGCCTGGCCGGTGTCGATCTCAAGAGCTATGAGTTCGGCAGCGTCTTCGTCGACCCGCCGCGCGCCGGCATGGACCCGGACACCTGCGAGCTGACTCGCCGTTTCGAGCGCATCCTCTATATCTCCTGCAACCCGGAGACCCTGGCCGCCAACATCGCCCAGCTCAACGATACTCACAAGGTGACGCGCAGCGCGCTGTTCGACCAGTTCCCCTACACCCACCATATGGAAGCGGGTGTGCTGCTGGAGCGGCGCTGAACCGCCCCTCGCAGCCCGGATGCAATCCGCGGTTTGCCTGCTCGGCTCAGCGTGACAAGCCGCGCAACGCCCACCAGGCCAGCCCGGCCGACACCACTTCGAGCAGCAGTGCGTAGAGGTTGAAGGTCTGCTGTGCGCCGCCGTCAAGCCACAGCCCGGCAATGCGCGCCAGCGCCAGCACGCTGTACAGCAGCACCAGCAAAAGCAGCGCTGGGCGCAGCAAATCCATACGCAGCAGCGCCATCGCCAGGTAAGCCGCCAGGCCCAGTTGCAGCCCGCCATAATAGGCCCGCACTTCGGTCACCGCCGCATTGCCCATCAGCAACGCGCCGCTGAAGCTGGCCATTTCCTCGGGCCGTATGAAGTAGGCCAGCCCCAACACGAGCAAGGCAGTGATCTGGATCGACAGGACGATTCGGGCGAACAGCATGGGCGGGTTCCAGGCAATGAGTGGCTGCCGCCAGCATAGGCCGCCACTGGTCGCGACGCATAGTCGCAATGGCTTGGGCAGTCGTCATGCCGGCGCTATGCTGAGCGCTCGATTATCTGGAGCCTTGCCATGCGTCGTTCCCTGCTCGCCCTCTGCCTGTTCACCAGCCTGGCCCACGCCAGCGAGCCACTGACCATCGATGTGCACCGCGATGCCAATTGCGGTTGCTGCAAAGCCTGGATCAGCCATCTGCAGGACAATGGCTTTACCGTCAACGACCATGTCGAGGCCGACATGAGTGCGCTCAAGCAGCGACTGGGCGTGCCGCCGCGCCTGGCTTCCTGTCACACCGGCGTGATCGACGGCAAGTTCGTCGAGGGCCATGTACCGGCCGCCGACATTCTCAAACTGCGTGAGCGCGTGGATCTGATCGGCGCTGCCGTACCCGGCATGCCCGTGGGCTCGCCTGGTATGGAGTATGGCGACCGTGTCGATGCCTATCAGGTCATCGGCCTGGATCGCGAGCGCAAGGATCAGTTGCTCAGTGACTACCCGGGCAACTGAGTCGGGCACGGGCGCAGCTACACTGCAGCGATCAGCAACCAGGGAGTGCCGCCATGCGCTGGCAACGCGGTAGACGCAGTGACAACGTGGTGGATGCGCGCGGCCGTTCCGGCAGGCGCCTCGGTGGCGGCCTGAGCCTCGGCGGGGTGGCGGTGATCGTCATCGTCGGCCTGCTGATGGGCCAGGACCCGCTGCAGATTCTCGGTCAGATCGCCGGCCAGGCCACCCAGCCGCAGGTTACCCAGACGCAGAGCGCGCCAGCGGCGAACGACGAGCAGAGCGAGTTCGTCCGCGCCATCCTCGGCGATACCGAAGACACCTGGCGCGAGCTGTTCCAGCAGGCTGGCCAGCAGTATCGCGATCCGCAACTGGTGCTGTTCTCCGGCGGCGTCAATTCCGCCTGCGGTTTCGCCAGCTCGGCAGTTGGCCCCTTCTACTGCCCCGGTGATCAGCGCGTGTATCTGGACATGGCGTTTTTCCGTGAGATGGAGCAACGCTTCTCCGCTGCCGGCGACTTCGCCCAGGCCTATGTGATCGCCCATGAAGTCGGCCATCACGTACAGACCCTGCTGGGCGTATCGGCCAAGGTCAACGCGGCGCGCCAGCGCGGCGAGCGGGTCGAGGGCGACGGTGGCCTGCTGGTACGCCAGGAACTGCAGGCCGACTGCCTGGCCGGAGTCTGGGCGCATCACGCGCAACGCCGGCATGACTGGCTGGAGGCCGGCGACCTGGAAGAAGCCCTCAACGCGGCCAGCGCCATCGGTGATGACCGCCTGCAGAAGCAGTCGCGCGGTCAGGTGGTGCCGGACGCCTTCACCCATGGCACCTCGCAGCAGCGCGTACGCTGGTTCAGCACCGGTTTCGAGAGTGGTCAGCCGGGGCGTTGCGATACCTTCAAGGTCGCACGACTGTAACCCGCCGGCTCACACCACGAAACGCTTGCTCCACCAGGCGAAGCCGCAGGCGGCAGCGCCGCACAGGGCGATCACCAGCGCCATGGGCATGGCCGAACCATCGTGCAGGAAGGCCACCAGCGCCGAAGCGCTGGCCGCCACGCTGAACTGCATGCTACCCAGCAGCCCGGAAGCGCTGCCGGCGTGCCGGCCCTGCCCGGCCATGGCGCAAGCCGTGGCGTTGGGCAGCACGCAACCGAGGCTGGCGACGCAGATGAACAACGGAATCAGCAGCGGCCACAGCTGCGCCGGTTGCCACAGCGCCAACGCCAGCAGGCACAGGCCGCTGGCCAGGTACACCAGCACCATGCGCCGCAGCCACAGCGCCGGGCCGCCGCGCAGCACCAGACGCGCATTGACCTGCGCCATGATCACGAAGCCTGCCGCGTTGCTGCCGAACAGCCAGCCATAATGCTCGGCCGGCACACCGTACAACTCGATGAACACGAAGGGCGAGCCGGCGATGTAGGCGAACATGCCGGCCATCGCCACACCACCGGCCAGGCTGTAGCCCATGAACGGCGCATTACCCAGCAAAGCGCGGTACTGGCCGAAGGCGCCACTCAGCGGCGCCGGCTGCAGATGCTGCGGACGGGTCTCCGGCAACCACAACAGCACGGCCAGCAGGCACAGGCCGGAGAAAATCGCCAGGCTATGGAAGATCCACGGCCAGCCCAGGGTGCCCAGCAGCAGCCCGCCCCCCAGAGGCGCGAGAATCGGCGCCAGGCCCATCACCAGCACCAGCTGCGAGAACACCTTGGCCGAAGCCAGTGGATCGCACAGGTCGCGCACCACCGCACGGGTGATCACCATCCCGGCGCAGCCGCCGAGGGCCTGGACGAAGCGTGCCGTCACCAGCCATTCCAGGTTCGGCGCCAGGGCACAAGCCAGCGATGCCACGGTGAACAATGCGACCCCTACCAGCAGTGGCACGCGGCGACCGAAACGATCCGCCAACGGTCCGTAGAACAGCTGGCCAATGGCGATGCCGACGAAATAGGCCGCCAGCGACAGCTGAATATGTTCGACGTCGGTGCCGAACTGCTGGGCCAGTGTGGGGAAACTTGGCAGGTAGAAATCGATGGCCAATGGGCCAAAAGCGCACAGCGCGCCCAGGATCAGCAGGGTTCGCAGGTTCATGAATAATCCGCAAAATTGTTAGCCGGCTAATCATCTCACCGACCAGGGCGCAGATGAAAGCGCGGATCGCCGAACGACGGTTCGCGCTTATCAATGCGGCGGCTGTTCTTCCCTGGCCTTGCCGCGCTGGCTCACCCGCTGCGCCGCCGACTCCACCAGCAGGTAGAACATCGGGATGAGGAAAGTGGCCAACAGCGTGGCCGCGAGCATGCCGCCAATCACCCCGGTGCCGATGGAGTGGCGACTGGCCGAGCCCGCACCGGAGCTGATGGCCAGCGGCACGCAACCGAGAATGAACGCCAGCGAAGTCATCACAATGGGGCGGAAACGCAGCTTGGCCGCCTCCAGCGCCGAGTCGAAGATGCCCTTGCCTTCGGCGCGTAGCAGTACGGCGAACTCGACGACAAGGATGGCGTTCTTCGCCGCCAGACCGATCAGGGTGACCAGGCCGACCTGGAAGTACACGTCGTTCTGAATGCCGCGCAGCCACACCGCGAGAATCGCCCCGAACACCGCGAACGGCACGGCGGTGACCACCGCCAACGGCAGCGTCCAGCGCTCGTACTGTGCGGCGAGAATCAGGAACACCAGAATCAGGCCGAAGACGAACGCCTGGGTGCCCGAACCCTGAGTCGCCAGTTCCTGGTAGGCCGAGCCGATCCAGCCCAGGCTGTAGTCCTCGCCCAGCACCTCATCGGCTACCTCCTGCATCGCCGCCAGTGCCTGCCCGGAGCTGTAGCCCGGCGCCGGGCCACCGAGGACCTTGGCCGAGGGATAGACGTTGAAACGGTCATAGGAGTCCGGCCCGAGGATGCGCCGCACCCGCAACAGGGTCGACAGCGGCACCAGATCGCCACTGCTGGAGCGTACGTAGACCTGGCCGAGATCTTCCGGCTTGCGGCGGAACTCCGATTCCGACTGCAGGCTGACCTGCCAGGTACGCCCGTAGAGGGTGAAGTCGTTGACGTAGTAACTGCCGAAGGTGGCCTGCATGGCGGTGAACACGTCGCTGACGCTGACGCCCAGTGCCCGCGTCTTGGTCCGGTCCAGATCGATGTAGTACTGCGGTACGTTGGCGCTGAAGGTGCTCTGAATGCCGGCCAGCTCCGGTCGCTTGCTGGCGGCCTCGACGAAGGCCTGGACCTTCTCGCCGAGCTGCTCGACGCTGCCACCGGAACGATCCTGGATGAAGGACTCGAAGCCGCCGGTGGTGCTCATACCGGTGATCGGCGGCGGGTTGAACGACAACACCAGGCCATCCTTCTGCGCAGTGCCCATGCCCATGAACTCGCGCGTCAGATTGCGTGCATCGAGCTCGGGCGTGGTGCGCTCGCTCCAGTCCTTGAGCGGCACGAAGGACACCCCGGCGTTGCTGCGCACACCGAAGGTGAGCACGTCGAAACCGGCGAACGTCACCACGTCCTCGACTGCCGGATGCTCCATCAGTTGCTGGCTTACCGCCCCACTCAGCGCCTCGGTGCGATTGAGCGAAGCGGCCGGCGGCAGGTAGTAGGCGTTGATCACATAGCCCTGATCCTCGTCGGGCACCAGCGAGCCGGGCACACGTGAGAACAGCAGCATGATCAGTGCGATCATGCCGCCGAACAGCAACAGGCCGACCAGCGAACGCTTGAGGAAGAAACGCACCCCGGCGCCGTAGCCCTCGGTGGCCTTGTCGAAGAAGCGGTTGAAGGCGCGAAACGGCGCCGCCGGTTCATGGTGGCCGGGCTTGAGCAGCAGCGCACAGAGTGCGGGGGAAAGCGTCAGTGCGACGATGCCGGAAATCACCACCGACACCGCGATGGTGATCGCGAACTGCTTGTACATCTGCCCCGCCAGGCCGCCGAGAAAACCCACCGGCACGAACACCGCGCAGAGCACCAGGACGATGGCGATGATCGGCCCAGTGACCTCCTCCATCGCCTTGATCGAGGCCTCTCGCGCATTCAGCCCCTGAGTGCGCATCACCCGCTCGACGTTCTCGATCACCACGATGGCATCGTCCACCACGATGCCGATGGCCAGCACCATGCCGAACAGCGTCAGCAGGTTGATGGAGAAACCCAGCATGTACATGCCGGCAAAGGTGCCGACCAGCGACACCGGAATGGCCAGCACCGGAATCAGCGTGGCGCGCCAGTTCTGCAGGAAGATGAACACCACCAGCACCACCAGCACCAGCGCCTCGAAGAAGGTGTGGATCACCTCTGTGATCGAGACCTGAACGAACTTGGTGGTGTCGTAGGGGATCTTGTAGGCGATGCCTTCGGGGAAGCGTTTGGCCAGGCGCTGCATGGTGCGCTCGACCGCCTCGGCGGTGTCCAGGGCATTGGCGCCGGGCTGCAGGTAGATACCGAAAGCAGCGTTCTGCTGGCCGTTGAGGGTGGTGACCAGCGAGTAGTCCTGCGCGCCCAGCTCGACCCGCGCCACGTCCTTGAGCAACAGGCTGGCACCGGTATCGTCGGTACGCAGAATGACGCTCTCGAACTCCTTCGGGTCGGTGAATCGCCCTTGCGTGGTGACCGTGTAAGTGAAGTCCTGCGGCTCCTTCAGCGGCTGCTGGCCGAAGCTGCCGGCGGCGAACTGCGAATTCTGCTCGCGAATGGCATTGACCACATCGGTCGGCGTGAGGTTGTACTGCGCCAGCTTGTCCGGGCGCAGCCAGATACGCATGGAATAGTCCTTGGACCCGAACTGGCTGGCATCACCCACGCCCTTGAGGCGCTTGAGCTCATCGATGACGTTGATCAGCGCATAGTTGCTGATGAAGATCGGGTCGCGCGAATCATCCGGCGAATAGAGAGTGATCACCTGAAGAATGTCGGACGACTTCTTCTCCACCTTCACACCCTGGCGGCGCACTTCCTCGGGCAGCTTGGCCAATGCCGCCTGCACCTTGTTGTTGACGTTGATGGTGGCCTGGTCCGGGTCGGTGCCGACCGCGAAGTACACCGTCAAACTCATCGCCCCGCTGCTGGAAGAGTTGGACAGCTGGTAGATCATGTTCTCGACGCCGTTGATCGCCTGCTCCAGCGGCGCCGCCACGGTTTCAGCGATGACCTGCGAACTGGCGCCAGGGTATGCGGCGCTCACCGACACCTGCGGCGGCAGGATTTCCGGGTACTGGGCAATGGGCAACGCGCGCATCGCCGCCAGGCCGGCGAGCACGATGACGATGGAGATGACGGTGGCGAATACCGGACGGTCGATGAAGAAACGCGAGATCATGGTCGTTACTCCTGCGCCGTGCCGGCTGGCGTGACTGCCTTCGCCTCCTCGACCTGCACCGGGCTGTCCGGTCGCACCTTGGCCAGACCGTCGACTATCACCCGCTCACCATCGCTGACGCCGGCCAGAATCACCCAGCGCCCACCGGCCGTATCGCCCGTGGTGACCTGGCGCATGCGCGCGACGCTCTGCTCGTCCACCACATAGACGAAGGTGCCACGCGGCCCCTGAGCGACGGCGCGCTCCGGTACGGTGATGGCGTTGGGACGGGTCAGGCCCTTGACCTGCACCCGCACGAACTGCCCGGGCAGCAGCTTCTGCTCGGGGTTCGGCACCACGCCACGGGCGCTGACGGTACCGGTACCGCGGTCGATCAGGCTGTCGGTGAAATCCACTTCGCCCGCTGTTGGATAGGCCGAGCCGTCACCGAAATACACTTCCACGCTGAGTTTGCCGCTGCTCGGTGGCACCAGGCTGCCTTCGGACAATTCGCGGCGCAGGCGCTCGGCCTCGGCGTCCGGGTAGGCGAAGTTGACGAAGATCGGGTCGAGCTGGGTGATCTGCGTCAGCAGGCTGGCACTGGGGTCGCCAGCGACGATCAGGCTGCCTTCGGAGACGCTTTCCTTGCTGGTGATGCCAGTGATCGGCGCCTTGACCGTGGTGTAGTCGAGGTCGATCTGGCGCGACTGCACCTCGGCCTGGGCCGCCTCGATATTGGCCTTGCTCTGTTCGAAGTTGGAGATGGCGTTGTCCAGCTCACTCTCGCTGGCGAAGCCCTTCTTCTGCAGTTCACGGATGCGTTTGAGGTCACGATCGGTCTGGCGAAAACGCGCCTGTTCCTGCGCCAGGGCACCTTTGGCACGGGCCAGGGCGGCCTCGTAAGGGCGTGGATCGATGCGAAACAGCACCTGATCCTTCTGTACCCGACTACCCTCCTGATAGGTGCGCTCCTGCAGGATGCCGCCGACCTGAGCGCGAACCTGCACCTCGCGGTAACCGGCAGTTCGCGCTGGATACTCCAGCACGATGGGCAGTTCGCCGGCCTTGATCTGCTCGACCGTCACCGCTGTCGGTGGCGCATCGGCGGCCTCGACGCTCGGGGCTAGTAGGGCCAGGCTGAAGGGCAGGCAGACACCGACCAGACGAACGAATGGCATGAGACATTCCTCTCCTTGGCTAGACGCGGGGCAGAAGCAGGACAACCAAACCCGCCACCAGCAGGCGGGGCAAAATCGGTAAACTCGGCACAATCTGAGCCTAGTTCCAATTAACCGGATCGCCATGCGTAGAACCAAAGAAGATGCGGAGAAAACCCGCTGCGCCATCCTCGCTGCTGCGGAACAGTTGTTCCTCGAGCGTGGGGTCGCCCATACCAGCCTCGAGCAGATCGCCAGACATGCCGGGGTTACGCGCGGCGCGGTTTATTGGCACTTCCAGAACAAGGCGCACCTGTTCCACGAAATGCTCAACCAGGTACGCCTGCCGCTGGAGCCGCTGGCCCAGCAACTGGCGGCGGTCGATGGCCTGTCATCGCTGCAGCTGCTGCGCGATCTGTGCATAGAAGCCATGGCCAATCTGGTGCTCGACGAACAGCGTCGGCGCATCCTCACCGTGCTGCTGCGCCGCTGCGAGTTCACCGAGGAGCTGCGCGAGGCCGAGGAGCGTCACGAGACCTTCGTCAATCAGTTCATTGACCTGTGCGAACAGCAGTTCGCCCTGCCGGCTGTGCAACCATACCTGCAGCCAGGCATCACCCCGCGCCTGGCCTCGCGCACGCTGCACGCGCTACTCGTCGGCCTGTTCAGTGACTGGCTGCGCGACCCCAACCTGTTCGATGCCCAGACCGATACCCCGACGATGATCGACAGCTGCTTTCGCGGCCTGCTGCGGCAGTGGCCTTAGCAGGCCCGAGCTCTACGCGGGGGCAACCTCGTAGCCCTCTTCGCGAATGGCGGCCTGTATCTGCGCAGCATCCAGGTTGCCCTCCACTCGTACCAGCCCCCCGGCCAGATCCACTTCGACTCTGGCCGTCTGCTCCAGCGCCTGGATCGCCTGGGTAATGGCACGCACGCAATGACCGCATGACATTCCGCTAACCTTGAATTGTTGCATTGCTGACTCCTTGAATCAGTGGTCGATGGGTGTAGTCTCAACCTTGCCACAATGGCAAGGTCAAGCCCTTGCTTCATGTCACCCGCACCGTTTTCTGCATGAGGACCCTCGCCATGCGCCTGCTCTGCTCCGCCCTTGCCCTGCTTATGGCGCCTCTGGCTCAAGCCGAACCACTGGCACCGCTGCCCTCGACCAGCCAGGGCGAAGGCTACGCAGTGCTGATCGTCTCGCGCGAACGCCTGGAGGTGGCCACCACCTGCGAGGTCGCGCTGTATCTGCACGATCAGATGGCCGCCCGCCTGCATCAGGGCCAGTCGGTGTCCTTCAACCTGCCGCCAGGCCGCGTCTCCCTGCGCCTTGGCCTGACCGGCACCGGTCCCTGTCAGGACGGTATCAACCAGCTCGCCGGTCAGTCGCTGGAACTGCAGGCCGGCGAGGTGCGCCGCTATCGCATCGCCATGGGCAGCGATGGCCTGCGACTGCATGCCGCACCGACGCTGAACTGAAGGCTTGACCTTGCCATGGGGGCAAGGTTGATCCTGTAGCCATGACGTTACAGGGAGCCGAACCATGACCACCTTCGACCTGCCCATCCAGGGCATGACCTGCGCCAGTTGCGCCGGTCGTGTCGAGCGCGCGCTGCGCAAGCTGCCGCAGGTAAGCAGTGTCAGCGTCAACCTGGCCAGCGAGCAGGCGCGCATCGAAGCACCTGCCGATAGCCTGCCGCAGCTGATCACCACCATCATCGACGCAGGTTATGCAGTGCCCAGCCAACCTCTGGAACTGAGCATCGAAGGCATGACCTGCGCCAGCTGCGTCGGTCGTATCGAACGCGCCCTGAGCAAACTGCCAGGCATCAGCCAGGTCGCCGTCAATCTCGCCGATGAGAAGGCGCGCCTGCAGGTACTCGCCGGTTTCGACCCGCAACAGGCGCTGAAGGCGGTGGCCGCCGCCGGTTACAAGGCCAGCCTGCTGGACGACCGCCCGGCCGCGGATCAGGCGCAACGCCGTTTGCAGCGGGAACGCCTGACTTTGCTGGCAGCCATCGCCCTGACCCTGCCGCTGGTGCTGCCGATGCTGGTCGAGCCCTTCGGCCTGCACTGGATGCTGCCGGCCTGGGCGCAATTCCTGCTCGCCACACCGGTGCAGTTCATCTTCGGCGCACGCTTTTATCGCGCTGCCTGGCAAGCGCTGAAGGCTCGTGCCGGCAACATGGATCAACTGGTGGCCATCGGCACCAGCGCCGGTTACGGCCTGAGCCTGTACCAGTGGGCCGTGACCCCGGCCGGGCAGATGCCGCATCTGTACTTCGAGGCCTCGGCGGTGATCATCAGCCTGATCCTGCTCGGCAAGTACCTGGAAAGCCGTGCCAAGCGCCAGACCGCCAGCGCCATTCGCGCCTTGCAGGCATTGCGCCCGGATCATGCGGTGAGGCTGGTGGATGGCCGCGAGGAACGTGTCGGCATCGGCGCGCTGGCACTGGGTGACCGGATTCTGGTCAAGCCCGGCGAACGCTTCCCGGTCGACGGCCAGGTGCTGGAAGGCAACAGCCATGCCGACGAAGCGCTGATCAGCGGTGAAAGCCTGCCAGTGGCCAAACAGCCAGGCGACAAGGTCACGGCCGGCGCCATCAACGGCGAAGGTCGCCTGCTGGTGGAAACCACTGCCCTTGGCGCCGAAACCGTGCTCTCGCGGATCATCCGCCTGGTCGAAGACGCCCAGGCTGCCAAGGCGCCGATCCAGAAGCTGGTGGACAAGGTCAGCCAGGTATTCGTCCCAGCCGTGCTGCTGATCGCCCTGGCCACGCTGCTCGGCTGGCTGGCATTCGGCGCATCACTGGAAAACGCCCTGCTCAATGCCGTCGCCGTGCTGGTGATCGCCTGCCCCTGCGCCCTCGGCCTGGCCACGCCGACCGCGATCATGGCGGGCACCGGTGTGGCTGCGCGCCATGGCATCCTGATCAAGGACGCCGAAGCACTGGAAGTGGCGCACGCCGTGCAGCACATTGCCTTCGACAAGACCGGCACACTCACCGAAGGCAAGCCGCGCATCGTCCATATCGGCCTGGGCGAAGCAGACGAGGAAGAACTGCTGCGCCTGGCTGGCGGTTTGCAACAGGGCAGCGAGCACCCGCTGGCCAAAGCCGTGCTGCAGCGCTGCGCCGAACAGCGCATCGCCCTGCCGGCGCTGAGCGACAGCCGTGCGTTGACCGGACGCGGCATCGCCGGCGAAATCGAGGGCCGCAGCCTGCAACTGGGTAGCAGCCGCCTGCTGGAGGAAAACCAGTTGCAGGCCGGCCCGCTGGCCGAGTCCGCCCGAGCATGGGAGGCCGAGGGCCGCACTCTGTCCTGGCTGATCGAAACCGGCAGCACGCCACGCCTGCTTGGCCTGCTGGCCTTCGGCGACCTGCTCAAGGACGGCGCCGCCGAAGCCATCGCCGAACTGCGTGCACAAGGCATCACCAGTCACCTGATCAGCGGCGACAACCAGGGCAGCGTGGCGGCGGTGGCCAGCGTTCTGGGTATCGACGAACCCCACGCCCAGGTATTGCCGGCGGACAAGGCGCGACTGATCAGTGAACTGCGCCAGCACGGCACCGTGGCCATGGTCGGCGACGGTATCAACGACGCGCCAGCGCTGGCCGCCGCGGACGTCGGCATCGCCATGGGCGGCGGCACCGATGCCGCCATGCACGCGGCCGGCATCACCCTGATGCGCGGTGACCCGCGTCTGGTGCCGGCCGCGCTGGAGATCAGCCGGCGCACCTACGCCAAGATCCGCCAGAACCTCTTCTGGGCCTTCATCTACAACCTGATCGGTATACCGCTTGCCGCCGCTGGCCTGCTCAACCCGATGGTCGCGGGCGCTGCCATGGCGCTGTCCAGCGTCAGCGTGGTGAGCAATGCCCTGCTGCTCAAACGGTGGAAACCGAAGGGATCGTAGCCGGTATTTTCTTGAACCGGCGCATGGTATGGGAATGCCATCATTGAACCGACGCGCGCTGTCCGGCACCCTTCAGGCCTCGCCCAACTCACGGATGGAGGCCACGGCATGCTGGATGCCAACCAGGCGCATATCACCCTCACCATTGCCGCGTTCGAAAATGACCTGCAGGTTTTGAGCTTCGAGGGGCGCGAAACGCTCAACAAGCCCTACCGCTTCGATATCGAACTGATCAGCCAGAACGCCAGTCTCGACCTCGACGCGCTGATCAATCAGACCGCCTACCTGGCCTTCGGCCCCTCCGGTAAAGGCGTGCATGGCGTGGTCTACGCCATCACGCAAGGCGACTCCGGCAAACGCCTGACCCGCTACCGCATCAGCCTGCGGCCGCAACTCGCCTACCTGGCTCACCGCTACAACCAGCGCATCTTCCAGCACCTGACGGTGCCACAGATCATCAGCCAGGTCCTCGAAGACCACGGCATCCAGAGCGACGCCTATCAATTCCAGCTCGGTTATATCTATCCCGAACGCGACTACTGCGTGCAGTACGACGAAAGCGACCTGCACTTCATCCAGCGCCTGTGCGAGGAAGAAGGCATCAGCTTCCACTTCCAACACAGCGAAGACAGCCATCGTCTGGTGTTTGGCGACGACGCCAGCGTCTTCCCCAAGCTCGATCCGCTGAATTACCAGCAGGGCAGCGGCCTGTCCGCTGACCACGAAGTGGTACGCGCCTTCGGCGTGCGCCTGGAAACCCGCAGCACCCACGCCACCTGGCGCGACTATGACTTCGAGCAGCCCAAGCTGCAGATGGAGGCGGACTACCGCAGCGAGTTCAGCCCGGCACTGGAGGTCTACGACTACCCTGGTCGCTTCACCGACCGCACACGCGGCAAGCACCTGGCCAAACGTAGCCTGGAGCGTCTGCGCAGCGACTACGAACTGGCTGAAGGCCAGAGCGACGCCTACCTGATCAGCGGTCACTTCCTCGCCCTCGCCGGTCATCCGCGTGCACAGTGGAACGACCTCTGGCTACTCGATGAAGTCATCCACGAAGGCAAGCAGCCACAGGTACTGGAAGAGTCGGTGACCAGCAACACCCAGCCCGGTGATGGCTTCCAGCAGGGCTACCGCAACAGCTTCAGCGCCACCCCCTGGGACATCCCCTACCGCCCCGCGCTCGAACATCGCAAACCCAAGGTATTGGGCAGCCAGACCGCCGTGGTCACCGGCCCGGCCGGCGAGGAAATCCACTGCGACCAATACGGCCGGGTGAAAGTGCAGTTCCACTGGGACCGCGAAGGCCTGGGCAACGACACCACCAGTTGCTGGCTGCGCGTCGCCTCCAACTGGGCCGGCGACGCCTATGGCGGTGTGGCTATTCCGCGCGTGGGTATGGAAGTGCTGGTCACCTTCCTCGAAGGCGACCCCGACCAACCGCTGATCACCGGCTGCCTGTACCACGCCGAGCACGCGGTGCCCTACGACCTGCCGGCGAACAAGACCCGCAGCGTCTTCAAGACCCTGAGCAGCCCGGGCGGTGGCGGCTACAACGAATTTCGCATCGAAGACCGCAAGGGCGCCGAGCAGATCTACATCCACGCCCAGCGTGACTGGGACGAAAACATCGAAAACAACCAGAAGATCCGCGTCGGCAACGAGCGCCACGACACGGTCGAAGCCAACACCCATACCGAACTGCGCGCCGAGGAACATCGCACCACCGACCTCGACCGCAAGGTGGAAGTGCGCGCCAACGACCACCTCACCGTCGCCGTCACCCAGCACAACAGGATCGGCACCGGCCAGTTCATCGAAGCCGGCAACGAGATTCACTACAACGCCGGTAGCAAAGTGGTGATCGACGCCGGCATGGAGCTCACCGCCACAGGCGGCGGCAGCTTCCTCAAGCTCGACCCGAGCGGCGTGACGCTGAGCGGGGCGACGATCAAGATGAATTCGGGGGGTGGGCCGGGGAGTGGGTCGGGGTTGAAAATTCTGGCACCGACGCTACCCAATGCTGCAGACCGTGACCGTCCCGGTTCCCTCTTGGCACCGCCCAGACCACAGCCTGTCTTATCTTTTGGCCCGCTGTGCGGCAAACAGAGCAACGGCGCCTGTAGCCGGGGAGATTGTCCATGCATGAAGGGCTGAACAACTTCATTGCCAAGCTGGAGCAATCCATACCCACACTACCGGCTGATCAACCGACATGGCACTTCATCATTGACCAACAAACCGTGCCGGATGCCCAAGCCAAGGTGTTCGCCATCGATGAGCCTGCAGAACAGATCCTCTTGTTCCAGAGGACTGATTTTCATCACCTGGCCGATCAGGGCCCACTGTGGTTCAGTGCTGAGGCCGGCAGTGCGCTGCAACAGCTGGGGGAATCGCTTTGCCAGCAGCATTGCGCTGGTATTGCGCTCTGCGCAGCAGACCGCGACGCGGCCATCGCTCATGCGTGCTGGCTGCTGACAGTCAACGATGGTTCCGGTGGTCAGAGCCTGATCAACTATTACCGCCCCGACATATGGGCGGCGATGGCCTTGACCTCATCAGAACAGCTATTTGCCCCTTGGTCCGCGGTTTATAGCCCGGCACCGCATGCACTTGGCGCTAGACCGCAACATTGGATCGGCTGGCATGCGCCGCTCGACTATTCGCCAAACACCGTACAGAAGCATTACAGCCTGGCAGCATCCACCCAACTGACCCAGCGTACCCTGCGCTGGGTTTACTGGATCGACAGGCACTACACGAAATTCAACGCTCCCCACGGCCAACAACTACCCGCGATCGTCGATAACCTGGAGTTGCTGGTGGACCACGGCATTAGCGAAGAACGCTGGCTAGTGAGACTGGCTGATCTGGTCAGCCGGACACGGCTCGAGGAGCAGGAACCTGTCATGGCCATTCTGCGCGGTAAGGCCGACCCCTTCATCAAAGTCGATCAAATATTGGCGCAGAATCTCTAGCGCAATTGGAATGGAAGCCCATGTTCCCCATCACGCCTTCCGCCCCACGTGGCGATACCCAACCTACACCCCACTCGACATCGACCGAAGCAGCTACGCGTCCGCAGCAGATCTTGCAATTGCCGGCAGAGCCAGTGATAGAACCGGCCGAAGCGGACTGCTTCGACAAGACGCAGACTCCGGCCTGCTCGCCCCGCTTTGCCAATGTCATCTATGCCACGGAAGAAAAAGCCTTCTGGCTACTGCCGGAGCGTGCAGCCAACGCCATCAAGGAGGCGGCACAACGTTTAGAGCAGGACATTTCCCCGGACAAAAGCGCCGAGGATCGCAAGAAGGGCCTCGATGCCAACGGCCTGCTGGAACACTTTCTGGAACCACGCCTGAGCTTCTTTCTAGAAGGCGAAGAACAGGCCTGGATGCAGCGTTTCGAGTCGGAGAATCGTTTTTCCAATGGTCGCTATATCAATGAGCGCCGGGATTTGCTCACCGACCCACGTAATCTGGCCTTTCACAGAAACAAGGAGCGCCTGGATACCCTGAATCAATGGCTTGGGCTCTACAACAGTGCTATCTCCGAAGCGCATCGCCAGGGCTATGACTATCAGGATGGTCGGCTATTCAGCCCGCAGGCAGTAGCGGCCCGCAATGCCGTACAGGCCTACCTGGAGGCTCGCAACGCGCTACTCGAACAAGGTGAGCTACCAACCTATACGTTGCAAGAGATCGCCGAACTGATGCAGGAGGCCAAGCGTCGCTATGACGATGCCATCGACTGCACCGTCAACTGCAGAGCTCAGTTCAGAAGCTACCAGGTGTGGAAGGAGCAGCAGCAAAACGCTTTCGATTATGCGCAATACATCGACGCCATTCTCAAGGCCGCCGACTACGGCCTAGCCCTGCCCGAGTTCGCCCTGATCAGCGACGAGCACTCCGGTGTGGTCAGCGGCATCGAGAGCTTCAAGGAATACCTTGGCCTCATCGATGCACAGCGTCGCCTGGAACAAAAGATGGAGGAGCGATATCAAGGCTGGATTCGGGCAAGCGGCGAGAACCTCCAGGCTCCCGCCGGATTGCTGAAAGCGGAAAAACAGGCCTGGAGCGCGCTGGAAGACCAAAAACTGCAGATTCGCTGGCGTGCGCAATGGGTCGTATCCAACACCCAGCCACGCCGCCACCTGCTCTGGGAGCCGGAACAGTTCGAGCCCAAGCCGGTCGATCGCTTGGTCAAGGTCGGTTTTCCCTTGCGCGAAGTCAGCCTGCCCGACACGCCCGGCCAACCGCTGCGTCACCTAAGCCTGAAGGTGCTCAAAAGCCTGCTGAAACCAGCCGCCAAGCGCAGCGCGAGCTTCGCCGGTGACAGCAGCGGCCAGCAAGGCGATGATCACGCCGCCAGCGACTTCAGTGACTGGCTCAAGGGCATGGGCAGCATCGAAATCAAGGACCAGGAAGGCCCTTGGTTCGACGCTGAAGGCTGGTTCGATGTCGAGCGCTTCTACCAATATGTCAGCCAGCGCAAAGGCTACCGGGTCGACGCCCTGCAGGATGCCGGCACTCGCCAGGAATGGGGCGAACGCCTGCGCCAGGTGCTGTTTCAAGACGATGCTGTCCGTCAGCTGCGCCTGTTCGACCCCACGCCCCAAGCGCAACTGGTGCGCTGCCTCACGCCACCGCAACCGAGCATTCATGGCGGCGCCTCGGTCGACGGGCCGTCCTTCGCCCTGCACGAAGGGGTAACTGCCAGCGCTCGGGCGCATTTCAATGTCGACTTGGCCAGGGGCGAAATCGAACTGGGGAAAATCGATCTGCCGGAACGCTCCGCCGCCACGGATGTACAGGCCACCTATATCAACTACCAGCAACAACTGGCGACGATGAGCCTGGGCCGCTTCTCGGTGCACCTGGGCGCCCGCGCCTGGGGCTACACCGGGGTAGCCATGATGCTCGCCGCCGAACTGGAGCTGTCGCCTGGCAATACCGGCTACGGCGCCACCCTCGATCCCGTAGAGCCGGCCGAACGTGAGGCGAATAGCGCCAGCGCAGCCGGCAATGCGCGCACTGGGCAGGTGGTAACGGGACAAGGCGCCAAAGCCCAAATCGAGGACGGAGCATCGGCCAGCTTCAACCTGTTCGCCGGCGTTCAGGTCGGTCTCAAACTCACCGGAGCCCTGAATTGGGCACCGCCCAAGCAGTTGGCGATACTGCGTGCCGATACCGCGACGTGTACTCCCAACGACGGCTGGCTCAGCCTCGCCCGCCTCGAAGGCGAACTGGCGGCCGCGATCGGAGTCGGCGCCAAGGGAGAGGTGACCCTCTCCCTGGACAAAGGCTGCCTAATCCTGCGCATCAAAGCGGCGCTAATCGCCGGCCCCGGAGTGTCCGGTACTCTGGCTTTTGCCGTGGGCTACGAGGCCATCATCGAACTGATCAACCTGATGCGCCGCGAACTGCGCGAAAACCAGTATCACAATCTGGAGTGGGTAGAAGGTTCCGCCTTCGACTTCATCAGCAAGCTCAACGTATTGGGCGCTGTGGGCATCGACGTTGGCATGGTCTACATGCTGAGCCTGCGTAACGCCGACATTGTTATGAATCTCTACGAAGCCCTGACCAGTGGCGGCAAGGGCGGACCAATCGCCCATGCGATCATGGGCTACGAAGACCAGGCCGAACTGGAACGGTGGTTTGTCGATGCCACTCCGGAAGCCCTGGGGCCGATGCTGATGACGCTGCTGTTCAGGCCGGAGGCGTTTGAGGCCATCGATTTCGTCGAAACGCAGGAAGGTGTGCAAGAGCTAGTAGTGCGGTATGACGAGGCCGAATGCCACCTCCTGCAGCAACGAGCCATCGAGAGAATTCTGGGCTGGCTTGTACGCAATGCTCAGCAAACGGGAACCCTCGACAATGCCCAGCGTCAGTTCGACGAAGCCTGCTCACGCATGAATCGTTTTGGCACCAAAGAACCGCAACCTGGGCAGGCCTACTGCACCAACCGGATGCGAATGGATAGGTTTATGGAAGTTAAAGTTGGGAACTGGGGCGAGGAAATGGACGCAAACAATGCCATGCGCGAACGCTACCGGGATCGAGTAAGGGTTTTAGGGGCGCTACGGGATGGCTACTGCCAGCGAAGTGACTACTACGGCCGTACATTTGTCCCAACTGGACGTGCGACATATATAGGCCATGGCGAGTAAACAGCGGAGTTAAATAATGCTTTTTAGAAACCTCATCGCCAGCGCATTAGCAGCCATGCTATGCCTTCCAACTTGGGCAGCCACACTCACACCGGAGCAACAAACCGCCAAAGAAAAAGGCATTGACTTATATAACCAATATAAAGCCATCTCCGCCGAGCCTTACTTAGAAATTGCAGCACAAGCAGGTGATCGGGAGGCGCAGTATTATTTAGGCGAAGCACTACGCCTTAACAATCGGTTCATGACCGAAGAAGCCTATAAATGGTACGTAGCCGCTGCTGAGCAAGGGGACTATTACGCCATGTATCGTCTATCGGGCACCGGCAGCGACCTATGCTCTGTAATGGGCAACTGTCCACCGGACCGAAAAACTCCGGGGGACTGGTTATTGCTGGGTAGAAAGACTGCTCAGGCTCTCGCTGAAAAAGGCGATAGTGAAGCAATGTATGTCCTTTACTATCTCTCCAATAACTTCGAGTGGATAGAGAAATCCGCCGAAGCTGGATTTCCTATTGCTCAATATGATTTGGCCAGACTCTATGATCAAGGCAAAGGTTTTTTCTTCCCCCCATGGAAACGCGGCGAAAAAATCGAGAACCTTCTCAAAAAGTCCGCAGAGGGCGGATATGCAAAGGGAATGGGGCAATATATGGGGGTGTTACACAAAAAAGGAGACTTGAAAGGCGCCCGCTATTGGCTTGAGATGGCAGCCAAAAAAGGAAGTCAGGCCGCAGTAGGATCTTATGGGGCATATCTAGCACACACACCCGACCAATTGGGTTATAAGCTTGACCTCGTAAAAGGATATGGCCTTGTTTCACTCCTGCAAGAGTTGGATGGCGGTGGCGGCGTTGAAGAATACGTGGCAGATAAGATGGAAGCAATTTCTGCCAAAATGACTCCAGAGCAAATCGAACAAGCCAAAGCCTTTGCCGAAGAATGGAAGGCTACCCATCCGCCACTTTCCTTCTTCCCGTCCAAACTCGGTTTCTAACACTCAAATGTTCCTAAGACGCTCAACTGCACTACTGGCAACGCTACTATTTAGCTGCGCGCTACTGGCAAACCAGCTAACGCCAGAGCAGCAAATCGCCAAAGAAAAGGGCATTGCCTTGTACAACCAATATAAAGCAATGTCGGCAGAACCCTATTTAGAGGTCGCAGCCAAGGCAGGAGACAGGGAAGCCCAATATTATCTAGGCGAAGCGCTGCGAATGAACAATCGCTTTATGACAGAAGAAGCTCAAAAGTGGTTTATAGCCGCTGCTGACCAAGGTGATCTATATGCCATGCTCAGGCTTTCCCGCAGCGGTAGCGATCTATGTTCGGCCATGAGTAACTGCCCTCCCGACTCCAAAACGGCCTGGGACTGGCTCAAGCAAGCACGTGAAATTGGTAAAACCCGTGCCGACGCAGGGGACTCGGAAGCCATGTACATTATGTACTTAGGAACAAATGATCTTGAGTGGCTAGAAAAATCTGCCGATGCGGGCTATGCCCCCGCGCAATCTCTCTTGGCAAACCGCTATCAGGAGGGAAAAGGCTTTTTCTTCCCCCCTTGGAAGCGCTCAGAAAGAGTTGAAGAACTAGCCAAAAAATCCGCAGAGGGCGGCGACATCAACGGCATCATGCTATACCAACAATTTTTAGAAGGTAAAAAAGATATCGAAATTTACTGGACAAAAAAAGCAGTTGCACTCGGATCGGCAGAAGCTGTCTACGCTTATGGCTCCGGCCTTGCCCATATACCAAAAGACTACGGCTACCCTTTAGACTTAGTAAAAGGTTACGGCTTTGTTTATATGCTACTAGAGCTAGATGGGGGAGGAGGCTTGAAAGAATATGCCGAAGACATACTCCCAGACATCGCCAGCCAAATGACTGCCAAGCAAATCGAACAAGCCAAAGCCTTTGCCAAAGAATGGAAGGCTACCCATCCGCCGCTTTCCTTCTTCCCACCCAAACTCGGCTTCTAACACTCGGGCTCAACCCTCTGGCATAGTCACGCCGAGTTTCTGCCGACAAGAAGGCTGCATCCATGAACATCGGCCAAGCCGCCAAGCACACCGGCCTTAGCGCCAAGATGATTCGCTACTACGAGTCCATCGACCTGCTGCCCCATGTCGGGCGGTCGGAGAGTGGTTATCGGCAGTACAGCGCGGGTGATCTGCACCGCCTGGCCTTTATCAAGCGGGCGCGGGATCTGGGCTTTTCTTTGGAAGAAGTCGGCAAGCTGCTGGCGCTGTGGCAGGACAAGCAGCGCGCCAGTGCCGATGTGAAGGCGCTGGCCGAGGAGCACATCGCCACGCTTTCACGCAAGATCGCCGAGATGAGCGCCTTGCGAGATACGCTGGTGGATCTGGCGAACAGTTGCCAGGGCGATAGCCGGCCGGATTGTCCGATTCTGCAGGGGCTGGAGGAAGGAGTGAGTTGCGGCGCGGCGGGATGTTCATCGCACCGTCAGCCGTAGGGCGGGTGAAACCCGCCAGACCGACAACGGCGGGTTGCACCCGCCCTACGTCAGTGGCGCCGCCAGTTCTAAAGCCCCTCCCATGGCACCGGGCGCAGCGTGAGGATGTGCGCACGGCGCACCCTACGGAGCAGAGCCCGGTAAAAGCTTTATCAGCGCATCCAGGGCGGTATCGGCTCGGCGTCCTTGGGTTCGTCTTCGGCGTTGAGCAGGGCCTGCTTCTTCGCTTCCTCGGCCAGCGCGGCCTTGATCTCGCGCATCACCGCGTCGATATCAGCGGCGTCTTCTTCTTCAGCGAACTCACCAGTCAATTCCGTATCGGGCTGCAGTTTACCGGCCTCGTACAGCGCCCACATTTCCTTGGCGTACTTGGTGTATCTCAGCTCGGGGGCGAACTGGCCGAAGTACTCGGCCATGTTGCGTACGTCACGTTCGAGCATGCTGAAGGCATGGTTGTTGGCGGCGGCATCCACGGCTTGCGGCAGATCGATAATCACCGGGCCCTCAGGGCCGAGCAGCACGTTGAACTCCGACAAGTCGCCGTGCACCAGGCCGGCGCAAAGCATCTTGACGATCTCCTGGATCATGAAGGCGTGAAATTCACGGGCGTCGTCCGGGTGCAGGTCGACGTCATTGAGCCGCGGCGCAACATCACCCTCGCCGTCGCCCACCAGCTCCATCAGCAGCACGCCGTCGAGAAAGTCGTAGGGTTTGGGTACACGCACGCCGGCATTGGCCAGGCGAAACAACGCAGCCACTTCGGCATTCTGCCAGGCCTGCTCCTGCTCTTTGCGCCCGTACTTGCTGCCCTTGGCCATGGCCCGCGCCTGGCGGCTGCCACGCACCTTGCGACCTTCCTGATATTCGGATGCCTGGCGGAAGCTGCGTTTGTTGGCTTCCTTGTAGACCTTGGCGCAGCGCAGCTCGTCGCCACACCTCACCACATAGACCGCTGCTTCCTTGCCACTCATCAGTGGTCGCAGCACCTCATCCACCAGGCCATCCTCGACCAGGGGTTCAATACGTTTGGGCGTCTTCATCGGTGTGGATCACGGGTCCTTTCTGACGGAGAAAATGATTATGGCGCCATCCTCGCATAGCCAGAGGCGTATGCCGACTATTGATCATCATGCACTGACCAGATGACGCCTGAGCGCCTCGATGGCATAGCGCACTTTGGCCGGTTGCGCATCGCGCCGTGGCGTGACGATATGCAGGCCGATAGGCTCGAGTTGCCAATCCGGCAGCAGCGGCAACAGCTCGCCGCGAGCCAGCAGTTCACGGACTTCCGGCTCCGGCTGCAGCGACACGCCCATTCCCGCCAGGGTGAATTGGCGTGCGGCCAGGATGTTGTTGCAGCTGATGCGCGTCTCCAGCCGCAGGCGCTGCTGTACTCCACCGGGGCCAAGCAAGGTCAGGTGCTGGCTGCGCTCCAGATGCAGGCCGATCCAGTCGAGCTTGAGCAATTGCGACGGCTCGATTGGCATACCGACGCGCGCCAGGTAGGCCGGAGCGGCGCACAGGATCATGCGCCAATCGGTCACGTAACGGGCCACCAGGCTGGAGTCCTCCTGGCGGCCGACACGGATGGCGAGATCGATGCGCGACTCGATCAGGTCGATCTGTTCATCGTGAAAGAACAGGCTCAGGCTCAACCCCGGATGAGCACTGAGCAACGGCGCCAGCGCTTCGCTCAGCAGCGGCCCGGAAAACCCGACCGGTGCGGCGACACGCAACTCACCCACCGGCGCGTCACGCTGCTCGGCCAGGCGCTGCTCGGCTTGCTCGGCCAGCTCGACTATCTGTCGGCAGCTTTCATAGAACTGCGCACCCGCCTCGCTAAGAGTCAGCTTGCGTGTGGTGCGGTGCAGCAGCGTGACGCCAGTAGCCTCCTCCAGTCGACGCATCTGCTGACTGACCGCCGAAGCCGTCATGCCCATGGCTTCGGCAGCCGCGACCATCGAGCCCTTCTGCACCACGGTGGCGAACAACGCCATGCGCTTGAGCTGCTCCATTATGAAGCCCTGCTTAATTATCCATGTGCATCAGGCCACTTTTTCCGGGCTTTATCCAGCAGCGATCATGTGTTCATCGTCACTATTGGAGATTATCCCAATGAGAATCGCACTGATCGGTGCCACTGGTTATGTCGGCGCGCCGCTGCTGCAAGAGGCACTGAGTCGCGGTCATCAGGTCACCGCACTGGTACGCCAGCCACAAAAGCTGAACGCACACCCGCAACTCACCGTCGTTGAGGCGGACGTTCACGACAGCGCAGCGCTGACCCGGCAGTTGCACGGCCACGACGCGGTAATCAGCGCCTTCAACCCAGGCTGGGGCGTGGCGGAGATTCGCGAGCAGTTCATCGCCGGCAGCCGCTCGATCATCGCGGCGAGCAAGCAGGCAGGCGTCAAACGTCTGCTGGTGGTCGGTGGTGCCGGCAGTCTGTACGTCGCCCCCAACGTGCAATTGATCGATACACCGGACTTTCCTGCCGAGTACAAGGAAGGCGCCGAAGGTGCGCGCCAGACGCTGGAAATCCTGCGCGGCGAACAGTATCTGGAGTGGACCTTTCTCTCACCAGCCGCACTGCTCGTTCCAGGCCCACGTACCGGCAAGTTCCGCCTGGGCCGAGACGAGTTGCTGATGAACGGTAATGAGCCGGGCAGCATTTCGGTGGCCGACCTGGCCGTAGCACTGCTGGACGAAGTCGAGCAGCCGCAGCACATTCGCCAACGCTTTACCCTGGCGTACTGAACCACGCCGCGCTGTCGCAACACGGCAGCCACCAGGAAAGACATAGCCCAAGAGGATTTTGCATGACCCTATTCAGCAGCAGTGCCTTCGTCGCGACCGATACCCCGTCGCGCTATATCAGTCGTCTGTGCAAGCACTTCACACACAAGATTCCAGTCAGCTTCGACGAGCACCAGGGCCGTATCGAGTTCGGCGCCGGTGTGGCGACCTTGAAGGCAGAAAACCAGGGCTTGCGCCTACAGGTGGAAAGCGCCAACAGCGAAGACCTGCAACGCCTCGAAGGTGTCGTCGGCAGTCACTTCGAACGCTTCGCCTGGCAGGAGGAGCTGACTCTGGACTGGCAGCCCATCTGACCCCTCAAAGCGCATCCAGCCGCGCGCGCAAACGGCGCAACACCGCCAGCGACTCGGGATTGTCGCCATGTACGCAGAGGCTGTCAGCCCGCAGCCGCAGCGGCTTGCCATCGATATCGGCAAACGGCTCGCCGCTGGCAATGGCCAACGCCTGGTCAAGGATTCGCTCGGGATCATGGTGCACCGCGCCGCTGAGCCGGCGCGGCGCCAGTTGCCCATCTGACAGATAGGCGCGGTCGGCGAACGCCTCGAACATCAGCGGCACATCGGCCTCGTCAGCCAGACGCAGCTCCCGATCATTGTCAGCCAGCGCCAGCACCATCAGCGGCAGGCCCTTGCGGTAGCTGGCACAGGCATCGAGTACCGCGGTGAGCAGCGCATCATCACGAACCAGATCGTTGTACAGCGCGCCATGCGGTTTGACGTAAGCCAGCTGACAGCCGCGCGCTCGGCAAAAGGCATCCAGCGCCCCCACCTGATACAGCACCAGCGCGCGAACCTCTTCCGGTGAGCACTGCAGATGACGCCGACCAAAGCCCTGCAGATCCGGATAGGAAGGATGCGCACCAATGCTCACGCCATGCGCCACCGCCAGTTCGACGCTACGCGCCATGATCAGCGGATCGCCCGCATGGAAGCCGCACGCCAGGTTGGCCTGATCGATCAGCGGCATGGCCAGTTCATCGTCGCCCATGCGCCAGACGCCGAAGCCCTCGCCCATGTCGCAGTTGAGAAGAATAGGGTTCATGTCGGCAGCTTAGAGCGCCTGGAAAGCCTGCGTAAAGCCCGAGCAACACTCGAGAATTAATCGCATTTACAAAATTTACACCTGCCTGCAGCCCAACCACCACGGCCTCTCCAGCCGGTTGCCATGCCCATCGATATCATCCGCAATTGAACCTTATATGCAAATCACTATCATCCCGGCCGTTTGCAACCGTTCCGCCTGCACCCTCTTACTGCCAGGAGTAGATCGATGTCCGCCCTCAATTCCCGCACCGCCTTGGCCAGCGCCATTGCTCTGGCCGCCAGTTTCGGCGCCCAGGCCAACGAGCCTATCGCCCTGGGCGATGTGGTAGTCAGTGCTTCCGGCTTCGAACAGAAGATCACCGAAGCCCCGGCCAGCATCAGCGTGATCAGCCGCGAGGAGTTGCAGCAGAAGCGTTACAACAACTTGGCACAGGCATTGGGTGACGTTGAGGGCATCGATATCGGCCAGGGCACTGGCAAGACCGGCGGGCTGAACATCAGCATCCGTGGCATGCCCAGCCAATACACCCTGATCCTGATCGACGGCCGCCGTCAGAATGCAGCCGGCAATGTCACCCCAAATGGTTTCAATGAGACCTCCACCAGTTTCATGCCGCCGATGTCCGCCATCGAGCGTATCGAAGTGATTCGCGGGCCGATGTCGACCCTGTATGGCTCCGACGCCATGGGCGGGGTGATCAATATCATCACCCGCAAGGTTGGCAAAGAGTGGACGGGCTCTTTGACCCAGGACTACACCTATCAGGAAAATCGCGATTTCGGCGATGCCAGCAAGGCCAGCCTATATGCCAGTGGCCCACTGGTCGACGGCCTGCTCGGCCTGCAACTGCGTGGCAGTCTGTATGATCGCAGCGCGTCGGACCTGAGCTTCGACAACGACAGCACGGTGAGCCGTCGCGGCGCCTCGCCGGTCGAGGGTCGCAACCATAACGTCGGAGGCCGGCTGACTTTCACCCCCCATGAGGATCATGACTTCGCGCTCGATATCGAACGCGGTCGCCAGGTTTACAACAACGACGATTGCCAGCTCGGCAGCCTCGACGGCACCAACACGGGCAACAGCGCCCCCACCACCGGCTGCGGCCCGACTGCTCCCCGCGCCAGCGGCTATAAGGACGAGCTGCGCTTCGAGCGCGAGCAGTACGCCCTCAGCCACACCGCACGCCTGGGCTTCGGCACCTGGGACAGCAGCCTGACCCACAGCACCACGGAAACCTTCGGACGCACCATCCCCGGCCGTAACGCCGGTGGCGATATCGGCCAGCCGCTGCCCTCCGCCCCCTGGGCCGTCGTCGGCGATGATCGCGAACTGAAAACCAGCAATCTGGTGCTCGACACCAAGCTGGTCGCCCCGCTGGGTGAAAGCCATATCACCAGCATTGGCGGTCAATGGTGGGAAGCCGAGATGACCGACAGCCTGGCGCAGAAGGATTACGAGCAAAGCATGTGGGCGCTGTTCGCCGAGGACGAATGGCGCCTGCGTGACGATCTCGCACTCACCCTCGGCGTGCGCTACGACGATCACGAAACCTTCGGCGGCCATGTCAGCCCGCGCGCTTACCTGGTGTGGAATACCACCGACAACTGGACCCTCAAGGGTGGTGTCAGCCGTGGCTATAAAACGCCCGACCTGAACGACCTGCACGATGGCATCAACGGCATCACCGCGCAGGGTCGCGCAGTCACGGTCGGCAACCCGGACCTCAAGCCGGAAACCAGCACGAGCACCGAGATTGGTGCCTACTTCGACAGCCTCGCTGGCTTCAAGGCCAATGCCACCCTGTTCCACAACAAGTTCAAGGACAAGATCGCAACGGGCCCGAACATCGTCGATCACCCGCTGTGCCTGGACAATCAGAACACCAACGGCACCCCAAACCCCGGCTGTGCACCGTTGGTCAACGTCGATGAGGCCGTTACCCAGGGCCTGGAACTGGCCAGTAGCTGGCAGTTCGCACCGGCCTGGACGCTGTCGGGCAACTACACCTACACCGACAGCGAGCAGAGCAGCGGCGCCAACAAGGGCGCACCGCTGACCAACACGCCTCAGCACATGGCGCATGCCAAGCTGAACTGGAAGCCGACCGACCGCCTGAGCCTATGGTTCTCCGGCGAATACCGGGGTGAACGTGCCCGCTTCCTGCAGCGCACAGCCAACCTGTCGGCCGCCGATCTGGCTGTCCATGAACAGGTCGGCGACCTCAAGGCCTACGAAGTATTCCACCTCGGCGGCTCGTTCAAGGCTTCGCAGAACGTGACCCTGAACGCCAGCATCTACAACCTGTTCGACAAGGACTTCCTCGACGGCAAGGTGTATACGGACAACAGCGGCAGCCCGGCCTGGTCGTCCTATTACATCCAGACCGGCCAGTCCACCACTGGCACCGTGGAAGAAGGCCGCCGTCTCTGGCTATCGGCAGTAGTCGAATTCTGACTGTCACCCCACAACGCAAAACGCCAGCTCTGGGGCTAATGCCAGTCAGTTAAGCCGTTGCACTCGATCTTTGTAGGAGCCGGCTTGCCGGCGATCCGCCATAAAAAGCATCGCCAGCAAGCTGGCTCCTACGAAAAACGCCCCTCTACTGCAAGTAGGAGGGGGTGGTGACGAACTTATCTGATCAGCATTAGCCCCGGGGCTGGCGTTCTGCTTTCTAGCAATTGCCGTCTTTGCAGGCGGGAAACCACACCACTGCAGTCATCAACGGCTGATCATCGAGTAGTAAGCCGTAGCCAACTCGGCATGGCGCGAACATTGGCCGTAGAAGCCATCTGCCAAAGAATGTTGGTCTAGCGAGTGGCAGGACGCCAGATCATATCCGGCCCGATGCTGGCCAGGTCGGCGCAACCGGTCAGGGCCATGGCCACCTCCAGCTCCGCGCGCAGCAGCTGCAGCACATGCGCCACCCCCACCGCACCGGCCGCTGCCAAACCAAAGACGTAGGGCCTGCCAACCAGCACGGCGTCCGCTCCCAACGCCAGCGCCTTGAGGATATCGCTGCCACGGCGAATGCCTCCGTCGAGCAATAGCGGCACCCTGCCCTGCACAGCAGCGGCGATTTCGGGCAGCACGTCGATAGTAGCCGGCAGGCCGTCCAGCGTACGTCCGCCATGGTTGGAGACGATCAGACCATCCACGCCCGCCGCCAGCGCCTGTTCGGCATCAACGCCGCTCATGACGCCCTTGAGCAGAATCGGCAAACGCGTCTGCTCGCGCAGCCAGGTGAGGTCGGCCCAGGTCGGTGCCGCTGCCAGCAACGGGCCGCCCAGGAGCAGGCTGCTGTTCTGCGAGTCGGCCTGCGCCTGCAAGGGTCGCATCCCACGCAGATTGACTGCCTCGACGCCAGCCGGCAGGGCGAAGCCGGCGCGCTGCTCGCGATTGCGCACGCCGTTGACCGGGGCATCCACCGTCAGCACCAGCGCCTGGTAGCCGGCGCTTTCTGCACGGCGGATCAAGGCCGCAGTGAACTCGCGATCAGGCTGGATATACAGCTGGAACCACAGCGGCGCCTGCGCCTGCGCCGCGATGGCTTCCAGCTCGACACTGGCCTGGGTGCTGACCACCATGCCCGTGCCCAGTGCAGCCGCCGCGAGTACGCTGGCCAACTCGCCATCGGGATGGGCGAGCTTCTGGTACGCCACCGGCGCAAGAAAGATCGGGTGGGCAAAATCCTGGCCGAACAGACTCAGGCGCGTATTGCCGCCGCTCAGGTCTTGCAGCACTCGGCTACGCAGACGCAGACGCTCGAACGCCGCCCGGTTGTCCGCCAGGGTCAGCTCATCCGCCGCGCCGCCGGCCAGGTAGGCCCAGGCCTGTTCGCTCATACGTTCGCGGGCATAGGACTCGTAGTCGACGACAGCGGCGATGGTCGGCGGAATCTGCTGCAGCTTGGGCAATGGCATGCTGTTTCTCGGCGGGTCGGTGCGTGGAGGACAACGTTCGATCAGGGTGATGAATCGAGCGCTCAGGTCTGCGTCCATTGCCGCAGCAGGTTGTGGTAGATGCCCGTCAGCCGTATCAGTTCGGGGCTGTTCGGCACCTGCTGGCGCAGCGCCTGGATGCTGTCGTCGAGTTCCAGCAGCACACTACGCTGCTCGTCCTGGCGCACCAGGCTCTGCACCCAGAAGAACGAGGCCAGACGCACACCGCGGGTCACCGGTTCGACACGATGCAGGCTGCCGCTGGAATAGAGAACCAGATGGCCGGCCGGCAGTTTGATGCGCTGGTCCTGCACCACCAGTTCACCGCCGTCGTACTCGTCCGGCTCGCTGAAGAACAGGGTGGCCGACAGGTCGGCACGAATACGATGCGGCGTGCCCGGCACGCTGAATACCGCATTGTCGATATGGTCGCCGTAGGTGCCGCCCTCGGCATAGCGGTTGAAGCGCGGCGGTACCACTTTCAGCGGCAACGCGGCAGCCATGAAACGCGGATGCTGGGCCAGGCAGGCCAGGATGAAATCGCCCAGCTGCTGCGTCAGTGGATCATCCTGAGCGAGCTGCTGGTTGGCCTTGACGCTCACCGCCTGGTGCCCAGCCGTCAGCCGGCCATCCTGCCAGTTGCCGCCGGCGAGCGCGGTGCGGCACTGCTGCAGCTGTTCGGCATTCAGCACGTCGGGAATGCTCAGCATCATGTTCGGGGTTCTCCAGGCCAATCGCCGTTGCGAATGATTCTAAAGGGCTGCAGCACTCGGACAGAAGCCCGATCTGCTGTCGCCACCAAAATGCAAACGCCCCGAGAGCGCTGCAATCGGGGCGTTGTACCACTCAAGCGTGCTTAGAAGTGGAAGTTGGTGCTCAGGGTGAAGGTACGCGGATCACCCAGCAATGCACGGCGGCCCTGCCAGTTGGCCGAGCTGACGTATTCCTCATTGGTGAGGTTGTCGATGTTCAGGCGCACGTCCACATTGGCATTGACCTCATAGCTGGCCATCGCGGCAAAGGTGGTGTAGCTCGGCACACGCCCGTAGCGACCATTGGCGACGATACGCTCGACGTCATCCGGACGCCCCAGGTAGGACGAACCGACGTGCTGGGCGCCCAGCCCGAGGGTCAGGCCGACCGGCAGACGATAGGTCGTCCACAGGTTGCCGGAGACCTTGGGCGTGAAGGCCAGCTCGTCACCGTCGGTGCGCAGCTCATTGCCGTAGTCGCCACTGTTGGCACGACGACGCACGTCATCCAGATAGGCGCTGTGCTTACGCTCGCTGTCCATGAACACAATGCCGCCGAAGACATCCCAGTTGTCGGTGATCTTGCCGCTGGCGCCCAGTTCCAGGCCTTTGACCACTTGCTCGCCATAGCCCTTGAGCGTAGCGGCGCCTGTCTGCCCGACATCCAGACCGGTAATCGCGACCTTCTTTTTCTCGGTGTAGAACAGAGCAGCGGTGGTCGACAGGCGGCTGTCGAAGAAGTCCCACTTGGTGCCGATCTCGTAGTTATGCGCACGCACCGGATCGGCGCCCTTGATCAGCGCCGGCAGGCCCTGGTCAGTACGCGAGATATCCGAGTTGGACAGGTACGAACCCGGCGGTTGGGTGGACACACCGTAGGCCGCGTAGACGCTGCCGTTGGGCAGCGGCTTGTACACCACGCCCAGCTTGCCGCCGAGGCTCAGCTCGGTGTCGTCGAAGTCGTCACCCGGTGCGGCACCACCAGCCAGGCGCTTGTTGCTGATGCTCGCCTGATACTGCTCCAGGCGCAGACCACCGGTCACCTGCCACTGCGGGTTGATCTCGATGGTGTCGTAGACGTAGAGCGCAGCCGTATCCACGTCCACTTTGGTGCGATCACGCGGAGCCAGAGCGGCCGGCACGCTGCGTTCCCAGTCCGGGTCGAACACGTCAACTAGATCCGGAAGTGTCTGCGATTGATAGCCTAGAGACTCGGACTTCTCGCGACTCAGTTCCAGGCCCGCCGAGAGGTTGTGACGCAAACCACCGGTGCTGAACTGGGTGGAGAAATTGGTGAGGTTGCTCAACGAGGTGTTGACGCGGTCGTACTGCTGGCGCTGCACGTTGACCAAGTATGGAATCTGCCCTGGGTTCGCTGGTGTAGTAGTCGGACTATCGTCATCCAACACATGGGTGTAACGCGCCTGACGGTCGACACGCGCCCAACGGGTCTGGTTGCTGATCGTCGCCCCCGACGCCAGGTCATGCTCGATACGGAACATCAGCGCATCGCTGGTGGTGTCGTCGAAGTCGGACTTGAGGCCGAAGTACTTGTCGCGATCAGCCGACCACACCGACGGATCGAACGGCGTATTGGCGCCCTTGAGCTGGTCACGCAGAGTCACGCCGGCCACACCCAGATCCGGGCGGTCGTTCATCTCGACGTGCTCGTAAGCGACGATGGCGCGAGTGTCGGTGCCCAGACCGAAGGCCACCGACGGGGCGATACCCCAGCTGTTCTTCTCTGCGTGCTCACGGCCCGCGACACCGCTGTCCTCGACCAGCAGGTTGAGACGGAAAGCGCTGCTGTCATTGATGATCTGGTTGGTGTCGAGCGTGGCACGGCGGCGCGGCTCGGAGTCGTACTGGTCGAAGCCGAAGCTGGCGCCGCCGGCGATGAAGCTTTCCAGGGTTGGTGTCTTGGTCACCTGATTGACGTAACCACCGGCGCCACCGCGGCCGTTGTCGGCTGCCGGCCCTTTGAACACCTCGACCTGCTCGACGTTGAACACGTCGCGGGTGTAGCTGCCATTGTCACGCGCACCGTCGATAAACAGGCTGCCGCTGGTGTTGAAACCACGCAGACTGAAGTTGTTGGTGCCGGTGGCGAAACCGTTTTCGCCAGCCTCGAAGCTGATGCCGGGAGTATTGCGCAGTACATCGGTCAGGGTGCGGGCGTTCTGCTGACGGAACAGGGTTTCCGGAATGACGTTGACCGTCTGCGGTGTATCGAGCAGTGCAGCGGTCTGTTTCGGCGAAGATGCCTTGTCGACCTTGAAGCCCTTGTCCTGCTGCCCCTGAACGGTTACGTCGTCCAGTTCGACTGCCGACTCCTGGGCCACGGCGAAACCGGACAGCAGGGCCAGGCTGACGGCCGAGGCCAGCAGACGACGCTGGGGGAAAGGTGCACGCTTGTTGTGTTTATCGCTCACGAGAGTCACTCCAGATGGAAACTGCGCGCGATAGTATTTGAGATTCAATCTTAATCAATCATTACGAATGATTTACATGAACTTCTTTGTAACAAAAATGTCAGCGCCTTTCCCCTGTTCCAGATGGAGCGCTCTAGGACGCTGATTCAGCGCAGGTGAGAGGCTCTGGGCAGAAATGAAAACGCCCACACGAAGTGGGCGTCTGTCACGCAGCATGGCAGGCATAGCACCTACAGGGTGGCCTCCGGCTACGGTCAAGGCTGCAGCGCCTTACAGGTAGTAGGATTTCAGCGGCGGGAAGCCATTGAATTCCACCGCGCTGTAGCTGGTGGTGTAGGCACCGGTGGACAGCCAGTACAGGCGGTCGCCGCTGGCCAGGTTGAGCGGCAGGCCGTACTTGTAGTTCTCGTACATGATGTCGGCGCTGTCGCAGGTCGGGCCGGCGATCACCACCTCTTCCATCTCGCCCTTCTTCTCGGTCCAGATGGGGAACTTGATGGCTTCGTCCATGGTTTCGATCAGGCCGCTGAACTTGCCGACGTCGGCATACACCCAGCGCTCGACGGCGGTACGCGACTTGCGCGCCACCAGCACCACTTCGGAGACCAGCACGCCGGCGTTGGCGATCAGCGAACGGCCCGGCTCGAGGATGATTTCCGGCAGTTCGTCGCCGAAGTCTTCCTTGAGGAAGCGGGTGATTTCTTCGGCGTAGGTTTCCAGGTCATTGGTGCGCTGGATGTAGTTGGCCGGGAAGCCGCCGCCCATGTTGATCATCTGCAGAGTGATGCCGTCCTCTTCCTTCAGGCGCTCGAAGATCACCTTGACCTTGGCGATGGCCGCGTCCCACACGTCGATGTCGCGTTGCTGCGAGCCTACGTGGAAGGAAATGCCGTAAGGCACCAGACCCAGTTGCTTGGCCAGGATCAGCAGATCCAGGGCCATGTCCGGCTGGCAGCCGAACTTGCGGCTCAGTGGCCAGTCGGCACTGGTCGAGCCTTCGGTGAGGATGCGCACGTAAATCTTCGAACCCGGCGCGGCCTTGGCGATGTTGCGCAGATCGGCTTCGGAGTCGGTGGCGAACAGGCGCACGCCCTTGTCGAAGAAGTAGCGAATATCACGGGACTTCTTGATGGTGTTGCCATAGCTGATGCGCTCCGGGCCAACGCCGGTGGCCATCACCTTGTCCAGCTCGTAGATCGAGGCGATGTCGAAGCTCGAGCCCTTGTCACGCAGCAGCTCGATGATCTCGGTGGCCGGGTTGGCCTTGACCGCGTAGTAGATCTTGGCGAACGGGAAGCAGTTGCCCAGTTGATCGTAGGCATCGGCGATGATCTGCCGGTCGATCACCACGAACGGGGTTTCGTGCTGATCGGCGAACGCCTTCATGCGCTGGAAAGTGGCGGGTGCGTAGTAGTCTTCGACCTTGATCGACATGCTGGGGACTCCAATGGCAAAACCGGGAACACATTGATTCGGGCAGCAGAACCGCTTACAGGTTCCGCTACGTGTCGGGGCTGGCCGCGCTAAACGCTGGCCTGAACGTCTGACAGTTTCCCCACTTTGGTTCGCCTACTTCCCAAGGCATGTCGCCGAGCATCACCGGTACCGACCATTCGCCGGCCGGCAACCTCTCGTCGTCAGTACTTGAGCCGGATGGATCGTTTCCAGCATGGACGTTCGGGCGCGGACTTTAAGACCATGCGCCCCTCAGATCAACCGGAAATTCTGCCTAATTTCATCTCGTTCCAGATATCACACAAAACGTCCTGAAATGCTGAACAGGCGGGGCTTTCAGCCAGTTTGGCGCAGCCGTGTTTCAGTGCCATTGCAGCACCGAGAACGCCCCCACTATTTCAGTACACGTCGCGGCGATATCGACCTTCCTCGATCAGCTCCTGCACCACCTCGTCGCCGAGCAAGTCGCGCAACGCCGCATCGACGCCGCCGGCCATGCCCTGCAGGCTGCCGCAGACGTAGATCGCCGCGCCCTCGGCGAGCCAGGCATGCAGACGCTGGTGCTGCTCGCGCAGCCGATCCTGCACGTAGAGCTTGTCGGCCTGGTCGCGGGAGAACGCCAGATCCAGGTGCTTCAGCTCGCCGGCGGCAAGCGCCGCCTGCAGCTCGTCGCCACAGAAGAAGTCGCAGGCGCGGTTACGCTCGCCGAACAGCAGCCAGTTGCGTGTCTGCCCGGCCAGTGCCCGCGCGCGCAGCAACGAACGCAGCCCGGCCAGGCCGGTGCCATTGCCGATCAGTATCAGCGGGCGCTCGTCGTCCAGCAGATGGAAACCACTGTTGCGCCGCACCCGCGCCAGCACCTGCCCGCCTGCAGGCAGATGTTCGGTCAGCCAGCCGGAACCGAGGCCAAGGCGGCCGTCGACCTGGACGGCCTGGCGCACTATCAACTGCAGCACGCCATCGGCCGCCACCGAGGCGATGGAGTATTCACGCGTACCCAGCGGCACCAGTGCATTGACCAGCGCCTGGGCATGCAGGCCGACCAGGTGCGCGAGGCTTTCCGGCAACTGGCGCTCAGCCAGGGCTTCGCTCAGGCTCATCGCCTGGCCATCAAGGGTCACCGGCTCGAGGCCGTCGCAGCCGGAGTGCTGCAGCCAGGCCTGCACCCTCTCTGGGGCATGACGCGGGCGAATTTCCAGGATGTCGCCCGCCTGCCAGGTGCTCTGCGCAGGCGGCATCAGGCCGATGAAGAAAACCGGCGCCCCCTGGCTGCCAGGATTGAGCAGGCGCCGCTCGGCCAGCGGCCAGCTCTGCCACGGCGTCTGCTCGAAGCGAATCGGCGCGGCTCCGGTCAGCGCGCTCAGGTGCTGCTGCCAGCGCTGCAGCGCGGCCTGGTCGTCGCCATCGACCTCAATGCTGTCGAACAGACGCTGCGCACCCTGCAACCCCAGCCAGTCGTTGATGCGGCGGGCGAAACCGCAGAAATGCTGATACTGCCGATCCCCCAGCGCCAGCACGGCGTAGCTCAGCTGTTCGAGCGGCAGCGAGCCGCCCAGCACCTTGCGCTCGAACCCCTGCGCGGCATCCGGCGCCTCGCCGTCACCAAAGGTGCTGACCACGAACAGCGCCTTGCGCGTCTGGCGCAGGCTGCCGGCATCGAGGCGCGACAGCGGCTCGACCCGCACCGGGATACCGGCGGCCTGCAACTGCCCGGCGCTCTGCCAGGCCAGTTGTTCGGCGAAGCCGCTCTGGCTGGCGAAGCCGACCAGCCAGCCTTCGCCTGAATCATCCGTTTTCAGCGTACCACGCGCAGCCAGCGCCGCACGCTTCTTGCGTCGGCGATCCAGATACAGCAGCCAGCCGGTAATGAAGAACAGCGGCATGGCCGCCGTGGCCAGCATCATCAGGATGCGCCCGGGCATACCGAAGTACTCGCCCACATGCAGCGCATAGATGCTGATCAGCAATTGCGCCTTGAAGCTCTTGTCGGCGTAGCGCTCATGGCGGCTGACCTCGCCGCTTTTCGGATCAATCTGGAACTGGTTGAAGGCGCGCACATGCTCGGCGCCATCGAGCATGTAGAAGACCGTCGCCGGCTGCCCGGCCACCAGCGGCAGGCGCAGATTCCAGGCGACCATCTTGGGCCCGGCGGTCTGCTGGATGCTCTGCCATACAGCATCGTAGTCGACCTCGGGCGCAGGGCCGCTGGGCGCCTGACGTACGCGACGATCACGCTCACCGCGTTGCTCGAGCGGCGTGTCGGAGAGCAGGCGCGTCAGCCCTTCGCGATACCAGTCATAGGACCAATACAAGCCGGTGAGCCCGGCACACAGATAGAACAGCAGCGCCCAGGTGCCGGCTACAGCGTGCAGGTCCCAATTGAAGCTACGGCCCTTCTTCTTCCAGTCCAGGGTCAGCCAGGTGCGCCAGCTCAGCGCCTTGCGCGGCCAACGCAGATAGAGGCCGGACAGGCAGAAGAACAGCAGCGCCAGAGTGCTGGCGGCAGTGATCTGCTTGCCCACTTCGCCCATGGACAGGAAGCGGTGCAACATCAGCATCAGGTGGAAGAAGTCCTGGCCAACGGGCACGGCCAGTACTTCACCAGTGTAGGGGTCGAAGACGATGCGCGGCCCGCGGCGCTCGCCCGGCGGGGGTACGAGGAAAGCGGTGCCAGGTCCGTCGTGGCGACCATCGATCCATAGTGCGGTGACACGATCGGCGGTAGCGGCCTCGATCTTCGCAGTCAGTTCGCCTGGGGTGAGATGCCCCTGCGCGCTGGGCTGGATCTGCCAGCGCTCGGCGTTGAGCGCCCGGGTGATCTCCCCCTCGAAGCTGTAAAGGGCACCGGTGATGCCCATGACGGCCAGCACCAAGCCTGCGCTGATACCGAAGAACCAGTGCAACTGGAAGATGATTTTCTTGAACACGACGGAGCCACCCTTGCCCTGACCCACTGCGACGGGCGGCCACTCTATATGGGAATAATTTTCATAACCATTCATTTACGCGTTATTTACGCGTCTACGGCACGGCCCGGCAGCATCACCTACCGGCCCATCTGAAAACCGATAGCCGCTCTCCGCCAGAGCTCGCAGTTATCGGTATAATCTCGCGTTTTACGGGTGCCAAGGCACCCTCAACGACTCCATCCAGGCACATATTCATGACCACCCAGGCCGCCGAAGTCGCCAAGCGCCGTACCTTCGCCATCATTTCCCACCCGGACGCCGGTAAGACCACCATCACCGAAAAGCTGCTGCTGATGGGCAAGGCCATCGAGGTCGCGGGCACGGTGAAGTCGCGCAAATCCGACCGTCACGCCACCTCCGACTGGATGGAGATGGAGAAGCAGCGCGGCATTTCCATCACCACCTCGGTGATGCAGTTCCCCTACCGCGAGCACATGATCAACCTGCTCGACACCCCCGGCCACGAAGACTTCTCCGAAGACACCTACCGTACCCTGACGGCGGTGGACAGCGCGCTGATGGTGCTCGACGGCGGTAAAGGTGTCGAGCCACGCACCATCGCCCTGATGGACGTCTGCCGCCTGCGCGATACGCCCATCGTCAGCTTCATCAACAAGCTCGACCGCGACATCCGCGACCCCATCGAACTGCTCGACGAGATCGAGGCAGTGCTTAAGATCAAGGCCGCGCCGATCACCTGGCCGATCGGCTGCTACAAGGACTTCAAGGGCGTCTACCACCTGACCGGCGACTACATCATCGTCTACACCCCAGGTCACGGCCATGAGCGCACCGCAGTAAGAATCATTGAAAAACTCGACTCGGACGAAGCCCGCGCGCACCTGGGCGACGAATACGAGCGTTTCGTCGATCAGTTGGAACTGGTGCAGGGCGCCTGCCATCCGTTCGACCAGGACGAGTTCATCAACGGCCAGCTGACCCCGGTGTTCTTCGGCACTGCGCTTGGCAACTTCGGCGTCGACCACGTGCTCGATGCGGTGGTCGACTGGGCGCCGCGCCCACTGCCACGCGCAGCCAACGAGCGCACGGTGGAGCCGACCGAGGAGAAGTTCACCGGCTTCGTGTTCAAGATCCAGGCGAACATGGATCCGAAGCACCGCGACCGTATCGCCTTTATGCGCATCTGCTCGGGCAAGTACACCCAGGGCATGAAGATGCGCCACGCGCGCCTGGGCAAGGACGTGCGCGTCGGCGATGCGCTGACCTTCTTCTCCAGCGAGCGCGAGCACCTGGAAGAAGCCTACGCCGGCGACATCATCGGTCTGCACAACCACGGCACCATCCAGATCGGCGACACCTTCACCGAAGGCGAGAACCTGGGCTTCACCGGCATCCCGCACTTCGCCCCGGAACTGTTCCGCCGCGTGCGCCTGAAGGATCCGCTGAAATCCAAGCAGCTACGCCAGGGCCTGCAGGAACTGGCCGAGGAAGGCGCCACCCAGGTGTTCTTCCCCGAGCGCAACAACGACATCATCCTCGGTGCGGTCGGTGTGCTGCAGTTCGACGTGGTCGCCAGCCGCCTGAAGGAGGAATACAAGGTGGAGTGCGCCTACGAGGCGATCAACGTCTGGTCGGCGCGCTGGATCGACTGCAGCGACGAGAAGAAGCTCAAGGAATTCAAGGACAAGGCCTTTGAAAACCTCGCCGTCGACGGCGGCGGTCACCTCACCTACCTGGCCCCGACCCGCGTCAACCTCAGCCTGATGGAAGAGCGCTGGCCGGAAGTGAAATTCCGCGCCACGCGTGAGCATCACTAAAGGTCTGCACGACTACTCTTTGTGGGAGCCGGCTTGCCGGCGATGTTTCTCTGCTCAAAACAGATCGCCCGCAAGCGGGCTCCTACGAGAGATATATGGAATGGACTCCAGACGCCTTACCCATCATGGCCATGCCCTGCGCTCCGGGCGCGTTTCCGAAGCGAATCGCGTCTATCTGCTGACTACAGTCACCTATCAACGGCATCCCACCTTTCAGGACTGGCGCCTTGCAAGGCTGCTGATTGCAGAAATGCGTCGCCTGCATGATCAGCAGCTCGTCCACTCCCTCGCCTGGGTAGTAATGCCCGATCACCTGCACTGGCTCGTCCAACTGCAGGCGATGCCACTGTCAAAACTGGTGTTGCAACTCAAATCCCGCAGCGCCATCGCCATCAACAAAGCTCGTGGCACTAGCGGCCCTTCCTGGCAGAAAGGTTTTCACGATCATGCCCTGCGCAAGGAAGAAGATCTGGCCGCCACGGCGCGATACGTTGTCGCCAACCCGCTGCGTGCCGGATTGGTACAGCGCGTCGGAGACTATCCGCACTGGGATGCGATCTGGCTGTAATGCCCGCCCTGTAGGAGCCGGCTTGCCGGCGATGCTTTTTCGTCAGCCATGATCGCCGGCAAGCCGGCTCCTACGAAGAGGAATCGCTGACCAGCAAACTATCGTGCTCGCAGGTACAAAGCAGTCGCGTCGCGGCGGGATCGGCCAGCAGACATTCGGCAATTGCCGGTTCCAGTTCGGTGCGTATGCGGCGCGCCAGGGCTCTGGCACCGAAGCGAATGTCATGCTCGCGACACAGCCAGGTGCGGGCGCTCTGCTCCACCTGTAGCGAGCGGCCCTGGCGCCCCAGGCGCTGATTGAGCTTGTCCAACTCAATATTCAGCAAGGCATCGAGCCACTGCTCATCGACGCGTTCGAACACCAGAATGCGGTCGAGGCGATTGAGCCATTCCGGCTCGAAACGCTCGTGCAGCACCTGCTCCAGCAGCGCCGTTTCGCCTTTCGGAGCAAGCCCCAGCCAGCGCCGCCAACCACGGGTGAAACGCTCACGGTAACGCTGCGCCTGCTGCGCGCCGATATTGCTGGTCATGAAGATCAGGCTGTTGCGGAAATCCAGGGTGCGGCTGCCGGCGGTCAAAGTCAGGCGGCCATGTTCGAGAATGCCGAGCAGGCTGCGTAGCACCTCGGGGCTGGCCTTCTCCAGTTCATCGAACAGCACGATACCGGGCCGACCGAAACTGCCGGCGATGGCCTCGGCATCGAACAGCGTGGTGCCTTCCTTGCTGCCGACGTAACCGGGCGGCGCACCGGTCAGCGCGGCGGCGTAATGCTCCTGCGCCAGGGTCTGCATGTCGATGCGGCACAGGGCATCGGCGCGGCCATGAATGGCCTGCGCCAGCAGGCGCACGATCTCGGTCTTACCGACACCGGTCGGGCCCATGAACAGGTTGACCGCCAGGGGCCGCTCGCGCTCGCCGATATCGGCCTTGACCACCTTGAGCATGGCCTCGACCTGCGCCAGCACCGCGTCCTGGCCGACGATGCGCGCACGCAGCAGGGCCATCACAGCAACGGGTTCGAAGAGGAAGCGTGAGTGCAGCCGGGTAACGCCCTGCTGCTCCAGGCGCTCGCGGTTACTGTCGATCAGATCGTTGGCGAAGGGCATATTGTCTGTTCCATAAAGCAAAAGCATCGCCGGCGAGCCGGCTCCTACACGACCCCGTAGGAGCCGGCTTGCCGGCGATCAAGTCCTATCCAGCAACGCGTTCCTTGCCCGGATGCGGTAACTCACCCACCGGACAGTCGGCCACGCCGATGGTCGAGCGGGTCAGCTTCTCCACGTCCTCCTGGGCCTTCTGCGCGTCCAGCACCCAGGTGCGGTAGAACTCGAACGGGCAATCCGCCACGCCCTTGTCTCCATCACCGGAGTTATAGACGCCGGTGTAACCGCGATGGAGCAGCTTGAACAGGTGGTTCTGCGACTGGTCGTTGGCGCGCGCGTCGCGGATCTGCGACACCGACAGCTGGGCGTACTGGATGCCCATCTCCTCCTCACCGCATTCGCCCAGGGTGCGACCATCGAAGCCGATCAGCACGGAGTGGCCGAAGTAGCTGTACACGCCGTCGAAGCCGGTGGCGTTGGCCACCGCCACGTAGCAGTTGTTGGCCCAGGCCATGGTCTTGGCCATCAGCACCTGCTGTTCCTTGGCCGGGTACATGTAGCCCTGGCAGCGCACGATCAGCTCGGCGCCTTTCATCGCGCAGTCGCGCCAGATTTCCGGGTAGTTGCCGTCGTCGCAGATGATCAGGCTGATCTTCATGCCCTTGGGGCCTTCGGAGACGTAGGTGCGGTCACCCGGATACCAGCCCTCGATGGGGCACCAGGGAATGCATTTGCGGTAGCGCTGGACGATTTCGCCCTGATCGTTGATCAGGATGAGCGTGTTGTACGGTGCCTTGTGCGGGTGCTCTTCATGGCGCTCACCGGTGAGCGAGAAGATGCCCCAGGTCTTGGCCTCGCGGCAGGCGGCGGAGAAGATCGCCGTTTCCTCGCCGGGGATGGTCGCGGCGGTGGCCATCATCTCGTCCTTGTCGTACATGATGCCCATGGTGCTGTATTCGGGGAACACCACCAGGTCCATGCCCGGCAGGCCGAGCTTCATGCCCTTGATCATCTCGGCGATCTGGCGCGCGTTATCGAGCACTTCGGCCTTGGTATGCAGGCGCGGCATCTTGTAATTGACGACGGCAACGCCGACGGTATCAGGGCTGCTGGAAATATCGCCGTGGCGCATGAAGAGTCTCCTGGTTAATCCCGGTGGCAATGGATCGCCCGCAAGCGGGCTCCTACAAATTCAGGGCACGTCCAAAAACGTCAGTGGCTGATCATCCATGGCCGCGCCGATGGGCTGGCCTTGAGGCCGTGGGGGTTGGTCTTGGTGCGCTCGACCGGTTTGCTCGGGCCGCAGCAACTGCAGCCGGCCGGGTGCTTGCGGTTGGCCTTGTACTCTTCGAGGCTTTGCGGCGCATGGGCGCTGCGCTCGTTGGTTTCATGGGCGCGGCGCTGGCTGCCGGCCATGCTGGTCAGGCCCGGCGCGCTGAGAATCACCCGCGCGCTCGGCGTGTCGCAGTATGGGCAGGCGCAGGCGGCGTCGCGCTCGGCCATCGGCCGCAGCACGGTGAAGTCGCCACAGCTCGGGCAGTCGTATTCGTAGATGGGCATGGCTGGTTCCTCGCAAAAGATAGGACGACGGCGCATTGTGGGAGGCGCTTTAGCGGCGATTGTCGCGGCTGAAGCCCCTCCCACAGGCGGGTACGCTCACTTGTCGTAGGCGATGGGCAGGTCGATGCTGCCGTCGAGGAACTTGGTCGGACCGCTGGCGTTGGGGTTGATGTCGAACTCGAAGATATCGGTCGGCAGCCACAGCGTGGCGCAGGCGTTGGGGATGTCGACCACGCCGCTGATATGCCCCTGCACCGGCGCCGAGCCGAGCAGCGAGTAGCCCTGAGCCGGCGAGTAGCCGAACTTGGTCAGGTAGTTGATGGCGTTGAGACAGGCCTGCTTGTAGGCCAGGTTGACGTCCAGGTAGTGCTGCTTGCCGTCGTCGTCCACCGAGATGCCTTCGAAGATCAGGTAGTTGTTGTAGGTGGGCACGATCGGGCTGGGCTTGAAGATCGGGTTCTTGATGCCGTACTTGGCCATGCCGCCCTTGATCAGCTCGACCTTCATGTGCACCCAGCCGGCCATCTCGATGGCGCCGCAGAAGGTGATCTCGCCATCGCCCTGACTGAAGTGCAGATCGCCCACCGACAGGCCAGCGCCATCGACATAGACCGGGAAGAAGATCTTCGAACCTCGCGACAGATCCTTGATGTCGCAGTTGCCGCCATGCTCACGCGGCGGCACGGTGCGCGCGCCGGTGGCGGCCGCCAGGTCGCGCGCCTCGCCCTTCATCTTGCCCATGTGCGCGGTGCTGGCGAACGGGGGATTGGCCAGCGGTGGTACGCGGGTCGGGTTGGTATCGATCAGCGCCTGCTCGCGCTTGTTCCAGTCGGCGAGCATCTTGTGATCTGGCAGGCAGCCTATCAGCCCCGGGTGGATCAGGCCGGCGAAACGCACGCCGGGAATGTGCCGGCTCTTGGTGAACATGCCTTCGAAGTCCCAGATCGACTTCTGCGCCGAGGGGAAGTGGTCGGTGAGAAAGCCGCCGCCGTTGTTCTTCGAGAAGAAGCCGTTGAAGCCCCAGAGCATGTCCTGCTTGGCGCCGATATCGAGCAGCTCGACGATCAGCAGGTCGCCTGGCTGAGCGCCTTTCACGCCTACCGGGCCGGACAGGTAATGCACGGTGGACAGGTCGACGTCGCGCACATCGCTGGCGTCGTCATTGTTCTTGATCGCACCGCCGGTCCAGTCGTAGGTCTCGAGGATGAAGTCATCGCCCGGATTGACCCAACAGGCCATGGGAATGTCCGGGTGCCAGCGGTTGTGCACCTGTTCGTTATCGGTAGCAGCCTGGTTGAGGTCGACCTTGATCAGGGTATCGGTCATGACTGAGCTCCATAAGACCTGGGAGGAATGCCGGCCTGTGCCGGGGTACGGAGCCAGTCTCGAACGCGCGGGGAAATCGGCCAATACGTTGGATGACGTATGCCCGCATTGCAGGGCTCATGCGGCCTGCAGGCATTTTTCGCAGGCGCGAAAAAGCGGCCGCTGCATGGAGAACACAGCGGCCGTAAAGCGGGAATTTGTACCTGTAGGAGCCGGCTTGCCGGCGATTGATTGCAAGCGACAGCATCGCCCGCAAGCGGGCTCCTACAGATTGCGTCACACCGACAGATAACGGCTGATGCTCGCCTCGTCGACCTTGTCGCGGCTTTCCTCGACCACGAACTTGCCCTTCTCGATGACCAGGAAGCGGTCGGCGATTTCCATGGTGAACGACAGCACCTGCTCGGAGACGACGATGGTCAGGTCGCGCATGTTGCGGATCTCCTTCAGGCTGCGGGCGATGTCCTTGATGATCGACGGCTGGATGCCCTCGGTCGGCTCATCGAGCAGCAGCACCTTGGGGTTGGTGGCCAGCGCGCGGGCGATGGCCAGCTGTTGCTGCTGGCCACCGGAGAGATTGCCGCCCTTGCGGTGGCGCATCTCGAGCAGCACCGGAAACAACGCATAGAGATCGTCCGGCACCTTGCCACCGGCCGAAGCCGGCAGGCCGGTCTGGATGTTTTCCAGCACGGTCATGCTGGGAAAGATCATCCGTCCCTGCGGCACGTAGGCGATGCCGCTTTCCACCCGCTGATGGGTTTCCAGTTTCGACACGTCCTTGCCGTCCACGCGAATCTGCCCGCCCCACTGCGGCAGGATGCCCATCAGGCTCTTGAACAGCGTGGTCTTGCCCATGCCGTTGCGGCCCATCACCGCGACGATTTCCTTCTTCGCCACATCGAGGTTGAGCTCGTGGAGGATCTGGCTCTGGCCGTAGCCGGAAGCGAGGTTGTTGATCTGGAACATTACCGATACTCCTTTCAGAAGACCCCCAGCCATGAGCCGGGCGCCATGCAATCCGTCCCCTCTCCCCTTGGGAGAGGGTTAGGGTGAGGGATGTGCGACTCGAATCACCCTCACCCCCGGCCCCTCTCCCGGAGGGAGAGGGGAGCTGTCAATGCCCCAGATACACCTCGATGACCTTGGGGTTGCTCTGCACCGCCTCCATGCTGCCCTCGGCCAGCACCTTGCCCTGGTGCAGTACGGTGACGCGGTGGGCGATGCTCTTGACGAACTCCATGTCGTGCTCGATGACCAGCACCGAACGGCCCTGGCTAATGCGATTGAGCAGATCGGCCGTGGCCACTCGCTCGCTGACACTCATGCCGGCCACGGGCTCGTCGAGCATCAATAACTGCGGGTCCTGCATCAGCAACATGCCGATCTCCAGCCACTGTTTCTGCCCGTGCGAGAGCAGGTCGGCCTGACGGTGCAGGTGATCACCGAGCATGATTTCCTGCGCCACCTGTTCGACCCGCTCGATCACCTCTTGCGTGCGCTTGAAGAACAGCGCGCCGAACACCTTGCGCCCGGCCGGGTAGGACATTTCCAGGTTCTCGAACACCGTCAGGTTTTCGTAGATCGAGGGGGTCTGGAACTTGCGCCCGACGCCAGCGCGAACGATGTCGAACTCACGCATTTTGGTCAGTTCAAGACCATCGAAATCGATGCTGCCGGCGGTGGCGCGGGTCTTGCCGCAGATCAGGTCGAGCACCGTGGTCTTGCCGGCGCCGTTGGGGCCGATCACCACATGTACCTCGTTGCGGTCGACGTAGAGGTTGAGGTCGTTGACTGCCTTGAAACCATCAAAGGACACGGTCAGCCCTTCGATGGCCAGTACCGGCTTGGCGGCCTGAAAGCCTGCAGGGCTGCTCATGGCGTGGTCTCCAGTTCAGGGGTTGGACGCTTGCTGGTGGCAACGGCAACAGGCTTTGGCGCAGCGGCCACCTGCGGTTTGCGCCGCAAGCGGGCTAGCCAACGCTTGCCGTGGCTGTCCCACAGGCCGGCCAGGCCATTGGGGAAGTACATGACCACGACGATGAACAGGCCACCCATCAGGTACAGCCACAGCTCGGGAAAGCTTTCGGAGAAGTAGGTCTTGCCGAAGTTGACCAGCAGCGCGCCGTACACCGCGCCGAGCAGCGACAGACGCCCGCCGACGGCAGCGAAGATGACCATCTCGATCGACGGCACGATGCCGACGAAGCTCGGTGACATGAAACCCACCTGCAGGGTGAACATCGCACCGCCGATGCCAGCGAACGCCGCGCCGACGCAGAACACGAAGATCTTGAAGCTGGCCACGTCGTAGCCGGAGAAGCGCACCCGCTCTTCCTTGTCGCGCATCGCCAACAGCAGGCGACCGAGCTTGGAGGCGATGATGAAACGGGCGATGAGAATGCAGCCGATCAGCAGCGCCGCACTGATGAAGTAGAGAATCAGCTTGGCCTCGTCGCTGCGGATGTCCCAGCCCTTGAGCGTGCGCAGGTCGGTGATGCCGTTGACCCCGCCGGTCAAACCCTGCTGGCCGATGATCAGCACGGTGAGGATCAGCGCGATGGCCTGGGTGACGATGGAGAAATACACGTCACCGACGCGGCGCTTGAACATCGCAATACCGATCACCAGGGCCAGCAACACCGGCACCACTATCACGGCGATCAGGGTGAAGCTCAGGCTGTGGAAGGGCTCCCAGAACAGCGGCAGTTCGGTGATCTGGTTCCAGTCCATGAAGTCCGGGATGCCGGGGGTGGACTGGATCTTGGTGCTCTCCGGGTCGGATGCCTCGAGTTTGAGGAACATCGCCATGCAGTAGCCGCCCAGGCCAAAGAAGATGCCCTGGCCCAGGCTCAGGATGCCGCCATAGCCCCAGCACAGCACCAGGCCAACGGCGACGAAGGCGTAGGTCAGGTACTTGCCCACCATGTTCAGGCGGAAGGCATCCAGCGCCAGCGGGAACACCACCAGAATCAGCGCGGCGAGCAGCGCCAGGCCGATGGCGCCTTGCTTGCCGCCGAGCAGTTTGTCGAGTGTATTGTTCATGTCCGCCTCCTCAATTCACTGTAGGAGCCCGCTTGCGGGCGATCTTTCGCTTGATCATCGCCCGCAAGCGGGCTCCTACGAATCACCTGCGCCCCTTGCCGGAGCGGTACGTGACTTTTCATTTGCGCACCTTGGCCGAGAACAGCCCCTGCGGACGCAGCATCAGGATCAGCACCACGGCGGAAAGGGTGAACACCTTGGCCATCGAACCACTGGTGAAGAACTCCAGCAGCGATTGCGCCTGGGCGATGCTGAATGCCGAAGCGATGGTGCCGAGTAGGCTGGAAGCGCCGCCGAACACCACCACCAGGAAGGTGTCGACGATGTACAGCGAGCCTGCGGTCGGCCCGGTCGAGCCGATGGTGGTGAAGGCCGCGCCCGCCACGCCGGCGACGCCACAGCCGAGGGCGAAGGTCATGCGGTCGACGCGCTTGGTGTTGATGCCCACGGAGCGCGCCATCACCCGGTTCTGCATGGTGGCGCGCACCTGCAGGCCCCAGCGCGAGCGGTAGATCATCAGAAACAGCAGCGCGGTGAGCAGCAGGGTCAGGCCCATGACGAACAGGCCGTTGCGCGGAATATCGATGGCCTCGGTGGGGTTCCAGGATCCCATCAACCAGTCCGGCAGCGTGGCGCTGACTTCACGCGCGCCGAAGATCGAGCGAAAGCCCTGCTGCATCACCAGGGACAGCCCCCAGGTGGCCAGTAGGGTGTCCAGCGGACGCTGGTAGAGCTTGCTGATCATCGCCCACTCCACCAGCCAGCCAATGGCGCCGGCGATGAAGAACGAGAGGATGATCGCGAGGAAGAAGTAGTAAGGCCCGAAGGCCGGTGCGTAGCTGGACGTCAGCGAGGACACCACGAAGGTGGTATAGGCGCCGATGGTGAGAAACTCGCCATGGGCCATGTTGATCACGCCCATCTGGCCGAAGATGATCGCCAGCCCCAGAGCCATCAGCAGCAGCACGCAGAACACGGACAAGCCGTTGAACCCCTGCATGGCTGCGATGGCGCCGAATTCCGATAGCCATTCCATGTCGATGGTCTCCAGAAGAAAAGAGAAAAGCCGGTAGGAGCCGGCTTGCCGGCGATCGGCCCGTGAGGCGCCATGGATCGCCCGCAAGCGGGCTCCTACAGGGAGAGAAGTGTTACTGGTAGCCTTCCGGGAAGGGGTTCGGCTCGATCAGGTCGGACTCGAACACCACCTTGAACTGGCCGTCTTTCTGCACTTCACCGATGCGGGTCTTGCTCCACAGGTGATGGTTGTCGTGCACCTTGACGTAGCCTTCCGGCGCGGTGTCCAGCTCGATACCCGGGGAAGCGGCGACCACCTTGTCGATGTCGAAGCTGCCGGCTTTCTCCACCGCAGCTTTCCACAGCCACGGGCCGAGATAGGCGGCCTGGGTCACGTCACCGATCACCGCCTCCTTGCCGTACTTGGCCTTGAAGGCTTCGACGAAGGCGGTGTTGTTCGGGTTGTCCAGGCTCTGGAAGTACTTCATCGAGGCGTAGAAGCCGGCCATGTTCTCGCCGCCGATACCCAGCAGCTCGTCTTCGGTGACCGACAGGGTCAGCAGGGTCTGCTTGTCGGCGGTGACGCCGGCGGCTTTCATCTGCTTGTAGAAGGCGACGTTGGAGCCACCAACCACGGCAGCGAAGACCACGTCAGGCTTGCGCAGCTTGATCTTGTTGATCAGCGAGCCGAACTGCGTATTGCCCAGCGGGTAGTACTCTTCGCCGACGACCTTGCCGCCGAGCACGTTTTCGATGTGCTTGCGCGCGATCTTCATCGAGGTGCGCGGCCAGATGTAGTCAGAGCCGAGCAGGTAGAAAGTCTTGGCGCCCTTCTCCTTGGCCACCCAATCCAGCCCCGCGAGGATTTGCTGGGTAGCTTCCTGGCCGGTGTAGATGACGTTCTTCGACTGCTCCAGGCCCTCGTAGAAGGTCGGGTAGTAGAGCAGGCCGTTTTCCTTCTCGAACACTGGCAGCACGGCTTTGCGCGAGGCCGAGGTCCAGCAGCCGAACACAGTGGCGACCTTGTCGCCGACCAGCAGCTTGCGCGCCTTCTCGGCGAAGGTCGGCCAGTCGGAAGCCCCATCTTCCTGAATGACCTTGATCTGCCGGCCGAGCACACCGCCACTGGCGTTGATCTGCTCGATGGCCAGGCGCTCGGCCTGGATCGAACCGGTTTCGGAAATGGCCATGGTGCCGGTAGCCGAATGCAGAATGCCGACCGTGACCTCGCTGTCGGTCACCGCCAGGCCGGTAGTGTTCACCTCGGCGCTGGCCACATGGCTGAACAGGCTGGCGGCCAGCAGCGAGAGCGCTGCCGCCCCCACCGCCAGCCGGCGCGGAAGAAGTCGAATCGGTTGAGAGTCCATGGTCGTGCTCCTGTGCTGGTTATTCGTGCCGAACCACGCCGGCTTCGCAGCTAGGATGCGTTTGCCCCTCCGAGCGGGGTATACGCAGCATGACGTAAGGGCATACGTCATCTGACGTACAGCGCCCTGCGCCAGCCTGGTGCAAGCTCAGCGCAGAAAAACCAGGCAGACAGAAGCCCGCGCGCGCGGCAGAGGCCTCGCCGAGCCGGGGCATGGAAGTTGCAATTTCAACGCACCGTAGGAGCCCGCTTGCGGGCGATGCGTCCTTCCTGATCACGCAGATCGCCGGCAAGCCGGCTCCTACAGGGACGCGCGACAGGGACGGTCTTACCCGATAACGCCAGCAGGAATCGCCCGTGCAGCCAACCGGCACCCAGCGCATCATCAAGATCCGCCGCGACTACAACGCCTGGGTCGCCGACGAGACCATGGAGGATTACGCCCTGCGCTTCACGCCCAGGTCGTTCCGCAAATGGTCGGAGCTGCGCATCGCCAACACCGCGCTCGGCGCCGTGTCGTTCCTCGCCCTAGAAGCCATCGGTGGCGCCCTGGCGCTGTCCTACGGTTTCACCAACACCCTGTGGGCGGTCCTCGCGGTCAGCCTGGTGATCTTCCTCACCGGCCTGCCGATCAGCTACTACGCCGCCCGCTCCGGCCTGGACATGGACCTGCTGACCCGTGGCGCCGGTTTCGGCTACATCGGCTCGACCATCACCTCGCTGATCTACGCCAGCTTCACCTTCCTGTTCTTCGCCCTCGAAGCGGCGATCATGGCGCTGGCCCTGGAGCTGTACTTCAACATCCCGCTGGCCCTGGCCTATGTGATCTGCTCGATCATCATCATTCCGCTGGTGGCCTATGGCATCACCCTGATCAATCGCCTGCAGATGTGGACGCAGCCCGTGTGGCTGTTTCTGCTGGTACTGCCCTACGTGTTCGTCATCGCCAAGAACCCCGAGGCGCTATCGGACTGGACCAGTTTCGCCGGCCGCGAGGGCGAACCCGGCAGCTTCAACCTGCTGCATTTCGGCGCCGCCTGCACCGTGGCTCTGGCCCTGATCACGCAGATCGGCGAGCAGGTCGACTACCTGCGTTTTTTGCCCGAGAAAACCCGCGCCAACCGCGTGCGCTGGTGGACGGCGCTGCTGCTGGCCGGCCCCGGCTGGATCATCCCCGGCGCGCTGAAGATGCTCGCCGGCGCCTTCCTCGCCTTTCTCGCCCTGCAGCACGAGATCCCCATGGAGCGCGCCGCCGAGCCGACGCAGATGTACCTGGTGGCCTTCAACTACGTGTTCGCCTCGCCGCAATGGGCACTGGCGGCCATGGTGCTGTTCGTCATCGTCAGTCAGGTGAAGATCAACGTCACCAACGCCTACGCCGGCTCGCTGGCCTGGTCGAATTTCTTCGCCCGCATCACCCACAGCCACCCCGGTCGCGTGGTGTGGCTGGTGTTCAACGTGGCCATCGCCCTGATGCTGATGGAGCTGGGCGTGTTCGAGGCGATCGAGGAAGTGCTCGGCCTCTACGCCAATATCGCCATCGCCTGGATCGGTGCGCTGGTGGCCGACCTGGTGATCAACAAGCCGCTGGGCCTGTCGCCGAAATACATCGAGTTCAAGCGCGCGCACCTCTACGACATCAACCCGGTGGGCGTCGGCGCCATGCTTATCGCCTCCCTGCTCTCGGTGCTCGCCCACGGCGGCCTGTTCGGCGCCCTGGCGCAAGCGGCCTCGCCAGCCGTGGCGCTGGGCTCGGCATTCCTGCTGGCGCCACTGCTGGCCTGGCTCACCGACGGGCGTTACTACATTGCCCGCGAACGCCAGCCGCACCTGCTCTACCCACACACCGAAGCCGGCCAGGTGCAGTGCTGCCTGTGTAACAACCGCTTCGAAGAGCCGGACACCGCACACTGCCCGGCCTACGGTGCGCCCATCTGCTCACTGTGTTGCTCGCTCGACGCGCGCTGCGAGGATCGCTGCAAACCCAGAGCACGCCTGAGCGATCAGCTCGACGACTTCATCGGCTGGCTGTTCCCGCGCGTTTCCATCCCGCGTCTGCACAGCCGCCTGGCGCAGTACCTGGGCCTGCTGAGTCTGCTGGTGCTGATGCTGTTCGGCGCGCTGGCGCTGATCTACAGCCAGGTCTCGCTGAGCCTGCTGACGCAGGAACCGGAAGTCCGCCAGACGCTCTACCAGGCTTTCCTCAAGGCCTTCCTGACCCTCTCGTTGTTCGCTGCCATGCTCGCCTGGTGGCTGGTATTGACCCGCGAAAGCCGCCGCGTGGCGCAGGAGGAGTCGGATCGGCAAACCCTGCTGCTGATGCAGGAGATCGAAGCCCACCGCAAGACCGACGAAGCCCTGCAGCAGGCCAAGGAAGCGGCGGAATCCGCCAACGCGGCGAAAAGCCGCTACGTCACCGGGCTATCGCACGAGTTGCGTACGCCGCTCAACAGCATCCTGGGCTACACCCAGATCCTGCAGCGTGACGCGGCCATGCCGAGCCAGCACCAGGATGCCCTGGCCACCATCCTGCGTAGCGGTTCACACCTGCTGTCGCTGATCGACGGCCTGCTCGACGTGGCCAAGATCGAAGCCGGCAAACTGCACCTGGAACTGGCGGAAATTCCCTTCCCGGAATTCATCGACCAGATCGAACGCATGTTCACCCCGCAGGCGGCCGAGAAAGGCCTGCGCTTTCGCCTCGAATGCATCGGCCGCATGCCGGCAGTGGTGCGCGGCGACGAGAAACGCGTGCGGCAGATCCTGATCAACCTGCTGGGCAACGCCGTGCGCTTCACCGAGCGTGGTGAGGTGCGTCTGCGCGTTGGCTACATGCGCGAGACCGCCACCTTCGAGATCATCGACACCGGTATCGGCATCGCCCCGGAACAGATCGAGCGCATCTTCCAGCCGTTCGAACGCGGCGACCTGATGCGCCAGGACAACGGCGTCGGCCTCGGCCTGACCATCACCCGCATGCTCACCGCACTGATGGGTGGCGAGCTGTCGGTGCACAGCGAACCTGGCCAGGGCACGCGCTTCCAGGTGCGCCTGTTCCTCTCCGAAGTGCGTGTGCCGCAAGCGGTGGTACACGTCGAGCACGACATCACCGGCTACCAGGGTGAACGCCGTCTGATTCTGCTGGTGGACGATCATCTCGAACATCGCCGCGTGCTCGCCGGCATGCTCGAACCGTTGGGCTTCGAGGTGATCCAGGCCGCCAGCGGCCAGGAAGCGATTCGACAGGTGGCGCTGCACAACCCGGCGCTGATCCTGATGGACCTGTCCATGCCGCAAATGGACGGATGGGAAACCAGTCGCCTGATTCGCCGCAACACACGCTGCCAGGCGCCGATCATCGTCATCTCCGCCAATGCTTTCACCGACGACCGCGAACGCAGCATCGCCGCTGACTGCGACGACTACCTGGCCAAACCGGTGTACACCCCGCAGTTGCTCGAACGCATCCAGCACCAGCTCGGTCTGACCTGGCTGCGCCGCACTCAGGAGCAGTTGCCGCAGCCTGAAGCCATCACATTGCCGGGCAGCGACGACCTGCAGGCACTGCGCGAACTGGGCGCTCTGGGTTACGTGCGCGGCATCCAGCAACGCCTGGACGATATCGACCAGCGCGACCCGGCCTGCGCGGGCTTCACCGCCGCCTTGCGCCTATTGGTGAAGAACTTCCAGCTCGATGAATTCAACCGCCAACTGAAGGAGGCCGAACATGAATGCGCCGCTCCACCAGCCTGAGCCGTGCTCGCCCGCCAGCCTGTCGGCCGAGCGCGGCATCATCCTCATCGTCGACGACACACCGGACAACCTCGCGCTGCTGTCCGACGCCCTCGACGACGCCGGCTACATGGTGCTGGTGGCGCTGGACGGTGTAAGCGCTTTAGGCCGCATCCAGCGGCGCAGGCCCGACCTGATCCTGCTCGACGCGATGATGCCGGGGCTGGATGGTTTCGAGACCTGCCGGCGAATCAAGGCCGAGCCGAGCAGCGCCGATATCCCCGTGCTGTTCATGACCGCCCTGACCGACAGCGAGCACGTGGTGCAGGGCTTCGAGGCCGGCGGCATCGACTACGTGACCAAGCCGATCAACCCCGAAGAGGTGCTCGCCCGCGTCGCCTCACACCTGCGTACCGCGCGCATCCTGCAGGCTGCACGCGCGGCGTCGAAACCCGTCAGCCTCAGCCTCGACGATGCTCCGGCGCATGCCAAGCTATCGGCGCGCTTCCAGCTCACCGAACGCGAAGTGCAGGTACTGCGCTGGGTAGCCTGCGGCAAGACCAACCTCGATATCGGCGACATCCTCGGCCTCAGCCCGCGCACGGTGAACAAGCACCTGGAGCACGTGTACGTAAAACTCGGCGTGGAAACCCGCACCGCCGCCACCTCGGTGGCGCTGGCGGCAATGAGTGAGCGCTCCTGATCCACGAACCCGTATGCATCGTCTTGCTCCTGGGCCAGCAACCGCGTAGCCCGGATGCAATCCGGGAGCGATGTGCCGGTGCTTCCCGGATTTCATCCGGGCTACGGTTCTGCAACACCCCGTAGGAGCTGGCTTGCCAGCGATCATGGCTGACGAAAAAGCATCGCCGGCAAGCCGGCTCCTACGAAGAGCACACGGCATTGCAATTGGCTTAGAGTTGCAGCAACGCACCTGCTTCGGAGCCAACATGCCCCATCCCAATATCGTCATCCTCACCGGCGCCGGTATATCCGCCGAGAGCGGCATTCGCACCTTCCGCGCCGCTGACGGACTCTGGGAAGACCACCGCATCGAAGAGGTGGCCACTCCCGAAGGTTTCGCTCGTGATCCGGCGCTGGTGCAGCGTTTCTACGACATGCGTCGCGCCCAGTTGCGTGAGCCGGCCATCGCGCCGAATGCCGGGCATCTGGCCTTGGCCGAGCTGGAAGATGGTTGGAAGGGCGAGTTCCTGCTGGTCACGCAGAACGTCGACAACCTGCACGAACGCGCCGGTTCCAAACGCCTGCTGCACATGCACGGTGAGTTGCAATCGATGCTCTGCAGCAACAGCCAGCAGCGTTTTCCATTGCTGGAGGACATGCCTGTCACGCAGCCCTGCACATGCTGCGGGCTGGTCGGTACGCTGCGCCCGGATATCGTCTGGTTCGGCGAGATGCCCTATCACATGGAGCGCATCTATGACGCGCTGGAGCAGTGCGAGCTGTTCGTCAGCATCGGCACCTCGGGTCATGTCTACCCGGCTGCCGGTTTCGTCGAACAGGCACGTCTCGCGGGCGCGCATACCTTGGAGATCAATCTGGAACCGAGCCAGGGCCATTCACTGTTCGCAGAGAAACGCTATGGCCCGGCTACCGAGCAGTTGCCGCGCTGGGTGACAGAGCTGTTGGCGGGTTGAGAGGGAACGTAGGGCGGGTGAAACCCGCCAATACACAAATGGCTGGCCGACAGAGCATTCCAACCCGTAGGAGCGGCTTCAGCCGCGAACAGCTTTCGTGGCTGAAGCCACTCCTACAAGAGCCCAACGCCCGGTAGTACCCTCTAGCCGGCGGCGTCCTGAACAGGCGCCACTGCCTCAGCCGGCACCTCCGGCTCCGGGCTGAACACGCCATTGCTCCAGGCGTAATAGCCCACACCCAGCGCCAACAGCAGAGCGATGATCCAGGGCCACACCAGCGGCTTGTTGGCATAGGGATCGCGCAGTGCACGGTCGCTGCCCTTGGGTAGTTCCGCCATCTGCGTGAGCGCGGTGCCGAACGGGATGCTGATACGCGCCTGGGCATTCACCGCCCAGCCGTTACCATCGAGGATCGGCCCCAGGCTGCGCCGGCGCAGCTTGAACCAGGCCAGCAGCATCGACGGCCCGGAGATGGCCAGCAGCACGCCGAGCAGCAGCAGCGGGATCTGCCACCAGACCAGTGACAGAATCCCTGTGACCACCGCCGCCAGTGCCGTGCCCAGGGCACCGACCGCCAGGCCGATGGCCGCGAAGATACCGGCGAACTTGGCGATATCGAAGGCCGGGGTAGGCGTGGCGGCTGGAGCAGAGCCGGTTTCGCCGACCCTGGCTGCGGTCTTGCTGACCATGTCGGCGTCGCGACTGGCGGCAAGCTTCTGCACCTGATCGGACACCAACTTGGAAACGCGTCGATACGGCGACCAGAACGCCTCGCGAATGCTGATCGCATGCTGTACCACCTTGACCACAGTGGCATCCCAGTCGTTACCGTCGCGGTCGTAGAACAGACCATGGCGACCGGCCTGCAGGTCGCCCTCGCTGCCGGCGGTCACCGCCACCACGATGTTCAGCGCCTCCTTGCCCCGCACCGGCTCGCCGCGACGGGTGCAGGCGCAGTAGAGCAGGAAGCACTCACTGGCCGCCGCCACCTTGGCATGCGCCTCGACATCACCGACCTCAACCACCAGCTCGCAACTCTTGCCGTCGATATAGAGGACGCCAGCCTGGAACACAGCCTTTTCCTGCCGCGAATAAAAAGCCTGGAAAGACACGAAGTTGCGCAGTAGTCGGACCAGGCCATGACGCAGGCGAATCAGCTTGTCCAGCTCGACCAGCCCGTCCGCCGCTTCGGCCACGGTCTTGTCCTCTTCCACCAGCGCCAGCAGGCGCGCTTCGGCCCCCTGCTCCACCAGTTCGAGAATACGTCCGCGCTCAAGCACCTCGGCAATCGCCACTTTCGGCGTCTCGGCGCGCCAGGCCAGGTAGTTGCCGCACAATGCGACCAGGTGCTGCCACTGCTCGCGCGAGAGGCTGTCCTGCTCGCCATACACCGGCACCACCACACGCTGGCGGAATTCATCGACGGCGTGCTGCCAGGCCGGGTTGAGGCCCTTGCTCAGTGGTAGCTCGTCACCGTGCTGCACAGTTGCCAGAGGCAGGCCAGCCACCTCGCCGGCATCCGCCAGCGACAAGGATGCCAGACGCACCAGCTCCTCTTCCCTGGCGTTCATCAGGGCAGCGGCGCGCGGATCGAACTCGGCCATGGCCACGCGGGTGAAGTAATCGTCGATCTTGGCACGCACGGCGCTCAGCGCTTCGACTGCCGCCACCGTGCCTTCACCAAAAGCGTCCAGCCCCTGCTCGGCGGCGCGCGCATGCCAGGCATGCAGCTGACGCGCCTGATCGAAGAAGGCGGCGATCTGTTCGGCGGCGACGGCAGGCTCGCCACTGCGGTCGGTCTGCGCCCCCAGGCAGGCGATGATGTCGGTGATGGCGGCCTTCAGTTCGGCATCGTCGGTAAAGGTTGCCGGTACCAGGCCGTCGCCGTTGGCCTCATGCGGCGGGAACAGCTTCGCCAGATCAGCGGTATCGGCAGGCGTCAGGCTCTCACTATCGGGCCGGCCGAGCACACCCAGCAGGCGCTGTGCAGCCAGACGCAGGCGTACACCCACGGCATCGTCGGTGAGCGACGACAGCAGCAGCGGCCCCTCCTGGAACAGCACGGCCGGATCACGCAGGCGCGCCAGTGTCCAGTCGACCACATCGAGAATCTCCGGCGCGCGAATACGACCGTCATTGTTCAGGTCGATGTACTGCAGCATGCGCCGATCCAGCTCCAGGTTGTTCACCGGGCAGGCCAGGCTGGCCCAGAGTTTCTGATCCAGGCCACGCAAGGCGGCGAGGTCGGCGGGCGTTTCCAGTTGCACCTGATTGAAGCCGCCGGCACGGAAGAAGCGCCAGCGATGCGCGAGAGCTTGAGTCATCTATAGAGGATCCTTTCTTTGTGGGGGAGACTGCGCCACGAAGCCAAAGGGGGCCATCGCAGCGCATCGGCGCACCGCCCCCCTTCAACAGACTCCTTCTTGCCCGGCGCTGTTCAACTCAGTGTAACCGAGGCAACGGACCCTGCGCTTATTGCGCCCCCACCGCCAGCGGCTGCGCCTCGGACTGCTTGATCAGCGCATAGAGCACGCCAGTGACCAGGCTGCCAGCGACGATGGCGAGCAGGTAGAGCAACGCGTGATTGATGGCGTTGGGAATCAGCAGCACGAACAGACCGCCGTGCGGCGCCATCAGCTTGCAGCCGAAGTACATCGACAGCGCGCCGGTCAGCGCACCACCGGCAATACTGGCCGGGATCACCCGCAGCGGGTCCTTGGCAGCGAACGGAATCGCCCCTTCGGAGATGAAGCACAGCCCCAGCACCCCGGCGGCCTTGCCGGCCTGGCGCTCGCTCTGGGCGAACTTGCGCCGCGCCAGCACGGTGGCGATGGCCATGCCGATCGGCGGCACCATGCCACCGGCCATGGTCGCGGCCATCGGCGCGTAGCTGCTCGACGCCAGCAGACCGACCGAGAAGGCATAGGCCGCCTTGTTGATCGGCCCACCGAGATCCACGCACATCATGCCGCCAAGCAGCGCGCCAAGGAGGATGGCATTGGTGCTGCCCATGCTGTCGAGGAACTGGGTGAGCGACTGCAGCACACCAGCCACGGGGCTGCCGACGATATAGATCATCGTCAGGCCGGTGATCAGGCTGGCCAGCAGCGGGATGATCAGGATCGGCTTGAGCGCCTCCAGACTGTCCGGCAAGCGCACCCAGCGGGCAATCGCCTTGGCCGAATAGCCGGCGATGAAGCCAGCGACGATACCGCCGATGAAACCGGCACCCAGTGAACTGGCGAGCAACCCGCCGATCATCCCCGGCGCCAGGCCCGGACGGTCGGCGATGGAATAGGCGATATAGCCGGCCAGCAGCGGCACCATCAGTTGAAAGGCGCTCTCGCCGCCGATCTGCATCAGCGCGGCGGCCAGGCTGCCCTCCTCCTTGAACGCCTCGATACCGAAGACGAACGAGAGGGCGATCAACAGACCGCCGGCCACCACCATCGGCAGCATGTAGGAAACACCGGTGAGCAGATGCTTGTAGGGGCCGGTTTTCTCGCCACTACTGGCGACGGCTTTGCCCCCGACTGGCGCGGCTTCGCTCAGCGGTCGCGCCTCGCTGAGCGCCCGCTCGAGCGTCTGTTGCGGCTGTTTCAGTGCCACGCCGGTGCCACAGCGGTAGACCTTCTTGCCGGCGAAACGGCTGGTGTCCACCTCGATATCGGTGGCCAGCAGCACGGCATCGGCAGCTGCGATGGCGGCATCGTCGAGCAGGTTGCGCGCGCCGACCGAACCGCGGGTTTCCACCTGCAACTCGATGCCCATGCGCAGCGCCGCCTGCTGCAGGGCTTCGGCGGCCATGAAGGTGTGCGCCACGCCGGTGGGACAGGCGGTGACTGCGACCAGTCGGCGACGGCCGCTCGGGGCAGGCTCGCTACTTTCACCATAGGGCTGAGCGCGCTCGGCGGCTTCACGCAAAAAACGCTGTGGATCGGCCAATGCCTCGGCCGGCGTGGCCTGCAGCAGGCGCTTGCCGGCAAAGCGGCTCAGCGGCAGCTCACCGGTCTTGACCACCAACACCCAGTCGGCGGCGGCGATCTCGGCCTCGCTCAACGGCGAACCAATCGCGCGCGCGTCATGCACCTCGACACGGGTTTGCCAACCCAGGCGCTCGGCGGCGGCCTGCAGCAGGCGCGAACACAGCACGCTGGTGACCTGGCCATTGGGGCAGGCGGTGACGATCAGCACATTCATGGTGGGTGCCTCTTATTTTTCTAAAGGGTGCAATTGCACGGCCGCTTCGAAGCGGGCCAGTTGCTCGCGATCATGGATACCGAAGCCGATCTGGGTGACCGCTTGCGCCGCCACCGCCGTGGCCAGGCGCAACGTGCGCTCGGCCGGCCAGCCTTCGAGCAGGCCGTGCAGGCTGGCCGCCAGCAGCGAGTCGCCGGCACCGACCGTGCTGGCGACCTCGACACGCGGCGGCGTGGCACGCAGGGCAATGTCCGGCCCATACCAGTCGACACCGTCAGCACCACGCGACAGCAGCACGTGCTCGATACCCTGCGCACGCAGCGTCTGCACGGCGGCAGACAGGTCGCTGCCGCATACCTCGGCCAGCTCTTCTTCGTTGGGTTTGATCAGCCAGGGGGCGACGCCCAGGGCCGCCTGCAGGGCAGCACCACTGCTATCGACCGCCAGCGGCACGCCGCTGGCCTGGATCCGCCGCAGCAAGCCGGCGAACCATTGCGGGCTGACGCCACGCGGCAGGCTGCCGGCCACCACCACGGCGTCATGCCCGGCGAGCAGCGGCTCCAGCTCAGCCTCCAGGCGCTCCAGGTGCTCAGCCTCGACCTGCGGGCCGGGGCCGTTGAGGTCGGTGATGCAACCATCGGCCTCGGCCAGCTTGATATTGCTGCGCGTCTCGCCCGGCACGCGGACGAACAGGTCGTGAAAGCCGCGCTTGTGCAGCAGGCTCTCGAACGGCGCGGCATTGGCGCGGCCGAGAAAGCCGCCGACACTCAAGTTATGGCCAAGATCGGCCAGCACCTGGGCGACGTTCAGGCCCTTGCCGGCAGCGTGGCTGCGCAGCTCATGGCAGCGGTTGATCGCACCGGGCTGCAGGCGGTCGAGACGCAGGGTCAGGTCCAGCGCCGGGTTCAGGGTCAGGGTCAGGATTCGGGCCATCAGTGCATCTCCGCCACCAGCGCGCGCACGGCGCTGGCGCTGTCCAGGGTCAGGGCGCGATCAGCCAGGGTTCGTGCCTGGCGACTGTCCAGCTCGCGCACACGTGCCTTGACCAGGGCAATCGAACGCGGCGTCACGCTCAGCTCGTCGACGCCCAGGCCGACCAACAGCGGCACGGCCAGACGGTCGCTGGCCAGCTCACCGCAGATGCCGACCCACTTGCCCTGGGCATGGGCAGCAGTCACAGTCATCTCGATCAGGCGCAGTACGGCCGGGTGCAGGCCATCAGCCTGCGCCGACAGCTGTGGATGGCCGCGGTCGATGGCCAGGCAGTACTGGGTCAGGTCATTGGTGCCGATACTGAAGAAGTCCACCTCGCGCGCCAGCACCGGCGCCAACAACGCTGCCGAGGGCACTTCGATCATGATGCCGACCTGCAGGTCACGTACTTCGATCTCTTCGCGCAGGCGCTGCACCATGTCACGCGCCGCACGCCATTCTTCCACCGAACCGACCATGGGGAACATGATCCGCAGCGGCCGGCCATCGGCCGAGGCGAGCAAGGCGCGCAGCTGGGTTTCGAGAATCTCCGGGCGCTGCAGGCTCAGGCGAATGCCACGCACACCAAGGAAAGGATTTTCTTCGGCCGGCATCGGCCAGTACGGCAGGGGCTTGTCGCCGCCGACATCCAGCGTACGCACCACCAGCGGGCGCCCGTCCAGCGCATCGAGCACACGACGATACTCACGCTCCTGCGCGGCGTGATCCGGCGCCTGGGCATGCTCCATGAACACCAGCTCGGTGCGCAGCAGGCCCACCGCTTCCGCGCCCAGCTCCACCGCGTCGGCGGTTTCGCCGCTGGCACCGATATTGGCCGCCACTTCCACACGCACGCCATCGCGCGTCTGCGCATCCTTGAAGCGCGCGGCATGCGCCTGCTCGCGCCGCTGCTGCGCCGTCTCACGTTCATACAGCGCCTGGTCGCGCTCAGCTGTATCCGGGGCGATGCGCAGCAGGCCGCTGTCGCCATCGAGCAGCAGTGGCGTGCCTTGCGCCAACGCCAGCACGCCATCGCCAGCACCGACCACGGCGGGAATCCCCAGGGCGCGAGCGATGATCGCGCTGTGCGCGGTGGCGCCACCACGAGCGGTCAGGATGCCGGCCACGCGCTGACGGTCGAGGCCAGCGACGTCCGACGGCACCACTTCAGCCATCACCAGGATGTACGGCTCGTTCGGCTCACTCGGCAGCGTGATACCGCACAGATGCGCCAGCACACGGTTGCCGATATCACGCAGGTCAGCCGCCCGCTCGGCCAGCAGCGGGTCATGCAGCGCCTCCTGACGATTGGCCGCCGCCTCGACCTCGACCTGCCAGGCCGCTTCGGCGCTTGCCCCCTTGCCCAGGCGCGCCTCGACGTCTTCACGCAGCGCCGGATCGGCGAGCATGGCCAGGTGGGCACTGAAGATTTCCCGAATGCTCGCTACACCGGCGCCATCGACCAGACGCTGGATCTGCGCGGCGACAGCGGCCAGGGCTGAACCCAGTCGTGCACGCTCCTGCTCGACACCCTGGCCTTGCTCGGCGAAATCAAACGTCGGCGGCGTGCGCACCAGCGCCGGGCCGATGGCGATACCGGGCGAGGCACCGACCGCCTGCAGACGGCTACCGGCAACAGGGGCGACCGCTTCGACCGGTTCCAGCTGCGCCGCGACCTCAGGCAGCGCTTCGCTCAGCGGCTCGACCGTTTCGCCCAGGCCACTTTCCAGCGCGGCGCGAATGGCCGGCAGCGCGCTGTCGGCAATCGCCGGTTCGGCGCTGAACTCGAGCATCTGCCCGCGTCGCGCGCCCAGCGCCAGTAGGCGGCTGAGGCTCTTGGCCGAGACCCCGGCGCCCGTATCGCCGAGCAGGCGCACACGGATTTCCCCCGCGAAGTCCTGCGCCAGTTCGCTCAGCGCCTTGGCCGGGCGCGCGTGCAGACCATGGGCATTGAGCAGTGGCACGCTGAGGCTGGGCCAGTCCGGTGGCACTTCACCGCCCAACGCCTCAATCACCTGGCGGCTATCGCTGGCTTCACTGAAAGCCGCCGCGCGGCCACCGATCAGCACATCGCACAACCGCTCCAGCGCCTGACGGTGCGCCTCACCCTGGCTGGCCAGGCAGAACAGACCGCGCAACGCCTCACCGCGAAAACTCAGCGGCTGCGCCGGGGTGACGAAAGCCAGGCCGGGCCGCTCGACACTGGCCTCGCTGTGCAGCCACCACAGGCCATCGCCCAGCGGTAGCGGCTCGCCACGGGCCAGCCCGAGGGCGAAGCCGCTGCGTGCGCAGCCAGCCTGGCGCAACAGGCGCGCGCCCTGCCAGAGCAATTCGTCGAAGTCATCGGCGGGCTGCGCCAGCGCCACCAGTTGACCGTCCAGTGCCAGTGCCTGCGGTGCGCCCTGCAGCAGTTCGAGTATCTGCGCTGGCTCGCGGGCTTTACGCAGCGCCTGGCTCAGATCGCCCTCGCCGAGGGCACGGGTCAACAGTTGCAGCAGGTGCAGGTGCTCGTCGGATTGGGCGGCAATGGCAATGGCCAGGTACACCTGCTGGCCGTTGCCCCAGTCCACGCCCGCGGGGAACTGGATCAGGCTGACGCCGGTGCGCAGCACCTGATCGCGGGTCTGCGGCGTGCCATGGGGGATGGCGATGCCCTGGCCGAGAAAGGTCGAACCCTGGGCTTCGCGCGCCTGCAGGCCTTCGAGGTAAGCCGCAGTGGCCAGGCCGGCACTGGCCAGCGCATCGCCGAGCATGGCCAGGGCTTCGCCCTTGTTCGCCGCCGCCCGGCCCATCTGGATTTGGCTGGCATCGAGTTCGAGCATGGGTGCCTCCGGCTTGGATTCTTGTTCTGATTGAGAAGGGTGTTCACGGGCTCGGCGCTCACTTACGACACCCAAACACCCTCAAGACTAGCTGATGAATCGAATTGCTGAAACGTTTCATCAAACGCTGGCACCTTATCCGATAATGGGTAATCCTTGAAGCCCAGTCGTCGTCGAGTCGGTGTAGACTCGCCGCGCTCGCACGCTCGAAATCCTTTCCCTGCATGGTGCTGCGCCCGTGAAACTCAGCGACATCGCCCGCCTGGCACAGGTCTCGGTGACCACCGCCAGCTACGTGATCAACGGCCAGGCCGAACGTCGGCGCATCAGCCCTGCGACCGTGGCCAGGGTGCTGGCCGTGGTCGAGGAGCATGGCTATCGCCCGGATCAGCAGGCCGCCAGCCTGCGCCGCGGGCAAAGCCGCTGCCTGGGTTTCATCCTGCCGGACTTGGAAAACCCCAGTTATGCGCGCCTGGCCAAGCTGCTCGAACAGAAGGCGCGCGCCGCCGGCTATCAGTTATTGATCGCCAGTTCCGACGATGACCCGAGCAGCGAGCGGCAGTTGCTCGAGCTGTTCCGTTCGCGCCGCTGCGAGGCGCTGATCGTCGCCAGCTGCCTGCCTGCGGACGATCCGCTGTATCCGGCCATCGTCGCCGCCGGCCTGCCGGTGGTGGCCGTGGACCGCGCGCTGTCGCCCACTCACATTCGCTCGGTGGTCAGCGACGACGAGCAAGCCGGGCACACCCTCACCGAAAGCCTGCTGACGCCCAAACCCCGGCATATCGCCCTGCTCGGCGCCCGTGCGGAGCTGGTCATCAGCCAGGCGCGCGAACGCGGCTTCCGTTCGGCATTGAAAGGTTTCGACGGGCGCGTCAGCGTCTATCACGGTGAGCTGTTCAGTCGCGCCTGCGGCTACCGACAGATGCAAACACTGCTGGAGGAAGTCGGCTCGCCGGATGCGCTGCTGACCACCGCCTACGTGCTGCTCGAAGGAGTGTTCGATGCGCTACGCGAACAGGGCAGCGAACAATGGCCTTCAGTGCGCCTGGCCACCTTCGGCGATACCCAGTTGCTGGATTTTCTGCCGCTGCGGGTCAATGCCATGAGCCAGCAGCACGAACGCATCGCTGAGCGCGTGCTAGCCTGGACGCTACGGGCGGTGGAACAAAACGACTATCAGCCCGGCATCGAAGCCATCGGCCGCAGCTTCAAGGCCCGAGCCTGAATATTGGCCCTTGAGGGCGAGGCGGGTTGCACCCGCCCTACGCGCCGGGCGGATCACTGGCCACCCTGAATTTTCTGCAGCAGCGGCGCGCACTGGCTCGGCTCGTCACCCGCGCTGGGTGCCACCAGCGCCAGCAAGCCGGCCGCCGGCGCCACCGCAACGCCCAGCGCTACCAGGCCAACACCACGCAGCGCCAGCGGCGTGGCCTGCACGCCTGGTGACGGCTCCTTGAACGTGCCGCGTACGTACAGCGGCGAGCGCAGGGAAAAGATACGAAAGCCCTTGGTCGCGGGCGTGATGGTGAAGTTCAGCCGCTCGTTGGCGAAGTTGGCACTGCCGTCGACCTTGATCACCGCATTGTCGGTGTCGATGACGAACAGCCGCGTGCTCATCAGCCCCTGCTTGATGCCGAGATCCGCTGCCGCGCAGTGGATCTTCACATCCTCGTCGCCGAACAGCCTGCCGACCAGGTAGTTGCCGACGTTCAGCCCGGCGATTTCCATCAGCCCGCGACTCACCGCGCCATCATTGATCAGCATCTTCAACTCGCCATCGGCGCTGCCGAGCAAAGCGGCCACCGAGTTGCCACGGCCGCTGATGCGCGCATCGCCGTTGAGCTCACCGAGGCTGGTCTGCATCGGCGCGAAGGTGGGAAACAGCTGCTTGAGCTTGAGATCACGCGCGCGCAGACGCATCTGCCCCTGCAACGGCGTGGTCGCACCATTGAGACGGATCTGCGAGTCGAGCACACCGCCGGCCATGCCGAAACGCAGTGGCTCCAGACTCAGCATGCCGTCATTGAGCACCACATGGGTGTCGAGATCGGTGATCGGTAACTGTTCGCTGTGCACGATGCGCTTGCCGACAAATCGCACATCGGCGTCCATCGCGCGCCAGCGGTCGGTACGAAACTCGGAAACGGGTAGCGCCTTGTTCGCCGGCTGCACGTCCCGTTCGCCACGTTCGCGCTTGTCCGCGCTGGAGTCGGCGCCGATCAGCGGCGCAAGGTCACTGAACAGCAGTTGGTTGGAGGTCAGCCTCCCCGACAGTTTCGGCCGTGGCTCGCGGGCCACGAACGTCAAGTCGCCGTGAATATCGCTCTCCCCGATCTGGCCGTTGAAGCCGAGATAGCGAAAGATCGCCCCGTCGGCATCGTGCAGATCGGCCTGCAAGCGACCGTCGGTGCTGTACGGTGGTGTATCCGGCAAGGTCACGCCGGTCAGCGGATACAGCTGACCGAGGCTGGCGCCGGACAGACGCAAGCGCAGATCCAGAGCCCCCAGGTTCTGCGGATCGGTCAGGCTGCCGGCCAGCACGATACGGGTCGCGCCAATGCGCAGATCGGCCTGCAACGGGAACGGCTGCGACGCGTCATGCAGCGCCAGCAGACCACCGACCTTGCCGCTGCCGGTCAACGGCTGGCCACGGAAGCTGCCCTTGGTCTGCCAGGCGAAAGCGTAATCCTGGGCGCTGGCATTGCTCTCGGTCAGGCGCTCGGCCGCGCTCTTGCCGACGATATCGGCGAATGGGATCGGCTCGCCCAGCGGCTGGATAATCGCCTCCAGGCGGGTATTGCTGACCTTGTCGTCGACCTTCACCTGCCCCTTGTCGAAGCCGATGGTGCCGATATCCAGCGTCCAGGGACTGGGCTGCTTGCTGTCGTCCGCCTCCTCCTTGCCCAGATCGAACACCCAGTTCGCCCGGCCATCGGCCAGGCGCTGCAGATCGGCGACCGGCGCGCCGAGTTCGATACTGGGAATGCTAACCGTCTTCCACAGCAGCGGTAGGGGCGACAGGCGTAAACGCACGCTGTCGAGACTGACGAAGGTATCGCCCTGCGCCCTGTCCGGGTTGCCCAGGCGCAACTGCTCGGCAGCAAAATGTGGCCAGGGTAGCCAGGCGCTCAAACCCTGCTGGCCGGCCTCACGCTGCCAGACCACGCGCAGATCGCCCTCGATGGCGAACGGCCGATTCAGGGCCGCAGAAACCTGTTCATTGATCAACGGCCGCGCCCGATTCCAATCGAACAGCACCAGAAACAGCATCAACGCCGCCAGCAACAACAGGAAAACGGCGAACAATGCGCCTACAAACTTGCGCAAATGGCGCACCCAGCGACCTCCTTATTTCACTGCCCGAGTGAAACTCGTCCATGTCCATACGACTGAAAAGATTCGCCAACGCTCCCTCGCCCTGGCATGAAAGGGGAAAATAGCCGATTCTGAACGCCCGCTGGTGAGCAGACCGATGCGCCTGATCGACACCCACACCCACCTGGACTTCCCCGACTTCGACGCCGATCGCGACGAAGTACTCGCGCGCAGCCACGCGCTGGGCGTGCAGCGCATGGTGGTACTTGGCGTCTACCAGGCCAACTGGCAGCGGTTGTGGCAGTTGGTCGAAGAGGATGAAGGCCTGTACGCAGCCTTCGGCCTGCATCCGGTCTATCTGGACGATCACCACCCACAGCATCTCGATGAGCTGCGCGACTGGCTGGGCAAACTGGCCGGGCACCGCAAGCTGTGCGCCGTCGGTGAGTTCGGCCTGGATTATTACCTGGAACACCTGGATCGCCAGCGCCAGCAAGCGCTGTTCGAAGCGCAGCTGCGACTGGCCGCCGAGTTCGAGTTACCGGTGCTGCTGCACGTGCGCCGTGCCCATGCCGCGACCATCGCCACACTCAAGCGTTTTCGCCTGGCACGCGGCGGCATCATCCACGCCTTCGCCGGTAGCTACGAGGAAGCGCGCGAGTACATGAAGCTGGGCTTTCGCCTCGGTCTCGGCGGCGCCGCCACCTGGCCGCAGGCCAATCGCCTGCGCAAGGTGGTGGCGCAGCTGCCATTGGAGAGCATCGTGCTTGAAACCGACTCGCCGGACATGGCCCCGGCCATGTACCCGAACCAGCGCAACAGCCCGGAGTACCTGGCGGAAATCTGCAGCGAACTGGCGACACTGCGCGGCGTGACGGCCGAAGAACTGGCGGCGGCCAGCAGCCGTAATGCGGATGAGTTGTTCGGCTGGGCATAGGCCGCACAGATGGTCAGGAAAATCACCCTGCACGACCGTCCGTAGGAGCCCCGCCTCGGGGCGAATGTTTCCAGATCGTGTCGCCCAGATTCGCGGCGGGGCGCCGCTCCTACAGGGTCAGAGCAACGGCCGCGGGAATGCTGTGGGAGGGGCTTCAGCCGCGACGACTACAAAAGCATCGCCACTGAAGCGCCTCCCCACGCAGCGATCAGACCCGGAACGCGCCGATCAACTGCTTGAGACGCGTAACCAGCTCGCTCAGCTCGCGGCTGGCCTGCTCGGTCTGGCTGGCACCGGCAGCGGTGCGCTCACCCGCGTGGTTGATCTCGACGATGTTCTGGTCGATATCGTGCGCCACCGCCGTCTGCTGCTCGGCCGCCGCGGCGATCTGCTGGTTCTGATCGACGATCATGCCCACCGCACCGAGGATGTTCTCCAGGGCCTGCTGCACCTTGGCCGACTGGCTGACCGTACCATCCGCCATCTGGTGGCTGGCGTTCATCGCCTTCACCGCCGCCCCCACACCGCCCTGCAGCTTGGCGATCATCGCCTCGATTTCCTCGGTGGACTGCTGCGTGCGCTTGGCCAGATTGCGCACCTCGTCAGCCACTACGGCGAAACCGCGACCCTGTTCACCAGCCCGCGCCGCCTCGATGGCAGCATTGAGCGCCAGCAGGTTGGTCTGCTCGGCGATACCCTTGATCACATCGAGCACCTGGCTGATCGCCGCACTGTCGCTGGCCAGTTGGTTGATCACCACCACCGACTGGTCGATTTCACCGGCAAGACGCTGGATCGCACCGACCTGCTGCTCGACCAACGCGCGGCCACTGACCGTTTCCTGATTCACGCTCTGCGCGCTACCCACCGCTGCGGCGGCGCTGCGCGCCACCTCCTGGGCAGTGGCGGACATCTGGTTCATCGCCGTGGCCACCTGCTCGATCTGTGCACGCTGACCAGCCACCGCCTGGTTGCTCTCGCCTGAAACCAGCTCGACGCGATCCGCCTGGCCACCGACCTCGCCCACCGTATGCCCGACGCGCTCGATCAGGTCATGGATACGCACCACGGTCTGGTTGAACACCTGCCCCAGCTCGCCCAGCTCGTCTCGGCTCTGTGCCTGGAAGTTGGCCGTCATATCGCCTGCGGCAACCCTATCCATCACCTTGCCCAGATTTTTCAGGGTAGAGCGGGTGGAAACGTAGAAGCCGCTGTAGAGGTAGACGATCAACAGGAACACCACCACCAACGCCACCACCAGCAACACCATCTGTGCACGGTTCTCGGTCAGCCGCTCACTCAACTGGCTATCGAGGAACGCCAGCAGACCGTCGTTGAAGGCGTAGGTCTTGGCCATTTCCTGGCTGACCTGATCGTAGAACTGCGCCCAGGGCGTATCCAGGCTGTCGGCGATGATCACCTGATCCTCGAACAGCACGCCGCTATCCTTCAGACTCTGGCGACTGGCTTCGGCCAGGCTGCCCAGCCCATTCTGCGCCGCGACGTTACCGGCCAGTGCCTCCTGCAGATTCAGGCCGTACTCGGCATGCAACTTCTCCAACTGCAGCAGCAGGTCATCGAACTTGGTACTGGCCGCCGAATTGAGAAAACCCTGCCCCAGGGAATAGGCGCCGATGGCACGACCTTGGCTGAGCACATTGGTGATCTGCGGGGTGATGTTGGTGATCAGCTCGGTGATCTGCCGCACCTGGCGTTGCGGGTCCTGGCTCAGCCCCGCCTGGCTGGCCACCAGCTTGATGAAGACCTGGGAGGAGCCCAGCAGCTTCTCGACGATGACGGTCTTGCTCTGCAAAGAGGTCTCGGCCTCTGCGCTTTTCAGCTCGGCCAGCAATTCGTCGCGCTTGGCAACAAACTCCGCTGCCTGCTCGGCATCGCCGGTCACCGGCTGCAGCCCTTGCAGGCCGGTATTGAGCGACTGCTGCAGTTGATCTATACGCCCTTCCAGATCCCCCGCCTGACCGGACTGACCGATCATCGAGTTGATCTGCACCAGATCGTTGAGGCTTTCAAGATCGCGGCGCAGCTGCAGGCTGCTGCCGAGTAGCTCGAGGCTTTCCAGGGCAGTCTGGGTGCCGACGAACTGACGATAGGAGTCGCGCACCAGATAGAAGTTGGTGACGAGCATGGGCAGGAAGAATAAAACGCTGATCAGGCTGAACTTCATGCCGAAGCTGAGGCGATTCATCAGCGCGATGGCCGGATACAACACGGTCTTCACTAGACGTCTCCAGTTGCCATTATTGTTATTGGTATAGCTCGAACGGCCGCAGAGCCTCTCACGGGCTGACAACGGCGTCCTGCGCAGCCCGACCTGTGGCGCGTGAATCTACGCGGCGAATACAGGCAGATAAAGTGACGAAAATCACCAAACAGGGTCGGCTACCGCCTCCTTATACCCCTTATCGACACGCGTCTCTGTAACTTAAGGTTAAATGCGCGCCCAGCGAATCCAGCTAAGGCCGTGTAGGAGCCCCCGACTCGGAACGAATACTGTTTTGCCATTCGCCGCAGGGCGCGGCTTCCACAAAGCCGGCACGTAGGGCGGGTGCAACCCGCCACTGTGCGTGACAGCAGGCTGCCCCCGCCCTGCATAGCGCTTGGGCAGGATCTCTAGATGAACAACACCCAGACCGCGTAACCGGCGTACCAGACCACCGCAGCACGGATCAGCAGTTGCCACAGCTGATCCAGGGTATTGACGCCCTCCTCGCCCATCACCGGCGGCGGCATCTCACCGGCCGCACGTCCGGCCTTGATCACCAGTTGCGCGGCAGAAATGTCCCAGCTCAGCAGCTCATGCAGCAAGGCGCGGCTGACGGCGACGAAATTACCGACCAGCGCGAAACTGGAGGCCAGTACCCGCGCCGGCAGCCAATCGAAGGCGTGGCGCAGTTGCACGGCGCGCTCACGCAGAGCGGCTTGCTGTGCATGCTCGGCGCTCAAGGCCAACAGGCGATAAGCCAGCGCCGCCATGGGGCCGAGCAGCAGATACCAGAAGATAACGGCGAAAAAGCTTTGATAGGCCTGCCACAACAGATGCCCCTGAACCTGCTGCAACAGTTCGGTCCCCTCCTCCGGCTGCAGTGCCAGATCACGCTCGGCCACGTGGTAAGCCGCCTGACCGTCACCACGGCGCCAGGCATCGCGAAACGGCCCCAACGCTGCAAGCAGATCACCACGCCCCAGGCTGTAGATCAGTACCAGCAAATGCACTGGAAATGCCAGCCAGCCATATGCCAGCGGCTTGAGGATCAGCAACAGCAGGCCCAGCGCCAACACCGGCAACAGCACCAGAATGGCCAGGCACAGCCATGGGGCCTGCTGCAAACCGCCTTGTTGCAGGCGCTGCAGTTGCGCCAACCAGGGGCCGTCCTGCTGGATGCGCAGACGCCGGGCAGAAAATTTCTCGACCCACAGCACCAGCAGAATCACCAGAAAACTCATTGCTACCTCTCCTTCAATTCGGCGTGCAGACGCGGCCAGTCGAACGCTGCCCCCGGGTCGGTCTTGCGCCCAGGCGCGATATCGCTGTGGCCACGGATACGCTGCGTCGACAGCGCCGGGTAGGCATCCAGCAACTGTCGCGTCAGCTCGGCCAACCTGGCGTACTGAGCGTCGGTGTAGGGCAGATCATCCGTCCCTTCCAGCTCCACGCCCAGCGAAAAATCATTGCAGTTATCGCGCCCCTCGAACCAGGAAACCCCGGCATGCCAGGCACGATCCAGGCAGGAGACGAACTGCGTCAGCCCGCCATCACGCTCGATGAAGAAATGCGCGGAAACCTGCAGGGATGCGATCTCGGCGAAGAAAGGATGCTCGTGCACGGGCAAGCGGTTCTGAAAGAACGCCTGCACCTTGCCGGTGCCGAACTGCCCAGGCGGCAGGCTGATGTTGTGCACCACCAGCAGAGATATCTCGCCACCGGGGCGAGCGTTGAAATTCGGCGACGGGCAGTGAGGGATACCCTGGAACCAGCCAGTTGAAGGGTCGAGCTGCATGTGGCACTCCTGAACGTGTCACCACTCTAGAGCAGGTGGCTACGGCGGCCAAGCGCGAGGCCGCAACAGGATGTGCAAAGACGGGAAATATCCAGGGAAACTCAGAAAACCCCATTTATCGTCACGCCCGCGAAGGCGGGAGCCCAGGAGCAGCGCAGATTCTGGATTATTTCCCTTCGGGCCAGCGCAAGCGCCGTTCAGCGATAAAGATGCTGTTGCGCCAGCGCAGCAATGACGTTTTTTCAGAACATCCCTAGGATCAAGCTCTGTAGGAGCTGCGCCCCGCGGCGAATCGATATCGAGCACGCCGCACCATCGAAAAGCTTCGCCCCGGGGCGGGGCTCCTACCGGCCAAACCGCTGCCAGGAGCGAAGCGCTCCCAGGCCAGGATCAGCTGTGCTTCAACTTGCGCAGATTGCCGATGACCGACTCCAGAGCGCGGTCGAACAGCAGCGCATCGTCGAGCAGGCGCACAGCGTTGCGGCGGAACTCCACCGCCAGCGCGTTGCGTGTCTTCTCCAGCACCTTCATGCCGGTGCGATTGACGAACACATACTTGCCAGTGGGTTTGATGATGGCCGCCAGCTTACAGCGCAGCTTGTGCTCCTCATCTTCCTGGATTTCCACCCAGCTACCCACGCGCAGGCTGTCCACCTGCAGCAACGCTTCGTCGTCGTCCGGGAGCACAACGTCCGGCTCCTGCGGACGGGTCTGGCCCGGCGCAAGCAGAATGATCTCTTCGACCACCTCGACCATCGCCGGAGCGTCCTCGACCTCTTCGGCCGCCGGCAGCTCCAGCAGTGGCAGCTCGATGCCGGCTTCGCTCGGATCGGTATGCGCAGCATCCTCGGCAACGGCCGTCTCGGCTTCAGGGGCCGCGCGCTTGAAGCGCTGGAAGGCCTGCACATGCAGCACTTCCAACTGACTGAAGAATTCGCTGGTAGAGAACGGATCGAACGCCGCACTGGCCATGCCTTCACGCAGCGCCTTGAGCAAGCCGGGCACCAATTCCAACAAGCGCAGACGCGCCTCGGGGTCTTCATGCGGGGCGACGCTCCAGACCAGGTCATCCATGGTCTGCAGCGCAGCCTGCCATTCGTCCGACTCCACGCCATGCTTGAGGCAGGTGAGCATCAGCACCTTGCTCCAGGCTTCCTGCAGCAGCCGCACCACCACTTCCGGCAGGGTCTTGCCCAGCAGCCGCTCGTTCAGTGCATGTTCGACCTGGCGGCGAGCCAGTTCAGCCTTGGCGCTGCCTTCCTCGGCGTCGCGGGTACGCTGCTCGAGCAGTTCGCTGCGACGGCGCTCATCGCCCGTGAACGCCATGAACTCGGCCAGCAGTTCGGAGAAGATCGCCGGATCATCGACGAAGTCGTTCAGCAGGCGCTGAACCACCTGTTCGATCTTTTGATAGAGGCTGTCACGCTGCGCATCATCCTGATCGACCCACCCAAGCGCGGCAGAGGCGATTTCGTTGAGCAAGCGGCGCGCCGGATGGCTGCCACGGCTGAAGAAGGTCTTGTCCAGCACCGCCACCTTGAGCATCGGGATCTGCAGGCGGCCAATCAGTGCCTTGAGCGAATCCGGCAGGGTGCGGTCATCGAGAATGAACTCGAACAGCATCGACACCAGATTGATCACATCTTCGTCGACCTCGCCCACCACCCGCGCCTTGCCACTCTTGGCACTGGCACGTTCGAGCAATCGCTCTAGCTGGTCGCGAAGATCGAAATCCTCGACGCTGACCTGCGCCGGAGCCCGCTGCTGCATATGCGATAACAGGCGCATCAGGTCGCTGCTGGTGATCGGCATTGCATCGGCGGCCTGAGCCCGGCGTGGCATTGCCGTGCCGCGCACTTGCGAGAGCAGATCCTGTAGCGCACCGAACACTTCCTGCACACCCTGATCGGCGCCTTCGAGCAAGGGAATGCCTTCTTCGCCGGACGACTGGACATAAGCGGAAGCTGCCGGGCGCTGCTGACGGCGCGGCGGTGCGGATTTCAGTTCAGGCAGCACGCCCGCGCTGACCAGCGCCTGATTGGCCTCGGCATAAAGACTGTCGCAACTGCCGAGCACGTACTTTTCGAACAGCTTGAGGATGATCAGCTTGACCTTGATCTCCACACCCAGGCTGCTGCAGGCATCAAGGAAATATTCGCTGAGCAGGGTCGGGCCGAGCGGGTTGCTCTTGTCGTCCAGCTTCTTGCTGATCACTGCATTGAGGCGCGTGGTGAGATGGCCCAAGGCAACAGCATCACGGCTCATCACCTTGGCCACCATGGCGTCCAGCGCCACGGTCTCTTCCAGTTCGTCGTTCTGCACCAGACTCAGGCTGTCGAACGACACGGCATCCAGAGCTGGCTGAGGCTTGCCGATTTCGTACTGATTGAGATTGGCGAAGGACTCGAACACCTTCTGCAGAAAACCGCGCTCGATGTTCTTGCGCTTCAGACGCAGGTCGCGCATGGCCTCGAAGAACGCATTCTGCTCGGCATTGCTGGTCGCCCGATCCGCCATCTCGAAGAGGGTATCGTCCGCGTTGTCGAACAGGCTCTGCAGGTTCTGCTTGAGCTGTTGCGCCGCTTTGTCACGCACCTGAATCAGCGCCACGGGCAGTCTTCCTACCGGCGAAGTTGGCGATTGCTCTGCGGTGGCCTTGTTCAGGTGCACCACGTTCGCGTCGGTCTTCATTCTAGTCTCCCGCAGACTGCCCGAACTCGAGCTTCCTGGTCTGCACAGCGTCAACCGAGCGTCGTCCGTAACGTCAAAGGCCTGGCGTCAATAATGAAAAAAGTAAAGCCATTATAGGGAGGCCGCGCGCCATACCAAGCCAATTTTTCCTACAGACATGACCCAGATCACAGATAGCCACACGCCACCTCCAGACGGTAGCCCATACACGACAGCCGTATCTTTACAGCGTAACGCTGACAGCCCTGTGACGCTGCCCCGCTGGTCGGGCCGCGCCCGCCTTTTCAGGCGTTGCGACCCGCAGCGAATCCTTTTGCCCCGCGGTGGTTCCGAGCACACGCCAACCCATTGCCGTCCCCCTGCCTACCTCTATAATCGCCGCTCGCCTACACCGGAGCCGATCATGCCCAACCTGACACTCGCCGACCTCAGCAGCGAAATCGAAGCCAACGTCCGCCGCGCCCTGGCCGAAGACATTGGCAGCGGCGACATCACGGCCCAGCTGATTCCGGCCGAGCGTCTGGCCAGCGCCCGCGTGATCACGCGTGAAGAGGCGGTAATTTGCGGCACAGCGTGGGTCGATGCAGTATTTCGCCAACTCGACCCGCGCGTCGCGGTGCATTGGCAGGTGCAGGATGGCGACAAGGTCAGCGCCGACCAGACCCTGTTCCGCCTGGAAGGCCCGGCCCGCGCCCTGCTCAGCGGCGAGCGCAGCGCACTGAACTTCCTGCAGAGCCTGTCTGCCGTCGCCACCCGCTGCCGCCACTATGCAGATCTGGTAGAAGGCACCCAGGTAAAGCTGCTGGACACCCGCAAAACCCTGCCGGGCCTGCGCCTGGCGCAGAAGTACGCCGTGACCTGCGGCGGCTGCCATAACCACCGCATCGGTTTGTACGACGCTTTCCTGATCAAGGAAAACCACATCGCCGCCTGCGGCGGCATCGCCCAGGCCATCAACGCCGCCCACCAGATTGCCCCGGGCAAGCCGGTGGAGGTGGAAGTGGAAAGCCTGGAAGAACTGCGCGAAGCGCTGGAAGCGGGCGCAGATATCGTCATGCTCGACGAACTGTCACTCGAGGATATGCGCGAAGCCGTAAGACTCACCGCCGGCCGCGCCAAGCTCGAAGCTTCGGGCGGCATCAATGACAGCACCTTGCGCGTGATCGCCGAGACGGGCGTGGACTACATCTCGCTGGGGACGCTGACCAAGGATGTGAAGGCGGTGGATTTGTCGATGAGATTGGCGTTGTAAAACAACGCCAGTCCCAAGAGCGGCTGCTACAGGGGCGGGAGAGATCGCAGCAAGCAGTCGGTGCGCACGGCGCACCCTACGTCAGGCACTCGTCTTTCGAGCAGCGCCATCAAGGATATTGAAGAACACCGTCTCCAACGAAACGGCCGGCTTGACCGTCAGAAGATGACCGCCCACCTGGTTCAGCTGTGCAATGAAGGCCGGCAGCTCGGCCTGCTGCACTTCACACTCGAACTCACCCTCACGCAGCATACGCAGCGGCTCACCTATCGGCTGCGCAGCGTGATAACGCACCAGCATATCGTCAGCACGCTCGGCAGCCAGTTCGCGCGGCGAGCGCACGGTCAGCAACTCACCCTTGTTGATAAAGCCGAAGCGGTCGGCAATACGCTCCACGTCATGCAGCACATGTGAGGTGAAGAAGATCGCCCCACCCTGTTGCTTGAACTCGGTGAGGATATCCACCACATCCTTGCGCCCGACTGGATCAAGACCGGAAAGCGGCTCGTCCAGCACCAGCAACTTGGGCTGCACGACCATCGCATGGGCCAGCGCCACGCGCTGGACATTACCCTTGGACAACTCGCGGATACGCCGCTTGGCATTCATATCGACGGAGAAACGCTCCAGCCAATGCATGCATCTGGCATCTGCATCGGCCCCCTTGATCCCGTACATGGAAAGCCCCATGCGCAGGATTTCCAGCGGCGTGAACTGCTCGTACAGGGCCGGCGTTTCGGGCACGTAGGCCAGGGGCGCGCGGGCCGAAGCATTGCGCGCATCCACACCATAGATGCTCACCTGGCCCTGATAGTCGTTGATGATGTCGAGCATCACCTTGATCGTCGTGGACTTACCGGCGCCATTGGGCCCGACAAAACCGAAGACTTCGCCCTCGGTGAGCGCGAAGCTGATGTCCTTCAGCGCCCGAACCTCTTTGCCCTTGACGCGAAACGTCTGGCTGACGTTCTTGAACTCCAGCACAGCACTCACTGCTGATTCTCCATACCAGGAATTTTCAGTTCTCTGAATTCGATACGCCCGTCACGCAACTCGTAACCCAGTCTCAACGGGTCTTGCGGGAGCATAGCCATCTCCCCTGAGTCGACCAACTGCTGAAAATCCTGCAAAGGGCCATGAGCCTCCTCGTAGCGACGCTGGGCAGCCCGCAGATCGATCAACCCCTGCAGTCGTATCACCCGCTTGTCGAGCATCTCGCGCAGTTTGGGATCATGGGTCGTATCACGCTGCTGCATCAGGTAATTGACTGCCAAACGCTCATCTGCCAGCGCCTCGGCTCGCAACATGATCGCCATGCGCCGCAAGGTGACAGCGTTCTCCGGCCAGCGCTCTGCAGACAACTCCAGGGCCTGCACCGCCTGCGTCTTGTCCTTCTCGAAAAAGGCCAGATTGACCCCATAGAAGAAGGGCGGGATACCGTCCCAGAAACGGCAATTCATGGCTCGCCGCAACACATCGTTACCCTCGGCAACCGCGCCGCCCCAGGTCAGCAAACCGTTGGCAAGGTAGTAGTTGTCTTCGTGGCAGGCATTGAGCTGGGCCACCACCACCTGCGCCCGCACCAGGTAATGAATGTCGGCCTGCCCCTGGTCCACAGCCGTGGCAGAGAGGCGTATGGCCTCCATGTTCGCAGCGAGAAAGCGATCACCCGCATAAAGCGCGGTCAAGACCGGGGCCGACACCACAACACGGTCCTTGACCGTAGCGTTGTGAAAGACGATCGGCTGACCACTGCGCCACAGCACCGCAGCCACGAATGCCGCGAAACCGGCAAGAGCGAATAGAAGACTCAAGGAGCGCTTGAACATGATCAGGCGAAACGCTTGCGCTGCAATACCCACACCGCCAACCAGAGGAAGGCGAAGGCGTAGGCCAGGCAGCTGAGCACCAACACACCCAGATCACTGGGCAGGAACTCCATGCGGCCATAAAGGGCCGTCATGCGGATGTCGAGGGAGCCCAGGTCGGGCAGCAGGTAGCCAAGCACACCGACGCCGGCTCGGTAGCTTTCCGCGCCCTCGACGACCCAGGTTTCGCGCGTCAGCAGTTCGATGATGGCCGCGAAGGAGCGCGCCATCAGCATGAAGCCCAGCGTACCGATCAGCACGAAACTGGGCGTGGAAGCGACCATGGCCAGAAACACCGCCAGCGCCGTCAGCACCAGCAGATCCAGCCCGATCAGCGCCACGGTCGCGACGTAAGGCCAGCCCAGCGAAACGCCGGTGGCCTGAGCGTAGTCTTCACCGATCCAGGCAACCAGCAGGCCGAGCGCAAGCGCCATCACGATCAGCACGCACGCCATCAATACGACGACCGAAGCGAAGCGCCCCAGCAGCAACCCCTGCCGGGCACGCGGATACGTCAGGGAAGAAAGAAAATAGCGTCTGTCGAACTCGCGCGAGAGCAGTTCCTGCACCACCAGCACCATGATCAGCGGCAGGATCAGGCGCATCACCGACAGACCAACGTCCAGCCCTACGGTTGCAGGTTGGCGACCACTGAACTCGGAGGCCATCCAGACGATAAGCAGAAGAAAGAAGAGCGATATACCAGCGAGCCAAAGGAAGTGAGCACGGAAAGCGAGCAGGAGGCCCGAACGGAAATCAGAAAGCATATGCAAGAGGGTATCTGGAGGATGAAAAATTCAGCTCTTATACCGCAAAAAGGAGCGGCATATACAGAGAGCGGATTACTTTCGAGTGGAGGCCATGATCCACAGTGAATTCTTCACGTCGGCCTGAGCATTGGCGTCGTTCGCCTTGGCACGATACTCGTTGAACTGTGGAATGGCGATGGCAGCGAGAATGCCGATAATAGCGACCACGATCATCAACTCGATCAACGTGAAACCGGAACTTTTAGAACGCATAGTTAGCACTGCCTCACACTGAAGACGCCTACTTCGCCAATAAAAAGGCCGTGAAGATAGCTCCCCACGGCCTCGGTTCTAACAGTAACTAAAAGCGTTACTGGAAGTTGACCAGCTGAGCCTCAGGCACACCTACAGTGCAGTTGGCGCTCAGCGACTGGGCGCCAACACTACCGCCAGTGCTGGAGGCACGATAACCGCGATAGCTCGGAGCAGTGACGGTTACAGTCTCACCAACGTTAGTCGCGTTGCATTGAGCATCATTGAAAACTGGAGTGTTATCAGCCTGGTTGACACCAATCTGCGCACACACGAGCGATGTGCTGCGGCTGCCAGTTTCGTGGCATGCACCTACGTTAATGGCGTTGCGAGTTTCGTCGCAGTTGTACGCACCGCGAACCCCTTTCGAGAGATTCAGTTTCACGGTATCACCGAGAATGGTGCAGTTAGTCGTGGTGATATCAGTGCCACTTTGAATAGCTGCAGGAGCAGCCATTGCCGAAGAGGCAAATACAACAACAGAAGCGGCGAACAGAGCCAGCAGATTCTTTTTCATATCGATCACCCTTAGCGCTGAGCGGCAGTCATGACGCTGATGGAGTTTTTCACATCAGCCTGAGCAGTGGAGTCGTTCGCCTTGGCGCGATACTCGTTGAACTGCGGAATGGCGATGGCAGCCAGAATACCGATGATCGCAACGACGATCATCAGCTCGATCAGGGTGAAACCCTTTTGCTTCTTCAGAGACTTCATGGATTAACTCCTATGTGGTTAAGGTCGATGACCTGGCGTGTACATAGCAGTTCGCGTGCCAACTTCCAAAAGCCTTGCCCTCAAGGGTACCTCCACCACCAAGAGCGCCAGCCACCCTACGAACGCGGCAACATGTGACGCAATTGGTCACCTCGAACGACTACGCTTGGGCCAAGGCGTAATATGGGCTATATAAGCAGGATCAATCCCCGGACCAAGCGCCTGCATCATGAGCGATACCGCCCAACTCACCGGCCTCGCCCGCCAACTGGTCAATGCCAGCCTTATCGACGAACGCACCGCCAGTCAGGCCTTTGCCCAGGCACTGCGCAACAAGATTCCGCTGGTGTCCTATCTGGTACAGAACAAGCTGGCCTCGAGCCGTGCCGTGGCCGAGATCGCCGCCGAACAGTTCGGCGTGCCCTACTTCGACCTCAGCGCGGTAGACAAGGAGCACCAGCCGAAGGATCTCGTCAGCGAGAAACTGTGCCGCCAGCACCGTGTATTGCCGCTCTACCGTCGTGGCAACAAGCTGTTCATCGCACTGTCCGACCCGACCAATCACTAGGCCCTTACCGATGTTCAGTTCAGCACCGGCATCAGCACAGAGGCGCTGCTGGTCGAAGACGACAAACTGGGCGACGCGCTGGACAAGTTCTTCGATACAGGCAACACCGGCATGGAAGAACTGGCCGACGTCGACCTGGACGGGCTGGATGTCGAAGCCGTCAACGACGAAGCGGACGATGCTGGCGCCGGTAACGATTCTGACGATGCGCCAGTGGTGCGTTTCATCAACAAGATGCTGCTGGACGCCATCAAGGGCGGCTCGTCCGACCTGCACTTCGAGCCCTACGAAAAGGCCTACCGCGTACGTTTTCGTACCGACGGCATGCTGCATGAGGTAGCCCGCCCGCCCATCCAGCTGGCCAGCCGTCTTTCCGCCCGCCTCAAGGTCATGGCGCAACTGGATATCTCCGAGCGGCGCAAGCCGCAGGATGGCCGGATCAAGATGAAGGTCTCCAAGACCAAGGCCATCGACTTTCGCGTCAACACCCTGCCCACCCTCTGGGGCGAGAAGATCGTGATGCGGATTCTCGACCCCACCAGCGCGCAGATGGGCATCGATGCGCTGGGCTATGAAGAAGAACAGAAAGAGCTGTACATGACAGCCCTAAAGCAGCCGCAAGGCATGATTCTGGTGACCGGCCCAACCGGCTCGGGCAAAACGGTATCGCTTTATACCGGCCTGAATATTCTCAACACCACGGACATCAATATTTCCACTGCGGAAGATCCGGTGGAAATCAACCTGGAAGGCATCAACCAGGTCAACGTCAACCCGAAACACGGCATGGATTTCGCCCAGGCCCTGCGCGCCTTCCTGCGCCAGGACCCGGACGTGATCATGGTCGGTGAGATTCGCGACCTGGAAACGGCCGAAATCGCCATCAAGGCCGCGCAGACCGGGCACATGGTGATGTCCACCCTGCACACCAACAGCGCCGCGGAAACCCTGACCCGCCTGCGCAACATGGGCGTGCCGGCATTCAACATCGCCACCTCGGTGAACCTGATCATCGCCCAGCGCCTGGCGCGCAAACTCTGCAGCTGCAAGAAGGAAGTAACACTACCGCGCGAGGCCTTGCTCAAAGAAGGCTTCCCTGAAAGCAAGATTGGCAGCTTCAAGCTGTTCGCCCCCAATGGCTGTGACAATTGCAAAGGCGGCTATAAAGGAAGGGTGGGGATTTATGAAGTAGTTAAAATCACGCCCTCCCTGCAACGCATTATCATGGAGGAAGGCAACTCCATCGAAATCGCCGCGCAGGCGAAAGCCGACGGCTTCAATGACCTCCGAACTTCCGGGCTGTTCAAGGCGATGCAGGGCATCACCAGCCTGGAAGAAGTCAACCGTGTGACCAAGGACTAATCCATGGCGGAAAAAGCACTGAAAACCAGCGTATTCGCCTGGGAAGGTACCGACAGAAAAGGCGGCAAGATCAAAGGAGAGATCTCTGGCCAATCTCCTGCACTGGTCAAGGCCCAACTGCGCAAGCAGGGCATCAACCCGCTCAAGGTGCGTAAAAAGGCAGTTTCCCTTTTCAGCGCGGGCAAGAAGATCAAGCCGATGGATATCGCCTTGTTCACCCGCCAGATGGCCACCATGATGAAAGCCGGCGTGCCACTGCTGCAGTCGTTCGACATCATTGCCGAAGGCTTCGACAACCCGAACATGCGCAAGCTGATCGACGAGATCAAGCAGGAAGTAGCTGCGGGTAACAGCTTCGCTACCTCGCTACGCAAGAAGCCGATGTACTTCGATGACCTGTACTGCAACCTGGTCGACTCGGGCGAACAGTCCGGTGCCCTGGAAACCTTGCTCGACAGGGTCGCCACCTACAAGGAAAAAACCGAAGCGCTGAAAGCCAAGATCAAGAAGGCCATGACCTACCCTATTGCGGTAGTCGTGGTTGCCGTGATCGTCACGGCGATTCTGTTGATCAAGGTCGTACCGCAGTTCGAGAGCGTATTCGAAGGTTTCGGTGCACAATTGCCGGCCTTTACGATGGTGGTGGTCAACCTTTCCAGATGGCTGCAGGAGTGGTGGTTCCTGGTACTGTTCGCGATCTTCATCTCGTTCTACAGCTTCGGCCAGGCATACAAACGCTCGGAGAAGTTCCGCGACTCGCTAGACCGAGCGCTGCTCAAAGCCCCCATCGTTGGCCCCATTCTGTACAAGGCTGTAGTCGCGCGCTTTGCTCGAACCCTGGCAACCACGTTTGCTGCTGGCGTACCACTGGTTGACGCGCTGGACTCTGTGGCGGGCGCGACCGGCAACGTGGTGTTTCGCAATGCGGTCAACCGTATCAAGAATGATGTCTCATCAGGCTCGCAGCTCAACTTCTCCATGCGCAACACCGGGATTTTCCCAACCATGGCGGTACAGATGACCGCCATCGGTGAAGAGGCCGGTTCTCTGGATGAAATGCTGGATAAAACCGCCGGTTACTATGAAGAAGAAGTGGACAACGCGGTAGATAACCTCACCACGTTGATGGAGCCACTGATCATGTCTGTGCTCGGTGTGCTAGTCGGCGGCCTGATCATCGCCATGTATCTCCCCATCTTCCAACTCGGTTCGGTGGTTGGCTAAAACATGGCGTTCGACTTTATGGCCGACAATCTGTCGGCCTTTGTTTTTGTCTGTGCGATTTTCGGTCTACTGATCGGCAGCTTCCTCAACGTCGTGGTCTACCGTCTGCCGCTGATGCTGCAGCGCGATTGGCAAGGCCAGGCGCGGGAGGTACTGGAGTTACCGCCCGCCGCACCAGCAGAAACCTTCAACCTGCTTCTGCCCAACTCTTCATGCCCTGATTGTGGCCATGAGATAAAGCCCTGGGAGAACATCCCGGTCATCAGCTATCTGTTCCTGCGCGGCAAGTGTTCGAACTGCAAGACTCCGATCAGCAAGCGCTACCCCATCGTCGAGCTGGCCTGCGGGCTGCTTTCTGCTTATGTTGCCTGGCATTTCGGGTTCACCTGGCAGGCCGGCGCCATGCTGGTGCTGGCCTGGGGGCTGCTGGCGATGAGCCTGATCGATGCCGATCACCAGATTCTGCCGGACGTGCTGGTGCTGCCATTGCTGTGGCTGGGCCTGATCGTCAATTACTTCGGGCTGTTCACCAGCCTGGAGGACGCGCTGTGGGGGGCGATTGCCGGTTACCTGAGCCTGTGGTCGGTGTACTGGCTGTTCAAGCTGATCACCGGCAAGGAAGGCATGGGTTACGGTGATTTCAAGCTACTGGCGATGCTCGGCGCCTGGGGTGGCTGGCAGATTCTGCCGCTGACCATTCTGCTGTCGTCGCTGGTCGGGGCGGTGCTCGGGGTCATCATGCTGCGCATGCGCGGCAGCGATTCCGGCACGCCGATTCCCTTTGGCCCTTATCTGGCGATTGCCGGGTGGATCGCCCTGCTGTGGGGTGATGTGATTACCGGCAGTTATCTGAAGTTCGCCGGTTTTTGAGCTAATCCAGCAACACTCGTCACTCCCGCGAAGGCGGGAGCCCAGGAGTTATACTGGCTCCACAAGCTGGGCCCCGCCTTCGCGGGGATGACGGATCGCGGCACACGCGGTTCGCATCGCATCCAATTCCCCCCTACAATCGCGGCCTTGAGCAGTAACGAGGCCGCATTGGCGTTATGAAACCCTGGATACTCGGCCTGACTGGCGGCATTGGCAGCGGCAAAAGCGCGGTGGCGCAAGGCTTTATCGAGCGCGGCGTGCACGTGGTGGACGCCGATCATGCGGCGCGCTGGGTGGTCGAACCGGGTCGTCCGGCGCTGACCAGGATCGTCGAGCATTTCGGCGAGGGCGTACTGCAAGCCAATGGCGAGCTGGACCGCGCCGCACTGCGCAAACTGATATTTGCCGCCCCCGAGCAACGCCGCTGGCTGGAAAGCCTGCTGCACCCGCTGATCGGTCAGGAGATCGTTCAGGTGCTGGCGCGCGCAGAATCGCCCTATGCCATTCTGGTGTCGCCACTGCTGGTCGAGTCCGGCCAGCGGCAGATGACCCAACGCATATTGGTCGTCGACACGCCTGCCGAGTTGCAGGTGCAACGCACCATCGCGCGCGACCAGAGTTCGGAAGAACAGGTTCGCGCCATCATGCAGGCCCAGGCCAGCCGCGAAGAGCGCCTGCGCCATGCTCACGACGTGCTGATCAATGATCGTGATATGGCCTGGCTGGACGTGGAGGTCGAGCGTCTGCACAACTTCTATCTGACCCTGCGTGGAGGCCAGCCATGACCATTACCGTTCAATGCCCAACCTGTAGCGCGCCCGTCGAGTGGAAAGCCGAGAACACCTACCGCCCCTTCTGCTGCGAGCGCTGCAAGCTGATCGATCTGGGCGCCTGGGCAGCCGAAGAGCATGCGATTCCCGGCAACGACCTGGAAGACGAGATATTCAGCGGAGAGCTGCCGACAAGGCCGCATTGACGAGCAATCGCGGCTGAAGCCAGTCCTGCGGTAGCGCCTACGGAAGACCATCAGCATCGTGCACGCAGGCGGTGCGCATGGCGCACCCTACGGCTCAGGGGCGCATGAAGGCGTAATCGCGGTCGTCGTCGAGGTTGTCGGCGAGAAACTGCAGTTCGCTGGCCAGTTCCTGAGCGTCGCGCAGCGCCTTGTTCTGCTGCACGATTTCCGCCAGCAGCGCACGCAATACCATCAGGCGCTCGAAACCCTGGGCTTCGCCGTCGCGCAAATCATCGTGCAGGGCGCTTCTGGCCCAGCTGTGAATACTCATGTTCAAGTCCCTCGGAAGCGGTTTTCACAGCATGGCGGCAAGTCCATTCTGATCCTTGATCAGGATCAATCCCGGCAGCGCCATTCAATCGGCCAATACAGCGCCATTCATTCGCCGTGATCACCCTCCTTCCAGGGTGCCTGCAGGTAGCGGCTGCGGTTGAAGGTTTCCAGCCAGTCCGGGTAGAACACCACGAGCGCAGTGACGATGGTGCCGTTGATAAAGGCTTCGGGGAACGCCACCAGCCACAGGTAGCCGGCAAAGTCGTCCAGCCAGGGTGGCATGGGGAACAGCCCGTCCATCCATAACAGGGCGAGTCCTCCGAGCAACGTCATCAGCGTAGCCAGCGCCGCCGGGAAGAAACCGCAGAAGAAGATGTAGACGAACAGGTTACGCGGCTGCGCGCGCTCGACACGTATTGCGCACGCTTCGGTGACCAGCACCGGAATCAGCACCAGCAGCACGCCGTTGATGCCAAGCGAGGCCATATCCATGCGGCCGATAGCCAGCAGGCCAAGCTGCGCCGCCAGACCAGCCAGCACGGCGAGTGGCCAGTCGAGCAGCAGGGTTACGGCGGTCATGCCGATGAAGTGATAGGAAAGCCCGGAGTCGAAATCGCGGCGCACCAGCCATAGCAGAAACAGCGCGAGCATGGTGCCGAACAGCAGATGCTGGCGGCGCAGGTCACTGAACAGTTCGACCCACGGCGCCCGTGTTATCGCCCAGAGCAGCGCCAGCCCATAGACCAGCCAGCCGCCCAACAAGGTGGAGAAAGCCAGTAGATTGGAAGCGATCATGCGCACACCCTTATCTTCATTCATCGCCGTGCCAGGGAGTCTACACCGGCACTCGGATTTGATTTTGCCGGCAGAGCAACTGCAATGGCGACAGCCCTGCCATTGATCGACAACAGCCAACAAAGCCCAGCTGGATTTCCACGCTCACTGGAACGACCGGAGTTGCCGGCACTGGCAAGCCAGCCTGCGCTACAGCTAAGCTTCGGACATGGACGATTCCGACTATCTGCGCCTGCTGACGCACCAGGCCGAACAAGCCAATGCCTTCCTCTCCAACGCCAAGAAATGGGAGCGCGAGCGTTGGGTTTGTCAGCGCCTGCTGCAAGCGCTGAACGTGCGTCACCACAGCGACGACTTCACGCCCAGTGGCCAGGAGCCGCCGGATGTGCTGTTTCGCGATGCCAATTTCGAAGTGTTCTTCGTGCTCGACGAAGGCCGGCGCCTGAATGACGAGTGGCGCGCCGAGCTGGAGCGGCGACGCAGCGCCTTTTCCCTGAGCCAGCTGGTACGCCGCGAAGCACGCCCCAAGCGCATTCCAGCCAGCGAGATGCAGGCGAGGCTGGCGCCGACCTTGCGCAAGAAGGCGCATAACTACCGCGAGCGCGGCATCGACCTCGGCGAACTCGACCTGGTCGCCTTCGTCAGCCTCAAGCGCGCCTCGCTCGATTGCAACAGTCATTTCCCGCCACCCACCGAATACCTGCGCCAGGGCTGGCGCTCGCTGTCGCTGGTCGGTCCGCGCTTCGCCCGTGTGCTGTTCGCTCACCCGGACGCGCCGGTTTTTCTGCGGCAGAACCTCGGGCGCAGCCTGCTGTTCGACATCGGTATCGGCCTGTGAGCCCCTTGCAGGAGTTGCTGGCCGATGTACCGCAGGTCGGCCAGGTGCGCTGGATAGGCGTGCGCCCCAGGGCGCGTGAGGCGATGCTCGAAGTCGACGCTGTGGAAGCGCGGCGTGAAGCCGGCCTGACCGGCGATCACAGCCGGCCCGGACCGCGCAATGCGCGGCAGGTCACGCTGATCCAGTGGGAACACCTGGCCGTCGTCGCTGCCCTGCTCGGCCGCGACGCGCCCATGCCGCCCAGCGAGCTGCGCCGTAATATCGCGGTCGCCGGCATCAATCTGTTCAGTCTCAAGGGCCGGCGTTTTCGCATTGGCCAGGCGCTGCTGGAAACCACCGGCTGGTGCCAACCCTGTGCCCGCCTGGAGGAACGCCTTGGTCGCGGCACCTTCCAGGCCATGCGTGGCCATGGCGGTATTACCGCTCGCGTGATCGAGGGCGGCGTCATTCGCCTGGAGGATGCCGTAAGCGTTGAAATCCTTGCCCCATTATCTGACCCGCAGGACAACGACGCTCGCCAAGGCTGGCGGGCACGCCTAGCAGGCCGTTGAAAAACGTAGGCGACGACTGCATGGATGCAGGAGGTAGAGCGAAGCAGGAAGCTCGAGCCGAGGCAGCCAATGCAATACCGATGGCGGCCCCGCAAAAACAGGCGAAAAACGGTCGGAGTCGCGCTCGACTTTACAAGCTGTAAATGAGCATTTTGATCGGACTCGCGCACGAGCCTGTTTTTAACGCAGCAGTGGCAACGCAGATAGTTTTTCAACAGCCTGCTAAAATAGCGGCATTCAAGCAGAGGCCCACCCATGACCAGTCGCCTGAGCCCCGAAGACCAGCAGAAAGTCGACCACTACCTGAGCGCACCGCAGCATCAGGTTGAACGTCAGCCGTTTCGCGTCTGGCGTCTGCTGGCGGTGGTCATGGTCGTGACCATTGGCCTGGGTCTGCTGAGCCGCCTTCTGAGTCGACTGGTGCTATGAGCTGCCTTGCGCTCGCCCTCTCGAACTCACACCGCATTTTTCAAAGCCTTGTGAGCAATATCCATGTCCCATCGCATCGTGATTGTCGGCGGAGGCGCCGGCGGTTTGGAGCTGGCCACCCGTCTGGGTAGAAAACTGGGCAAGAGTGGCGCCGCCCGAATCATTCTGGTCGACGCCAACCTCACCCATATCTGGAAGCCCCTGCTGCACGAAGTGGCCGCCGGCTCGCTGAACTCCTCGGAAGACGAACTGAACTACGTGGCCCAGGCCAAGTGGAATCATTTCGAGTTCCAGCTCGGGCGCATGTCCGACCTCGACCGTGCCGGCAAGAGCATCACCCTGGCACCGACTCTGGATGACGACGGCCAGGTGCTGATGCCTGAGCGTCGGATCACTTACGACAGCCTGGTCATTGCCGTTGGCAGCACCACCAATGACTTCGGCACGCCTGGTGCCGCTGAGCACTGCATTTTCCTCGACACCCGCGCGCAGGCCGAGCGCTTCCATCGCCGCATGCTCAGCCACTACCTGCGCGCGCATGCCAGCGAGAGCGAAGACGGTTCGAAGATCGATATCGCCATCGTCGGCGCCGGCGCCACCGGGGTCGAGCTGGCAGCAGAACTGCACCACGCCGCCAAGCAGCTGGCTGCCTATGGCCTCAATCGCATTCGCCCCGAAGACATGTGCATCACCCTGATCGAGGCGGGCCCCCGCGTATTGCCGGCCCTGCCCGAGCGCATCGCCCGCCCGGTGCATCAGACCCTGGAAAAGCTCGGCGTCACCGTGCTGACCGGCGCCGCCGTCAGCGAAGTGACTGCCGACGGTCTGAAAACCGCCGACGGCGACTTCATCCCGGCCAGCCTGAAGGTCTGGGCTGCCGGTATTCGCGCCCCCGGTTTTCTCAAGGACCTCGATGGTCTGGAGAGCAACCGCATCAACCAGCTGCAGGTTCGTCCGACCCTGCAAACGACGCTCGATGACGACGTCTTCGCCTTCGGCGACTGCGCAGCCTGTCCGCAGCCAGGCACTGAGGGCCGCAACGTGCCACCACGCGCCCAGGCAGCGCATCAGCAGGCTTCACTGCTGGCCAAGTCGCTACGTTTGAAGATCAGCGCCCAGCCGCTGCCGGAATACCGCTATCGCGATTACGGCTCACTGATCTCGCTGTCGAGCTTCTCCGCAGTCGGTAACCTGATGGGCAACCTGACCGGCAGCGTCATGCTCGAAGGCTGGCTGGCACGGGTGTTCTACGTGTCGCTGTACCGCATGCACCAGATGGCCCTGTATGGCGTACCACGCACCCTGCTGCTGATGCTCAGCGATCGCATCGGGCGCAGCACCGAGCCGCGCCTGAAACTGCATTGAAGCAGTGGCAGGCTACAGACTGTAGGGTGGGCCAGGCGGCGATCCGCTTCAGCCCACGTCGACCGCTGGTGGGCTAAAGCCCACCCTACGAGCTGATGCTCAGCGATCGCATCGAGCGCAGCACCAAGCCACGTCTGAAGCTGCATCGAAGCAGTGACAGGCTACAAGTCTTGTAGGGTGGGCCGGGCGGCGATCCGCTTCAGCCCACGCCGACCAACGCTGGTGGGCTAAAGCGGATCGCCGCCCGGCCCACCCTACGAGCTGAAGCGCCCGTAGGGAAAATGCTGGAATTCCCCTTTGCAAGACAGCCGATCGTCCGTGGTGCGCATGACACACCTGTGCGAACCGGCCAGCGTGGCCGGGACAATGCGAGACGGCCAAGACCCGCGTGAGGCGCAGAAACGAAAAAGCCCGCACTAGGCGGGCTTTTTCGTTGTAGTGGTGGGTCGTGTAGGATTCGAACCTACGACCAATTGGTTAAAAGCCAACTGCTCTACCAACTGAGCTAACGACCCAAAAATGGTCGGGGTAGGGGGATTCGAACTCCCGACATCTTGCTCCCAAAGCAAGCGCGCTACCGGACTGCGCTATACCCCGATAGGAAGTTGGCTCCGCGACCTGGACTCGAACCAGGGACCCAATGATTAACAGTCATTTGCTCTACCGACTGAGCTATCGCGGAACTTCGGTCTTCCAGCTCTGCTGCGCTTCGGCTTTCGCTTTACCGCTTCAGAGGCGCGCCATTTTACGTAGCAAAATTTCCCTGTCAACCCCTGCAAACTGCTTTTACGACAATGCTTTGCAGGCAAGCCATGGACTACTATATGTTTCATCGAACTGCGGCACGACGCAGGACGCGCCAGCCGACGACGCCAGTCAGGACAGTCCATGAGCAACCAGGACAAGCCCCCCATTCATCCCAAGGTGGTTAGCCTCGCCAGCCGCGGTATACAGCCGCGCTTCAGCGATCTGGTACAAGCCTGCCGCAAACTGGTGATGAATCGACTGGCGGAGCATCTGAGCGGTGTATTCGGCCAAGTCGATGACACCCTGTTCGAGTGCGCCGAGAAAGCCGAGAACAACAAGGTGCAGACGTTGTTCTTCGACAACATGCGTGAGATCCGCCGCCAACGTCCACAGATCGAGCGCAGCTACCACCAGGCCATCGCCAACAATTTTTCCGACTTCCTCGACGGCAAGCTGCAGGATCAGACGCCGGCCGAAGTCGACCCCGAGCAGTTGGCCCTGGTGCAGAACGAGGATTACGAAGAAACCCTGCAAGTCACCAATATGGTCAGCCGGGTCAAGGCACGCTGCACCCAGCCGCTATTCGCTCTGGAGCAGCGCCTGGCGCTGCTCAACAACGGCCAGAAGCTCGGCGAGGACAGCAACCCCTTCGGCCCACAGGCCATTGCCCAGGCGTTTCGCGATGCGCTGGCGCCCTGCCCCTTCCCGCTACAGATCAAGACCATCCTCTACATGCTCTTTGATCGCCATGTGATGCAGAGCCTCGATTCACTCTATGGCGCACTCAACCAGCGCCTGATCGATGCCGGCGTGCTGCCCAACCTCAAGTACAGCGCGCAGATCAATCAAAGCGTCAGCCGCCCCGATGCGCCTGCGCCAGAAGCCCCGTCCCCCCAACAAGCAGCGGGCAGGCCGGGTACGACGCCAGCGCCCGTAGAACCGGCGCTGTTCGATCTGGATCTCAGCGCACCGCCGCCGAGCGATCCGGGCGCGCTGTTCAGCGGCCTGTCCAGCCTGCTCGGCGAGCACCGCCAGAGCCACCCGGACGCTCCGCTGCTGGGCGGCACACGGAGCATCGTCAGCTTCTCACCGCGCCAGGCCAGCCGTACCTACAGCGCCAGCGAACTGCTTGCTGCGCTCAATCGCATGCAGCAGCAGTCGGCCCACGAACTGGCCCAACGCCTGCACCAACCGCAAGCCGTTGAAGGCCTCAAGGCCGACCTGCAGCAGCAACTGGAATCGCACAGCAGCCTGCCGGGCGACAGCAAGGTGTCCGATCAGGAAGCCGATGTGATCGACCTGGTTGGCATGCTGTTCGACTTCATCCTCGATGACGAGAACCTGCCGGACGCCTGCAAGACCGCACTCTCGCACCTGCATACGCCCTATCTGAAAATCGCGCTGCAGGACAAGGCGCTGTTCACCCAACACCACCATCCGGCGCGACGCCTGCTCAACACCATGGCCCAGGCTGGCGTGCTTTACGGCAGCGAAGGTGACGAACGCAGCCTGCTGGCCAAGATGCAATGGGTAGTCGAACGGGTGATTCACGGTTTCAGCGGTGATCTGGGACTGTTCGACAGCCTGATCGAGGAGTTCAACGAGTATGTCGAGACCCTGCGCCACAAGGTCGAACTGCGCGAACGCCGCGCGGTAGAGGCGGCCAAAGGGCGTGATCGTCTACTCGGGGCTCGCGAGCAGGCGCTTGAGGTGGTTCAGCGATGCGTCGGAAAGCGCGACCTACCGACAATCATCCGCAACTTCCTCGAACTGACCTGGGCCGACGTCCTGGTGTTCGTCCTGCTGCGCCATGGCGAACAGAGCACGGAGTGGAAGCGCTCCTGTGAAGTGGCCGAACAGTTGGCCTGGAGCGGCACGCCGCTGGGCGAGGTCGAGGTGCTGCAGTTGCAGGAACAGCGCGTGCCGATGCTCAGCGATCTGCGCAAGGGCCTGGAATTGCTCGGCGGCTACCATGAGGACGGTATCCGTCGCCTGCTGCAGGACCTGGTGGCCTGCCAACATGCAGTCCAGGCCAAGCAGCCGCAGTTGGCCGCCCTGCTCAAACCTACCCTGCCAGAAAGCCCCCTGGGCGCCATGCTCGGTGAGGATGCCGATCTGGCTCGCCAGGCACCTTTGCGCAGCAAGCTCTCGGCACGCGCACAAGCCCTGGCCAAGGAGTTGGCCAGCGTCGAGTTCGGCACCTGGTTCGAGTTCGTCGAGGGCGGCAAGAGCCGCGCGCTCAAGCTTTCCTGGTTCAGCCCGACCACGCACAACTACATGTTCGTCGACCACAGTGGCCAGCGCGTGGCGATCAAGCCGCTGACCCTGCTGGCCAGCGAGATGGAAAAGGGCCTGGCCCGCATCGTGACACCCGAACGCGCGGCGCCCCTGGTGGATCGCGCGCTGACTGCCATTTACCGTGTGCTGCAGCGTTTCACCGGGCGCACGGCCGAACCCCGCTGAGGAATTTCCATGGAAGAGCGTCGTCAACATAGCCGCCATGGCACCGAAATGCAGCTGGAGGTCTTCGACCTGAACAGCGGTCAGCGCCTGGGCCGGATAGTCGACCTGTCTGCCGATGGTTTCATGCTGTTCAGCGACACCCCCCACACCGCCGACGCGGTGCTGGAATGCCGCCTGGTGTGCACCTCAGGTAGCGATGCGGTACAGGAAGTGCGTCTGGGCGCCGATTGCCTGTGGAGCCGCCCCGGCGCCGACGGCCAGCATTGCTGGGCCGGCTTTCACATCATTGATCTGGCCGAGGATCAGGCCAAGGCGCTGGAGAGCCTGCTGGCCAGGCTTTGAGGGCACCAAACCCACACCAACGAAAAAGCTGATGCCAATCAGATAAGCACTATAAGGCGGTCTTGCGTGGGAGCCCCGCCCCGGGGCGAAGCTTGTGGATTTGTGCTGAACGCGTGATCGATTCGCCGCGAGGCGCGGCTCCTACAGATACGTAGTGCTCTTTCGAGCGACACACACGCCGAACGGATAGGCGTTCCGCCCCGGGGCGAAGCTTTTCGCGTCCCCCTAGGTTCGCGGCGGGGCGCCGCTTCTACAGACAGCCTGTACCCGCAACGAAAAACGGAGCCCGCAGGCTCCGTTTTTTCATCCCGGCGTAACACAGGGATATCGCATGGTGGGTTACGCGGCGCACTCTGCTCGTGAAACCAGCCAATTACGTGCTTGGCGCCGCTCAGCCACCCTACGCCAGCTTCTTGTAACGCACGCGGTGCGGCTGCGCGGCGGCATCGCCCAGGCGTTTCTTGCGGTCGGCTTCGAACTCGGTGTAGTTGCCTTCGAAGAAGTTGACCTTGCCGTCGTCCTCGTAGGAGAGGATGTGCGTGGCGATACGGTCGAGGAACCAGCGATCGTGGGAAATCACCACGGCGGCGCCCGGGAAATCCAGCAGCGCCTCTTCCAGCGCACGCAGGGTTTCCACGTCGAGGTCGTTGGACGGTTCGTCGAGCAGCAGTACGTTGCCGCCCTGCTTCAGGGTCAGCGCCATGTGCAGGCGACCGCGCTCACCGCCGGAGAGGTCCTTGACGAACTTCTGCTGGTCGGCGCCCTTGAAGTTGAAGCGGCCGACGTAACCGCGCGACGGCACCTCGTAGTTGCCGACCTTGATCATGTCGAAGCCGTCGGAAATCTGCTCCCACACGGTCTTGTTGCCTTCAAGCATCTCGCGGCTCTGCTCGACGCTGGCGATCTGTACGGTTTCACCGATCTCGATGGTGCCGGAGTCCGGCTGCTCCTTGCCGGTGATCATGCGCAGCAGGGTCGACTTACCGGCGCCGTTACCACCAATCACGCCGACAATGGCGCCTTTGGGGATGCTGAAGGACAGGTCGTCGATCAGTACGCGGTCGCCGAAGGACTTCGACACGTTGTGGAAATCGATGACCTTGTCGCCCAGACGCGGGCCAGCCGGGATGTAGATCTCGTTGGTCTCGCTGCGCTTCTGGAATTCCTGCGACTGCATTTCCTCGAAGCGCTGCAGACGTGCCTTGGACTTGGACTGGCGTGCCTTGGCGCCCTGGCGTACCCACTCCAGTTCGGCCTTCATCGCCTTGGCGTGCGACGCCTCGGCCTTGGCTTCCTGAGCCAGACGGTTGGCCTTCGATTCCAGCCAGCCGGAGTAATTGCCCTCGTAGGGGATACCGTGGCCGCGGTCGAGTTCGAGAATCCAGCCGGCGACGTTATCGAGGAAGTAACGGTCGTGAGTAATCGCTACCACTGTGCCGGGGAAATCGTGCAGGAAGCGCTCCAGCCAGGCGACCGAGTCGGCGTCCAGGTGGTTGGTCGGCTCGTCGAGCAGCAGCATGTCTGGCGCCGACAGCAGCAGGCGGCACAGCGCCACGCGGCGTTTCTCACCACCGGACAGGTGCTCGATCTTGGCGTCCCAGGCCGGCAGACGCAGGGCGTCGGCGGCGACTTCCAGCTGGCGCTCCAGGTTGTGGCCATCGGAAGCCTGCAGAATGGCTTCGAGCTTGGCCTGCTCGGCAGCCAGAGCGTCGAAGTCGGCGTCCGGCTCGGCGTAAGCGGCGTAGACCTCGTCGAGACGGGCCTGGGCCTGCTTGATCTCGCCTACCGCCTCTTCGACGATGTCGCGCACCGTCTTGCTCGGGTCGAGCTGCGGCTCCTGTGGCAGGTAGCCGACCTTGATCCCCGGCATCGGACGAGCCTCGCCGTCGATCTCGGTGTCGACGCCGGCCATGATGCGCAGCAGCGTGGACTTACCGGCACCGTTGAGGCCCAGCACGCCGATCTTGGCGCCTGGGAAGAATGACAGGGAGATGTCCTTGAGAATTTCACGCTTCGGCGGGACAACCTTGCTGACCCGATGCATGCTGTAGACGTACTGAGCCATGGAGAACCTGACTGGTGAGAATTGGGAGCTGGAAACGGCGCGCCATGCAGGTCGCGTGAAAACATGATGAATGCGTTGGGGGGCTATGTTCGCGTTAGCTGTTGTACACCCTGCAGGAGCGGATTTATCCGCGAAATTCGCGGCTGAAGCCGCTCCTACCGAAAAGCCAGGGTCGTTAACGTGCGCTAGCCATCAGTTTTCACACCACCTGCGCGTACGCAATGTGCAGAGACCTTAGCCGCTGCCGGAGCGAACGCCAAGTACCGCGCGGACAGTTCACGCGCGCGGCGCAAAACTACCGGAATGTGCGTGACAGGGCAAACCTACGTTCGTCGGCGCAGCTGGCACTTGGCCACGTTTGCAGGCATTCTAGCCGGCTCGCGCGAGCGCAGGCATGCCCGCGCGTCTCAACGCTTAAAATCGCCCAGCACTGGCTGCAGGTTCACAGAACGTGTCGACTCCCTCATCCCTGCCTTCCTCCTCCCCGGGCGAGTCGCGCGCAGCATTGCGCCGTGCACTGGTGGTGCTGGTGCTGGCGATGCTGGGATTGCTGGCCTGGCAGCTGACTCAGGAATACCGCCAGTTGCTCGATAGTCAGAAGCAACTGAGCCAGGGTTACAGCGCCCAACTGGCCAAGCACCTGAGTCTGAACATGCGCCTCAAGGCGCAGGCGGGCCAGGCGATGCTGCAAAGCAGCCCTGCGCGCGCTGGCGACGGCAGCGAATTGGTCACGGCTTTGCGCAGCATCTTCCCGACCGTCAACAGCGTGGCCTGGCTCGATGCCAACGGGCAGTTGCTGGCCGACAGCGCCAGCGAGTCGCGCGACCTCAGCTTCATTCGCAACCAGCAGCAACGCAGCGGCACGGCGCCCTATCACTTCGCCTTCAGTGCACAGGACGGCGGCGTGCTCTACCTGCTGCTGCGTCAGCCTGACGACAGTCACCGAGTATTGCGCATGCGCACCAGTGCGTTGCGCGGCTGGCTGCGCGAGCAGCACCAAAGCGAGCACGACTGGTTGCTCGAAGATCTGCTCAGTCACCGCGTGATAGCACGTGCCGATGACCTGCAACAGGCTGGCGGCATCATCGCTCCGGTTACTGCGGCAGAACAGGCACAAAGCCTGGAACTGATCGCCCTGCCTGGCAGCGACTGGCAACTGCGCGCCCTGTTCGATGCAGAACGCGCCGGCAACGAACTGATGCCGGCCCTGGCCGGCAAGTTCCTGCTGTTCGCGCTGTGCAGCCTGCTTACCCTGCTGGCCCTGTACGGCCTGCAACGCGAGCAGCGCAGCCTGCAGCGCCTGAATAACGAAACACGCCGCTCGCTGCGCCAGGCCGCCAGTGCGCTCGGCGCCGTCGAAGAACGCATTCTGGTGACCCAAGCCGATGGCAAGGTGCGCTACCTGAACCCGCAGGCCGAAGCGCTGTTCGGGGTTCCCAGCAACGTGGCCGGGGAACTCCATCTGCTTGATCTGTTGCCCGATCTCGACCCGTTGCTGCTCAACAGCCCACAACTGAGCAGCGATCTGGGACCGGAGCTGATCAGAGTCGAAAGCGAGGGGCGCGAGCGACTGTTCGCCGTGACCCGTAGCGATATCAGCGAAGTCGGGCGTCATGCCGGTTACGTCTGGGTGCTGCGCGATGTGACCGATGAGCAGCAGGCCATGCGCGTACTGCAGGAAACCCGCAGGCGCTATCAGGACATCTTCGACGGCACCGGCGTAGCCCTCTGCGTGCTCGACCTCTCCGGCCTGCGCTGCCTGTTGCTACAGCACAAGTTGCGCGATGCGGCGGGTCTGCAGCGCTGGTTGCAGGCCGATGTCGAGCATCAGCAACTGCTGGTCGAGCAACTGCGCATTACCGAGGCCAATCAGGTGGCGCTCAACCTGCTCGGGGTGAAGTCCACCGAACAGGCCTGGCAGCAACTGATCGACAACGGTCCGGTACAGCCCGACGATCTGTGTTACCGCCTGGCTGTGGCCGTGCTCGAAGGCCCCAACCTGATGGAGCTGGAAACCCAGCTGGTCACCGCACAAGGCTTGCAGCGTCACGTCTGGCTGGTGCTGCGCCTGCCGGAAATGCTCCAGGACTATCAGGCCGTCACCCTGAGCATCAGCGACATCACCAGCCGCAAGCGCATCGAACTGTCGCTGATCGAGCGTGAGCGCTTCTGGTCCGAAGTGGTTCGCTCGGTGCCCGACCTGCTCTACGTGCATGACATGCAGAACCGGCAGGTGCTGTTCAGCAACCACAGCCTCGGATTGCAGCTGGGCTATAGCGTCAGCGAGCTCAAGGCGATGGCCGGCGACTTCTGGGAGCAGGTACTGCACCCGGACGATAGCGAATACTACTGGCGCATTCGCAACCTGCAGAAAGTGGTCGGCAACGGCCTGCTGCTGGAATCGGTGCTGCGCTGGCGTCACCGCAATGGCCAATGGCACTGGTTCAGCATCCGTGAGCAGGCTCTGGCGCGTGATGAGCGCGGTCGCGTCAGCCGCCTGATCGGTGTGGCCAAGGACATCACCGAGCAGATCGAGCGCAACCAGTCGCTGCGTGACAGCGAGCAACGCTACCGCCTGCTGGCGGAAAGCATCAGCGACGTGATCGTCTCCACCGATGACAGCCTGGCCCTGAACTACGTCAGCCCGTCGGTGGAAGCCATGCTCGGCTACAACACCGAATGGGTGACGGCCAACGGCCTGCAAGGCCTGGCGGCCAACCCGCAGCAGCTCGCCGGCCTCTACCTGCTGCTCGAGCGGATTCGCGATGCGCTCGGCGAGCGTGACCGCCTCGAGCGTCTGCGCGAGGAGCTGCCGGATCAGTTGTTCGTGTTCGACTGCCTGCGCGCCGACGGCCACAAGATCCCGGTGGAGCTGCGCCTGGTGCTGATGTGGGACGAGAACGGTCGCTTCGAAGGCATCCTCGGCGTTGGCCGCGACATCAGCCAGCAACGCCGCGCGGAAAAAGACCTGCGCATGGCGGCCACGGTGTTCGAGCACTCCACCGCGGCGATCCTAGTCACCGACCCGGCCGGCTACATCGTCCAGGTCAACAAGGCCTTCAGCCGCGTCAGTGGTTATTCCGCCGGCCAGGTGCTCGACCAGCTTCCAGGCATGCTCACCGCCGACCGCCAGCAGGCGGCACACCTGCAGTACATCCTCGGCCAACTCAACCAGCGCGGCAGTTGGGAGGGCGAGGTGTGGCTCAAGCGCAAGGGTGGGGAGAACTTCCCGGCCTGGGTCGGCATTACCGCGGTGCATGACGAGGAAGGCGACCTGGTCAGCTACGTGTGCTTCTTCAGCGACATCAGCGAGCGCAAGGCCAGCGAACAGCGCATCCATCGTCTGGCCTACTACGACGCCCTGACCCACCTGCCCAACCGCACCCTGTTCCAGGATCGTCTGCACAGCGCCCTGCAGCATGCCGAACGGCATGACGAATGGGTGGTGCTGATGTTCCTCGACCTCGACCGCTTCAAGCCGATCAACGATTCGCTCGGCCACGCCGCCGGCGACCGCATGCTCAAGGACGTAGCCGTGCGCCTGTCGGCCTGCGTCGACGGCGACGACACCGTGGCGCGCATGGGCGGCGACGAATTCACCCTGCTGCTGCAGCCGCGCGCCACCCGCGAGGGCGCATTGAATCGCGCCATTCATGTCGCCGAGCAGATTCTCTCCAGCCTGGCGCGCCCTTTCGTCCTAGAAGGCCGCGAATTCTTCGTCACCGCCAGTATCGGTATCGCCCTCGCTCCGCAGGACGGTAGCGAGCTGAGCCAACTGATGAAGAACGCCGACACCGCGATGTATCACGCCAAGGAACGCGGCAAGAACAACTTCCAGTTCTACCAGGCCGACATGAACGCCAGTGCCCTGGAGCGCCTGGAACTGGAAAGCGATCTGCGCCACGCTCAGGAACAGGGCCAGTTCGTCCTGCATTATCAGCCGCAGTTCTCCGGCGACGGCAATCGCCTGACCGGGGTCGAGGCGCTGTTGCGCTGGAGTCACCCGACACGCGGCCTGGTGCCACCGGATGAATTCATCCCGGTGCTGGAGGAGCTCGGCCTGGTGGTGCAGGTCGGTGAATGGGTGCTGGAGGAGGCCTGCCGGCAGCTCAAGGCCTGGCACGAGGAAAAGATCCGCATCCCCAAGATTTCGGTCAATCTGTCGGCCCGGCAGTTCGCCGAAGGCGATCTGAGCGCACGCATCGCCGCCATTCTGGACAGAACCAGAGTAGCCCCGGCCTGCCTGGAGCTGGAGCTGACCGAAAGCATACTGATGCGTGACGTCGCCAGCGCGATGCAGACTCTCGGCAACCTCAAGCGTTTGGGCCTGTGCATTGCTGTGGATGATTTCGGCACCGGCTACTCGTCGCTGAACTACCTCAAGCAGTTCCCTATCGACGTCTTGAAGATCGACCGCAGCTTCGTCGACGGCCTGCCCGATGGTGAGCAGGATGCGCAGATCGCCCGCGCCATTATCGCCATGGCGCACAGCCTGAACATGATGGTGATCGCCGAGGGTGTGGAGAGCCAGGCACAACTGGACTTCCTTCTTGAACACGACTGCGACGAAGTACAGGGCTTCCTGCTGGGCAGGCCCATGGCTGCACGTCAGCTCACCGCCCAATTCAGCGGCGCAGCGCTGTTCATCCTAAGTTGACGGGCGAGCCCTAGGCCCAACTCAGCATGAAGGCCATTTGTCAGGCTCATGACCGACCTTCATATGCCTGAATGCGACCTTTGCGGTAGAATCCGCCCCCTCTTTCTACCGCCCAGCTGATTTCAGGGGACCGCCATGTTCAGCCGTGATTTGACCCTCGCTCGTTATGACGCCGAACTCTTTGCCGCGATGGAGCAGGAAGCCCAGCGCCAAGAAGAGCACATCGAGCTGATCGCCTCGGAAAACTACACCAGCCCGGCGGTGATGGAAGCCCAGGGTAGCGTGCTGACCAACAAGTACGCCGAGGGCTATCCGGGCAAGCGTTACTACGGTGGTTGCGAGTACGTCGACGTGGTCGAACAACTCGCCATCGACCGCGCCAAGGAGCTGTTCGGCGCCGACTACGCCAACGTCCAGCCGCACTCCGGCAGCCAGGCCAACAGCGCCGTGTACATGGCCCTGCTCAACGCCGGCGACACCGTGCTGGGCATGAGCCTGGCCCACGGCGGCCACCTGACCCACGGTGCCAGCGTCAGCTTCTCCGGCAAGATCTACAACGCCGTGCAGTACGGCATCAACGACCAGGGCCTGATCGACTACGACGAAGTCGAGCGCCTGGCCGTCGAGCACAAGCCGAAGATGATCATCGCCGGCTTCAGCGCCTACTCGCAGGTACTGGACTTCCCGCGTTTCCGCGCCATCGCCGACAAGGTCGGTGCCTACCTGTTCGTCGACATGGCCCACGTCGCTGGTCTGGTCGCCGCCGGTCTGTACCCGAACCCGTTGCCGTTCGCCGACGTGGTTACCACCACCACGCACAAGACCCTGCGCGGCCCGCGCGGCGGCCTGATCCTGGCGCGCAAGAACGAAGAGCTGGAGAAGAAGTTCAACTCCGCGGTATTCCCAGGCGGCCAGGGCGGCCCGCTGGAGCACGTCATCGCCGCCAAGGCGGTGTGCTTCAAGGAAGCGCTGCAACCTGAGTTCAAGGCTTACCAGGCGCAGGTGATCAAGAACGCCCAGACCATGGCCCAGGTGTTCATCGACAACGGCTACGACGTGGTCTCCGGCGGCACCGAGAACCACCTGTTCCTGCTCTCGCTGATCAAGCAGGACATTACCGGCAAGGATGCTGACGCTGCCCTGGGCCGCGCCTTCATCACCGTCAACAAGAACAGCGTACCGAACGATCCGCGTTCGCCGTTCGTCACCTCCGGCCTGCGTATCGGCACCCCTGCCGTCACCACTCGCGGCTTCAAGGAAGACGAGTGCCGTCAACTGGCAGGCTGGATCTGCGACGTACTGGCCAACATCGGCAATGATGAAGTCGAAGGCCGCGTGCGTGAGCAGGTCAAGGCGCTGTGTGCGAAGTTCCCGGTCTACGGCAACTAAGAACCTATTCACGATCTAGCGAGCTAGAGCGATACAAGGCAAAAACAAGCGAGGAAGCGGAGTTTACAAGTGGTAAATGAGCATTCCGAGCTTGTTTTTAACGCAGTAGCGCCGACGCGCAGCAGATCGTGAACAGGTTCTAAGGCTCAGCCTGAAACAAAGAAGCCCGTCGATTGACGGGCTTCTTTTTGCCTTCAATTTGCCTCAGGCCGGCTGTTTCACGTAGCGCGCCAGTTGCGCGTCACGGCTCATCACCTCGAGCGTGGCTGCCAGCACCTGCTCACTGGTGGCGTCGGCTTTGCTGAAGATGCTGCCGAAGTTGTCGTGAGTGACCTTGGCGAAGTGCGCACGATCCTGAGCCTCCACGCCCAGCAAGGTAGCGTAGGCGTCCAGCGCTTCGCCCTGGCCCATGGCCATGTCTTCGGCGATGGAATCGAGCATGCCGTTCATCGCCAGCATGGAGCGGCCGTTGTAGCCCAGCGCGCCACTGGTGTCGCAACCGTTGGTACCAGAGGTCATACCGAAGGTGGCGTTACCCGAGGTGCCATTGGTGGTGGTGGCCAGGAAGTGCGGGGCCATGCCACGCTGCCCTTCGAACAGCATGTTGCCCCAGCCGCAGCCATTGCCGCCCGCAGCATCGGCAAACGCACCAACACTGGCCATGCTCAACAGACCGAAGACCAAACCTTTACCCAGCAGTCGCTTGCTCATATATGTCGCTCCGCAATATTGAGTAATAAAAACTACACAAGGAGCTTTGGCGAGACTTGGCCACCTGTCAAACTGATGTGTCTCAGCTGTGCGCTGCGACACAGCGGCAAAGCACGGGGCCGTCAGCCTTGGCTATAGTGATGTAAATCCTTCAGGAGTATGGGCATGAGTGAATCAGCCAACGAGCGTCGGCGCTTTCAGCGCATCGCCTTCGACGCCCCCACCGTCATCGCTCAGGGTGAGCGACAATGGTCGGCAGCTCTGCACGATATCTCTCTCAAGGGCCTGCTGATCAAGACCCCACGTGATTGGAACGGGGACCCGAACCAGCCCTTCGAAGCCCTTATCGAACTGGGGGACGAAGCCAAGGTGAAGATGGAAGTGGTACTGACGCGCACCCAGCCGCAGTCGCTCGGTTTCGTCTGCCGCCATATCGACCTGGATTCCATCAGCCACCTGCGCCGCCTGGTCGAACTCAACCTCGGCGATGAACAGCTGCTGGAGCGAGAACTGGCGGCATTGGGCGAAGACGACTAGGTTCTATACGAAAAGTCGTCGAGCGAAGGTCAGGCGAGGCAAAAACCGGTGAGGAAGCGCAGTTTACGAGTGGTAAATGAGCATTCCGAACCGGTTTTTAACGAAGCATCACCGAGCGCAGGCACTTTTCGTACAGAGCCTAGCAGTCAGTGGCGCAAGCAGGCAGCCTCTGCCTGTTCACGACGCTGGCGACGCGCCTGAATACGCTGCGCCTGACGGCGCGCATCGCGCGACTCGATGGCCTTGGCGTCGAAGTTGAAAGCCCGGGAAAAGAAATCGAAGAACAGGAACATGATGGCGTCTCCTTCAGTGGATACGCCTTCATGCTGCGCGCCGATAGCCTGCTACTTATTGACCTCGGTCAATTTTCGACCCGCCCCACTCGCGGCAGAACGCCGCAGCCGATACAGAGACGTAGCCCGGATGGACCTGTAGGAGCCGGCTTGCCGGCGATGCTTTTATCGATGATCGCCCGCAAGCGGGCTCCTACAGTTGGCACATATGCAGGTAGAGCAGGAAGGGTTTTAGCCGCGACTTTAGTTACTCGAAAAGCGCATCCAGCGCCTGTTCCAGGCGCGTGACGGCTACTATCTGCAAACCCGGCGGTGCTTCCTTGGGGGCATTGCCCTTGGGCACGATGGCGCGCTTGAAACCATGCTTGGCCGCCTCCTTCAGACGCTCCTGACCGCTCGGCACCGGACGAATCTCGCCGGACAGACCAATCTCGCCGAACACCAGCAGGTCATGTTGCAGCGGCCGGTTGCGCAGGCTGGAGATCACCGCCGCCATCAGTGCCAGGTCGGACGCCGTTTCCAGCACCTTGACCCCGCCAACCACGTTGAGGAACACGTCCTGGTCATAGGTCGGAATGCCGCCGTGGCGGTGCAGTACCGCCAGCAGCATGGCCAGGCGGTTCTGATCCAGGCCCAGGGTGACGCGGCGCGGATTGCCCAGATGACTGGTGTCGACCAGCGCCTGCACCTCCACCAGCATCGGTCGCGAGCCTTCCCAGGTAGCCATCACCACGCTGCCGGGCACGGCCTCCTGCGCGCGGGTGAGGAAGATCGCCGAGGGATTGGAGACTTCCTTCAGGCCCTTGTCGGTCATGCCGAACACACCCAGTTCGTTGACCGCGCCGAAACGGTTCTTCACCGCCCGTAGCAGGCGCAGGCGACCGTCGGACTCACCCTCGAAATACAGCACGGTGTCGACCATGTGCTCCAGCACGCGCGGGCCGGCTAACGCGCCCTCCTTGGTGACGTGGCCGACGAGAAAGATCGCCGTGCCGCTCTGCTTGGCGAAGCGCACCAGCAGCGCCGCACTCTCGCGCACCTGGGCCACGCCGCCTGGCGCCGACTGCAGTTGCTCGGTGAAGATGGTCTGGATCGAGTCGATGACCATGACCTTGGGTTTTTCCTGGCGGGCGGTGGCGATGATCGATTCGATGCAGGTTTCGGTCATCACCTTGAGCTTGTCCTGCGGCAGATCCAGCCGCCGCGCACGCATGGCCACCTGCTGCTGCGATTCCTCACCGGTGACGTAAAGGGCGGGAAAACGCGTGGCGATATTGCACAGGGTCTGCAGCAGGATGGTCGACTTGCCGATGCCTGGATCGCCACCGATCAGCACCACCGAGCCATCCACCAGGCCGCCACCGAGCACCCGATCCAGTTCACCGGAAGCGGTGGAAAAACGCGGGATTTCCTCGACACTGACCTCAGCCAGGGTCTTGATATTGGCCTTGTCGCCGGCCCAGCCAGTGCGCCCACTGGGCGTGGCGCCCTCGACCACGGTTTCGACCAAGGTATTCCAGGCGCCACACTCCCCACACTGCCCTGCCCATTTGGGGAAGTTGGCGCCGCACTCGGTGCAGCCGTACATGCGTTTTGCCTTGGCCATTGCGATCAATCCTGCCGCTGAACGAAGGCTGGAACGATACCGAACAACTGGATAAATTTACAGATCACAGCCACTCTGCCCGGAATGCCCATATGCAGATCCAACTGCTACCCACCAGCGCCGAACAGCTGCCTCTACTGGCCAACCTCTACCAGTTCTACGCCTACGAAAGTTCGGACTGGGAGCAGGAAGACGTGGAGACGGACGGTCGCTTCTACATCCACCAACCCCACCTGCAGCGCTATTGGCAGGAGCCGGGCTGGAGTGCGCAACTGATCCTGGTCGACGGCTTCATTGCCGGCTTCCTGCTGATCGAACAGAGCGAGTTACCCGGTCTTGATGTGCCGGAGTTCGCCGATCTGTTCATCCTGAAAAAGTATCGTCGCCAGGGCATCGGTCGCGCCCTGGTACAGCAGGTAATGGGCGACGGCCGGCCCTGGCTGCTGCGTTTCTACCGCCAGGATGAGTTGGCCTGCGCCTTCTGGCAGCAGCTGTTGAGCGAATGGCCCAGACCGGCGCGCGAAGTGTGGACGGAAGAAGAGGCGGACGGGCTGCTCACTTATCTGATCAACCCGCCCGTACATTGAAAACGCCTGATCGCAGGAGCCCACTTGCGGGCGATCAGCCTTTCACCAACACGCCGGCAAGCCGGCTTCTACGACTCAGCCCTTGCAGCCATTGCCACAACCGCAGCACTGCCCCGCAGCGCGTTTGAGCTGGCGCGCCAACTCGTCCTTCATTGCCACACGGTTGAGTTTCAGCGCGCTGAGGGTGACGTCATCGAGCAACTCGATACCGTCCTCGATACGGCAGATGCGCTTGTCCAGCGCTTCGTACTCTTCGGCCTGGCGCGAGAACTGTTCATCGCTCTGCCGCAGGCGCTGCAGTTCGTTGCGCAGTTCGGGGAAATCATGAACCAGCGGATGGTGGTCGACGTGCATGATGAAGCCTCTGACAGGGAAGATGGCTCCAGCCTAGCGCTGCACGTCGACCGTTCATTTGATCCGGATCAAGCACTGCCCGCCTTGCGCAGCAGATCGGCGATCTCGTCCTTGAGGCCCACACGCTGCAGTTTGAGCCCCTGCAAGGTCAGGTCGTCGACAGCCTCGCGACCGTCCTCTATTTCGTAGATGCGCTTGTCCAGCGCTTCATATTCGCCAGCCAGGCGAGGGAAGTGCGGGTGACTTTGCATCAGCTTGCGCATAACGTCGCCTTGCTGAGGGAATTCACGGGTCAACGGGTGATGTTCAAGCGGCATGGAGGACCTCCCCAGATAGTGTCCCTTTAGCCTAGTCGAAGCTGGGCTACGTGCAGCCAGTGAAATATCGGCAGGCAAGACGCTGGGCAGCGAACTTCAATGGCGCCAGCATGACGAAATGAAATGTTGCAGCTTTTCTGCTTTTTCCAATGCACTTGCGCTAAATTTGCCGGCCATTGGCCACCTACCCCTCTACATGACACTCCTGATAGCGTTCGCTGTCCTCTCCATTCTGGTTTCGTTCATCTGTTCCATCCTCGAAGCCGCCCTGCTTTCCCTCACGCCCAGTTACATCGCACAGCAGAAGGTCGCAAAACCGCAGCTGTACGAAAGGCTGAAAGAGCTCAAAGACAAGATCGACCAGCCGCTGGCGGCCATCCTGACCCTCAACACCGTGGCGCATACCGTTGGTGCGACCGGCGTTGGTGCGCAGGTGGCGATCGTCTTCGGTGACGGTTACCTGGGTATCGCCTCGGCGGTCATGACCCTGCTGATCCTGGTGCTTTCGGAGATTCTGCCGAAGACCATCGGTGCCCGTTACTGGCGCGCCCTGGCGCCCTTCCTGCCGGCCCTGCTGCGCTTCATGATCCTGCTGCTCAAGCCGTTCATCGTCATGTCGGACCTGATCATGCGCCTGTTCGGCGGCAAGGAGCCGGAGCACGACATTCGCCAGGAGATCAAGGCGCTGACCCTGCTTGGCCGCGAAGTGGGCAAGCTCGACGAAGACGAGCATCGGGTGATCAGCAATATCCTCGACCTGCACGAGATTCGTCTGCGCGACATCATGACCCCACGCATCGTCTGCGAATCCGCCGCACCGGATGAATCGATCGCCGCGTTCAAGGCGCGCGCCCGCGAGAGCCAATTCTCCCGTTACCCGGTGATCGGCGAGGACGAATCGCCGCTGGGCGTGGTGTTCCGTTATGACGCCCTGGCGGCCGAGAACGATGGCGAACCGATCACTCAGATCATGAAGCCGATCAAGGTCGTGTCGGACAGCATGAACGTGGAAAACCTGATGACCCTGCTCATGCAGGAGCGTCAGCACATGTGCCTGGTGTATGACGAGTTCGGTAGCTGGCACGGCCTGGTGACGCTGGAAGACATCATGGAAACCATCATCGGCAAGCCGATTCTCGACGAGACCGACGACATCCCCAACATGCGCCGCTTCGCCAAGCGCCGTTGGGAACATCGACTCAAGGCAATCCGCGAATACTGATCACCAGTAGTTTTCCACCGCCACCTGACCCGGCCGCCGGGTCAGGCTCAGATTCAGGCCGCGCACCTTCAGACGCTGACGAATGTCGTCGATCATCTGCGGGTTGCCGCAGATCATCACTCGCGAATATTCGGGCGTCAGCTCAAGCCCGGCGGCGCGCTCCAGCTCACCGTTGTCGAGCAGATCGGTGATACGCGCATTCAGGCAGCCCGGCGCTTGCTCGCGGGTGACCACCGGCAGGTAGGTGAGCTTGTCAGCGAATTCGGCCAGGTGCTCCAGCTCGCCAAAACTCCTGATCAGCGGCTGATAGGCCAGTTCGGCGAAGCTGCGCGCGCTGTACACCAGCACGATACGCTCGAAGCGCTGCCACACCTCGAAATCCTGCAGGATCGACAAAAACGGCGCGATGCCAGTGCCGCTACCCAGCAGCCAGAGGTCACGGCCATCGACGAAACGATCCAGGGTCAGAAAGCCGGTCGCCATCTTCTCCACCAGCAAGCTGTCGCCCACGTGCAGTCGACTCAACTCGCTGGTGAATTCGCCGCCCGGCACCACGATGGAGAAGAACTCGAGAAACTCGTCATGTGGCGCGGACACCAGCGAATAGGCGCGCCAGACCACGCTGCCACCGGCTTTCTCCACGCCCAGGCGCACGAACTGCCCGGCGCGGAAACGAAAGCCCGGGTCCCGGGTGGTGCGCAGGGTGAACAGACTCGGCGTCAGGCTGCGTACCTCGAGCAGCGTCTGACGGGTGAACTTGTCTTCGCTGACGGTCATAATCGCCCCTTCAGGCACCTCCAAACACTATCTGCGTTGTCATCACTGCGTTAAAAACAAGCTCGTGCGCGAGTCCGATCAAAATGCTCATTTACAACTCGTAAAGTCGAGCGCGACTCCGACCGTTTCTCGCTTGTTTTTGCCTTGTGCTGACTGCCTCGCCTACGTGTTTAGAGGCACCTCTTCATTGAATACCTGTCCAGTCTGGCGCAATCGGCCAGCAACAAACACCGAAGGTTTGCATGCCTACTCTCGAAACTCCCTTCGCCAGCCTCGAACTGCAGCGTCAGCCGCACCAGGCGAACGAGCCGCTCCAAGCCTTCGATGCCGCCGACGAATACCTGCTGGGTCATCTTCATGAGCATGGCATCGAGGCAGGTAGCCGGGTGCTGCTACTCAACGACAGCTTCGGCGCCCTCGCCTGCTCGCTGGCCGGACACTGCCAAGTGACCAGCAGCGGTGACTCACACCTGGGCTTTCTCGCCCTGCAGAAGAACCTCGCCGGCAATGGCCTGAGTGGCGACGCTGTGACCTTTCTGCCGAGCAGCGAAACGCCGCAAGGGCCGTTCGACTGGATACTGATCCGTGTGCCGAAGACCCTGGCGCTGCTGGAGGAGCAACTGATTCGCCTGCACGGCCAGTTGGCGCCGAATGCCCGCGTGGTAGCAGGGGCGATGATCAAGCACCTGCCGCGCGCCGCCGGTGATCTACTGGAGCAATACATCGGCCCGGTGCAGGCCTCGCTGGCCGTGAAGAAAGCCCGATTGCTGGTCGCCACGCCTGAAACCAAGGCGGCGCCGCACTCGCCCTACCCGACCCGCTACCGCCTGGATAAACCAGCGCTGGAGCTGGTCAACCACGCCAATGTGTTCTGCCGCGACGGCCTGGATATCGGCACCCGCGCCTTTCTCCCGCATCTGCCGCGCCACCTCGGCCGCGTGCGCGTCGCCGATCTCGGTTGTGGTAACGGCGTGCTCGGTATCGCCTACGCTCTGGGCAGCCCGCAGGCAGAACTGACGCTGGTGGACGAGTCGTATATGGCCGTGCAATCGGCGCAGGAAAACTGGCGGGCGGCCCTCGGTGATCGAGCTGTAACGATCCGTGCCGGCGACGGCCTGGCCGAGCAGCCGGCTGACTCGCTGGATCTGGTGCTGTGCAACCCGCCCTTTCACCAGCAGCAGGTGGTCGGCGACTTCCTCGCCTGGCGCATGTTCCAGCAGGCCCGCGCGGCGTTGGTCACCGGCGGTGAACTGTGGATCGTCGGCAACCGCCACCTGGGCTACCACGCCAAGCTGGGGCGCCTGTTCCGTGGCGTCGAGCAGGTGGCGGCCAACCCGAAATTCGTGGTGCTCAAGGCGAGAAAGTGACCCGTTGATTGTAACGGTCGAAAAGTATCACTAAAGTGGCACTTTCATCTGCGCAACGGGCACCGTCCATGAAAGTCGAGCTGGTAACCAACCTGAAGCGACAGGCCACCAAGATTCTGGCCGACCTTCACGAGTCCAAAGAACCTGTACTGATCACCGAGCATGGAATGCCTTCGGCTTATCTGGTGGATGTCGATGACTACCAGTTCATGCAGAAGCGTCTTGCCCTTCTGGATGCTCTGGCTCGCGGAGAACGTGCCGTAATCGAGGGCAACACCCTGAACCATGAGCAGGCCAAGGAAAGGCTGAGCAAATGGCTGAAATAGTCTGGACGAACACCGCCCTCGAGCAGCTCGACGATCTCGCGCACTACATCGCCCTCGACAAACCGGACGCCGCGCGAGCGCTGGTCAGGAGGGCCGTTGAAACGGTTTCACGGTTAGCAGACTTTCCCCTGTCGGGCCGCGTTCCTGATGAGCTTCCACACTCCATGTACCGCGAAATCATCGTCCCGCCCTGCCGAATTTTCTACCGCTATACAGACGCAACGGTTTTCATCATCCACATCATGCGAGAGGAGCGCGTGCTGCGCGCCCACATGCTCGAATGAGCATCATAACGTCAGGGTAAACCGCGACAGCAACGCGCCCGGCAAGGCCATCGAGCCCGTCTGCCTGGCGCCATAAGTGCCGCTGGGCAACAGCAGCTCGGGCTCGCGGGTCAAGGCCTCCAGTTGCGGGCCTAGGAAGTCGAACAGCGAGTCATCGAAACGCATGGTGTTGACCGGCGCCTGGATCTGCCCATCCTCGACCCAGAAGGTGGCGAAGCGGGTCATGCCGGTCAGGCGTGCCGCGGGCAGGTCGGAGAAATTGCCGTACCACAGGTTGCCGATATACAGCCCGGTACCGAGCTGTTGCAGCACGTGCTGCTCATCCAGTTCACCGCCATGCATCTGCAAGGACATCGGGTATTCGCCACTGCCCGAGCCATTGGCGATCAGCCCATATTCCGCGGCACTGCGTGAGCTGACCAGACGTTCGCCAGGTCGCCCCTGGCCAATCAGGCGCAACGGCTGCCGTGGCCCTTCGGAGGTGAAAGCCGGCGCCAAGCCACCCTCGATGCGTTCGTCCATCGTCACCAACGGGCTGAGTTCGGCCTTGCCATTGAACAGACGCTGCAAGGGACTACCACCCGAAGCCAGTGCCTGGGCGCCGAAGCCCCAGCAGCACAGGCTGACCAGTTCCTCCAGCGCAGCTGGTGCCAGATAGGCGCGATAGGCCCCTGGCTGCAGCAGCTTGGCCGGTCGACCGAGAAATTCCAGCTGTTGCCGTGCACGCTCCAGCTTGCGAGCGAACGCCTGGGCGTCCCACAGCTCGCCGGCATAGCCGCTTTTCACGGCCTGGCCGTTGCCGTGAAAGAGGCTGAATTCGAAGTTGAAACTGCTCGCGGCGTACCAGCCGAACGCGCCCCAGGAACTGGCGAAGCCCTGATACTGCGGCCCCACGGCCAGAAAGCCGACCAGATCCAGCCCCGCGGCTGCCGCGACGATCTGCTGTGCCATGGCCGCACTATCCAGCCGCACCGCTTCGCCCGCCAACTCGCTACACCAAGCCTCACGGTTCACGCGCAGATAAGGGTCGTCACTCAAGGTTGGCAGCACGCCACGCAGGCGCTGCACTATCTGCTGCAGGCGCGGCAAATCCTCGTCGAGCACGCCACTGAGCGCCAGTTTGCTTTCGGCATGGCGCTGGCCCTGGTACAGCGACAGGGTGACGTAGACCTGCTGCACATCGCCGACCTGGCGCACCTGGCCCTGGTTGAAACGGATAAAGCTGGAAACCTCGGCGCCGTAGGCCAGGGTGAAACCCTCCTCGCCCACGACTTGCGCCTGCAGATACTCCAGCAACGCACTGAAATGCTGATGTGCGTCCATCAGGCAGCCCCTCCAAAAACGTCGATATCGGCGAAGACGCAGGCCGGTGAAGCGTGCCCCACGCGAATCACCTGGTTGGGCTCGCCCTTGCCGCAATAGGGTGTACCCATCACCTCGAAAGTGCTGACATCGCCCACCGCGCGCAGGTTGCGCCAGAACCGCGAGCTGATGCCGCGGTAGTTGGGGTTCTTCACCACGCCCTTGAGCTCGCCGTTCTCGATCAGTTGACCCCACTCGCAGCCGAACTGGAACTTGTTGCGCGCGTCGTCGATCGACCATGAGCGGTTGTTGCTCATCAGGATGCCGCGTTCGATGCCGCCGATCAGCTCGGCCTGGGTCTTGTCACCCGGCTCCAGATTGAGATTGGCCATGCGGTCGATGGGCGGCCGGTTCCAGCTGCAGGCGCGGCTGTTGGCCACACCCGGCAGGCCGCTGCGCCATTGCGACAGCGCGCCGCCGAGCGGACGCTGGAGGATGCCATCGCGGATCAGGTATTCGCGCTGCGCCGGGGTGCCGTCGTCATCGTGACGGTAGCTGGCCAACTCGCCCGGCACGCCCGGATCGAAGGTCACGTTGAGCAGCGGCGAGCCGTATGGATACTGCCCGAAATCCTCCTGGCGAATGAAGCTGGTGCCGGCGAAATTGCGCTCATCACCGAGGATGCGGTCCAGCTCCAGCGGATGGCCGATGGACTCGTGGATCTGCAGGATCATCTGGTCCGGCATCAGCAAAAGGTCGCGCGAACCGTTCGGGGTGTTGGGCGCCAGCAGCAGTTGCAATGCCTCGTCGGCAATGCGCTCGGCACTGCCGATCACGCCCAACTGCTGCAGCACCTCGGCACCGCCCTGCCGCGCTAGATGGGTGCCGCCGAAACTGCGACTCTGGCTGTCATGCTCGTCGCTGGCGGTGACGCCCACCTGCGGAAAGACGTAGCGCTGGGCACGACGCAGGCAGGCGCCAGCGCTGTTGAGGTAGATCTGCTCATGACAGGTGAAGGTCAGCCCGACATGGCTGTCGACCAGACGCGCATCCTGTGGAATCAGCGCCGACTCCGCCATCAGCAGCTCGAACCAGTGAGCGGCGCCCGCCAGCGGCTGCTCGTAACCCGGCATCACATCGTCGTTTTGCTCAGTCGGGTACGACAGGCTGGCGAGATCCAGCAGGTTATGCCCGACCAGAGCACGGGCCATCTGCTCGGCACGCTCCAGCGCAGCCTGCAAACCGGCCTGACTGAGATCGCTGGTGGCCGCATAGGCTTCGACACCGGCGATACGCACGGTGAGCATGGCGCCGGCATCGTCGACGAAGGACGGCGCCTGCGCCACACGCCGGCGTACCCAGTAGGACTCCCGGCTTTCCTGCACATGGCGCAGCGACCAGAAATCAGCGGTGGATTTCAGCCCGGCGAAGCGGCGTTTGAGGGTATCGCTCAGGGCGAACATCGGGCCTCCTTGGCGTGCGAAGAAAGGAGACCAGTATGGGAACAAGCACTCGCCGGGATCAACCGCGGCCTCAGCCCGGCGTCCCCAACCCCGCCGCGCTCATGAACTGGCGCAACAGCCAGGCCACGATACCCAGCGCAGTGACGCTGCAGGCCCAGATCAGCACCAGCCAACCCAGACGCTGCCACAGCGGTTTCTTCTCTTCGGTTTCGGTCATGACCGTCTCCTAAGAACCTGATTCAAAGCCTCGCGAGCTAGAGCCATGCAAGGCGCAACGTTAGTAACAGCCTCCGGCTGGTCAAAGCAGGCGAGGACCGGTCGGAGTCGCGTTCGACTGTACAAGTGGTACATGAGCAGGCCGAGCCTGCTTTTAACGCCGCAGGGCCGACGCGCAGCAGGCTTTGGACCGGTTCTCAGTGGTAGCCGTCATCCACCGTCACCTTGCCTCTAAACACGTAATAGCTCCAGGCGGTGTACATGAGGATGAAGGGGATGATGAACAAGGCGCCCACCAGCATGAAGCCCTGGCTCTGCGGCGGTGCGGAGGCCTCCCAGATACTGATCGACGGCGGAATCACATTCGGCCACAGGCTGATGCCCAGGCCGCTGTAGCCGAGGAAGATCAACGCCAGGGTGAGCAGGAACGGCGAGTAGTTGGCGTTGTTGGCCACGGCGCGCAGCAGCGCCCAGGTGCACAGCAGCACCAACACCGGCACGGGCATGAACCAGAACAGGTTGGGCAGGCTGAACCAGCGCTCGGCGATATCCGGATGCGCCAGCGGCGTCCACAGGCTGACGATGCCGGTCACGGCCAGCACCACGAAGATCAGCGGCCGGCCGAGGTCATGCATCTGCTGCTGCAGACGGCCTTCGGTCTTCATGATCAGCCAGGTGCAGCCGAGCAATGCATAGGCGGCGATCAGCGCTAGGCCGCAGAACACCGAGAACGGCGTCAGCCAGTCGAAGGCGCCGCCGGCAAAGCGTCGGTTGACCACCTCGAAGCCATCGATATAGGCACCCAGCGCTACACCCTGGAAGAAGGTGGCGGTCAGCGAGCCGCCGATGAAGGCCTTATCCCACAGGTGACGCTTGTGCGCCTTGGCCTTGAAGCGGAACTCGAAAGCCACGCCTCGGAAGATCAGCCCCAGCAGCATCAGGATCAGCGGCAAATAAAGCGCGTCGAGTACCACCGCATAGGCCAGCGGGAAGGCGCCGAACAGCCCTGCCCCGCCGAGTACCAGCCAGGTCTCGTTGCCGTCCCAGACCGGCGCGACGGTGTTCATCATCACGTCGCGCTCGCCGTCATCACGGACGAAGGGAAAGAGGATGCCGATGCCCAGATCGAAGCCATCCATCACCACATACATCATCACACCGAAGGCGATGATCACCGCCCAGATCAGCGGAAGGTCGATACCCATGTTCAGCTCCTCTCCGGCAAGGTGTCGGTTTCGCCGTCTTCCAAGCCTTCTTCGGCAGCCGACAGCGGACGCGCTGGCGTACGCGGTTGACCAGGCCCACCCTCTGAGGTTTCCTTGCCCTCATCGATCTTCGGCCCCTTGCGCACCAGGCGCAGCATGTAGCCGATACCCGCACCGAACAGCACGAAATAGACCACCACGAACAGCGCCAGAGTGAAGCCCAGCTGCGCCGCACTATGCCCTGATGAAGCATCGGCGGTACGCATCAGACCATGGACGATCCACGGCTGGCGGCCGATCTCGGTGGTGTACCAGCCCGCGAGGATGGCGATGATCCCGCTGGGGCCCATCCACACCGCCAGGTGCAGGAACGGCCGGCAGGTATACAACCGCTCGCCGCGACGCAGCCAGGTGCCCCACAGGCCGGTGAGGATCATCATCAGTCCCATGGCGACCATGACGCGGAAGGTCCAGAAGACGATGGTGGAATTGGCCCGGTCTTCCGGCGGGAAGTCCTTGAGCGCCGGCACCTGCTTGTCCAGGCTGTGGGTCAGGATCAGGCTGCCGAGCGCGGGGATTTCCACCTTGAAGCGGGTTTCCTCGCGCTCCATATCCGGCCAGCCGAAGAGGATCAGCGGGGTCGGCTCGTCGCCGACGTTCTCCCAGTGGCCCTCGATGGCGGCGATCTTCGCCGGCTGATACTTGAGCGTATTGAGGCCGTGCAGGTCACCGATGAAGGCCTGCACCGGCGCCACCAGCAGGGCCATCCACAGTGCCATCGAGAGCATCTTGCGGATCGCCGGGTTGTCACGCCCGCGCAGCAGGTGCCAGGCCGCCGAGGCGCCAACGAAGAAGGCGGTGGCGAGGAACGCCGCCGTAGCCATATGCGCCAGGCGATAGGGGAACGACGGGTTGAACACCACGGCGAACCAGTCCACCGGAATCACCCGCCCGTCGATGATCTCGAACCCCTGCGGCGTGTGCATCCAGCTATTGGAGGCGAGAATCCAGAAAGTCGAGATCAGTGTGCCGATGGCCACCATCACCGTGGAGAAGAAGTGCAGGCCCGGTCCGACGCGATTCCAGCCGAACAGCATGACGCCGAGGAAGCCCGCTTCGAGGAAGAACGCGGTGAGCACCTCGTACGTCAGTAGTGGCCCGGTGACCGCCCCGGCAAAATCGGAGAATGCGCTCCAGTTGGTGCCGAACTGATAGGCCATTACCAGACCGGAGACTACGCCCATGCCGAAATTGACCGCGAAGATCTTCGACCAGAAGTGGTAGAGATCGCGATATAGCGTATTGCCGGTCTTCAGCCACAGACCTTCGAGCACCGCCAGATAACTGGCCAGGCCGATGGTGATGGCCGGGAAGACGATGTGGAAGGAAATGGTGAAGGCAAACTGGATTCGGGCGAGATCAAGCGCCTCTAGACCGAACATGTCACATCCTCATTCAGGGTTATTTCGGCCCCAGCACGTAAAGCCGATCCATAGACTCCAAGTGTTGGAGTCAAACGAACTGAAATTGTTCTTATGGAAGTGGTATGCAGCCGAGAAGCTGCTGAGTAAAGCGCGAAAAGGCGTATTGATCTGGATCAATGCATACTAAAAGACTAGCCGCTAAAGGCATAACTGGCGCTGTGGTGATTTGCCGCGCGACAGGCCACCGCAGCGCTGGCCAGAAAAGCTTCGCCCCGGGGCGGGGCTCCTACGAAAAGCTGTGGCACCTACCTGTAGGAGCGGCGCCCCGCCGCGAACCTTCGCGCAAAAAAAAGGGCGGCCACGCGCTATGCGGGCCGCCCGAATCACGGAGTTGCTTACATCGAGTGATCGCGATGACTTGCAACCACCCGTATTGGATTACCGCTCGAGGATTGCGGTCACACCCTGACCGCCTGCCGCGCAGATGGAGATCAAACCGCGCCCCTCACTGGCCACCGACAGCAGCTTGGCCAAGTTGGCGACGATGCGTCCACCGGTGGCCGCGAACGGGTGACCGGCAGCCAGCGAGCTGCCCTTGACGTTCATCTTGCTGCGGTCGATGGACCCCAGGGCGGCGTCCAGGTCCAGGCGCTCCTTGCAGTACTCGGCGTCTTCCCAGGCCTTGAGCGTGCACAGCACCTGAGCGGCGAAGGCCTCGTGGATCTCGTAGTAGTCAAAGTCCTGCAGGGTCAGGCCATTGCGCGCCAGCAGACGCGGCACCGCGTACACCGGTGCCATGAGCAGGCCCTCTTTGCCCTGGACGAAGTCCACCGCCGCCGCTTCGCCATCGCGCAGGTAAGCCAGCACCGGCAAGCCGCGGGCCTTGGCCCATTCCTCGCTGGCCAGCAGCACCAGCGAGGCGCCATCGGTCAGCGGCGTGGAGTTGGCCGGGGTCAGCGTGCCACGCGGTCCGCGTTCGAAACAGGGCTTGAGGGTCGCAAGCTTCTCCGCGCTGATGTCCGGGCGCAGGTTCTGGTCGCGGGTGAGGCCGAGAAACGGCGTCATCAGGTCATCGTGCCAACCCTCGGCGTAGGACGCCGCCAGCTTCAGGTGACTGGCCAGTGCCAGCTGATCCTGCTCGTCACGCGGGATGGCCCAGCGCTGCGCCATCAGCTCGCAGTGCTCGCCCATCGACAAGCCGGTGCGCGGCTCACCATTACGCGGAATGTGCGGCGCCAGGTGGCGCGGGCGAATCTTCAGCAGGCTCTTGATCCTGTCGCCGGTGCTCTTGCTGCGATTGGCCTCGAGCAGAATCTGCCGTAGCCCCTCGTTGACGCCGATGGGCGCATCGGAGGTGGTATCGACGCCGCCGGCGATGCCACAGTCGATCTGCCCAAGAGCGATCTTGTTGGCCACCAGAATCGCCGCTTCCAGGCCGGTGCCGCAGGCCTGCTGCAGGTCGTAGGCCGGCGTCTCCGGCGCCAGGCGCGAGCCCAGCACGCATTCACGGGTCAGGTTGAAGTCCCGCGAGTGCTTGAGCACGGCACCGGCCACCACCTCACCGAGGCGCTCGCCATGCAGATTGAAACGCTCCACCAGCCCTTCGAGGGCGCTGGTCAACATCTCCTGATTGCTCGCCCTGGCGTAGACAGTGTTGGAACGGGCGAACGGGATACGATTGCCGCCTACGATGGCGACCCGGCGCAACTGGGTCATGGGGACTCCTTGCTGGTCGAGAAATCGAAGAAACCTGTGGCGAACTATTGCCCGTCAGCCGGTTCCCAGAAACATGAGACTGACACTGTAGCCTTCTGGCCGCACAGGCTAAACCTCAAACAGGTGCGAACATTGGCCGCCTTGCCGGCATGTGAGGCGACAGAGTCAATTGCGCTTTGCCCACTGCCGCGTACAGTGGCACGACTTTCGATTCGCCCGCAGGAGCCCTTCATGTCCGATCGTTACCTCGCTTTCGCCAACTCCTCCACCGGCCGCCGCCTGGTTGGCGCCCTCGGCCTGCCGGCGCCCGTGCGCCTGGAACGCTGGATGGCCGGCCGCGTGCGACCGGTGGACGGCGCCCTGCTGCTCGGTGGTGAAGGCGAACTGCTCCAGGCCGTGATGCCCTTCGCCAACAAGCTCACCGATCAATTGTTCTCAGCTCGCGACGGCCAGCTCGACCTGCCCCGCTGGACCGCCGAGCATGGCCCCAAACTCAAGGCGCTGGTCTTCGACGCCAGCCACCTGACCCGTTTCGAGCAGCTGATCGAGCTGCGCGATTTCTTCCAGCCCACGTTCAAGGGGTTGGCCAATAGCCCTCGCGTGGTGGTGCTGGGGCGCGCGCCCGAGTCGCTCAAAGACCCGATCGCCGCCAGCGTGCAGCGTTCACTGGAAGGTTTCACCCGCTCGCTGGGCAAGGAAATCCGTCGCGGTGGCAGCGTGCAGTTGCTCTATGTCGGCAAGGGTGGCGAGCAGCAACTGGAAGGCGCGCTGCGCTTCTTCCTCTCGCCCAAGAGTGCCTATGTCTCCGGCCAGGTGCTGCGCCTGGGCGCCTGCGGCGAACAGGTCAAGGACTGGACGCGCCCATTGGCCGGCAAGAAGGCCCTGGTCACCGGCGCCTCGCGCGGCATCGGTGCCGCCATCGCCGAAGTGCTGGCGCGTGACGGCGCCGAGGTGGTGCTGCTCGATGTACCCCAGGCGGCCGATGCGCTGCAGGCACTGGCCGCGCGCCTGGGTGGGCAGGCGGTGACCCTGGACATCTGCGCCGAGGATGCGCCGCAGCGCCTGGTCGAGGCGCTGCCCGAGGGCCTGGATATCGTCGTGCACAACGCCGGTATCACTCGCGACAAGACCCTGGCGAAGATGAGCGATGCGTTCTGGAACTCGGTGATCGACGTCAACCTCAAGGCGCCACAGGTGCTGACCCAGGCGCTGCTGGACGCCGACAAGCTGCACGACAACGGCCGCGTGGTGCTGATCGCCTCGATCAGCGGCATCGCCGGCAACATGGGCCAGACCAACTACGCGGTGAGCAAGGCTGGCGTGATCGGCCTGGCTCAGGCCTGGGCGCCGGCCCTGGCAAAGAAAGGCATCAGCATCAACGCCGTGGCCCCCGGCTTCATCGAAACCCAGATGACCGCCGCCATTCCGCTGGGCATCCGCGAAGCCGGGCGACGGATGAATTCGATGAGTCAGGGTGGCCTGCCGCAGGACGTCGCCGAAGCCGTGGCCTGGTTCGCCCAGCCGGGCTCGGGTGCGGTGACCGCGCAGGTGCTGCGCGTGTGTGGGCAGAGCCTGCTGGGCGCCTGAGACCGTTGCGCTGGTGGGCTGAAGCGGATCGCCGCCCGGCCCGCCCTACGGTCACGAGTGACTATGTGTGGGAGGCGCTTCAGCGGCGACGGTCGCGGCTAAAGCCCCTCCCACAGGATGGCATCAACCTTTGCCGCGCTTGCGAAACTCCACCGGCGTTTCCCCGACCCAGCGCTTGAACGCGCGGTAGAAGGTGCTCGGCTCGGAGAAGCCGGTGCGCTCGACTATCACCTCGATGCGCTCGTCGGTCTTGAGCAGCAGCTCCTTGGCCAGGCGACAGCGGTAGTCGGTGATCAGGTCGTTGAAGCGCACCCCAGCCATGGCCAGGCGCTCACGCAGGCGCCGTGCCGGCATGTTCAAGCGCGCTGCCACCTGTTCCAGGGTGGCGCCGCCATTGACCAACAACTCGGCGATCAGCTCGCGCACCTGGCGCACCAGGTCCAGCCTCTCCACTTCCGCCAATTGCCGCCGCGCCAACGACTCGTGCATGCGCAGCAATTCAGGTGCGGCGTGGCGCGAAGCCTTGTCCAGAACCGCAGCGTCGAACAGTAGCGCGCAGTCCTCGGCGCCGAGGCGTACCGGGCAGCCATAAACCGCCTGGTAGCGCTCAGCGGGCGCGCCCTCGGCATGCATGAAACGCACCTCACGCGGGCGAAAATCGTTTTCGGTCAAGGCCGCGAACAGACGGATCACCGCCCCCGCCAACATTTCCGGGAAATGCCGCGGCGTGTCGGTCTCCACGCCCAACGTCAGCACGGCCATATCGCCGTCTACGTCCAGACGCGCGCTGAGGGTGTCGGAGAGCAGGCGCACGTAGCGCAGCGCGTGGCGCAGGCCAACGCCGAAGGTTTCGCTGGAGAGAAACAGGTATTCCAGAAGCAGGCCATGGAAGGCGGGCAGGTGCTGGGCCAGGTAAAGGCCGACGTGCTCCTCGCCGCACTCTTCGCTGGCAGCCTTCCAGAACGCGGCCTGGGCCGCATGGGGAAAGCGGCCAGCCGGAAGGCCGCCAGGAGGCAGGCCAACGCGCACCAGCACGCGGTCAGGGTCGGTTCCACTGGCACGCAGGGCATCGATTACCGGGCGCATCAGCGCCACATCGTCGGTCAGGTCACGCATGATTCCTGCTGTTCTTTTTATTAGTGAGCATTTTTCGTGAGCGGCGCCATCTTAGCAGGCCATTGAAGAACTACCTACGTTGGCAATTCTGCGTTAAAAACGGCCTCAAAATGCTCATTTACAGCACGTAAACTGCGCTTTCTCGCCCGTTTTTGCCTTGTATTGCCTGCCTCGGCTCGGGCTTCCTGCTTCGCTCTACCTCCTGCATCCATGCAGTCGTCGCCGACGTTCTTCAAAGACCTACAAGGGGCAGCGAGCCGCCGCGCGCAAACCACGTCGCAGACCGATTGGCTAGCCTGCGCACACGCCGGGCAGAACAGCCAATGCCAGCGTGGGTCTGAGGGTTAAGCTGCTGTCATTCATTCGCCAAGGAGTTCGCCAATGGCCATCGACTGGCTCGATCTCGATACACCACCTGCCCTGCCTGGCCTGTTCCTGCGCGCGGCCCTGCGCCGCAAGGTGACTGGCCGCCAGTTACCCAATATCGGCCTGCGCTGCCGCGTGGAGGTGGATCCGCAGCACCTGGCGCGCTATCGCCAGGTCTGCGCCATCGCAGACAGCCCGTACCTGCCGCCGGTCTATCCGCATGTGCTGGCCTTCAGTCTGCAGATGAAGTTGCTCACCGACCGCCGCTTTCCCTTCCCGCTGCTGGGCCTGGTGCATCTGGAAAATCGTATCCGCGTGCTGCGCCCACTGGGCGGGCTGGGGCCGTTCCAGATCAGCGTGCAGGTCACTGACCTGCAACCGCACGACAAGGGCGCCACCTTCAGCCTGATCACCCGTTTGGAAGATCAGCTCGGCCTGCTCTGGGAAGGTGACAGCCGCATTCTCTGCCGCGCCCTGCGTCTCGACGGGCAGTCGCCACTGCGCGCCGAACAGTCGCCGCTGGAGCTGACGCCACTGGCCGATTGGGGCGCGCCCGCCGATACCGGCCGGCGCTACGCGCGTGTGGCCGGCGACTACAACCCGATCCACCTGTACGCCGCAACGGCACGTCTGTTCGGCTTCCCGCGCGCCATCGCCCATGGTCTGTGGAACAAGGCGCGCAGCCTGGCGGCCCTGCAGGCCCACCTGCCGCAGGCCGGCTACGTGGTCGAGGTGCGGTTCCAGAAGCCGGTGCTGCTGCCCACTCACGTGGCCCTGCAAGCCAGCGAGCCGGGCGCCAACGGCCAGTTCCGCCTCATCGGCGAAAGCGACACCCCGCATATGGCCGGTAGCTGGCAGCCGTTGACTGTCTGACGTGGCCCGATGTTATCCGGGAGCTGATATCGAGAACATCCGCCCCGGATCACATCCGGGCTACGGCTATGCGAGTGCGTAGGAGCGAGCTCTGCTCGCGAATCTGGCCAGCGGAAAAGCTTCGCGAGCCCAGCTCGCTCTCACAAAAGTCGCTGCTCTGCCGACGCCTTCCCGCCAACGACTTGCGGTCGCCTCCGTTCGAGCCGAAGCTATGCGGCTCGAACGGAGCCGCATCATGAACCTCGCTGAACTTACCGCCCGCATGCACGCCATTCGCGATCACAACGATTGGCGCCGTTACCAAAGCCCGAAGAACCTGGTCATGGCCGCCAGCGTGGAAATGGCCGAGCTGGTGGAAATCTTCCAGTGGCTGAGCGAGGAGCAGTCGCGCCAGTTGCCTCCAGAGCAACTCGCCCATGCCGGGCAGGAAGTGGCCGACGTGGTGCTTTACCTGCTGCAACTGTGCAGTGAGCTGGGCCTCGACATGAACCAGGCGGTGCTCGACAAGCTCGCCGATAACGAACGGCGCTTCCTCAAATGAGCGATCGCCACTTCGACGAACTCGCCACCCGTTTCGCCGAGAAGATCTACGGCGGCGCCAAGGGTGCCATCCGCCTCGCCGTGCTGCAGGCCGACCTGGCCGAGGAGCTGCCGGATCGCCCGCTGCGCGTGCTGGACGTCGGCGCCGGCCTGGGTCATATGAGCCTGTGGCTGGCCCAGCGTGGTCACCAGGTCACCCTGGCCGAGCCGGCCGAACCCATGCTCGAAGGTGCGCGCCAGCGTTTTGCAGAAGCAGGCCAGCACGCCACCTTCATCCAGGCGTCCTGGCAGGAACTGCTCGGTCAACTGCAAGAGCCCTTCGATCTGGTGCTGTGCCACGCCGTGCTGGAGTGGCTGGCCGAGCCGGCAGCCATCCTGCCGGTGCTGCACCAGCTGACGGCCAAAGATGGCTGGCTGTCGCTGGCCTTCTACAACAAGGACGCGCTGATCTACCGCAACCTGCTCAAGGGCCATTTTCGCAAGCTGCGCAAGGAACACTTCGCTGGCGAGAAACAGAGCCTGACGCCACAGCAACCGGTCGACCCACGGGAGCTGGCCACGCAACTCGCGGCCTACTGGCAGGTCGAAAGCCGTAGCGGCGTACGCGTTTTCCACGATTACATGCCGCAGCAATTTCAGGCCAAGGCCGAGCTGATCGACCTGCTGGAAATGGAACTGGCGCACCGCCGCCACCCCAGCTTCGAGGGGCTCGGCCGCTACCTGCACTGGATCTGCCGACCACGCTGAAGTCGCGGCGCACGCGTTGGACGAAGCCGACAGTCCGGCGTAGCCTGAAGCCATCGGGGATGTCGCGCGCGACCACGGAGACGACCATGCGCACCGCCATAGCCATACTCATCCTGCCGCTGCTGGCCGCCTGCCAGAGCCAGAACCCGTACCAGGCCGAATCACTGCCGATGCCGCCGGCACCGCCTGGCGCGGCGACGACCTTCGACCGCAGCGCCTATCCAGCGGCGCCACGTGACTACGGCCGCTACCGCAGCTGGAGCTGGCTGGATGACCGTGCGCCTGGCGGCGATCAGCTGGCCGACAGCGTCAGCGCCGGCCTCGACCAGTACGGCCTGCGCCCGGCACTCAATGGTCCCGGCGACGTGCTGGTCAACGCCCGTATCAGCCAGGAAACCCGCCTGCGCCAGTACCAGGACAACGTCGGTGGCTACTACGGCACCGGCAGCCACTGGGACCGCCGCTACGGCGCCTACGGTAGTGTTCCTATCATGCGCACCTACGAACAGAAAGTAGCGGTAGTGCGCATCGAACTGATCGACCCACGTGACCGCCAGGTGGTCTGGTCAGGCAGCGGCGAAGCCGTGGCCGGCAAGGACCAGGCGGCGCAGGCCGACGCCATGCGCGCGGCCATCCGCAGCGCGCTGGACGGCTATCCCCCCTATTGATCGACTGCCCCGGAGAGCATCATGCGTAACCTGTCCTACCTGATCCTGGCCCTGCTGTTGAGTGGCTGCGCCAGCGTCAGCCTGGAGCGCGACTTCGACCCCAGCCGCGACTTCGGCGCCTACCGCAGCTGGAGCTGGATGGACGACAAGCTCGCCTACCAACCCAATGATGCACGCCTGAAGAGCGATATCACCGAGGCGCGCATCAGCCAGGCCGTCGCCGAACAACTCGAGCAACGCGGCCTGCGCCAGACAGCCGATGGCCAGGGTGACCTGAAAGTCCAGAGCGTGCTGATCGTCGACGAGCGCCAGGATCAGATCACCACCCAGTACGGCGGTGGCTGGGGCGGCTATTGGGGGGGCTACTGGGGCGGCCCGGCTTTCACCGAAACGCGCCGCGTGGACTACAAGGTCGCGACCCTGCAGATCGACCTGTACGACGCCAAAGATGGCAAGCTGGTCTGGCGCGGCAGCGGTGAGCAGGTGATGCGCAGCCAGCCGCCGACACCAGCCGAACGCGAACGAGCGATCCGCGAAACCGTCACCCAGGTGCTCTCGCAATATCCTCCGCGCTGAACAAGGACCACCCGGCTTGAACGCACACCTGCAACACCGCCCGGCCACGGCCACCGACCTGGACGACGTGGTCGGCTTCCCGCAGAACATCGATGAACTGTTCTTCTGCTACCCCAAGGCCATCTGGCCGCTCAACGTCGGCCAGCTCGCCGCCGCCATCGCCGAGCGGCGCGAAAGCACCGTGGTGGAACTGGATGGGAAAGTCGCTGGCTTCGCCAACTTCTACCAATGGCAACACAGCGAGTTCTGTGCCCTTGGCAACCTGATGGTGGCGCCCTGGGCGCGCAGCCAGGGCGTGGCTCAACACCTGGTGGAAGTGATGGAACAGATCGCCCGCGAGCGCTACAAGGCGCCGCTGATGAAGGTGTCCTGTTTCAACGCCAACGCTGGCGGCCTGCTGCTTTACACCCGTCTCGGCTACCAGACCGTCGGCATCGTCGAACGCCGTGCCCCGGATGGCAGCCGCGTGGCACTGGTGCAACTGGAAAAAGCCCTGCCGTAACGCCTCGCCCCATCCTCCCTTCCTCGCTGGAGTTACCCATGAACCACATCAGTGGCTGGCTACTGGCCCTGCCCTTTCTCGCCGGCGCTGTGCTGCCACTGCAGGCCGGTATCAACGGCCAACTCGCCCGCCAGCTTTCCAGCGTCTTCGCCGCCGCGCTGATCTCCTTTGCCGTCGGCAGCCTGGCGTTGTTGCTGATGACCCTGAGCCAGCGCGAGATGCCCGGGCTTGGTGCACTCAAGCAACTGACCTGGTGGCACTGGAGCGGCGGCCTGCTCGGCGCATTCTTCATCGCCACTGCCGCCTTCGCCGGGCCACGCGTGGGCGCGCTGCTGTTCATGGTGCTGGTGATCGCCGGGCAGTTGGCCATGGCCATCACCCTCGATCATTTCGGCTGGGCAGGCTTTCGTGAATCGCCGATCACCTTCGGCAAGTTGGCAGGCCTGCTGTTGATCGTCGCCGGTATCTGGATGATTCGGCGCGGCTGACGGGTGGCGGTCAGTACTGGCAAATCGACATCCTCGCGTTCACGAAAAGGCGCTATGCTCTGGCAAGCAGTTTCTGTGATCACAAACCTCCTGGAGAAGGTTCTGACGTCGCCTGCGACGGCCCGGAGGTGGCCGCCAGCGGTGGCAGGCCGAAAGAGATGACCGACGCCGAAGTGCCGCGCCAACCCAATACCTTCGCCCTGTGGCGTGAAGTGGATGACACCCGCATCCGCACGCGCCTGGGAGGTTTCTTCTACGCCCTCGCCTGGCTGCTGACCTGGGTATTCAGTGCGGCACCGGGCAGCCTGATGGTCAGCGGCGTGCTGGGCTGTACGGTGTTCGTCGTACTCCTGGCTGCGCGCCTGCTGCACCGCCCCGATGGCCTCGACAGCCCTGAACAGTTGCAATGCTGGCTGGATCGTCACTGGGGTCTGATCCTCCTGACTTCGTTGTGCTGGGGCCAGGCCCATGCGCTGGCGGTATACAGCGACGCCTACAATGACTCGGAAATGATCGCCACCCTGGCCACGGTGGCCTTCGCCACGGCAATGACTTTCAACTTCGCCATGCGCCGTGGCCGCGCCCTGCTGGCACTGGCCCTGCTCTACCTGCCGGGCCTGGCGGTAATGGCGCTGAATTGGCAGCAGAAGCACGCGATGCTGATCACCCTGACCTTCTACCTCGGCTATCTGATTCTGGTGCTGGGGCGCAATCACCGTGAATACCGCGCCACTCTCGATCTGGAGCTGAAGCTGCTGGAGCAGCAGAGTCAGCTCGATCTGCTCAGCCGCACCGACAGCCTGACCCAACTGGGCAACCGCTATCAGTTCAACAACCTGTTCCCCAGCCTGGTGGCCAATGCGGTACGCCAGGGCGAGCCGCTGTCACTGGTGCTGATGGATATCGACTTCTTCAAGAAGGTCAACGACGAACACGGCCATGCCGGTGGCGACGCCTGCCTGAGCGCCTTCGCCGAACGCATGCGCAAGGTGTTCCGCCGCGATGGCGACGCACTGCTGCGCCTGGGTGGCGAAGAATTCGGCGTACTGCTGCCGGGCACCACCCTGGCCCAGGCGTGGGATCTGGCCGAGCACTTTCGCCAGGAACTGGAAACAGAAGGCCTGCTGCTGGCCGGCCAGCGCCTGGAGCTGACCACCAGCCTGGGCGTCGGCTGTTTCAGCAGCAGTCATGATGGCGACGCCGATGCCTTCTTCAAGCGCGTCGACGGTGCGCTCTACCGTGCCAAACGCGAGGGCCGCAACCGCCTGGTTGCGGCCGATCACTGAGAACGGACCTCAGGATTACAGCCTGAACTTGCCCATCTGCCCGGCCAGATCATCGGCCAGGCGGCTCAGGGTCTGGCAATCCTCACGGCAGACGCGCACCTCGCCGGCCGTGGCGTGAGCCAGGTCGGCGATGCCCTGCACGTTGCGGTTGATCTCCTCGGTCACCGAGCTCTGTTCTTCGGTCGCCGCAGCCACCTGAGTGTTCATGTCGCTGATGCGCTCGACCTGCTCGGTGATGGCACCCAGCGACTGCCCGGTACGCTGACTGGATTCGACGCCGGTACCGGTGGCCGATTGCCCCGCGTGCATGGAGCTGACCGCCGTCTCCGCGCCCTGCTTGAGGCGCTGAATCATCTGCTGAATCTCGTCGGTGGAGGCCTGGGTGCGGCTGGCCAGGGTGCGCACCTCGTCTGCCACGACCGCAAAGCCGCGCCCCATCTCCCCGGCGCGCGCGGCTTCGATGGCCGCGTTGAGCGCCAGCAGATTGGTCTGCTCGGAAATGCCGCGGATCACCGCCAGCACCTGATCAATCGACGCGACCTGCTCGGCCAACTCGGTCACCGCTCCCGCCGCGCTGCCAATATCGGCGGACATGCGCTCGATATGGGCGATGGACTGGCCCACCACCTGGCGCGCACTCTGCGCCTCGTCGCGCGCGCTGTGCGAGGACTGCGCGGCGTTGCTGGCGTTGCGTGCGATCTCCTGCACGGTCAGGCCCATCTCGTGCACGGCGGTGGCCACCATGTCGGTCATTTCCTGCTGTTGCACAGCACGCCCTGCGGTGTTCTCCACCACCCGTGCCACCTGACCGACTGCGGTACGCAGTCGCTCGCTGGTGGCCAGCACATCGCCGATCAGATCGCGCTGACTGGCGAGAAAGCGGTTGAAGCCCCGCGCCAGGTCACCCAGCTCGTCGGCCCGCGATTCATCCAGGCGCCGCGTCAGATCGCCACCGCCGCCACCGATCTCCACCAGCGCCTGAGTCACCTGACGGATCGGCCGCACCAGGCCGCGAGCCAGCAGCACCACCAGCCCCAGGAACAACAGCGCCACGGCCACGCCGATCAGGCTGGTCATCAGTAGCGCCTGCCGGGCCTCGGCGTAGACTTCAGCCTCGGGCACTTCGCTGACCAGCAGCCAGTCGATACTGGCGAACTTCTGCGCCACGGCGAGAAAGGTCTCGCCATCGCGTTCGAAACGTACCGCCCGGCTGTCGCCTGCAAGCACCTGGCGGCTGGCGTCGGTACCGAAGAGTTCGGCAAGCTTGCCATTGCCGCTCAGCTCCGAACGCGGATGCACCTTGACGTTGCCCTGGCTGTCGATGAGAAACACCTGGCCGCGCTCGCCGAAGCGAAATTCGCTGATCATCTTCGACATGTCCGCCAGGTTGTAGCCCAGCCCGGAGACACCAAGGGTCTTGCCACCGCGCTTGATGCGCTGGTTGATGAACAACGTGGGCAGCCGCGTGGTCTTGTCGATGTCGATTTCCAGCACCCGGTCCCGGTCGCTGTCGACCAGGCGATAGAACCACTGGTTTTCAGCCTGACTGCGGTCGAGGGTGCGCATCAGCCCTTCACCGGTGGTGTAGTTGCCACTGGCCAGGGCGACGATGGAGGTGGTCATGGCGTTCTGCTGGGCGCGCACGCCCTCCAGATAGCGCGCGAACTCGTCACGCCGGGAAGCATCCTCGCCAGCTGCCAACCAGTCCTGCACCAGGCTGTTCTCGGCAATCGAGGCGTTGGCGGTAATGGGCGCAGTCAGCACCCGCTCCAGGTCGTTGCGGATCGCCAGCACCCGCGCCGGCAGCGCTTCTTCGATCAGGTAGCGCTCGGTCAGGCGATTGACCACCGCCGAGTAGATGCCGACGACGATTAGAATACTGGCCAACAGGGCAGCACCCATGCTGAGGATCAACTGCCACTGAATACTGCGTTGCCAGAGGCGCATGGAGGCTTCTCCCGGTTATTATTTTGAGCTCGCCGAGCAATTGGATACAAAAATGTACACAAATTGCAAATCGGTTACCGTCAGATTTCATATCGGCGGCTCACGACCAAGCTTTATTCGCTACAGGCGGCATTATTTGCAGGGATGATCAGGCCTCAGGCCAGAGCGGTCGGCGCCCGCACACCGCCAGCGAGTCGCGTCACGGCCCGACGCTGAATTCCAGACGAGCGGTCTGACCACCCTCGTCGAGTACGCTCAGTTGATGCCTGCCGCTGTCGAAGGCATGGTTGAAGGGCGCATCCAGCGCAGTGTCACCCAGCGGTCGGCCATCGAGAAACCACCAGCGTCGGCCACTTCCCCCCAGCGCCGAAAGGCTGAGCCGCAGTGGCTCATGATTGCCTTGCGGGCGACGCAGACGATCACCATCGCGCACGCCGACGATGGACAGCGGCGCCACCTGGCCGCTGCGCGGTGGCGGGCAGCTTCGATCGACGCTCGGCAAACGTGCCGTGCGCTGCTCACGACGTGGCAGCCAGGGCTCCAATGGCGCCGGCCACAAGGCCAGTTCACGCGCCTCGGCCCCGGCACAACCTGGACCAACGCGCCGCCCTTCGGCATTGAGCCAATAGCGCTCGCGCAGGCCACTACCCAACGGTTGATCGGCTGCCAGCAACGTGGGGGGCGTGGTGCCTTCCAGCGTCCAGGCAAAGCGCAGGCGCCGACAGTTGGGATCGTCCTTGCTCATCGGCTGCCCCAACGGCCAGCAGATGGCGGCCACGCCGACCTCGGCCGGCTGCGGGTCGGCCGGTGCAGCGATGCCGCGCTGGCTGTCGCGATTGACCAGCAGATCGTGAACCTGCAGCAGCAGCGGCGCAGCAGAAGCCAGGCCGAACTGGCCCGGCACCGGGGTGCCGTCCGGGCGACCGATCCAGATACCGATCAGGTGACGCGGGCCGACGCCGATGGCCCAGGCATCGCGAAAGCCGTAGCTGGTGCCGGTCTTCCAGGCCAGGGTCGGGCGCTGCGCCAGGTAGGCGCGCGGGTCACGATCAGGACGCGCCTGACCGCTGAGAATGCGCCGGATGATCCAGGCCGAACCGGGCGACAGCAGGCGCCGTTCGCGCAGCTCATCACCCGGCTGCAGCCGTGGTTTGGCCGCCATGCCACCACGGGCGAAGGCGCTGTAGCCAGCCACCAGCGATTCCAGGCGCGAGCCGCCGCCCCCCAGAATCAGCGCCAGGTTCGGTTCGGCCAGCGCCGGCAGGCGAATCGGCACGCCGGCACTGCGCAGCTCGCCGGCAAAGCGCTTCGGCCCATAGGCTTCGAGCAGTTGCACGGCGGGCAGGTTGAGTGAGGTGGCCAGCGCTTCGCTGGCCGATACCGGGCCGATGAAGCCGGCAGCGAAGTTGCCGGGACGGTAGTCGCCATAGTGCCGCGGCACGTCCTGCAGCAGTGATTCGGAATGGATCAAGCCAGCATCCAGGGCCATGCCGTAGAGAAAGGGCTTCAGCGTCGAACCGGGCGAACGCAGGGCGCGGACCATGTCGACATGGCCGAAGCGCGCGGTATCACTGATATCCACCGAGCCGAGGTAGGCGCGCACCGCCATACTCTCGTGCTCGACCACCAGAATCGCTGCCGAGGTGCGCTCCGGCAGGCGCGCGCGCCAGCCCAGCAGCAGATCCTCCAGGCGCAGCTGCAAGCCGGCATCGAGGGTGGTGCGGATTAGCGGCGGGCTGCCAGCACGGTTCAGGCGACGCGCCAGCAAGGGCGCCAGGCTCGGCTCACGGCGCGGCGCAAGAAACACCGGTTCTTCCAGCGCTTCATCCACCTGCGCCTGCGGCCATACCTGAAACTCACCCAGGCGCCGCAGCACCTTGTCACGTGCGGCCTGGGCGCGCTCGGGATGGCGGTCCGGACGCAAGCGGCTGGGCGCCTGCGGCAGTACCGCGAGCAACGCGGCGTCGGCACGGGACAGTTGGCTTGGAGGTTTGCCCAGGTAACTCCAGCTCGCTGCCGCCACACCCTCGAGGGTGCCGCCGAAGGGCGCGCGATTCAGATACAGGGTGAGGATTTCATCCTTGGACAGGTGCCACTCCAGCTGCGCGGTCCGCCACAGCTGCTTGAGCTTGCCCGGCAGATTGCGCCCGTGCGGATCGAGCAGTCGCGCCACCTGCATCGACAGCGTACTGCCGCCGGACACCACGCGCCCGCCAGTGAGGTTCTGCCAGGCCGCACGGCCCAGCGCCAGCGGGTTGATGCCGGGGTGCTGGCGAAACCAGCGATCCTCGTAGGTCAGCAGGGCTTCGAGGTAATAGGGTGAGACCTCTTCGGGCGTCACCGGGTAACGCCATACACCGTCACGATCGGCGAAGCGCCACAGCGGCGTGCCGTCCTCGGCCAGCACCACGCGCGCCAGATCGTCCTCGGGCAGGGGCAATGGGAAGAGGCGGTCGGCGAGCCAGAGCAGGGCCAGGGGGAGCAGGAGGATCAGCAGCCAGCGGCGAGTTAGGCGGGGCATGCAAAACCCTCTCCCCCAACCCCTCTCCCATAAATGGGAGAGGGGAGCGGATCAACGTTATGCCAAGACTCGCGGCGACGCTCATAAGCCATCTTGCTCGCCAATTTCAAGACGAATCTGTTCAAGTACAGCCTCCGTTTCAGCCAGTACCTGATGATTCCAGAAACGCAGCACACGATAGCCTCGAGTCTCCAGATAACGCTCACGTTGTTGATCGTATTCCGTCTGCAACTGATGCTGCCCACCGTCCAGCTCGATGACGAGCCAACGTTCAGTGCAGATGAAATCGACGATATAGGGGCCAATGGGTTTCTGCCGTTTGAACTTCAGGCCTAGGTAAGCGCTCCATAAACCCCACCTGCCTATAGCCCGCAGATCAGCGGATGCTGAACTCCTGTTTTCTCTGGAGTTCATCCCATGATGCGTCCCGACGCCAAGGTCCAAAAGGTTTATCTGTATCCCAAGCCTGTCGACTTCCGCAAATCCATCAATGGCCTGGCGGCGCTGGTCGAGCTGGACATCAAGGTGGAAGTGTTCAACCCGGTGCTGTTCGTGTTCCTCAATCGCACCCGCAGCCAGGTCAAGATTCTCTACTGGGAGCGCAATGGCTTCTGCCTGTGGCTCAAGCGTCTGGAAGCCGAGCGCTTCAAGACCAAACCCGATGCCGGTGACGAGGCCATTGAGCTGACGGTCGATGAGTTGAACTGGCTGCTCGACGGCATCGACCTGTGGCGTAATCGCCCGCACCAGATACTGACGCCGCGCTTCGTAACCTGAGCCGGTATAATCCACGGCCATGATCGCCGTGCCCGAGTCCCTTCCTGACGACCCAATCCTGCTCAAGCATTTACTGCTGCTGGCCAGTGAACAGGCGGCTGCGAAAGATGCTCGCATAGAACAACTTCAGGAACAGGTCGCCCTGCTGCGCCACAAGCTGTTCTCGCCTAAGTCCGAGCGCAGCCCTGAAGATGCCGACTCACCGCAGTTGGCCATGTTCAACGAGGCCGAAGAGCTGATCGAAGCGCTGGCCGCCGAGCCAGCCGAAGCCGAAGCCGAAGAAGTCGTTGCGCCGGTCAAGCGCCGTGGCAAACGCAAGCCGCTGCCGGCCAACCTGCCGCGTGTGGAGGTCATCCATGAGCTGCCCGAGCACGAACTGACCTGCGCCTGCGGCGCCTGCAAACAGGTCATCGGTGAAGAGACCAGCGAGCAGCTGGAGATCATCCCGATGCAGGTGCGGGTCATCCGCCACATCCGCAAGACCTACGCCTGCAAGGCCTGTGAAACCGCGCCGGTCACCGCCGACAAGCCGGCACAACTGATCGAGAAGAGCCTGGCCAGCCCCAGCGTATTGGCGATGCTGCTGACCACCAAGTACGCCGACGGCATCCCGCTGTACCGCTTCGAGAGGATGCTCAGCCGCCACGGCGTCGACATCCCACGGCAGACCCTGGCGCGTTGGGTGATCCAAAGTGGCGAGCAACTGCAACCGCTGCTCAACCTGATGCGCGACAAACTGTTCGAATACCCCGTGTTGCACTGCGACGAAACGCGTCTGCAGGTGCTGCATGAACTGGGACGCGACCCCTCGGCACAATCCTGGATGTGGGTGCAAAGCGGTGGGCCGCCGGACAAGCCGGTGATCCTTTTCGACTACACAGCCAGCCGTGCGCAGGAGGTGCCGCTACGCCTGCTCGATGGCTACCGCGGCTACCTGATGACCGACGACTACGCCGGCTACAACGCCGTGGCTGCACGCGACGGCATCGAGCGGTTGGCCTGCTGGGCGCATGCGCGGCGCAAGTTCGTCGAGGCGCAGAAAGTGCAGCCCAAGGGCAAGACCGGCCGTGCCGACATGGCGCTGAACCTGATCAACAAGCTTTACGGCATCGAGCGCGATCTTAAAGAGGTCGACGACAGCGAACGCCTGGCCGCCCGCCAGCAACGCAGCCAGCCGCTGCTCGACCAACTCAAGGCCTGGCTGGACAAAACCCAGTCGCAGGTCGCTGGGCAGACGGCCCTGGGCAAGGCGGTGAACTACCTGGCCAGCAACTGGAGCAGGCTGGTGCGCTACATCGAAGGTGGGCATCTACCGATCGACAACAACCGCGCCGAGAACGCCATCCGACCGTTCGTCATCGGCCGCAAGAATTGGCTGTTCAGCGACACGCCCAAGGGTGCCACGGCCAGCGCGCAGATCTACAGCCTGATCGAAACCGCGAAAGCCAACGGGCAGGAGCCCTACGCCTGGCTGCGCCACATCCTTGAACGCCTGCCTGCGGCACAGAGCGTCGAAGACTACGAAGCGCTGCTGCCGTGGAACTGCTCGCCAGCTTCTGCCTCTGCTTCCTGAAAACAAACCCGTCCGCCAGGACGGGGTTTATGGAGCGCTTACAGGCCTAGGAAGCGGTGAGCACGCAGGTAATACCAGAGCCGTTGCTCGGCATCAGTCATCTCATGGCGAAGGCGTTTGGCGTGGTCGAGTAAGGTCATGGTTCCTCCTTGAACCTTTTTGCCCTCTCCCCCAGCCCCTCTCCCGCAAGCGGGAGAGGGGAGAAGTTCGACGCGCGACCGAAGCTGTTCACGATCAGCCCCCTCTCCCATTCATGGGAGAGGGTTGGGGAGAGGGTCGCTTTTAGCGCCCCCTGACGACCAGACTCTCCGGCGCAGTGCCAAGCGCCTGCCAGCTCGGCCGGTACATGGACTCCACCTGCGGTGGCGGTACCCGATAGCTGCCAGGCGTCACCGCACGGGCCAGATAGAGCAGATGGGTAGTGCCGTAGCCCTCCACGTCCACCGCTGCCACATAGCGGTCGCCGCGATATTCCTGGTGCTTGATCCGCGCATTCTGCATGGAGCGGCGCCATTCCTTGACGTTGCTGCCGGCGTCATCGAGGCTCGCCGCGCTCTGCGCCAGGTTCTGGTTCTCCAGTTCCAGGCCAGCCGGCAACAGGTCGACGACCAGCGCATCCGGTACGCGCTGCTTGGCCCGCACAGCCAGGTGCACCAGCACCAGCTCGCCACTGTCCAGGCGCTGCAGATCGAGCGGACGGCCGTCCATGCCAAGGTATTCGCGCTCGATGCTGAGGTTCTCGCCACCGGCGCGTGGCGCCTGGCTCGGATAACCAGACAGGGTCAGCTGCTGATACAGCTTGGTGCTGCCGGCATTGTTCACGCTCAGTGGTTCGGCCAGTTCGTCACGCTCCAGCTTGATACCGGGCTGCTGGTTGCTCAGCTCGAACTGGAAGGCACCGCTGGTAAGCGCAGCGCTCCAGGTCTGCTCCCGCTTGCCGAGAATGCCGCGACCGGCGAGGAACAGCGAATTGCGCTCCTGGGTCGACAGCCAGCGCTGGCCGGCCAGTTCATCGGCCAGGTTGAACAGACGCTGCTCGCGCTGACCGGCCGCCAGGTCGTGCTCCTCCAGCAGGGCGAGGATCAGCGCCTGGTCACGCAGCGGACTGCCGTAATCGGCCATCCAGCGCTCGCCATCGCGCTGCTGGATCAAGCCCTGATTCAACGCCTGCTCGGCACGCGGCGCATCGCCCATCAGCTTCAGCGCCGCTGCCAGTTGCACCAGCGGCAGGCCGGAACGCGCATCGCTGCGGCGGTCGAACAGGCTGCGCAGCGCGCCCAGCGGCGCCTGCTGGCTGCGCGCCAGCACGTAGCCAGCGTAGGCCTGCACGGCGAAGCGGGTGTGGGCGAAGTCCTGGCTGTAGCTGGCCTCGATCAGGCTGCTCTGCTGCAGGTAGCGCAGCAGGCGATCACTGGCCTTCTTCAGTGCTTCCGGCGGTACGCCGAAGCCCTGCTCGCGAGCACGCAGAAGGAAATCGGTGACATAGGCGGTGAGCCAGTATTCCTCTTCGCTCTCGGCACTCCACAGGCCGAAGCCGCCGCTATGCCGCTGCATACCAAGCAGACGCTCGATGCCCAGCTCGATGCTCTTGCGTCGCTGCTCGTCAGGTTCACCCTCAAGGCCAAGGCGCTTGAGACTCGCGGCGTCGGCGTAGAGCGACGGATAGAGGCCGCTGGTGGTCTGTTCCAGACAGCCGTAGGGGTAGGCCTTGAGCGCACGAATCTGCTCACCGAGGTTAAGCGGCGGGCGGCTCGACAGCGCCAACACGGCCTCCAGCCCGGCAGGTTCGAACTGATTGAGGGTGCCCGCCGGCATACTCCACGGCTCGCCCTCACCCAGTACCGCGCGGAAGTGTTGCAACTGCGCCGGGTAGGCCGGTCGGATGCCCAGTGTCCACTCGCGGCTGAAGTCGCCCAGGGTCTCGTTCGGCAGCGCCAGGCCCTGCACCTCGACATGGATGCGGCCCTGGCCCAGACCGCCCTCGGCGCGTACCGGAATGCGCAGAGTGGTGCGCTCGCCATCCTTCAGGCTGATCGGCGATTCACCCTTGCCGAGCAGACGCAGCTGGCCTTCTACGTCCAGCTGCACATCGAGCTTCTGCTCGCTGCCGGACAGGTTGGTCAGGTCCAGCGCCAGGGTGGTTTCATCACCACCGGCTAGGAAGCGCGGCATCGACAGTTCGGCAATCAGCGGCGCCGCCACCACCGTCTTGGCTTCGGCCATGCCGAAGCGCTCGTCGGTCCAGGCCTGCGCCATCAGCCGCAGCTCGCCATTGAAGTCGGGGATATCCAGGCTGACTTCGCCTTCCCCTTTGTCGTCGAGCTGCAGTGCATCGCTCTGCAGCGCGACGATCAGCACGCTGGTATCCGGACGCTTGCCGCCGGCGGCAAGGCCGGCGTCACCGCCGAAGGCCAGGCTGGCGACACGCCCCTGCGCTTCGATCAGCTGACCGTAGATATCCAGCTGGTCAGCGCCATAGGCCTTGCGCCCGAAGAAGTTGGCGAAAGGATCGGGCGTGGCGTAGCTGGTGATGTTGAGGATGCCCACGTCCACCGCGGCGACCAGCACATGCACTTTGTCAGGAATGCTGCCGTCGGCATTGCGCGCGCTGACCTTGACCTTCAGCGGTTGCTTGGGACGCATTTTTTCCGGCGTTTCCAGGCTCACCGCCAGCTTGCGCGGGGCGCGCTCCAGTGGCAGGTGCAGCAGGCCGACCGCGCGCTTCGGCGTGACCTGCGCCTTGCGCTCGCCAGGGCGAATCACCAGAGCACTGAGGTAGAGGTCGTGACGCGCCCATTTTTCGTCGATGGGCAGTTCGAAGGTCTGACCTTCAGCCGGCACGCTGATCTCCTGCCACCACAGCGGCCCCTCGCTGGACTCGACCAGAAGGTAACCATTACCCGCAGCCGGCGGGGTGACGGTGATCTTGGCCACGTCGCCCGCCGCATAGGCCGGTTTGTCCAAGGCCAGTTTGACCTGGTCCGGGCGCACCGCGCCGCCGTCGGCGTTGTCCTGCCAGCGGTAGCCGGCCCAAAAGCGCAGGCTGCTGACCAGACCGGTCTGGTTGTCCACCACCTCGACCCGGTACGGGCCCCACTCCACCGGGAAGCTGACCTTGGCGGTACCGCCCGCGGCAACCTTCAGCGGCTCGTCGCTCAAGGTGAGGAATTTCTCGTTGTAGTTGTGACGCCAGCCTTCACCGTCAGAGAAGCTCCAGAAGTAGTCGCGACGCTCACGCAGCAGGCGCACGTTGAGGCTGTCGGCCGCCAGCTTGTTGCCGGCGGCGTCGGCCACCAGGATCTCGAATTCGGCCAGGCTGTCAGCATCGACCTCCTCGCCCTCGAACAGCCCGCGCACACCCGGCAGACGCTCGGCGGGCCATACCGGCTGAATGATGCGGCGGGTAATCGGACGGCCACCGGACTCCTGCAGGCTGGCCTGGAGGATCAAACGCAGCGGCGACTTGGCGTCGCCCCAGCGGTTTTCCGGGCGCAGCACGGCACGACCCTGGTCGTCGAGATTGATTTCGTCGAGCTCCTGGTCCTGACTCAGATCGGCCTCGGTGATGTCGCCGAACTGATAGCCCGGCAGGCTCGCCACCGCCTCACGCAACGGGCGCACGTAGAGCTGCCCGGTCAGACGATTGCCAGCGGCCGGCGCACCATAGAGGTAGCGTCCGGTCACCGCGAACTCGGCGCTGTCGCCCGGCGCGTAGGGCTGGTCCTGGCCCTTGAGCTCCAGGGCCATGCGCTCGGGCAGGAAATCCTCGACGAGAAATTCGTACAGCTGCGGGTTGCCGTCGCCCAGGTCGAGCAATAGCTGCCAGCGGCCGGTCGGGGCCTCTTCGGCGAGCGGCAGCTGGTATTGATAGAGGCCGTCATCGCCAGCATTCCAGACGAACTTGCGGCTGATCTGCTCATCCGGGCGGCGCACCTCGACGCTGACCGGCTGGGCCTTGACCGGGCTGCCGTCGGCATCACGCAACAGGCCGTTTAGCAGCACCGTCTCGCCGGGGCGATACAGATCGCGCGGGCCGAACACGAAGAACTGCAGGGCGTGCGCTTTCGGGCCGGTGATATCGAACTCAGCCAGGTCCAGCGCCGGCGTGTTCAGGCGCAGCAGGCTGGTCTGCTCGTCTTGCTTGGCCAGCAGCACCTGGGCCTTGGCTGGCAGCGGCAGTTGCGCATGGCCGGCCGAATCGGTCTTGCCCTCAGCCAGCAGCGCGCCGTCGCCATCGAGCAGTTCGAGCTGCACGCCGGACTGCGCCTTGCCACCTTCCAGCGCCTGGGTGAACACGTCGAGACGGTCGCGATAGCGATGCGCGGACAGGCCGATATCACTCAGGGAAAACAGCGTCGCCGGCTGCGAGTAGCTGTAGCTGCCGGCCTCACGCATCACCGCCAGGTACACGCCCGGCTGCTTGAACGGCTCCAGGCCGGCGATGGGCAGCAGCAAGGTTTCACGGGTGTTGCGCGCCGGGTTGAGGTCGAAGCGCCCGCCATAGACCAGATCGGCCATCGGCAGCAGTTCGCGCGCCTCCCAGGTATCCAGGTTGCTGGCCCGGCCCCAGCGGGACAGGAAACGCGGCAGCGCCTCGGGCTTGATACGGAAGAACTCGACGTTGACCTTGTCGACGTTCAGCGCGATGACCGGCAGACCTTCGGCCAGGCGGGTCGGCAGCAGCGAACCGCGGCTGGCGAAGCCGACGCTGGCCTGCAGGTCGCGGGTTTCGAAGCGGCTGACGTGCTCTTTGGCGAGTTTGCCGCCATTGATCGACGTCAGGCCAGCATCAATGGTCAGCACCAGTTTGCGCTGCGGCTCCAGGTGGCGCAGGCGCAACTCGCTGAGGTTGTCGGTCAGTTCCCAGGCGCCGTCGACCTTGCCGGCAGTACTGTCGACCAGGTGCAGGCGCTCGGCGAAGGGCTGGTCGGGGTCCAGCGGGATGGAGAAGGTCACCGACAGCGCACTGGCGCCGTCGAGCTGCACCTCGGAGACGTCGACCACCTCCAGCTCGCGCCCGGCGTAGCGCTTGGCCAGCGCGTCGCGGTCGACCGCTGGCTTGGGCGCCTGTGGCTGTTGCGCAGCAGGCGCGCCAGGGGTCACCGTGGCAGGGGGCTGGGAGGAATCACAGGCGCTGAGCAGGGTCAGCAGCATGGCCAGAAGCAGTCCTTTGTTCGGCATTGCGGGCTCCGGAATCAGGGGCGCAGAGACCGTCAACTATAGCTGAGGCGCCCTGCCGACGACGAGCCGTGCAGAAGAATTCGCCAAGCCACTCACAGTCCTGAGGCGACGTGCGACCACCCCGGTGCTGTGCCTATAATCGGCGCTTTGTCGGAGCCGCCCATGTCCGCCCTGCTCGATGCCTGGCGCCACACCCCGACCCAGCGCAAGGTCTGGGCACTGGCGGCGCCAATGATTCTCTCCAACCTCTCGGTGCCACTGGTGGCGCTGGTCGACACCGCCGTGGTCGGCCACTTGCCGCATGCCCACCAGTTGGCTGCGGTGGCGGTGGGCGGCAGCCTCTACACCCTGCTGACCTGGGCCATGGGCTTTCTGCGCATGGGCAGCACCGGTTTCGCCGCCCAGGCTGCAGGGCGCGAGGATGGCGGCGCGTTGCGCCAGGTGCTGGTGCAGGGGCTCGGTCTGGGCGTGTTCATGGCCCTGCTCCTGGGTCTGCTGGCCCTGCCATTCAGCAGTGCCGCACTGAGCCTGATGCAACCCTCCGCCGAGCTGGATCAGTTGGCGCGCCAGTATTTCCAGATTCGCCTGTTCGGCCTGCCCGCCAGCCTGGCGACCTATGCGCTGATCGGCTGGCTGCTGGGCACGCAAAGCGCCCGTGGCCCGCTGGCCATTCTGCTGACAGCCAACCTGATCAACGTGGCGCTCGACCTGCTGTTCGTGCTCGGTCTCGAATGGGGTGTGGCCGGCGCGGCCTGGGCTTCGGTGATCGCCGAATGGAGCGGCGCCCTGCTCGGCCTGTGGCTGGCCCGTGGCGCGCTGGCACGCTATCCCGGCCAACTCGACCGCCGCGCGCTGCAACACTGGCGCAACTGGCGCCCATTGCTGGCGGTCAACCGCGACATCTTCATCCGCACCCTGGCGCTGCAGTTGGTGTTCTTCCTGATCACCGTGAAAGGCACGCGCCTAGGCGATGCCACGGTGGCGGCCAACGCGCTGCTGCTCAATGGTCTGACCCTGACCGCCTACGCCCTCGACGGCCTGGCGCATGCCGTCGAAGCACTCTGCGGTCATGCCCTGGGCGCGCGTGATCGCGCTGCGCTGCGCCGCTCGCTGCTGGTGGCCGGCACATGGTCGCTGCTGGCCAGCGCCGCCTTCGCGCTGTTCTTCCTGTTTGGCGGGCACTGGTTCGTCGGCCTGCTCACCAATATCGCCGAAGTCCGCGAACTGGCGCTGACCTTCCTGCCCTACCTGGCCCTGCTGCCGCTGCTAGCGGTGTGGAGCTACCTGCTCGACGGCCTGTTCATCGGTGCCACCCGGGCCCGAGAAATGCGCGACGCCATGCTGATTGCCCTGGCGCTGGCCCTGCCGCTGGGCTGGGCGCTGCAGGCGCTGGGCAACCACGGCCTGTGGCTGGCCTTTCTCGCCTTCATGGGGCTACGGAGCCTAGTGCTGGCTGGCTATGCTTGGCACTTGAGTCGTCGCGACCAATGGTTCCCCCCACTGCCAGCAGGAGAGACCGCCCATGCTCAGCGCTGAGCTGCCGCACAACGAAGTACAACGTCAGCAGGCCCTGGAGCGCCAGGACCTGCTCGACACCCCGGCCGATCCCTACCTGGACACACTGACCCGTATCGCCCGTGAACCGTTCGCAGTGAAGACGGTGCTGATCAGCCTGATCGACAACGACCGGCAGTGGTTCATGAGCCGCCAGGGCCTGGAACTCGCCGAGACCCCAAGGTGCATTTCCTTCTGCGCCCACGCCATCCTGCAAGACGACGCCCTGGTGATCGAGGACACCCACCTGGACTTTCGCTTCGCCGACAACCCGGTGGTGCTGCAATCGCCCTTTATCCGCTTCTACGCCGGCCAGCCGCTGCATGACGAAGACGGCCAGACCCTCGGCACCCTGTGCCTGATCGACCCGCAGCCGCGCGGCTTAGATGCCCGCGAGCGGCGCCAGCTGCGCGACATGGCACAACTGGTGGAGGGCTATCTGCGCCTGCGCCACAGCTCGCGCCAGGCCGAACAGCTGCGCGCAGCGCTGAGTCGCGCGCAGCGCAAGGCCATGCTCGACGCGCTGACCCAGCTGTGGAATCGCGCCGGCCTGCTGCACTTTCTGCCCCAGCAGCAGGCCGCGGCCGAACGCGCCGGCCTGCGCCTGGGCCTGCTGTTCTGCGACCTCGACCACTTCAAGCAGGTCAACGACCGCCATGGCCACGCCGCCGGCGATCAGGTGCTGTGGCAGAGCGCGCGACGCCTGAGCGCGGCGGTGCGCCCGCAGGACGTGGTCGCCCGCAACGGCGGCGAAGAGTTCGTGATTCTCGCCCTGGTGCACGACCGCGCCGAACTGCTGCAGATCGCCGAACGCATTCGCCTGGCCATCGCCGAACCGGCCATGGAGCTGGACGGCGCCCAGTTGAGCCAGACCGCCAGCGTCGGCTGCGCCCTGCTGGCGCCCGGCGAAACCACCGCCGACGCCCTGGAACGGGCCGACCAGGCGCTGTACCGGGCCAAGCGCGGCGGTCGCAATCGCTGCGAATTCGCCGCAACCGATCAATAACCCGCAAGGAGCACTCGATGGCCGCCGCACTCGTCGCCTATCTGCATTTTCTGGCGATCTTCGCCCTGTTCGCCCTACTTAGCGTCGAGCACGTGCTGTTCAAGGCGCCGCTGGATCTGTCCCGTGCGCGCAGCCTGATGATCACCGACCTGGTCTACGGCATCTGTGCCGGTCTGGTGCTGGCCACCGGTGTCGCCCGCGTGCTGTGGTTCGGCAAGGGCGCCGCCTACTACATGGGCAACAGCCTGTTCCATGCGAAGTTAGGGCTGTTCATCCTGGTTGGCCTGCTGTCGATCCTGCCCACGGTGGTGTTCATCAAATGGCGCAAAACCCTGAAGGCAGGCCAGGTGCCCGCGCCCAGCGCTCGGCAGGTACGTCTGGTGACCTGGAGCATTCGCATCGAGCTGCTGCTGTTGCTGGTGATACCGCTGCTGGCGACGCTGATGGCGCGCGGTCATGGCGTCATTGGCTGAGCCGTGAGAGACGCAAAGCATCGCCGCGAAAGCGCCTCCCACAGAGCAGCACCGTAGCCCGGATGCAATCCGGGAACGATGTCCGACGTTGCACCATCCCCGGATTGCATCCGGGCTACCGGAGTTGCCGCAGGCGGTTTACGACGCCAGATAGGATGAGCGGGTCAGGCCCAGACGCAAGGCATCGAGGAACTGGGTACGCTCGCGGGCGCTGATCTTGGCGCTGGCCACCTTGTCGCGGTAGTGGGTCATCAGCTCCTCGGGCGACAGGTGCACGTAGCGCAGCATGTCCTCGATGGTGTCGTGGGTCTCGATGCCGGCATGCACCACGCTGCCATCGGCGCCCTGGTAGATGTTCACCGAGTCGGTATCGCCGAACAGGTTGTGCATATCGCCAAGGATTTCCTGATAGGCGCCGACCAGGAAGATGCCCAGCACATAATCCTCACCCTCGCGGATCTCGTGTACCGGCAGGCTGGTCTCGATCGACTGCTCGTCGACGTACTGACGGATCTTGCCGTCAGAGTCGCAGGTCAGGTCCTGCAGCACGGCGCGGCGCAGCGGCTCTTCGTCCAGGCGTGACAGCGGCAGGATCGGCAGGATCTGGCCGATGGCCCAGGTGTCCGGCAGGCTCTGGAATACCGAGAAGTTGCAGATGTACTTGTCGGCGAGCTTGTCGTTGAGCTCGTCGAGCACCGCGCGGTGCGAGCGCTGACGCGCCTTGAGCTGGTTGTGCAGGCGACGGCAGATGGCGAAGTAGCACTGCTCGGCCAGCGCCTTCTGCGCCAGGCTGAGCTTGCCAGCCGAATACTGCGCAGCCACTTCCTCGATGTAGTGGGTGGCGCGCCAGTAGGTCTCGGCGACCATTTCCGGGTCGCTGTCTTCCAGTAGTTCGATCAGCACCTGCAACACTTCCGGCTGCTCGACGCTGGCGTCGATCTCCGGCACCTTGTCGTTGTGCCGCTCGACGTCGGTGACCTGCACCAGCAGCACGGCATGGTGCGCGGTCATCGCCCGGCCGCTCTCGGAGAAGATGTGCGGATGGGGGATTTCCTGGCGGTCGCAGAACTCCTTGAGCATGTCGACCACGGCATCGGCGTAGTCCTGCATGTCGTAGTTGATCGAGCTGGCGTTGCGCGAATGGGTACCGTCGTAGTCCACACCGAGGCCGCCGCCGACGTCGATGTGATCGACCGGCAGGCCCATGGCGCGCAGCTCGCCGTAATAGCGGATGGCCTCGCGGAAGCCCTTGCGGTAGTCGGCGATGTTGGCGATCTGCGAACCCATGTGAAAGTGCAGCAGGCGGATGCCCTGATCCAGCCCGGCAGCGCGGAAGCGCTCCACCACCTGCAGGATCTGCGCTGCGGACAGACCGAACTTGGACTTCTCGCCACCAGTGTCGGCCCACTTGGAAGATGCCAGCGAGGACAGGCGCACGCGCAGGCCGATCTGCGGCGCGACCTTGAGGTCAGCGGCCTCCTCGATCACCAGGGCGACTTCCGACTCTTTCTCGATGACGATGAACACGTTGTGGCCGAGCTTTTGCCCCATCAGCGCCAGGCGGATGAACTCGCGGTCCTTGTAACCGTTGCAGACGATGGTGCCGCCCTTCGGCGCCAGCGCCAGCACGGCCAGCAGCTCGGGCTTGGAGCCGGCTTCGAGGCCGATGGAGACGTTCTGCGTGGCGATGATGTTCTCGATCACCGCTTCCTGCTGGTTGACCTTGATCGGGTACAGCGCGGTGTAACGGCTCTGGTATTCCAGGCGCTCGATACTGGCGTCGAAGGCACCGGTCAGGCGGCGTACGCGGTCCTGCAGAATGTCCGGGAAACGCACCAGCAGCGGCAGCGACAGGCCGCTCTGACGCAGCTCGTTGACCTGCTGATAAAGATCGATGGGCTGGCTGTCTGGCCCATTGGGACGCACTTCGATACGTCCGGCATCGTTGATCGAAAAGTAACCGGCGCCCCAATGGCGAATGCCATAGACACTACGGCTATCGGCTACGGTCCATTGGCTGCCGTCGTCTTTGCGGGTGCGTCGTGCGGACATCGGGTTCTCCCATGAGAAAAGCCTGACCTTGCTGGCGGCCAGTTTAGAAATTATGAAAGCAAGATGACATTTGCTCGGCGGTTGACCGTATGAGCGTCATCCAAGTTTAGAAAAGGACGCCAAGGGCACCTCTAAAAACTACCTGCGTTGCCATCGCCGCGTTAAAAACAGCCTCAAAATGCTCATTTACTGCTCGTAAACTGCGCTTTCTCGCCTGTTTTTGCCTTGCGCTGGCTGTCTCGCCTACGTTTTTAGAGGCGCCCTTCAGCCGCCGGACTTCTTCGCGGTAAACCCGCGCTTGCTCAGCTCGGCCAACAACAGATCGACGTGATCACCCTGAATCTCGATCACCCCGTCCTTGAGTGCGCCGCCGGTGCCACAGCGTTTCTTCAAGGCGCTGGCAAGCTCCTTGAGCGGCTCCTCGGCCAGCGGCACGCCGCTGACGGTGGTGACGGTCTTGCCGCCACGGCCCTTGGTCTCACGGCGCACACGGGCAATACCGTCGCCATCGGGAATGCGTGTCTGTTTGCAGATGCAGGCATCCACCGCCTGGTTGCAATCCGGGCAATGGCGACCGCCATCGGTGGAATAGACGAGACCGCTCAGGGCGGCAAATGAAGAGGCTTTCTTGACCACCGGCTTGTCCTCGTAGGGGTCAGGATAGCGACTGGCTGAACGGGTTCAGCCGCGAAGCCCCACTCAGGCAGGGGCAGCGCAAGCGAACAGACGTCCGCCGAAAAGGCCGCGCAGTGTAACGGCAAAGGCCAGACTTGCTAAGACCAAATTTGCGTCATTGTGCGGCACTTTGGCGACGCCGTTCGCCATCGCGCACGGTGCGCTCGGAATCCGCGACGCCGTAGGGTGGGCGGTACGCGCCAAGGGCCCCTATTCGAGGTGAAGGCGCACCCTACGAGCTAAGCTCGACGAAATACAGGTGCCGACACAACCACCCTCTCCCGCCCTTCGGGCACCCTCGGCTTGGGCATCCTGCGTCGCCCTACCTCCTGCATCCATGCAGTCGTCTCCCATAAATGGGAGAGGGACATCAGCTAGCCGCAAGCGGCCTGTTTATGGCCTGTTCATATAGCGCTGCAGCGCCGCCAATGAATCCGGGCAATAGGGCAAGCGGTGAGTTTCTTCCAGCGCTTGCTCGATGCTGATGAAGCGCGCCTCCAGCACCTCCTCTGGCTGCAGCACCAGTGGCGCGTCAGACACCGCCGAGTAGGCCATGCACCACAGGCGGCTTTCCGGGGCGTCATAGAGAAAGTGCGCATGCTCGACCAACTCGGCATCGACGATGCCCAACTCCTCGGCTAACTCACGCTCGGCGGAGAGTCGATAGTCTTCGCCTTCGAGCACCATGCCGCCGGCCGCCACGTCCCAATAGCCAGGATACAGCGCCTTGCTCAGGGTGCGCCGGTGCACGCACAGCAGTCCGGCAGTGTTGAACAATAAAATGTAGGTACCGCGCCCGATCAGCCGGCGCTCGCGCATTTCGGACCGGGAAACACCGCCCAGTGGCTGATCATGTTCATCGACCCAGGCCACCCGCTCCTGATCGGAAGCGGCGCGATGCGCCGCCTCCGCCGCCGAGATAGCGACCATCAACCCTGGCTCAGTAACTGACGCAGATCGATCATGCCGGCGTTGGCACGGGAGATGTAGTTGGCCATCACCAGCGAGTGGTTGGCCAGAACACCGTAACCGCTGCCGTTGAGGATCATCGGGCTCCACAGGGTGGCCTGCGCTGCCTCCAGCTCACGAATGATCTGACGCACGCTGACAGTGGCGTTCTTTTTCGCCAGCACGTCGGCGAAGTCCACCTCGATGGCGCGTAGCAGATGAGCCAGCGCCCAGGCCTGGCCGCGAGCCTCGTAGAACACGTTATCGATCTGCAGCCAGGGCGTCTCGTAAACGCCGCCTTCACCAATCAGCCCGGACTCTTCGGCATCGTCGCCGACCTGCAGTTTCTCGTTCAGGCGCACCTGACCCACGCTGGCGGACAGGCGCTGGGACAGCGAGCCAAGACGTGTGCCGGCATCACCCAGCCAGTTATTGAGATTGTCGGCACGCGCATAGAACTGCGCGTTTCTCTGCGCCGGGTCGGCCAGACGAGCGAGGTAGCGGTCCAGCGACTTGATGCCCTCGCGATACTCGGACTCGGACGCCGGCAACGCCCAGCTCTTGTTGTCGAAGTGAAAACGCGGCTCGGCCTTGGCCAGGTCCGGGTCCTCGGTGGACTGCGACTGCGAACGGGCGAAGTCCTTGCGCAGCGCACGCGAGAAATCGCGTACCTGCACCAGCACGCCGTATTCCCAGCTCGGCATGTTGTCCAGCCACAGACCGGGTGGCGCAAGATCGTTGGACAGATAGCCGCCCGGCTTGTCGAGCAGCGTGCTGGCGACCTGCTTGAGGGTTTCCACCGAGGTGTAACCGATGACCATCTGCCGTTGCGCCTGCTGCGCCGAATTCTGCGCATGCTGCTGGACCTGGAAGGCAGACGGTTCCTGACTCCAGTACCAGCCGACCACCAGGGCGATCAGCAGATAGACACCGATCAGGCCGCCCAGAGCTCGGGCAATCAGGCTGCCGCCACTGCGACCGCCCCCTGAGGTCTTGGCGGCGCCGTCTAGCGAGTTCGTCGCGCGATTCTTCCAGTCCAGCATGGCAGTGTCCTTTTCAAGCGAATTCGAGTGTTCGACCACAACCCGACCAACGGGTTGCGACCTGCTACGCACTATAAGGCAAGCCCACAGCAAAACGCAGGGCAGAGGGGCAAACTTACCGCTGGTAAGAGAAAACTACATTTCTGTCGCTTATTCGACAGAAATACCGACGCCAATTGATCGACGGCAATGTCAGCGCCTCCAGCAGGTGATAGCATCAAGCCACCACTGACTTAACCACCTATAGAAGTCGGCCCATGACCGAGCACCTGGATCCCAGTCGCGATCGCCTCAAGCATCATTTCGCCCAGCGCGTGATTCACCAGGCACGCCAGGTGCTGGAAGTCTGGCAACGCCTGCAACGCAGCGAATGGAACGATGCCGGCATGGCTGAGCTGACCGAGGCCAACCTGCGCCTGCTGCGTTACGCCGAGCGTTTCGAGCAGATCGAACATGCGCAACTGGCGCAAAACATCGGTGCCAGCCTCGACGACGTCGTGGAAAACCGTGGGCGTCTCAACAGTACCCTGATCGCCCGGCTCAATCAGGCCATGCAACGTCTTTCGCGTACCGGCCTGCGCCATAGCGATGCCTTCGAACAGACCTTCCTGCCGCCGCTGCGCAAGCCGGTGTACCTGGCTCTGCAGGATACCCAGCGCGCCGAACACCTGGCCCAGCAACTGGATTTCTTCGGCCTGGCGGCGCAGGCCCTGGGTGATGAGCTCGCCTTCCGCGCCGCCATCAGCGAGCGCCACCCGGCTGCCATCGTCATGGACGTCGATTTCGCCGGCGCCGGCCTGGAACTTGCCAACTCGGTGCAAGAGGGTCTGGAGCAGAAGATTCCTCTGCTGTTCTTCAGCCATTGCGACACCGATACTCCGACCCGTCTTGCCGCGGTACGCGCCGGCGGCCAGGAGTTCTTCACCGGATCATTGGACGCCTCCAGCCTGCTCGAACGCATCGAGATGCTGACTCATGTCGCCCAATACGACCCGTACAAGGTGCTGATCGTCGACGACTCCAAGGCCCAGGCAACCCATACCGAGCGCGTGCTCAACAGCGCCGGCATTCTCACCCACACCCTGACCGAGCCGATCCAGGCGATGGACGCGCTGGCCGAATTCCAGCCGGACCTGATCATCCTCGACATGTACATGCCCGACTGCAACGGCACCGAACTGGCCAAGGTGATCCGCCACAACGACCGTTACGTCAGCGTTCCGATCATCTATCTGTCGGCCGAGGACGACCTGGACAAGCAGCTCGACGCCATGAGCGAGGGCGGCGACGACTTCCTCACCAAACCGATCAAGCCACGCCATCTGATCGCCACCGTGCGCAACCGCGCGGCCCGTGCGCGCAACCTCAAGGCGCGCATGGTGCGTGACAGCCTGACCGGCCTGTACAACCACACCCATACCCTGCAGCTGCTCGAAGACGCCTGCTTTCGCGCCCGTCGCGACGAGCAGCCGCTGGCCTTCGCCATGCTCGACATCGACCACTTCAAGAAGGTCAACGACACCTATGGCCACCCCATGGGCGACCGCGTGATCAAGAGCCTAGCGCTGTTCCTCAAGCAGCGCCTGCGCAAAACTGACCACATCGGCCGCTACGGTGGCGAGGAATTCGCCGTGGTACTGCCCGATACCAACGAGCAATCGGCGCTCAAGGTGCTGGAGGAGATTCGCCAGCGCTTCGCCGAAATCCACTACCCGGCCCAGCCGCAGGACCTGTCCTGCACCTTCAGCTGCGGCATCGCCATGCTGCAACCGGGCCTGGACGGCAACGCACTGTCCAAGCGCGCAGACGAAGCGCTGTACAAGGCCAAGCACGGCGGTCGTAACCGGGTGGAGCTGTACAGCAGCGAATGACTCGCCGCAGAGCGTGACGCAGCTCACAGCGTCATCAGCCTGTAACCAAACCGCAATAAGCTCGCGGGCATCGTTCAGTCGTCGATCGAGCCCGTCATGCGCCTCAAGCTGCTCACCAACCTAAACACCCTGCTGCTGGTCACCGTCTGCGTTGCGCTGGCGGCGACGCTCTGGTGGTCGCAGCGCGCGTTGCAGCAACCGGTGCAACTGATGGAGCGCTACCTGACGCTGTCCCAGCAGTTCCAGCGCGAGGTGGCCGACAACATTCAGGCCTATCTGGCCAGTGGCAACGCGGTGCAACACAGCAGTGCGACCCAGGCCATCGACGCCTTCGACGAAGCCCTCGAACAACTGCCACAACAATTGACCACCGAGCTGCGCCCAAGCCTTGAGCAACTGCGCGACTTCAGCGCCAATCAGCTGCTGGCGGCCGGCAAACTGGCCGGTGATCCGCAGGGGCTGCTGTTGCAGGCCGAACGCGAGATGCTCGCCGCGCTGGAACAACTGACCCAGTACGTCGCAGATGCCAGCAGCCCCGCCGCCGGTGACTACCGCAAACCACTGCAGGAAGCCGGTTCGCGCCTGCTGAAGCTGGCCCACGCCCGCGAACGCTTCACCAGCCAGGGTCGTAGTGAGCTGCTCGGCGACGTCGAACGCGAACTCAAGGCTCTTGCTCAACAGGCAGAGGCGCTGGATAAGTTGCCGCTACTCGGCGTGCAGCAGGCCGACAGCTCTGCCAGCGTCGGTTTCGCCGCACTGTTAGGCCTGGATGACACACAGCAGGAGCAACAGGCGCAGGATCGTGGCATCGAGCTGAAACGCGAACTGAGCACCCTGGTACGCCGCTACCCCAGCGAACTGCAGCGCACCCGCGAGCTGGTCGAGCAACGTCAGCAACTGGCCGTGACCACCACCGAACGCGTGACCCAGGTGCAACAGGCACTGGCGGCGCTGGAACCCCTGGTAAAAGGCGAATACGCGCGCATCCAGGGCGAGGTCCGGCTGATTCAAGGCCTGATGATCGGCCTGATCCTGCTGATCGCCCTGCTCATCGATCGTATCCAGCGGCGCCTGTCACAGGTGCTCGAGCGCCTGGTACCGGCGCTGTCGCAGTGGGCCAAAGGTGATTTCGCGACGCCGATCAGCATCAATGCCCGCACCCGCGAGCTGCGCGATATCGAAGATTCGCTCAATCACCTGCGCCGCTATCTGGTGGAGTTGGTTGCCAGCATCCGCGGCCACGCCGAGCATGTCGCCGGCTCCAGTCGCACCCTGGCCGACCTCAGCGCCGGCCTGCACGGCGGAGCCGAACGCCAGGCCGGCGATACCGCCCTGATCCGCGACGCATTGAGCGAGCTGGAAGCGACCATCGGCCAGGTCGCCCAGGACGCCAGCCAGACCGCCGACGCCAGCCGCGACGCCGACCGCGCCCTGGCCCAGGGCCAGCAGGTCATCGGCCAGAGCCTGGAAGGGCTGCACGCCCTGGTCACCGAGGTGCAGGGCAACGCCCAGGCCATCGAACGTCTGGCCGACGAGACCGCCACCATCGGCAGCGTGCTTACGGTGATTCGCGGCATCGCCGAACAGACCAACCTGCTCGCCCTCAACGCCGCCATCGAGGCCGCACGCGCCGGCGAGGCCGGCCGCGGTTTCGCCGTGGTCGCCGATGAGGTGCGCTCACTGTCGCAACGCACCGGCAGCGCCACGGCGGAAATCCAGGATGTGATCGGCCGCCTGCAACAGGCTGCGCACCAGTCGGTACAGGCCATGCGTGCGCAGGTCGAACACGCCGAAGCGACCGCAGGCAAGGCCGAAGCCGCCGATGGTGCGCTGGACGAGATCGTCAGCGCCATCCGCACCATCGCCAGCATGGCCGGACGCATCGCCGAGGCCACCGCGCAGCAGAGCGATGCGGTCAGCGAGATTCGCGAACACGGCGAACGCATCCACCAACTGGGCGACGACAACCTCGGCCTGATCGCCAACGGACGCAGCGAGAGTGAACGCCTGCTGCACTTGGGTGGCCAGTTGCACAGCGCCGTACAGGCGTTTCGCGTCTAAGCGCCTGCGACACGGCAGCGCAGGTTTGATCTGCGCAGGAACTCGACAAGGCCGGGCCCCTCCAAGGTTCCGCTCATCCCCGGCAATCGACGCCCCGGCGCGGCGACGACGATACGGGTGAGCGCTTTCCGGTATCATGCTGCCACCTTTCGCCGAGATATTCGCCCGATGTCACTGTGTCGACTGCTGCTTCCCCTGCTTCTGCTCTGCCTGAGCCTGCCCGCCAGCGCCAACCTCTTCGACCAGCGCCCTGCTGCCTCGCCGATTGGCGCACCGCTGAACAACAGCAGCGATTTCCTGCCGGTGCGCGAAGCCTTCAAGCTGAGCCTGGTGAGCAGCGATGCACAGGCAGTGACGGTGCGCTTCGTCGCGGCCGAGGGCTACTACCTCTATCGCCATCGCTTCAATTTCAGCGTCGAACCGGCGGATCTGGTGCTCGGCGACGCCCAATTGCCAGCAGGCGAAGCCAAGCACGATGAATTCTTCGGCGATGTCGAGGTGTACTACGGCGTGCTGGATATCCGCGTGCCGCTGGACAACCCGGATAACCGCCCGCTGCGCCTGCAGGTGGGCTATCAGGGCTGCGCCGACAAGGGCCTGTGCTACCCGCCGGAAACCGAGTTCATCGAGATCGGTGATATACCTGCCGCCACCAGCGGTGATGTGGCACCGGTCGCGACAGGCTGGAACTGGAAAGAGCTGGCGCTGTTCTTCCTCGGCGGTCTGGCACTGACCTTCACCCCCTGCGTGCTGCCGATGCTGCCGATACTCTCCGGCGTGGTACTGCGCGGCCAGTTGGGTGGCCTGCGCAGCCTGACGCTGTCACTGGCTTATGTCCTGCCGATGGCCGCCTGCTTCGCCATTCTCGGCACGCTGATGGGGCTGTTCGGCGCGGGCCTCAATCTGCAGGCTCGCCTGCAATCGGCCTGGGTATTAGTGCCTTTCGCCGCCTTCTTCGCCTTCTTCGCGCTGGCCATGTTCGGCCTGTTCGAGCTGCGCCTGCCTCGTTTCATCAGTGAACCTCTGGATCGCCTGGCAGGCAAAACCCATGGCGGCTCGCATCTGAATGCAGCCCTGCTCGGCGTACTCTCCAGCCTGCTGGTCAGCCCCTGCGTTTCGGCGCCGCTGGTCGGTGCCCTGCTTTATATCAGCGCCAGTGGCGATGCCTTGGGCGGCGGCCTGAAGCTGCTCGCGCTCGGCCTCGGTATGGGTACGCCGCTGGTGCTGTTCGCCGTTGGCGGAGGTGCGCTGCTGCCGAAAACCGGCACCTGGATGGTCACGGTGCGCAATGCCTTCGGCGTGCTGCTGCTGGCCGTTTCGGTGTGGCTGCTCGAGCGCGTACTGCCGGGCAGTCTCAGTCTGGCCCTGTGGGGCCTGCTGGCGGGTGGCGCGGCGGTATTCCTCGGTGCGCTGGAGTTCGGCCCCAAAACGCATCGACAGAAGCTCGGCCAGATCGCCGGTCTGGCACTGCTGGTTTACGCGCTGGCCGCCTGGGTCGGTGCCCTGCAGGGCGCGACCGATCCGCTCAAACCGCTCGGCCAGTTGCAGGCCGGCGCCAGCCAGAGCAGCGCCAAGAGCGGTGCCTGGCAAACCCTGAGCAGCCCCGCCGAACTGGACGCCGCACTGGCCGAGGCCAAAGCCGGCGGCCAACCGCTACTGCTGGACTGGTACGCCGACTGGTGCATCAGCTGCAAGGTCATCGAGCGCGAGGTGTTCGGCAATGCCGAAGTAGGCAGCAAACTGGCCGGCTGGCGCCTGATCCGCTTCGATATCACCGAAAGCAACGCCGCCCAGCGCGCCCTGCTGGACCGTTACAAGTTGTTCGGCCCACCTGCCATCCAGTTGTTCGCCGGCAATGGTGACGAATTGCTCGATCTGCGTGTCGTAGGTGAGGTCAATGCCGCCACCTTCGCAGGGCGCCTGGATCAGGCCAGCAACCGCCAGGCAGGTCGTTGAACGCTGGCGACGCGATCATCGCCGGTTCTTTGCAAATGCCCTGGCAACGACCGAAACCAACGCTATAGTCATATTTCTGCCGCAAACGGCAGGCATCGTGTCGACTATTGCTGACATCGCGCAGCTGCGGCATAGTCCTGCGCAGCCTGAACAACAAGGAACGCGACCATGGCCACCCTACTGGTGCTGCACGGCCCCAATCTGAATCTGCTGGGCACCCGCGAGCCCGACAAATATGGCGCCACCACCCTCGCCGAGATCAATCAGGATCTGGAGCGCCGCGCCCGCGAGGCTGGCCACCATCTGCTGTACCTGCAGAGCAATGCCGAGTACGAGCTGATCGAGCGGATTCATGCCGCAAAGGGTGAAGGTGTCGACTTTATCCTGATCAATCCCGCCGCTTTTACCCATACCAGCGTCGCATTACGTGACGCATTGCTGGCGGTGAGCATCCCATTCATCGAAGTGCACCTGTCCAACGTGCACAAGCGTGAACCTTTCCGCCATCACTCCTATTTTTCCGACGTTGCAGTAGGGGTGATCTGCGGCCTTGGCGCCAGCGGTTATCGGCTGGCCCTGGAAGCGGCACTCGAACAACTGACCGGGCGCGCCTGACGCGACGCTCGGTAGACAAGTCCTACCTCACCTCTGGGAGTTGAACCTTCATGGATATCCGTAAAGTCAAGAAACTGATCGAGCTGCTGGAAGAGTCCGGTATCGACGAGCTGGAGATCAAAGAGGGCGAAGAGTCCGTACGCATCAGCCGTCACAGCAAGCAGCCTGCCTACGCTCCGCAGCCGTTCTATGCTCAAGCCCCCGCTCCGGCCGCTGCACCTGTCGCCGCAGCCGCACCGAGCGCCGAAGCTGCCCCGGCCGCCGCACCGAAACTGAACGGCACCGTCGCTCGTTCGCCGATGGTCGGCACCTTCTATCGCGCCGCTTCGCCGACTTCGGGCAACTTCGTCGAAGTCGGTCAGACCGTGAAGAAGGGCGACATCCTGTGCATCGTCGAAGCGATGAAGATGATGAACCACATCGAAGCCGAAGCCAGCGGCGTGATCGAGTCCATCCTGGTGGAAAACGGCCAGCCGGTTGAGTACGACCAGCCCCTGTTCACCATCGTTTGATGCCCGGGGAGCCTGCAATGCAGAAGCTGGAAAAAGTCCTGATCGCCAACCGTGGCGAGATCGCCCTGCGTATCCTGCGTGCCTGCAAGGAGCTGGGTATCAAGACGGTGGCCGTGCACTCCACCGCCGACCGCGAACTGATGCACCTGGGTCTGGCCGACGAATGCGTCTGCATTGGCCCGGCTCCTGGCTCGCTGTCGTACCTGAACATCCCGGCGATCATCAGTGCCGCCGAGCTGACGGGCGCTACCGCCATTCACCCGGGCTACGGTTTCCTGGCCGAGAACGCCGACTTCGCCGAACAGGTGGAGAACTCCGGTTTCGCCTTCATCGGCCCGAAAGCCGACACCATTCGCCTGATGGGCGACAAGGTATCGGCCAAGGAAGCCATGATCAAAACCGGCGTACCGGTGGTTCCCGGCTCCGACGGCCCGCTGCCGGAAGACGAGGAAGAAGCACTGCGCATCGCCCGTGAAGTGGGCTACCCGGTGATCATCAAGGCCGCTGGCGGCGGCGGTGGTCGCGGCATGCGCGTGGTACACAAGGAAGAAGACCTGATCAAATCGGCCAAGCTGACCCGCACCGAAGCCGGTGCTGCGTTCGGCAACCCGATGGTCTATCTGGAAAAGTTCCTCGGCAACCCGCGCCACGTTGAAGTCCAGGTGCTGTCCGACGGCCAGGGCAACGCGATTCACCTGTATGACCGTGACTGCTCGCTGCAGCGCCGTCACCAGAAAGTGATCGAAGAGGCTCCGGCCCCGCTGATCGACGAGAAGGCCCGCGCCGAAGTGCTCAAGCGCTGCGTCGATGCCTGCGTCGAGATCGGCTACCGTGGCGCCGGCACCTTCGAGTTCCTCTATGAAGACGGTCGTTTCTACTTCATCGAGATGAACACCCGCGTTCAGGTGGAGCACCCGGTCACCGAGATGGTCACTGGTATCGACATCGTCAAGGAGATGCTCAGCATCGCCGCTGGCAACAAGCTGTCGATCAAGCAGGAAGACGTGAAGATCCTCGGTCACTCGGTCGAGTGCCGGATCAACGCCGAAGACCCGGACAACTTCATGCCCAGCCCAGGCAAGGTCAAGCATTTCCATGCTCCGGGCGGCAATGGTGTTCGCGTCGATTCGCACCTGTACAGCGGCTACAGCGTTCCACCGCACTACGACTCGCTGATCGGCAAGCTGATCACCTTCGGCAAGGACCGTGACGAGGCCATGGCCCGTATGCGCAATGCCCTGGACGAGATCGTGGTCGATGGCATCAAGACCAACGTGCCGCTGCACCGCGACCTGACCCGCGACAAGGGTTTCGTCAAAGGTGGCGTGAACATCCATTACCTGGAAAAGAAACTGGGTATGGACAAGCACTGAGTCCATGACCTGCTGCGCGTCGGCGATACGGCGTTAAAAACGATCTCGGCAAGCTGCTTGCAGCTAACGCGCTTTAGCGCGGCCCGAAGGGCGAGTGGAACGAGTAATGCTCACTTACAAATGTAAGCTCCGCTCCCTCGACCGTTTTTGCCTTGTCTCGCTCTAGCTCGCGAGGTCATGACTGAAATGCTAAACAAGGGCTGCCCTCGGGCGGCCCTTGTCGTTTCCGGCAGATAGCCGAACTGGCCGGCCGGCCATCCGTTCAAGTAAGCTGCGCGGCCAAACGCCCCGCGCACCGTTCATGAGGTTTGCCATGCCCTGGTTACAAGTCCGTCTCGCCATCACACCTGAGCAGGCAGAAACCTACGAGGACGCCCTGCTGGAAGTCGGCGCTGTGTCGGTAACCTTCATGGACGCCGAAGATCAGCCGATCTTCGAGCCGGATCTGGGCACCACCCCGCTGTGGTCGAACACCCACCTGCTGGCCCTGTTCGAGGCCGACACCGACGAAACCGCACTGCTCGCCCACCTGCAACTGCTGTGCGGCGGCGCACTGCCGGAGCATCATGTCGAGCGCATCGAGGATCAGGACTGGGAACGCAGCTGGATGGATGGCTTCCAGCCGATGCGCTTTGGCCAGCGCCTGTGGATCGTGCCGAGCTGGCACGCCGCGCCGCAGCCGGACGCGGTCAATCTGCTGCTCGATCCGGGCCTGGCCTTCGGCACCGGCACCCACCCGACCACCGCACTGTGCTTGGAATGGCTCGACGGCCAGAATCTGGACAACTGCAGCGTGCTCGACTTTGGTTGCGGCTCGGGCATCCTCGCCATCGCCGCCCTGTTGCTCGGCGCGCCGCAGGCAGCGGGCACCGATATCGACCCGCAGGCGCTGGAAGCCTCGCGCGACAATGCTTCGCGCAACGGCATCGATCCGGCGCGCTTCCCGGTGTATCTGCCTGCCGACCTGCCACAGCAGCCTGCCGACGTGGTCGTCGCCAACATTCTCGCCGGCCCGCTGGTTTCTTTGGCACCTCAGATCACCGCGCTGGTCAAAGGCGGTGGACGCTTGGCGCTGTCGGGTATCCTCGCCGAACAGGCCGAGGAAGTCCGCGCAGCCTACGCAAGCGCCTTCGACCTCGACCCGACGGCCGTCAAGGACGGCTGGGTGCGCATCAGCGGCGTCAAGCGCTGAACCGCGCGCAGTCGTTGCGTTAGACTAGCTGCTTGGATTTTCCGGACCCGCGCATGAGCGAAAGCCACGTCACCCAGTGCCCCAATTGCCGTACCAGCTTCCGCGTCAGCCAGGCGCAGCTGGCTGCTGCCCATGGCGCAGTACGCTGCGGTGCCTGCCTGCACGTGTTCAATGCTGCCGAGCAACTGTTCGGCCCGCGTGCCGCCGCACCTGCGTCAGCGGCAGCCAAAACGGTGAGCGCTCCGGCCGCAGCTCAGCCCGACACACGCACCAGGCCACCAGCGAGCAAGCCCGCCGACGATACCCTGTGGATTCATGACGACCTCGACCTGGACAGCCTCAACCTCGATGAGGAACTGGCCAGACTGGAGGAGCAGGAACAGCAGCTGTCGCAGCAGTTCCTCGCACTGGAGCAGGCGCCGCGCTATGCCGAGAATTTCGGTAGCCGCGCGACGGACGAGCCCGACGACGTGCATGACGAAGCCTGGGCCGAAGCCCTGCTGCGTGACGAGCCGGTGAAGCGCGAGCGCGACAGCTTCGAACTGCAACCGACTGAAGAGCAGCCTGAACCGATCACCGCACCTGAGCCCAAAGCGGCCATTGAGTTCGCCCCTCCCGCCACATCCCGCAAGCAGCAGCCCATCGCCGATGACCTCGACGAAGCCGTTGAGCCGCGCCTGGGTGATCTCGACGACGAGCAGACCGAACCGGAGCACCAGGACGAAGACCTGCGCACGGCACCTGAAGAACCCAAGGTAGTGCGCAACGAGCCGGGGCTGCGCGAGGAACGTCTGTTCGAACTGGACGACGAACCCCTGCAACTCGACTGGCGCCAGCCACAGGGGACATCATGGGGTCGCCTGTTCGGCTGGGGCTTGCTCAATCTGCTGGCGGTTGGCGGCCTGCTGGCACAATACGCTGCCTACAACTTCGATGAGCTGGCACGCCAGGACCGCTATCGCCCCTGGTTCGAACAACTGTGCCCGAACATCGGCTGCACCCTGCCCTCGAAAGTAGACATCAGCCAGATTCGCAGCAGCAACCTGGTGGTACGCAGCCACCCGGAGTTCTCCGGCGCACTGATCGTCGACGCCATCCTCTACAACCGCGCCTCCTTCGCCCAGCCCTTCCCGCTGCTGGAGATGCGCTTCGCCGACCTGGGCGGACAACTGGTCGCCAGTCGTCGCTTCAAACCCAGCGAGTACCTGGCCGGCGAGCTGGCCGGACAGAGCGAGATGCCACCGCAGACGCCCATCCACATCTCCCTGGACATCCTTGATCCGGGCACCCGCGCGGTGAACTACAGCCTGAGCTTCCACTCGCCCGAGTAGTCTGGAGACGGCGCGCCCCGTGGTCGCAGGCCTTCCATCTAACTACTGGCGATAAGCCCATAGCTGTTCAGAATTTGTTCAAAACGACCTTTATCCGGTCATCCAGAGCGGGTATCATGCCCACCCTTTCGCGAGCACCAACCCACCGCAGTTTCCCCTGAGGACACAGTGGAGGGCGGGTGTTGATCGCCCTTTGTCTCAACTGCGCAACAACAAGCAGGGACGCCCCATGTCGGCCCCACGTATTGGCCCTTACACATTGCCCAATCGGTTGATCCTGGCTCCCATGGCCGGCGTCACCGATCGCCCGTTCCGCCAGCTGTGCCGCCGTCTCGGTGCCGGCCTGGTGGTATCGGAGATGGTCACCAGCGATGTGCGCCTGTGGAATAGCCGCAAGTCCAGCCTGCGTTTGCTGCACGCCGGTGATCCCGAGCCGCGCTCGGTACAGATCGCCGGTGGCGACCCGCAGATGATGGCCGACGCAGCACGCAAGAACGTCGAGTTGGGCGCGCAGATCATCGACATCAACATGGGCTGCCCAGCCAAGAAGGTCTGCAACAAGGCCGCCGGCTCCGCCCTGCTGCGTGACGAGCCGCTGGTACGGGAAATCCTCGACGCCGTGGTCGGTGCGGTGGACGTGCCGGTGACCCTGAAGATTCGCACCGGCTGGGACCGGCAGAACAAGAACGGCATTACCGTGGCGAAAATCGCCGAAGATGCCGGCATTGCTGCACTGTCCGTACACGGCCGCACCCGCGCCGACCTTTATACCGGCGAAGCCGAGTACGACACCATCGCTGCCATCAAGCAGGCGATATCGATTCCGGTGTTCGCCAATGGCGACATCGACTCGCCACAGAAGGCCAAGGCCGTGCTCGACGCCACTGGCGCCGACGCCCTGCTCATTGGTCGCGCCGCCCAAGGGCGGCCGTGGATCTTCCGTGAAATCGAGCACTACCTGCGTACCGGCGAAACCCTGCCGGCGCCGAGCCTGCTCGAAGTGGAACGCATTCTGCTAGAGCACCTGGCTGCACTGCACGCCTTCTATGGCGAATTGATGGGCACGCGTATCGCCCGCAAGCATGTCGGCTGGTATCTGGCAACCCTGCCGGGCGCCAGGGAGTTTCGCGCCCAATTCAACCGTCTGGACAGTACGGACGCACAGTGCGCCCACGTTCGCGCGTTCTTCCGCGAACGGCACAACGATGGAAACGAGGTGGCCGCATGACGTTGATGACAGAGACCCTAGTGAGTGGAATTGCACCCGTGAGTGACAACACCAGCCTTAAACAGCACCTGAACACGCCGAGCGAAGAGGGCCAGACCCTGCGCGGCGCCGTGGAGAAGGCGCTGCACAATTACTTCGCCCATCTCGAGGGCGCGGACGTCACCGACGTGTACAACCTGGTGCTCACCGAAGTCGAAGCGCCGCTGCTGGAAACCGTCATGAATCACGTGAAAGGTAACCAGACCAAGGCTTCCGAGCTGCTCGGCCTGAACCGCGGTACGCTGCGCAAGAAGCTCAAGCAGTACGACCTGCTGTAACCCTGAACTCCCGAAAAGGGCGGCCCGCATGAGCCGCCTTTTTTGCTGATATCCCCGCTCTGATGGATAGTGAAATGACCGACCAGACCACCCTTCTGCCCGTCCGCCGCGCGCTGATCAGCGTTTCCGACAAGACCGGTGTCCTCGAATTCGCTCGCGAACTGGCCGCCCTCGGTGTCGAGATTCTCTCCACCGGCGGTACCTACAAGCTGCTCAAGGACAACGGCGTAGCCGCAGTGGAAGTGGCTGACTACACCGGCTTCCCGGAGATGATGGACGGCCGCGTGAAAACCCTGCACCCGAAGATCCACGGCGGCATCCTCGGCCGTCGCGCCATCGACGGCGCGGTGATGGATGAGCACGGCATCAAGCCGATCGACCTGGTCGCGGTCAACCTCTATCCCTTCGAAGCCACCGTGGCCAAGCCTGATTGCGACCTGGCCGACGCCATCGAGAACATCGACATCGGCGGCCCGACCATGGTCCGCAGCGCGGCGAAGAACCATAAGGACGTCGCCATCGTGGTCAACACCGGCGACTACGCCGGCATCGTCGCCTCCCTCAAGGCCGGCGGCCTGAGCTACGCCCAGCGTTTCGACCTGGCGCTGAAGGCCTTCGAACACACCGCTGCCTACGACGGCATGATCGCCAACTACCTGGGCACCATCGACCAGGCGGCGGGCACTCTGTCCACCGAAGGCCGTGGCGCCTTCCCGCGTACCTTCAACAGCCAGTTCATCAAGGCGCAGGAAATGCGCTACGGCGAGAACCCGCACCAGAGCGCGGCGTTCTACGTCGAAGCGAAGAAGGGCGAAGCCAGCGTCTCCACCGCCGTGCAGCTGCAAGGCAAGGAACTGTCGTTCAACAACGTCGCCGACACCGACGCCGCGCTGGAATGCGTGAAGAGCTTCGTCAAGCCGGCCTGCGTCATCGTCAAGCACGCCAACCCCTGCGGCGTGGCCGTGGTACCGGAAGACGAAGGCGGCATCCGCAAGGCCTACGACCTGGCCTACGCCACCGACACCGAATCGGCGTTCGGCGGCATCATCGCCTTCAACCGCGAGCTGGATGGCGAGACCGCCAAGGCCATCGTCGAGCGCCAGTTCGTCGAAGTGATCATCGCCCCGAAAATCAGCGCTGCCGCCCGTGAAGTGGTGGCCGCCAAGGCCAACGTGCGCCTGCTCGAATGCGGCGAATGGCCGGCCGAGCGTGCTGCGGGTTGGGACTTCAAGCGCGTCAATGGTGGTCTGCTGGTGCAGAGCCGCGACATCGGCATGATCAAGGCAGAAGACCTGAAGATCGTCACCCAGCGCGCGCCGAGCGAGCAGGAAATCCACGACCTGATCTTCGCCTGGAAAGTGGCCAAGTTCGTCAAATCCAACGCCATCGTCTACGCCAAGAACCGTCAGACCGTGGGTGTCGGTGCCGGCCAGATGAGCCGCGTCAACTCCGCGCGCATCGCCGCGATCAAGGCTGAGCACGCTGGCCTGCCGGTGCCCGGCGCCGTCATGGCCTCCGACGCCTTCTTCCCCTTCCGCGACGGTATCGACAACGCCGCCAAGGCCGGCATCACCGCGGTGATCCAGCCCGGTGGCTCGATGCGCGACAACGAAGTGATCGCGGCGGCCGACGAAGCCGGCATAGCCATGGTGTTCACCGGCATGCGCCACTTCCGCCATTGATGATCGTGCCCACGCTCCGCGTGGGCACGCAGCCTGGGACGCTACGCGTCCCTCGGACGCAGAGCGTCCGTGAGGCGTTACCACGCAGAGCGTGGGAACGATCCAGATCCACCCTGCACACAGGCGAGACGTAGGAGCCCGCTTGCGGGCGATCAACCCGCAAAGCATCGCCGGCAAGCCGGCTCCTACAAACAGCACAGACTGATCCTCCTCACGCAGAGCGTGGGAACGATCCAGGAGAATGCAATGAACGTATTGATCATCGGCAGCGGCGGTCGCGAACACGCCCTGGCCTGGAAAGTGGCGCAGGACAAACGCGTCGAGAAGGTCTTCGTCGCCCCGGGCAACGCCGGCACTGCGGTGGAAGCCAAATGCCAGAACGTCGCCATCGACGTCCTGGCCATCGAAGAGCTGGCCGATTTCGCTGAGCAGAACGTGCAACTGACCATCGTCGGCCCGGAAGCGCCGCTGGTCAAAGGCGTGGTCGACCTGTTCCGCAGCCGCAAATTGGACATCTTCGGCCCCACCGCCGCCGCCGCCCAGCTGGAAGGCTCCAAGGCCTTCACCAAGGATTTCCTGGCGCGTCACAAGATCCCGACTGCCGACTACCAGAACTTCACCGAGATCGAGCCGGCGCTGGCCTATCTGCGCGAGAAAGGTGCACCCATCGTGATCAAGGCCGACGGCCTGGCCGCCGGCAAGGGCGTGATCGTCGCCATGACTCTGCAAGAGGCCGAAGACGCTGTGCGCGACATGCTCGCTGGCAACGCCTTCGGTGAAGCCGGTTCGCGCGTGGTGATCGAGGAATTCCTCGACGGCGAAGAAGCCAGCTTCATCGTCATGGTCGACGGCGAGAACGTGCTACCGATGGCCACCAGCCAGGACCACAAGCGCGTCGGCGACGGCGACAGCGGCCCGAATACCGGCGGCATGGGCGCCTACTCGCCAGCCCCGGTAGTCACCGCCGAAGTACACAAGCGCGTGATGGACGAGGTGATCTACCCCACCGTGCGCGGCATGGCCAGCGAAGGCAACGTCTACACAGGCTTCCTCTATGCCGGCCTGATGATCGACAAGGCTGGCAAGCCCAAGGTCATCGAATTCAACTGCCGCTTCGGCGACCCGGAAACCCAGCCGATCATGTGCCGTCTGGAAAGCTCCCTGGTGCTGCTGGTCGAGGCTGCCCTGGCCAAGGCGCTGGACAAGGTCGAAGCGACCTGGGACCCGCGTCCGACCGTGGGCGTGGTGCTGGCCGCCGGTGGCTACCCGGGCGACTACGCCAAGGGCGATGTCATCGAAGGTCTGGATGAAGCCGCCAAGCTCGACGGCAAGGTGTTCCACGCCGGTACCGCACTGAAGGACGGCCAGATCGTCACCGCTGGCGGTCGCGTACTCTGCGCCACCGCCATCGGCGCCAGCGTTGCCGATGCCCAGCAGCAGGCCTACCGCCTGGCCGAGAAGATTCGCTGGAACGGCATGTTCCACCGTAACGATATTGGCTATCGGGCCATTGCCCGCGAGCGCGGCGAGGACTAGAACCTGTTCACGATCTGCTGCGCGTCGGCGCTACTGCGTTAAAAACAAGCTCGGATGCTCATTTACAACTTGTAAAGTCGAGCGCGACTCCGACCGGTCCTCGCTTGTTTTTGCCTTGTATCGCTCTAGCTCGCGAAATCGTGAAGCAGGTTCTGAGGTATCGAGAAACAGGGTGCAGCCCGGTAAAAGGCGGCTTTTACCAGCAAAAAGCCTTAAAAATGCCTGGCTGCACCATGTTCCCGCGAGCAGATGCTTGGCTATAATCCGGCCACTCATTTAGAAGGATTTTGCCCGTGCGCCGGCTCAGGATTGCCATCGGACTACTCGCCAGCATGCTGTTTCTCAGCCTTGCGCTGACAGCCAGTGCGAACTCGGTCCCGCCAAGCGCGCACAGCTGGTCCTATCTGGTCGACGCCAGCGCCCGCCTGGGCCTCGAAGAAGTCCGCGCCCAGCGGCAGCAATTCAAGCCCCTCAGCAAGCAGTCCTTTACCTTCCCGCCCAGTGACCACGCCGTCTGGCTTCGTGCCGAATTCGCACCGCAGCAGCAGCCCGCCTGGCTGTGGATATTCTCGCCTCGGGTGCAGTACCTCGATTACTACCTGCTGAGAGATGGCCAGCTGGAGCAGAACCTGCACACCGGCGAGGCCATGCCGCTGGATTCGCGGCCGCTGCCGTCGCGCTTCTACCTGATGCCCCTGCCCAATGACGGCCAGGCCCGCGTCGCCTATGTCCGCCTGACCTCCAACCACCCGCTGATGACCTGGTTCAAGGTGATGGATCAGGCCGAACTGGTCAGCCTGGAAAAACCCGCCTACCTCTACGGCATGCTGTTCGGTGCTCTGCTGCTGCTGACCCTGTACAACCTCATCCGCTTCATCTACAGCCGCAGCGCCAGCGGCCTGTGGCTGGCCGGGGTGAACATCGGCCTGGCCGTGTGCTCGTCGGCCAACCTCGGCATTTTCGCCCAGTGGCTGCCCAGCCTGGGCTACAACCAGTCATTGATCGCCGACCTCTCCGCGCTGTTCGCCGCCTTCAGCGCCTTGGCCTTTGGCCTGAGCTTCATGCACGGCACCCCCGTGCAGCGCAGCCCGCTCAATCGCCTGCTGCAGGGCAATGCCCTGCTGATACTGGTCTACGCCCTGTGTATCGCCGTCACCGGATTGTTCTGGTTCAGCTCGCTGGTCTACCTGCTGGTGGCCCTGAGTGCAATCAATCTGCTGCTGGTGAGCAGCCGGCACTGGCGCGCCGGTTATCAGCCGGCACGCCTGATCACCATCGGCATGCTGGTTTTCAACCTGGGCTTCGGCTTCTTCGTGCCGGTGCTGCTCGGCTTCGATCAGCTCAATCCGGGCTGGCTGGTGCTGGGCGTGTTCAGCGTTGCCACCCTGGCCGGCCTGATTCTCAGCGTGTCGTTGACCGAACGGCAGCGGCAGATCCAGCGCGACACCCTGCAGGAAAGCACCGCCCTGGCCGCCAGCAGCGCCGAGCTGAAGGCCAAGGCCGAGTTCCTGGCCAAGATCAGCCACGAGATCCGCACGCCGATGAACGGTGTGCTGGGCATGACCGAGCTGCTGCTGGGCACGCCACTGTCGGCCAAGCAACGCGACTACGTGCAGACCATCCACAGTTCGGGCAACGAGCTGCTCACCCTGATCAACGAAATCCTCGACATCTCCAAGCTCGAATCCGGACAGATCGAGCTGGACGACGTGCAGTTCGATCTCGGCGCACTGATCGAAGACTGCCTCGACATCTTCCGCGCCAAGGCCGAACAACAGCGCGTGGAGCTGATCAGCTTCATCCAGCCGCAGGTACCACGGGTGATCAGCGGCGACCCGACGCGCCTGCGCCAGGCCCTGCTCAGCCTGCTGGACAACGCCTTCAAGCAGACCGACGAGGGCGAGATCCTGCTGGTCGCCGCACTCGACAGCAGCGACGGCCAGCACCGCCTGCGCATCGCCGTGCAGGACAGCGGCCGACCGCTGCTGGCGGAAGAGCGCGACGCCCTGCTCAATGCCGAACTGCAGAGCCGTGACTTCCTTTCTGCCACCCGCCTGGGCGGGCGTCTCGGCCTGATCATCGCGCGCCAACTGGTGCGCCTGATGGGCGGCGAGTTCGGCATCCAGGGCAGCGGCAACCAGGGCACCACCCTGTGGCTGACCCTGCCGCTGGACGCCGCCCGCCTGGAACAGCCGGAAACCGACCTGGACAGCCCGCTACAGGGTGCACGCCTGCTGGTGGTGGACGACAACGACACCTGCCGCAAGGTACTGATGCAGCAGTGCAATGCCTGGGGCATGCAGGTCAGCGCCGTGCCCTCCGGCAAGGAGGCCCTGGCCCTGCTGCGTACCAAGGCACACATGCGCGAATACTTCGACGCGGTGCTGCTCGACCAGGACATGCCCGGCATGACCGGCATGCAGCTGGCCGCCAAGATCAAGGAAGACCCGAGCCTCAATCACGACATTCTGATCATCATGCTCACCGGCATCAGCAACGCGCCGAGCAAGGTGATCGCACGTAACGCCGGGATCAAGCGCATCCTGGCCAAGCCGGTGGCCGGCTACACACTCAAGACCACCCTGGCCGACGAGCTGGCCCAGCGCCCCAACGACACCCCCGCCCAAGCCGCACCGACGCCGGTGAGCACACCACTGAACGTGCCGGCCGACTTCCGCATCCTGGTGGCCGAAGACAACAGCATCTCCACCAAGGTGATTCGCGGCATGCTCGGCAAGCTCAACCTCAAGCCGGACACTGCCAGCAACGGCGAAGAAGCCCTCAGCGCGATGAAGGCACAGCCCTACGACCTGGTGCTGATGGACTGCGAGATGCCGGTGCTCGATGGTTTCTCTGCCACCGAACAGCTGCGTGCCTGGGAAAAGAGCGAGAAGCGCCCGCGCACGCCGGTGGTGGCGCTGACCGCGCATATCCTCAGTGAACACAAGGAACGCGCGCGTGCCGTCGGCATGGATGGCCATATGTCCAAGCCGGTGGAGCTGTCGCAACTGCGCGAGCTGATCGAGCACTGGATCGCCGAACGCGAACTGCGTCGCCAGCGCGAGGTATCGTAGGGCGTACTCGCGAAGCAGTACGCCGCTGGATTTGCGCTGTGACGAAGAGCGGCGGACTGTTCGCTTCGCTACGAGCGGTCGGCGCTCCGATCCGCCCTACCTCAGTCCCCCCATCTCAAACGAGCGCCCCATGTCCGAGTTGTTCAGCCTGTACTTGAAGATGCTGGTGCTCTACAGCCCCTTCTTCGTCCTCTCCTGCTTTATCGGCCTCAGTCGCGGCTACACCCTCAAGGAACGCAAACGCCTGGCCTGGAAGGTGGCGCTGGCCACGCTGATCGCCAGCGTGCTGCTGTACCTGTTCGGCAAACACATCTTCACCCTGTTCGGCATCACCATCGACGCCTTCCGTATCGGCGCAGGCTCGGTGCTGTTCATCTCCGCCCTCGGCATGGCCCAGGGCAAGTCGGCGGTGCAGACAGACAACGTGCAGCAGGACGTGACCATCGTACCGTTGACCATTCCGCTGACGGTCGGCCCCGGCACCATCGGCGCCCTGCTGCTGATGGGCGCCAGCCAGCCGCACTGGGACGATAAGCTGGTGGCCGTGGCGGCGATCTTCCTCGCCAGCCTCACCGTGGGCGTGGTGCTGTACCTGTCCAACCAGTTCGAGCGCCTGCTCGGCGACCAGGGGCTGCAGATCGTCAGCCGTTTGATGGGCTTGTTCGTCTGCGCCCTGGCCGCGCAGATCATCTTCACCGGGGTGAAGAATTACCTGGTGCCGTAACGCCGCGATAAGCGTATGACCTGCCCCGGATTTCATCCGGGCTACGCCGCTGCTTCTGCACCATATGCTTGCAACAACGCTCTAGCTCGGTGCATTGCAACCAGCCAAGCCCTTTTCTCGCGCCTTATAAAACTTATAAGCAACTGAAAAATAAGGCTTTATAAGACCTGGCATCCTCATTGCTCTAGCGATTCCAACTTGGATACAAGATGGAATCTCGAAGCATGTCCAACGCACCTATCGCTTTCACCCTCGCGCAGTGGCAACAGGCCTACCGCGACGGCCAATCCCCTGCTGAACTGCTGCACGCCCTGCGCCTGGAACTGCGCACTGACGACAGCGCCTGGATCGCCCTGGCCAGCGAAGCGCAGCTCGATGCCCAGCTCGATGCCCTGACCAGCGCACTGGAAGGTGCAGCAGGTGATCTGAGCAAGCTGCCGCTGTACGGCGTGCCCTTTGCCATCAAGGACAATATCGACGCCGCCGGCTGGCCGACCACCGCCGCCTGCCCCGAGTTCGCCTACCAGGCCCAGGCCGACGCTAGCGTGGTCGCGCGCCTGCGCGCCGCCGGCGCCATCCTCATCGGCAAGACCAACCTCGACCAGTTCGCCACCGGCCTGGTCGGCACCCGTTCGCCTCACGGCGCGGTGCCTAACAGCTTCAACCCGGCTTACGTCAGCGGCGGTTCCAGCTCCGGCTCGGCCAGCGTGGTCGCCCGTGGCCTGGTGCCCTTCTCGCTGGGCACCGACACCGCAGGCTCGGGCCGCGTGCCGGCGGGTTTCAACAATATCGTCGGGCTCAAGCCGACCAAGGGCTGGCTGCCCAACACCGGCCTGGTGCCGGCCTGCCGCACCGTCGACTGCGTCTCGGTGTTCGCCCTGACCGTCAGCGATGCCCTGGCCGTGGCCAACATCGCCGGCGGCTATGACGCCGCCGATGCCTACAGCCGCAAGAACCCGAACAGCGCCAAGGTCGGCATGCCGGCCCAGCCGCGCCTGGCCGTGCCGTCCAACCCCGAGTTCTTCGGCGACAGCCAGAACCAGGCCGTCTATGAGGCCGCACTGGGCAAACTGCGCGAACTGGGCGCCGAGCTGGTGGAGATCGATTTCGCCCCCTTCCAGCAACTGGCCGAGCAGCTCTACTACGGCCCCTGGGTCGCCGAACGCACCGTCGCGGTGGAAGGCGTGAACCCCGAACACATCAACCCGGTGGTGCGCGGCATCGTCGAAAGCGGCCACAAGTACAGCGCCTGCGACGCCTACAAGGCCGAGTACATTCGCGCCGAACTGAGCCGCGTGATCAACGACGCCCTGGCCGGCTTCGACGCCATGGTGGTGCCGACCTCACCAACCATCCGCACCCTGGCCGAGATGCAAGCCGAGCCGGTGCTGTTCAACAGCCAGTTCGGCACCTACACCAACTTCACCAACCTCGCTGACCTGTCTGCCCTCGCCGTGCCGGCAGGCCTGCGCGCCGACGGTCTGCCAGCCGGCATCACCCTGCTCGCCCCAGCCTGGCATGACCAGGCATTGGCCGCCTTCGGTCAGCGCTGGCAGCAGGCAGTCAATCTGCCGCTGGGCGCCACCGGCAAGCCGCTGCCAAAACAAACCACCAGCGACAAGCCGGCACCCGGTTGCATCCGTGTTGCCGTGGTCGGCGCGCACCTGACCGGCATGCCGCTGAACTTACAGCTCAGAACACGCGATGCGGTGCTGGTGGAGCAAACAACCAGCGCCGCGCATTACCGCCTTTACGCCCTGCCCGGCACCGTGCCGCCCAAACCAGGCCTGGCACGGGTCGCCGAAGACGGCGCGGCGATCATCGTCGAGCTGTGGGACGTACCGCAGGCGCGCTTCGGCGAATTCGTTGCCGAAATCCCGCCACCGCTGGGCATCGGCAATCTGGAGCTGGCCGACGGCCGTTGGGTCAAGGGCTTTATCTGCGAGCCCTACGCGCTGGATGGCGCGCGTGACATCACCAGCTTCGGTGGCTGGCGCGCCTTTATCGCCAGCACCAAGGCCTGAACCCACTCATGCCACATGCCGCTGAGCGCCCGCAGAGCCTGGCTGAGCGTATCTACGCAAGGCTCAAGGACGACATCTTCGAGTTCCGCCTAATGCCCGGCGACCGCTTCTCCGAAGGCGAGGTCGCCGCGCGCATGGCGGCCAGCCGCACGCCGGTACGCCAGGCGCTGCACCGTCTGCAGCGCGAGGGTTTTCTCGATGTGCACTTTCGCAGCGGCTGGCAGGTTCGCCCGCTGGACTTCGTGCAATTCGACGAATTGTACGAGCTGCGCATCGTCCTTGAACTCGACGCCGTACGCCGACTTTGCCAGCGCCCCACGGACGAACATCCGCCTGCACTGCAGACTCTTGCGCGCACCTGGATGGTGCGAAAGGACGAGCAACTGCAAGACGGCATCGCTGTTTCACGACTCGATGAAGCCTTCCATTGCCAGTTGCTGGGCGCGGCCGGCAACCAGGAGATGGCCCGCGTGCACCGCGAGGTCAGCGAGAAGATCCGCATTCTAAGGCGGCTGGATTTCACTCAGGCCCGACGCATCGACCTGACCTATGCCGAACACCAGCAAATTCTCGAGGCAATCCTGACCCGTCGCTCAGAAGAGGCACAGCAATTGCTCAAGGGCCATATAGAGGTCAGCAAGGCAGAGGTGCATTCGATCACCTTGCACAAGCTGTACGGCGCTCGCCAGCGCGTAGAGCCGATGCCGGAATAACCGAGCCATGACCTTCACTGCCACCAATAAAAACGCTGTCCACTTAATCACAATTGTGAATGGAGATCGCACCATGCAACGTCGCAGCCTGATCAAGGCCTTTACCCTTTCCGCTTCCATCGCCGCCATGGGCCTGAGCTGGTCCATCCAGGCCGCCGAGACCATCAAGGTCGGCGTCCTGCACTCGCTGTCCGGCACCATGGCCATTTCCGAAACTTCGCTGAAAGACATGGCGCTGATGACCATCGACGAGATCAACGCCAAGGGCGGTGTACTCGGCAAGCAGCTCGAAGCGGTAGTGGTCGACCCGGCGTCGAACTGGCCGCTGTTCGCCGAGCGTGGCCGCCAGCTGCTGACCCAGGACAAGGTCGCAGTGACCTTCGGCTGCTGGACCTCGGTATCGCGCAAATCCGTGCTGCCGGTCTATGAAGAGCTCAACGGCCTGCTGTTCTACCCCGTGCAGTACGAAGGCGAAGAGATGTCGCCGAACGTGTTCTACACCGGCGCAGCGCCAAACCAGCAGGCCATCCCGGCGGTGGAATATCTGCTCAGCGAAGACGGCGGCGCCGCCAAGCGCTTCTTCCTGCTCGGCACCGACTACGTCTACCCGCGCACCACCAACAAGATCCTGCGCGCCTTCCTCAACAGCAAGGGCATCGCCGACAAGGACATCGAAGAGGTCTACACGCCGTTCGGCCATAGCGACTATCAAACCATCGTCGCCAACATCAAGAAGTTCTCCGCTGGCGGCAAGACGGCCGTGGTTTCCACCGTTAACGGCGACTCCAACGTGCCGTTCTACAAGGAACTGGCCAACCAGGGTCTGGAAGCCACCGAAGTGCCGGTGGTGGCCTTCTCCGTGGGTGAAGAAGAACTGCGCGGCATCGACACCAAGCCGCTGGTCGGCCACCTGGCGGCCTGGAACTACTTCCAGTCCGTGGAGAACCCGGTCAACGAGAAATTCGTCGCCAACTGGAAAGCCTACGCCAAGGCCAAGAAGCTGCCGAACGCCGACACTGTGGTGACCAATGACCCGATGGAAGCCACCTACGTGGGCATCCACATGTGGGCGCAGGCGGTCGAGAAGGCTGGCACCACCGACGTCGACAAGGTGCGCGAAGCCATGGCCGGCCAGACCTTCGCGGCGCCGAGCGGCTTCACCCTGAAGATGGACGAGAAGAACCACCACCTGCACAAGCCGGTGATGATCGGCGAGATCCAGGAAGACGGTCAGTTCTCCGTGGTCTGGGAAACCGACGGCCCGGTTCGCGCCCAGCCGTGGAGCCCCTTCATCGAAGGCAACGACAAGAAAGCCGATACCCCGGTGAAGTCGAACTGATTCCACGGTTCTCACCCGCTGTAAACCTGTAGGAGCTGGCTTGCCAGCGATCACCCTGATCGCCCGCAAGCGGGCTCCTACAGGCCATCAAGGACACCCTTATGCCCACTGCCCTTACCCGAATTTTCTTGAGCCTGCTGCTGTTGCTGCCACTGGCGGCGCAGGCTGGCGAGGCCGACGATTTCGTCGCTGCCAACGCCAGCAAGCAGGCCAAACTGCTACAGGACTGGGCCGCCGCGCCCAGCCCCGAGCGTATGCCGCTGTTGCAAGCCCTGCAGCAGGGCCGCGTCGGCAGCGATGCCGACAAACGCGCCTTCATCGAACAGGACGGCACCTGGCAGGCCGCCGATGGCGCAGCCGAGGCCAATGGCACGCCACGCAAACTGCGCCTGAACAACCGCCTGCGCGGCTTGGTCGCTTTCACTGTGGCCAGCCATCAGTTGCTCGATGACGACGCCGCCGTGCGCCTCGCCGCCGCCAAGCAACTGCAGCGCAATACGCCGCCGGCACTGCTGCCGCTGCTGGAAAACCGCCTGAGCATGGAAGCCGACGAGAACGTGCGTGACGCCATTACCCTGGCCCTGGCCAACCTGCAGCTGGAGGCCAGCGACCCGGCCGTGCGCCTGGCTGCCGTGGAGCGTCTGGGCAAGACCGGCGACCCGCTGGCCCGCACCCGCCTGCAAAGCCTGCTCGATGGCGAAGAAAGCGATAGAGCCGTACGCGCCGCTGCCGAGCAAAGCCTGGCCCAGGTGAAGAACAAACTGCTGATCGGCGAACTGCTCGGCCAGGCCTTCAGTGGCCTGTCGCTGGGTTCGATCCTGCTGCTCGCCGCCCTCGGTCTGGCCATCACCTTCGGCCTGCTCGGGGTGATCAACATGGCCCACGGCGAAATGCTGATGCTTGGCGCCTACACCACCTACGTGGTGCAGCTGAGCTTCCAGCGCCTGGCCCCCGAATACCTCACGCTCTACCCACTGGCCGCGTTGCCGATCGCCTTTCTGGTCACCGCCTGCATCGGCATGGCCCTGGAGCGCACGGTGATCCGCCATCTCTACGGCCGACCGCTGGAAACCCTGCTGGCCACCTGGGGCATCAGCCTGATCCTGATTCAGCTGGTACGCGTCACCTTCGGCGCGCAGAACGTCGAAGTGGCCAACCCGGCCTGGCTGTCCGGCGGCATGCAAGTGCTGCCGAACCTGGTGCTGCCGTACAACCGCATCGTCATCATCGGCTTCGCGCTGTTTGTCGTGGTCCTGACCTGGCTGTTGCTGAACAAGACGCGCCTGGGCTTGAACGTGCGCGCGGTGACGCAGAACCGCAACATGGCCGCCTGCTGCGGCGTGCCCACCGGGCGCGTGGACATGCTGGCCTTCGGTCTCGGCTCGGGCATCGCCGGCCTCGGCGGCGTGGCCCTGAGCCAGATCGGCAACGTCGGCCCGGACCTTGGCCAGAGTTACATCATCGACTCCTTCCTGGTGGTGGTACTCGGCGGCGTCGGCCAACTGGCCGGTAGCGTGCTGGCCGCCTTCGGCCTGGGCGTGGTGAACAAATTCCTCGAGCCGCAGATCGGTGCCGTACTCGGCAAGATCCTCATCCTCGCGCTGATCATTCTGTTCATCCAGAAACGCCCGCAAGGCCTCTTTGCTCTCAAAGGACGGGTGATCGACTGATGACCAACGACCGTTATTGCGCCAACGGGCGTAGGGCGGGTGAAACCCGCCAGACAGACCGAACGCCATCACTGCAGCGGCGGGTTGCACCCGCCCTACGGGCTTAAAGGACGAGTGATCGACTGATGAATGCGATAAATCAAACGCTGCTGGCCCGCGCCAGCGCCAAGCTCGGCCCGCAGGTTTCGCTGGCCATCGGCCTGCTGGTGCTGGCCGTGCTGCTCGCCATGCCCCTGCTGCACCTGCTGCCGGCCGACCATGCCCTGCACGTCTCGGCATACAGCCTGACCCTGGTGGGCAAGATCCTCTGCTACGCCATCGTCGCACTGGCGCTGGATCTGGTCTGGGGCTACGCCGGCATGCTGTCGCTGGGCCACGGCCTGTTCTTCGCCCTCGGTGGCTACGCCATGGGCATGTACCTGATGCGCCAGTCGGCGGGTGATGGGCTGCCGGCCTTTATGAGCTTTCTGGCCTGGAACGAGCTGCCCTGGTACTGGTACGGCACCTCCAGCTTCCTCTGGGCGATGTGCCTGGTAGTGCTGGCGCCCGGCCTGCTGGCGCTGGTGTTCGGCTTCTTCGCCTTCCGCTCGCGGATCAAGGGCGTGTACTTCTCGATCATGACCCAGGCGCTGACCTTCGCCGGCATGCTCTTGTTCTTCCGCAACGAAACCGGCTTCGGCGGCAACAACGGCTTTACCGGCTTCACTCGCATCCTCGGCTTCGACATCACCGCGCAGAGCACCCGCGCCGTGCTGTTCTTCGCCACCGTGGTGTTGCTGGTGGGCAGCCTGTACCTGGGCTTTCGCCTGGCACGCAGCAAGTTCGGCCGGGTGCTCACAGCCCTGCGTGACGCCGAGAACCGCCTGATGTTCTGCGGCTACGACCCACGCGGTTACAAGCTGTTCATCTGGGTGCTGAGCGCGGTGTTGTGCGGCCTGGCCGGCGCGCTATACGTGCCGCAGGTGGGCATCATCAACCCCAGCGAAATGGCACCGACGCAGTCCATCGAAGCCGCCGTGTGGGTCGCCCTGGGCGGTCGCGGCACGCTGATCGGCCCGCTGCTTGGCGCCGGCCTGGTCAATGGCATGAAGAGCTGGTTCACCGTGGCCTTCCCGGAATACTGGCTGTTCGCCCTGGGCGCGCTATTCATCGTCGTCACCCTGTTCCTGCCACGAGGCGTCGTCGGCCTGTTGAAGAAGGAGAAGGACCAATGAAAGCCACTCCGGTCCCTGAAACCATGCTCGAAGCCGCCTTCGACCCTACCGGCCTGGCGCTGGACACCGGCAAGAACGTCGGCAAGGGCGTCAACGTCCGCCATGGCACCATCCTCACCCTGGAAGATATCAACGTCAGCTTCGATGGCTTCAAGGCGCTGACCAACCTGACGCTGTACATCGGCGTCGGTGAGCTGCGCTGCATCATCGGCCCCAACGGCGCCGGCAAGACCACCATGATGGACGTGATCACCGGCAAGACCCGCCCCGACAACGGCGTGGCCTACTTCGGCGAGCAGTACGACCTGACCGCCATGAGCGAGGTGGAGATCGCCCAGGCCGGCATCGGCCGCAAGTTCCAGAAGCCGACGGTGTTCGAAGCGCTGACGGTGTTCGAAAACCTGGAGCTGGCACAGAAGACCAACAAGTCGGTATGGGCCAGCCTGCGCGCCAGACTCAGCGGCGAGCAGAAGGATCGCATCGAAGAGGTGCTCAATACCATTCGCCTGGAGACGTCTCGCAATCGTCCCGCCGGTTTGCTCTCCCACGGCCAGAAACAGTTCCTCGAGATCGGCATGCTGCTGATGCAGGAACCGCACCTGCTGCTGCTCGACGAGCCGGTAGCAGGCATGACCGACGCCGAGACCGAGTTCACCGCCGAACTGTTCAAGTCCCTGGCACGCAAGCACTCGCTGATGGTGGTCGAGCACGACATGGGCTTCGTCGGCTCCATCGCCGACCATGTCACCGTGCTGCACCAGGGCAGCGTACTGGCCGAAGGCTCGCTGGAGCAGGTACAGAACGACGAGCGGGTGATCGAGGTTTATCTCGGTCGGTAAATACCGAGGATCGCGAGCAAGGCTAGGCGCCCCCGCCGCTCCACACGGGCAGCGCTGAACCTGTAGGAGCGAGCTTGCTCGCGATATCGATCGACCAGACTCCACAGAATTACGAGGCGCCACATGCTCCAAGTCGAAAAATTGCATCAATACTACGGCGGCAGCCACATCCTCCGTGGCCTGTCGTTCGACGTGAAGGTCGGCGAAGTCACCTGCCTGCTCGGCCGCAACGGCGTGGGCAAGACCACCCTACTCAAGTGCCTGATGGGTCTGATCCCGGCCAAGGACGGCAGCGTGCAATGGGAAGGCAAGCCCATCACTGGCTTCAAACCGCACCAGCGCGTACACGCAGGCATCGCCTACGTGCCACAGGGCCGCGAGATCTTCGGCCGCCTCACGGTAGAGGAAAACCTGCTGATGGGCCTGTCGCGCTTTCCCGGCAGCCAGGCCAAGGCCGTGCCGGAATTCATCTACGAGCTGTTCCCGGTGCTGCGCGAAATGAAGCATCGCCGTGGCGGCGACCTGTCCGGTGGTCAGCAGCAACAGCTGGCCATCGGTCGCGCCCTGGCCAGCCAGCCGCGCCTGTTGATCCTCGACGAGCCCACCGAAGGCATCCAGCCTTCGGTGATCAAGGAGATCGGCGTGGTGATCAAGACGCTCGCCGCTCGCGGCGACATGGCCATCCTGCTGGTCGAGCAGTTCTACGACTTCGCCGCCGAACTGGCAGACCAGTACCTGGTGATGAGCCGTGGCGAAATCGTCCAGCAGGGCCGTGGCGAGAACATGGAAGCGGATGGTGTGCGAGGGTTGGTGGCGATCTGACGGGCGCCATTCTGTGGGAGGGGTTGGAAGATCGTTCCTCACGCTCCGCGTGGGAATGAAGCCAGGGACGCTCCGCGTCCCCGTACTCCAGCGCTAGCGGGCGCAGAGCGCCCTGGACTGAGCTCCCACGCTGGAGCGTGGGAGCCATCAACCCTACAAATCTGATCCCTCCCTGTAGGAGCCGGCTTGCCGGCGATCCGTTGGCCTAAACGACGGATCGCCCGCAAGCGGACTCCTACAGGCATCACCCGGCGAAATCCGAACCCTCGCGCAGCAACTGGCGTTTCACGCTCTCAAGATGCAGGTGAGCACTTTCGGCGTTGCCCTGCAGCATCTGCCGGCACGCCGCACTGGCAATCGCCGGTGCCACCGCCTTCAGCGGCCGACCGCTGGCCATGGCCTTGAGCTGCACCTCAGCGGCGCGCTCCAGGTAGTAGAGGTCGTCCCAGGCTTCGGCAATACTAGGCCCCAGCACCAGCGGGCCATGATTCTTCAGCATCACCACATCGGCATCACCTGCTGCGCGGGCAATGCGCTCACCCTCGGCGTAGTTCAGGGCAAGGCCCTGATAATCCTCATCCACGGCCAGACGCTCATAGAACTTCAACGCCGTCTGCCCGGCCCAGACGAAGGGCTCACCCTCCAACATGCACAGCGCCGTGGCGTTGGGCATATGCGTGTGGAACGCTGCCGTGGCGCGCGGGTTGAGACGGTGCAACTGGGCATGGATAAAGAACGCCGTGGCCTCCGGGCGGCCCTCACCTAGCACCACGCGTCCGTCAAAATCGCAGATCAGCAGTGAGGACGCCGTGACCTCGGCGAAGGCCAGGCCATAAGGGTTGACCAGAAACAGCTCGGGTCGCCCCGGCACCACCACGGAAAAGTGATTGCAGATGCCCTCGCCCATGCCGAGCCGCGCCGCCATGCGAAAACAGGCGGCCAGGTCGATACGCGCCTGGGCGATCTCGGGGCTGTTCAGGCCTTCAGTGGACGCCACCGGGGCAGTGTTGATTTCGAATGCGTGGGCCATGGTTTCACTCCTGAAAACGTATGCCTCCAGCCTAGCCTGTGCACACAGGGCGCCTAGGGACAGTTGCCCGGTGTCGTTGAGCCAGACGCGCTGACCCGGCCACTTCCGGCATCTGGCCCTACGGCACACGACTGCTTTGTTCCTAAGGTGCAGCCATCCGCAACGGCCAGCCCGAGGTCATCATGAGCACACCGATCAGCAACCAGTACGTCCACGATCTGGATCGCCAGCACGTCTTCCATTCCTGGTCGACCCAGGGCGCCCTCAACCCGCTGGTGATCGCCGGCGGCGAAGGCTGCACGCTGTGGGACTACGACGGTAAACGCTACCTCGACTTCAGCAGCCAGCTGGTCAACACCAACATCGGCCACCAGCACCCGAAGGTCATCGCCGCCATTCAGGAACAGGCCGGCAGCCTGGTGACCATCGCCCCAGCCACCGCCAACCTGATGCGTGGCGAAGCGGCCAAGCGCATCCTCGCCCGCGCGCCGGCCGGTTTCTCCAAGGTGTTCTTCACCAACGCCGGCGCCGATGCCAACGAGAACGCCATGCGCATGGCGCGCCTGTACACCGGCCGCGACAAGATCCTCTCCGCCTACCGCTCCTACCATGGCAGCACCGGCGCGGCCATCGTTGCCACCGGTGACCCGCGCCGCGTGCCCAACGAATACGCCCGGGGCCACGTGCACTTCTTCAACCCCTACCTCTACCGCACCGAGTTCAACGCGGCGAACGAGGAAGAAGAATGCCAGCGCGCCCTGCAGCACCTGCGCCGAACCATCGAGTGCGAAGGGCCGGGTGCCATCGCCGCGATACTGCTGGAGAGCATCCCCGGTACAGCCGGCATTCTGGTGCCGCCCAAGGGCTACATGCAGGGTGTACGCAAATTGGCCGACGAGTTCGGCATCCTGCTCATCCTCGATGAAGTAATGGCCGGTTTCGGCCGTACCGGCAGTTGGCTGGCGCTGGAGCACTTCGATGTGGTGCCGGACCTGATCGTCTTCGCCAAGGGCGTCAATTCCGGCTATGTGCCAGCGGGTGGGGTGATAATTTCCAAGCCGATCTGCGAGCACTTCGACAACCACTTCTTCCCCGGCGGGCTGACCTACTCCGGCCACCCGCTGGCCATGGCCGCCATCGTCGCCACGCTGGATGCGATGACCGAGGAAGGCATGGTGGAGAATGCCCGTGACATCGGCGCCCAGGTGCTCGGCCCGGGCCTGAAGAAACTGGCCGAACGCTATCCGATGATCGGCGAGGCGCGTGGCGTCGGCCTGTTCTGGGCGCTGGAATTCGTCAGCGATGTGCAGAAGAAGACGCCGATGCCGGCAGCGGTGATGCAGGAAATAAAGGCGGCACTGACCGCACGCGGGCTGCTCAGCTTCGTGGTGGAGAACCGCATCCATGTGGTGCCGCCGTGCATCGTCAGCGCGGCGCAGGTGAACGAGGCGTTGGCGGTCTTCGACGAGGTGTTCGCCCTGTTCGCGCCGCGATTTGCTTGATAACCATCGCGGCTGAAGCCGCTCCTACAGGTCCAACGAAATTCGGGAAGGCTGCGTAGCCCGGATGCAATCCGGGGACTGCGGCTCCGCCTCGGGCGCCAGCCACACCACAGACGGCCCCCTCTCCCATTTATGGGAGAGGGCTGGGGAGAGGGCAAGAATGGCAGCAAACCCTCTCCCCCGCCCCTCTCCCGCAAGCGGGAGAGGGGAGACAAGCGATCACAACCCCGCCAACACCTCACCCAGTTTCTGCACGCCCGGCCGAATGCGCTCGGCATCGATGGCATGGAACCCCAGGCGCATGAAGTTGGTCGGCGCCGCGCCCTCGCCAAGGAAGAACTGCGCCCCGGATTCGATCAGCACGCTCTGCTGCGCCGCCGCCCAGGCCAAGCGCTGGGTATCGACGCCTGCAGGTGCCGCCAGCCAGCAGGCGCTGGCACCCGGACTGCCCATCGGCTGGCAATCGCTCAGGTCGCTGCGCAGCGCCTGGTAGAGCAGCTCGCGGCGGCGACAATGTTCCTCGCGAAAGCGCCGCAGGTGCGCGTCGTAGTGCCCCTGGGCGAGGAAGTCGGCGAGCATGCGCTGGTTGTTCAACGGCGGGTGGCGGTACATCAGCCGGCGCAGCGCGCGGAGCTCATCGATCAGTTCGGCGTCGGCGACCATGTAGCCGATCCGCAGCCCCGGCGAGAAGGCCTTGGACAGGCTGCTCAGGTAGATCACCCGGCCACTGCTGTCGCTGGCCTTCAACGCCGGCAGCGGGTGGTTGTCGAGGTTGAATTCGGCGTCGTAGTCGTCCTCGATCAGCACCTGGTCGTGCTCGCGAATCTGCCGCAGCAGTTGCTCGCGCCGGGCCGCACTCATCGCCACGCCGGTAGGTACCTGGTGCCCCGGCGTCACGTAGAGGTACTGGCAGTCATCCAGGCGGCGGTCCACCACCAGGCCCTGGTCGTCGACATCCTGCAGATGCACCTTGGCGCCATGCAGGTCGAAGATGCTCGCCGCGTCGCGAAAGCCCGGGTTCTCCATGCCGACGCGCACCCCGCGCGCCATCAGCAGGCTGGCCAGCAGATACAGCGCGTTCTGCGAACCGAGGGTCACCAGTATCTCGTCGGCACGCGCCCAGATGCCGCGCTTGGGCAGCACGCGGGTGCGCAGCTGCTCGATCAGTTGCTCATCGTCACGGTCGAAACGGTCACCCAGCCAACCCTGGTCGCGCTCGCCGCTGAGGTTCTTGCGCGACACCTCGCGCCAGCGCTCCAGCGGGAACAGCTCGCTGATCGGCTGGCCGTAGATGAACGGGTAGGTGAAGCGGCTCCAGTTGCTCGGGCGCAGCACGCCGTGCTTCAAACTGGGCTGCATGCGAAAGCGCGTGGCCCAATCCGGGGCAGTGGCGGCGCTGCTGTCGTCGGACTGCTCCAGCTTGCGCAGCGGCGTCATGCGCAGCACCGCCTCGCCCGCCTGCCCGCAATAGTCCGGGTGCAGGTAGTAGCCGCTGCGCGGGCGGCTGATCAGGTAGCCGTTGTCGAGCAGGCTTTCGTAGACCAGTGCCACGGTGTTACGTGAGACCGACAGCTGCTGGGACAGCTTGCGGCATGACGGCAGCGGCTCGTCGGCAGGGAAACCGCCACCGAGAATGGCCGACACCAACGACTCGCGAAGCTGCTCCTGAAGGCCGCGCTGACGGTCGAAATCGAGGTGGTAGAAGTGATCGATCATGGCGCCCTCCAACAGCCAAACAACCCTGTGATGTAGCAAGTAGCGCGCCACTGTCACTGGCCAGAACAAAGGCCGGAACTGCCCCTATCGCCGCCTTGCCGGGCGTCTCTAAGGTGAAAACGAAACCGCCGCCGAGCGGCCTGGACAACCCTTGTCGACACCTCTGGAGCACGCCCATGAAGCCATCGAATACCGATTCCAAACCCTTCGGCCTGCTGCGCAAGCTGGCCCTGGCCAGTTGCCTGGTCGGCGCCTCGCTGAGCGCCCACGCCGACCTCGACGACATCAAGAGCAAGGGCGTGATGACTGTTGCCACCGAGGATGACTACGCGCCGTTCAACTTCATCGTCGATGGCAAGCCGGAAGGTTTTCACAAGGAACTGCTGGAGGACCTGAAGCCCTACGCCAAGGCGCAGGGCTTCGACGTGAAGCAGGAAATCCTGCCCTGGACCGGCCTGCTCGCCTCGGTTTCGTCCGGCCAGTACGACATGGCCTTTACCGGCGCCCTGGTCACCGACGACCGCCTGCGCGTGTTCAACTTCGCCCCGCCTTTCGCCTCGGCGCAGCACTTCTACGTCAAGCGCGCCGGTGACGATCGCCTCAGCGACATCGCCAGCCTGTGCGGCAAGACTGTCGGCCTGCAGGCCGGCAGCGCCCTGCTCGCGCGCCTGCCGGAGCTGAAGAAGATGATGGAGGCCGAAGGTTGCAAGATCGGCAAGGTCACCGAGTATCCGTCCTACCCCGAAGCCTACGCCGACCTGGCCAACGGCCGTCTGGACTACGTGATCAACGCGCTGATTTCGGTCAACGACCTGGTCAAGACCCGCGGCGACACCTTCGCCAAGGGCATCGCCGTGTCCGGCGACGGCTTCGCCGCCTGGCCAGTACCGAAGAACAGCCCCGAGCTGCTGGAGTTCCTCACCGGCTTCATGACCGAGGTGCGCGACAGCGGTCGCCTGGCCGAGCTGCAGACCAAGTGGTTCGGCGAAGCCTTCCCGGCCATGCCCAAGGAGCCGATCACCAAGGTCGAGCAGTTCCACGAACTGGCCGGCATGTGACAGCGGGCCGAGGCCAAGCCTCTGGCATGGCCTCGTAGGGTACGCCGTGCGCACCAGCCTCAAAGGTGCCAGCGCTTCGGTGCGCACGGCGCACCCTACATGCTCATGTCCAGCGCACTGCCGAATATCAGGGCCAGCCCTGGCCCTGACCTTGCTTGGCACACCCCACTTTTTTCTAGGAGCCCGACATGAACGGACAAGCCTGGTTATTGCTGCTCGAAGGCGCCTGGACGACTCTGTGGATCTCCTCGATCGCCATTGCCCTGGGCGTGGTCATCGGCCTGGGCATCGCCCTGCTGCGCATGGCGCGCATCCCCTTCGTGGAGCAGGCGCTGGTGCTCTACGTGAGCCTGGCGCGTGCCACGCCGCTGGTCACCCTGGTGCTGTTCATCTTCCTCTCGGCACCGACCTTCGGCCTGGCCATGGATCGCTACACGGCAGCGATTCTCGCCCTCACCCTGAACACCGCGGCCTTCAACGCCGAGGTCTGGCGCACGGCCTTCATCAGTTTCTCCCGCGAGCAGAAGGAAGCGGCGCTGGCCTGCGGCATGACCAACGGCGTGTTCTTTCGCCGCATCATGCTGCCGCAGATGATCACCAGCAGCCTGCCCGGCCTGGTCAACGAGATGTCCTTCCTGATCAAGAGCAGCCCGGCCATCGCGGTGATCGGCATCGTCGACCTGACCCGGGTGACCAACCGTATCAGTGCCGTGACCTACGAGCCGCTACCACCGATTCTCGCCGCCGCCCTGCTGTACATGCTGATCATCGGCGTGCTGCTCAAGGTGCAGGCCATCGCCGAGAAGAAAGCCAACCGACTGGCCATGTGAGGACGCGACCATGACTGAATGGAGCATCATTTGGGAGGCGCGCGGCGCTTTCCTCAACGGCGCACTCAACACCCTGATCCTGTTCGCCCTGTCGGTGCTGGCGGCCTTCGTCATCGGCTGCTTCAGCGTCTACCTGCTGGAGGGCCGCAACTGGCTGTCGACCCTGCTGCGCGGGGCGATCAACCTGATGCGCATGCTGCCCTTCCTGGTACTGGCTTACCTGCTCTACTACGGCCTGCCGGCTCTGGGCATCAAACCCAGCGCCTGGGGCGCGGGCCTGGTGGCGCTGGCCATTTATCATGCGGCCTATTTCGCCGAAATCCTGCGCGGTGCACGCCTGGTGCTGCCGCTCGGCCAGGTCGAGGCGGCCAAGGCCCATGGCTTTCGTCCCGCTCGCCTGTACTGGCGGATCATCCTGCCGCAACTGGTGATCCGCACCCGCCCGCTGCTCGGCAACCAGCTGATCTACGCACTCAAGGACACCGCCTTTCTCACCATCATCACCGTGCAGGAACTGACCGCTGCAGCCAACTCGGTGCAGGCCACCTACTTCATCCCCAGCGAGGCGTTCATCGTGGTCATCGCCCTGTACTGGATCATCAGCATCTGCCTGGAACTGGCGCTCAAATGGGCGAGCCGGTTCGGCGCCAAACGAGGTTTCGAACATGCCTGAGGCACCTGCGGTACAGATCGACAATCTTTCCAAGAGCTTCGACGGTATCGAGGTGCTGCGCGACATCTCGTTGACCGTGAAAAAGGGCGAAGTGGTCAGCGTGCTGGGCTCCTCCGGTTCGGGCAAATCCACCCTGCTGCGCTGTATCAACTGGCTCGAAGAGCCGGATCGCGGCAGTATTCACATCGCCGGTCAACGCATCGGCGTGGATGCCCAGGGCAAGCGCATGAACAACCGCGACCTGGCGGCGATTCGCGCCAAGACCGGCATGGTATTCCAGAGCTTCAACCTGTGGCCGCACCTGAATGTGCTGCAGAACGTCATGGAAGCACCGATGCAGGTGAAGAAGATGCGCAAGGACGAGGCCCGCGCCATCGCCCAGACGCTGCTGGAAAAGGTCGGCATGGAACAGAAGGCCGAAGCCTTTCCCTATACCCTCTCCGGCGGGCAGAAGCAGCGCGTGGCGATTGCCCGCGCCCTGGCCATGAGCCCGGAGGTGATCCTGTTCGACGAGCCGACCTCGGCACTCGACCCGGAGCGGGTCGGCGAAGTGCTGACGGTGATGAAGAACCTCTCCAGCGAGGGCTACACCATGATCGTGGTCACCCACGAAATGGAATTCGCCCGCGCGGTGTCGGATCAGGTGGTGTTCCTGGAAAAGGGCCTGTTGATCGAGAAATCCGCGCCGGAGAAGTTCTTCACCAACCCGGAAACCGAACGCGTGCGCAAGTTCCTCGAACTGTCCGCATGACCCTCGCCGGCACGCAGCCGGCGAGCCAACCGCTAGTAACGAAACGAGGTTATCCATGAGCAAGGTGGCATTCATCACAGGCGCGACATCCGGTTTCGGCCGCGCCACGGCAAGACGCTTCGCCGAGGCCGGCTGGACCCTGGTACTCAGCGGCCGACGCCTGGAGCGCCTGGAAGAGCTGAAGGCCGAACTGCAGGACAAGGTACCGGTGCACATCGCTGCGCTCGACGTGCGTGATGCTGCTGCGGTGAAGGCGCTGGTCGACGGCCTGCAAGCGCCCTTCGATCGCATCGACGTGCTGGTCAACAACGCCGGCCTGGCGCTGGCTCCGGAGGCCGCGCAGAAGGTCGCCCTGGAAGACTGGCACACCATGATCGACACCAACGTCACCGGCCTGGTCAACGTCACCCATGCGGTGCTGCCCAAGCTGCTGGAAATCGGCAAGGGCACCAGCATCATCAACATCGGCTCGGTGGCCGGCGAATGGCCCTACCCGGGCGGCCACGTGTATGGCGCCAGCAAGGCCTTCGTCAAACAGTTCAGCTTCAACCTGCGTTGCGACCTGGTATCCACCGGCGTGCGCGTCACCGACATCGCGCCGGGCATGGCCGAAACCGAATTCACCCTGGTGCGCACCAAGGGCAACCAGGCTGCCTCCGACGCGCTGTACGGCAGCACCACGCCGCTGACCGCCGAGGACATCGCCGAGCAGATCTTCTACGTCGCTACCCTGCCGGATCACATCAACATCAACCGCCTGGAAATCATGCCGAGCCGCCAGGCCTGGTCGCCCTTCGCCATCGACCGCGATTGAAGGACGAAACTCACCGTAGGGCGGGTGCAACCCGCCAGGCCACCCATGTCTGATGACGCCCCTGCCCTACGCCCACAACACCCGCAACAGACTCCCCACCGACAGCAGTACCAGCAAACCACCGACCAGCACCCGCAGCGAAAACGGCTGCCAGCGCGGATGCAGCCATTGGCCGAGCAGGTTGCCGGCCAACGCCGGCAATGCCAGCTCCAGTGCCAGCCGCCAGAGCGCGCCGTTCAACACACCCGCAAGGCCCAACCCGATCAGCGCAGCGCCACTGCTGGCGAGGAAGAACAGCACCGCCGTACCGCGTAACTGGCGGGCGTCGAGGCCGCTGCGCAGCAGGTAGATCATCAATGGCGGGCCGCCGGCCGAGGCCAGGGTGGTCGCCAGGCCGGATGCCAGCCCCGCCAACCAGGCCATGCCCTGGCCCACCGGCGTGGCAACGGACGGTCGCCACAACACCAGCACGCCACCGCATAAACAGAGCACAGCCACCAGCGGCGCCATGATGTGCGCCGGCAGCCACAGCAGCAGCCAGGCGCCCAGCGGCACTGCCAGCAGCATGCCGACCAATAGACGCCCCAGCACGCGCCCATGCACGGCGCGCAGCGCCGCCGGCCACAGCGTCACGCTGCAGGCCACGTCGAGAATCAGCGCCACCGGCACGGCCTCGGCCGGCGGCAGTCGCAGCATCAGTCCGAGCGCCATCAGCATGGCGAAACCGAAGCCGCTGTAGCCGCGCACCAACCCCGCGGCGAAGGCGATAAAGGTGAACATGAGCGCTCCGCACGAATCGACGCCCCACTCTAGAGCCGGCCAGGCGCGAGAAGGCAGAGCCAGATACAGCAGTGCGACTGGCCACCGCCGCAGACAGCCGTAAATGCGCACCGAATTGGTTCAGGGCACGCCTCTTGCTTGCCCACTCGGTCAACTATCCTGCGGAACCCCTGCCCTACCATGAATCTGCCTGCCGCCCTGTTCACGCCAAGCTGGCCTGCCGAGCTGGAGCTGGCCTACGCGCGCCACGGCGAACGCACCACACCAGTGCAGAGACGCCACCTAGGCCCACTTAGAGTGCAGAAGCACCTGTATGCCGAAGGCCCGGAGGTGTGCCAGCACATCATCGTCCACCCGCCCGGCGGCATTGCCGGCGGTGACGTCCTGGACATCTCGGCCCACGCCGGCGAAAACACCTGGGTGCAGCTCACCAGCCCCGGCGCCGCCAAGTGGTATCGCGCCGCCGGTGTCGCCCGTCAGGATCTGCGCCTGCGCATCGACGCCGGCGCCACCCTGGAGTGGCTGCCGCAGGAAACCATCATCTATGCCGGCGCCCAGGCCGAACTGCACACGCAGATCGACCTGCACGGCGATGCTCGCCTGCTTTACTGGGACATCGTCGCCCTCGGCCGCCCGGCTGCCGACGAGCGCTTTGCCAGCGGCCATTTTCAGGCCGCGCTGGATGTCCGCCGTGACGGCAAGCCGCTCTGGCACGAACGCCAGCGCGTGGTCGGCGGCGACGGTCTGCTCGATTCACCTATCGGCCTCAACGGCCAGCCGGTGTTTGCCACCCTGCTGATCAGCGCCGATGTAGACAGTGATTTACTCGAACGCTGCCGGGAACTGAAGATCGATGGCGTGCGCGGTGACCTCAGCCAGCTCTCGGGCCTGCTGGTCGCACGCTGCCTGGCCAGCGAAGCACTCAAGGCTCGCGCCTGGCTGATCGAGCTCTGGCGCCTGCTGCGCCCGGCGATGCTGGGGCGCGAAGCAGTGTCACCCCGAATCTGGAGCACATGAGCACAACGGACATGTAGGAGCCGGCTTGCCGGCGATCGACAGAGGCCTAATCGCCGGCAAGCCGGCTCCTACAAATTGCAGTACAGCCACGCCAGAGTGGAACAGCGCACGCCGCGTTCCACCAAGCGACCGAAGCACTATTGCGGACAAGGCACGGCCTTGCCGCTCCAAGACTGGAGCCGTCATGGATTTGTCACCAAGAGAAAAAGACAAGCTGCTGATCTTCACCGCCGGCCTGGTGGCCGAGCGCCGACTGGCGCGTGGGGTGAAGCTGAATTACCCGGAAGCCATGGCCTACATCTCCGCGGCCCTGCTCGAAGGCGCGCGCGACGGCCAGACGGTCGCCGAGCTGATGCATTTCGGCACAACCCTGCTGGCCCGCGATCAGGTGATGGAGGGTGTGCCGGAGATGATTCCGGAGATCCAGATCGAAGCCACCTTCCCCGACGGCACCAAGCTGGTGACCGTCCACCAACCGATCGCCTGAACCATGAATTTCGACATAGTGAATGCCGGCGAAGCCGACCTGCCCGGCATTCTCGCCATTTACAACGACGCGGTGCAGCACACCACGGCGATCTGGAACGAGACCCTGGTGGATCTCGCCAACCGCCGTGCCTGGCTGGCCGAACGCACGGCGGCCGGCTTCCCGGTGCTGGTGGCGCGTGACGCCGCAGGCCTGGTGCTCGGCTACGCCAGCTATGGCACCTGGCGCACCATCGAAGGCTTCCGTCAGACCGTCGAGCACTCGGTCTACATACGCGCCGACCAGCGCGGCCAGGGCCTCGGCCCGGCGCTGATGCAGGCGCTGATCGAACGCGCCCGCGCCGCCAACCTGCATGTCATGGTCGCCGCCATCGAATCAGAGAACGCCGCCTCGATTCGCCTGCACCAGCGCCTTGGCTTCGTCACCAGCGGACAGATGCCCCAGGTCGGGCGCAAGTTCGGGCGTTGGCTGGATCTGACCTTTATGCAACTGATTCTGGAGTGAACAGCCCATGATTCCCGGCGAATACCAGATTGCCGACGGCGAGATCGAGCTCAATGCCGGTCGCCGTACCCTGACCCTGTCCGTGGCCAACAGCGGCGACCGACCGATCCAGGTCGGCTCGCACTACCACTTCTTCGAGACCAACGATGCCCTGCTGTTCGACCGCGCCGCCGCGCGCGGCATGCGCCTGAACATTCCCGCCGGCACGGCCGTGCGCTTCGAGCCAGGGCAGAGCCGTGAGGTGGAACTGGTCGATCTGGCTGGCGCGCGCCGGGTATTCGGCTTCGCCGGCCGGGTCATGGGCGATCTCGACTGATCGTTCCCACGCTCGGCGTGGGAACCCTTAGCGGGACGCTCCGCGTCCTTGCGACGCAGAGCGTCGCCAACTGCATGCCCACGCAGAGCGTGGGCACGATCAAACGAATACAGGAAGTGCCGATGAAGATTTCCCGCCAAGCCTACGCCGACATGTTCGGCCCCACCGTCGGCGACAAGGTGCGCCTGGCCGATACCGACCTTTGGATCGAAGTGGAAAAGGACTTCACCACCTACGGTGAAGAAGTGAAATTCGGCGGCGGCAAGGTGATCCGCGACGGCATGGGCCAAGGCCAGCTGTGCGCGGCCGACGTGGTCGACACCCTGATCACCAACGCGCTGATCATCGACCACTGGGGCATCGTCAAGGCTGACGTCGGTCTCAAGGACGGGCGCATTGCCGCCATCGGCAAGGCCGGCAACCCGGATATCCAGCCGGACGTGACCATCGCCATCGGCGCTGGCACCGAGGTGATCGCCGGCGAAGGCATGATCCTCACCGCCGGCGGCATCGACACCCACATCCACTTCATCTGCCCACAGCAGATCGAAGAGGCGCTGATGAGCGGCGTCACCACCATGATCGGCGGCGGCACGGGACCTGCCACCGGCACCAACGCCACCACCTGCACTTCCGGCCCCTGGCACATGGCGCGCATGCTGCAGGCCGCCGACGCCTTCCCGATGAACCTGGGCTTCACCGGCAAGGGCAACGCCTCGCTGCCGGAGCCGCTGATCGAGCAGGTCAAGGCCGGCGCCATCGGTCTGAAGCTGCACGAGGACTGGGGCACCACCCCGGCGGCCATCGACAACTGCCTGAGTGTGGCCGACCAATACGACGTGCAGGTGGCGATCCATACCGACACCCTGAACGAGTCCGGCTTCGTCGAGACCACCCTCGGCGCGTTCAAGGGCCGCACCATCCACACCTACCACACCGAGGGTGCCGGCGGCGGCCATGCGCCGGACATCATCAAGGCCTGCGGCTTCCCCAATGTGCTGCCGTCCTCGACCAACCCGACCCGGCCCTTCACCCGCAACACCATCGACGAGCACCTGGACATGCTCATGGTCTGCCACCACCTCGACCCGAGCATCGCCGAGGACGTGGCTTTCGCCGAGAGCCGTATTCGCCGCGAGACCATCGCCGCCGAGGATATCCTCCACGACCTCGGCGCGTTTTCCATGATCAGCTCCGACAGCCAGGCCATGGGCCGCGTCGGCGAGGTGATCACGCGCACCTGGCAGACCGCCGACAAGATGAAGCAGCAGCGCGGCCCGCTGCCCGAGGACGTGCCCGGCAACGACAACTTCCGCGCCAAGCGCTACATCGCCAAATACACCATCAACCCGGCCATCACTCACGGCATCAGCCACGAAGTGGGCTCCATCGAAGTGGGCAAGTGGGCCGACCTGGTGCTCTGGCGCCCGGCCTTCTTCGGCGTCAAGCCGACGCTGATCCTCAAGGGTGGCGCCATCGCCGCGAGCCTGATGGGCGACGCCAACGCCTCGATCCCGACGCCGCAGCCGGTGCACTACCGGCCGATGTTCGCCAGCTATGGTGGCAGCCGCCATGCCACCAGCATCACCTTCATCAGCCAGGCGGCGTTCGACGCCGGCGTGCCCGAGCAGCTCGGCCTGCAGAAGAAAATCGGCGTGGTCAAAGGCTGCCGCGAGGTGCAGAAGACCGATCTGATCCACAACGGCTACCTGCCGAATATCGAGGTCGATCCGCAGAACTATCAGGTCAAGGCCGACGGCCAGTTGCTCTGGTGCGAGCCGGCCGAAGTGCTGCCGATGGCGCAGCGGTATTTCCTGTTCTGACATCGCAAGCTGAGACGACAATGGCGGGTTTCACCCGCCCTACGGGATGAAAGGCTGCGGTATTCGCCGCGCTGCCGAGCGGTAGGGCGGGTGAAACCCGCCAATTCATTCACCGACACTCGGTTCGTTGTCACCCATATCCCCGCCCCAATCGCTGGAATAAACACCCTCCTTCACCCAACGATGAAATGAAGACCAGGGCCAATCCCTGACTCGTCTCACCAGCCCATGCTTGAGCGGGTTGCCGTGCAGGTAGTCGAAATGTTGCGCGTAGTCGCACTCGTCACGGATCAGGTGCTCCCAGAAGCGCTGCTGCCAGAGCGTGCCCTGGCCCTTCGTCTGACGTCGGTGGCTCAACAAATCCGAGCGGTTATAGCGGCTGCCACACGCATGCGTGACATGCCGCTTGATCAACCGCCAGCGATTGGAAAAGTCCGCATCACCTGCCGGCAAGCGCCAGATGGCATGCAGATGATCGGGCAGCAATACCCAGGCGTCGATGACGAAGGGCTGGGTAAGACGCACCGTTTCGATGGCTTCGCGCAAAGCTTGGCGGATATCGGGATCAGTGAGGATCGGCTGACGCCGCTCAGTGACTAGCGTGAAGAAATAGGTGCCGCCAGGAACGGCGGCGCGGCGGTAGTCAGACATGGCAACGTCCTTGTTGCGGAGTTGGCTGTGGCGGGTTTCACCCGCCCTACGGTCATGTGTAGGGCGGGTGAAACCCGCCGTTGCCATTGAGGCTAGCCCATTCAGGACGCCTGCTTCATCTCGTCGTAGGCGTTGAGATAGTCACCCGCCAGTTGCTGCTTCTCCTTGTCGCGAAGCAGCTTGCCGGCCATCTGGAAGAAGGTGTGTTCTTCTTCCTTGAGATGATGCTCGACCTTGTCCGCCAGCGCCTTGGCTTGCGCCAGCCAGCTCGGGCTGCTGGGGTCGGTTTCCTCCAGGTCCTCGATCATTTCGTCCATCTGGTGATGCTCGGCGATCGCGTGGCGCGACAGATCCACGCCCGCGTCCTGCTGCATCAGGGGAATATAGAAATGGCGTTCTTCGGCCACCGAGTGCACGGCCAGCTCCTGCTTGAGCTGAGAGAACAAAGCGTGGCGTTCGGCGCTATCGCCCTGGGTGGCGATCAGTTTCTGCGCCAGTTCGCGCTGGATATCGTGGCTGATGCGTAGGGCTTCGAAAATCGTCATGCAGGCACCTCTTCCTGAGTCACGGTCTAGTAGCACTAGACCATCAGGACTCGAATAGGTGCCGTACCGCTTGCTCAGCGCAGCTGGCTGTCCTTGCTGCCGCGACGGTTGTAGCCGCTGTAGGCGGCATTCTCCCGGTCGTGCTCGGCCTGGCAGTTGACGCACAGGCGCACGCCGGGAATCGCCTGACGCCGAGCCTCGGGAATAATTGCATCGCACTCCTCGCAATGACGCAGACTCTCACCCTTCGGCAGCTGGCTGCGAGCACGCGCGACGGCGTCCTCGATGCTGCTGTCGATCTGCTCCTGCACTGCGTCGTCACTTGCCCATCCGCCTGCCATGCTCTGTTTCCTCGCGCTCTCCGGACAGATATGCGCCCGAGAAATGCGAAGTGCAAGTGCTGCTGGTCGTTATTCGCGCACTTCCATGAACTCCTTGGCCCAGAGGATGTAATCCTCGGGCATGGTGTACTTGTGGGTCAGCTCGGTGGCGTTGAGGTCGCACGGCTGGGCACCGCGCTGTTCGCGCAGGCAGTCGTAGGTGGCCTTGATCGCGGCGAAGTAGGCAGCATGGCCGTTGACCACGATGCGCACGCCCAGGCGCGCCAGGCGTTGGTTGTCGCGCAGTTCGGGGTTGCCGTAGGTGACCAGCATCAGCGGCACCTTGAGGCCTGCGGCGATCTGCTCCAGGTGGGCGAAATCCTTGATCCCGACCAGGCAGATGCCGTCGGCGCCGGCAGCCTCATAGGCGCGAGTGCGGCGGATCACTTCGTCCACCTCCAGTACGCCGGCATGGGTACGGGCGATGATCGAGAGCTCCGGATCGACACGCGCCTCCAGCGCAGCGAGGATCTTGCCGACGCCTTCCTCGATGGAGATCAGGTCGGTGGACTTGCGACCGAACTGGGCCGGCAGCAGGGTATCTTCGATGGTCAGCGCGGCGACGCCGGCGCGTTCCAGCTCGACCACGGTGCGCATCACATTGAGCGCATTACCGTAGCCGTGGTCGGCATCGGCGATCACCGGCAAACGCGAGACGCGGCCAATGCGTGCGGCCTGCTCGACGAATTCGCTGAGAGTGATCAGGGCGAAGTCCGGCGCACCGAGTACCTGCAGGGAGGCGACGGAGCCACCGAGGATACCGACCTCGAAGTCGAGATCGGCGGCGATGCGGGCGGACATGGGGTCGAAGACCGAAGCCGTGTGGTAGCAGCGGTCGGAAGCCAGCAGGGCACGAAAGGCACTGCGTAGCTCATGATGAGATGCACGTTGCAGGATGGGCATGGGGCGTATTCCAAAGTCGGTTGAATCGCTTTTTTCTCTTTTTAGTAATGGCGTAGACGTGACGAATGCTAGCGCAAGGCACTTGCTGCCAGCTTTCAAACGGACCGCCGTGGTCGATAACCAGCAAATTATCGGCCAGCCAGCTCCGCGGGCAGGGCCGGGAAGAAACCGCCACCGGTCAGCAGGCCGTACGCCATCCACACGGCGACGGCCAGATAGAACAGGCGTGGTGCCCAGCTCGCCAACGCCTGCTGGCTTGCAGCCAGCTGCTGCGCCTGCAGGCGGGCGAAACGCAGCAGCGCCTCGCCTGGTCGGCCGGTCGCTTCGCCGGTATTGAGCACGCCGATGAGCATGGCTTTGCCATGAAAACTCAGCCCGTCGAAAGCGCGCACCAACGACTGCCCAGCCGCAACCCGTGGTGCCAGGTTGGCGAAATCCCGCCGCAGCCGTGCATTGGTCACGGCATTGCAGGCACGCGGCAAGGCATCGAGCACCGGCATGCCCGCCTCCAGCAACAGCCCGAGGCTGTCACAGAAGTTACGGATATCCGCCCGCAACTGCAGGCTGCCCAATATCGGCAGGGCCAGCAGAAGATCGTCGAGTGGACCTGGCTGATCGCTTCGCCGCTGCTGCCAGCGCCGCCACAACGCGCGCGTACCGAACAACAGAGCAGCCAGCCACAACACCGGCAGCAGAACGGCCGCCAGGTAACCTGCGCCACTCAGGCTGCCAGCAACCAGAGAAGGCAAGGGTTTGACCGCTAGTGCCAGCAGCAAAACCCCGGCCGGCAGCAGAAGACGTGACTTCAGTTCTGCGGCATGACGCGCCTGTTCATCGTAGCGCTGCGCCAGCTGCTCGTAGATATGCGCCAGTGCTCCGGCTTCTTGAGCGGCGCGTACCAGGCCGCTTTCCAGTGGCGTGAACACGCCACTCAACTGGCCGGAACTCGCCAGGTCACGTCCGCCGCCGACCATCTGCCGCATGCGCTTCACGGCGGCCTCGTGGCGCGTACCGAGATCCAGACTGGCCAGCGCCCGATCGATGGGCACACCGGCCCGTTCCATCGCACCAAGGTGAGCGAACAAGCCGGCGCGACTGCGCAGATCGAGAGTGAGATGACGACGCGACATGATCGGGCTCGGTGGATTTCAGCGCTCAGGTTAACCAGTCGTCACGCGAGGCGCTACGGAGCGATGGGGGGCATCGGCGCATGCGGCAGCCAACGCCTGAGGATCGCTGCGAGGCTGCCGTCCTCATGCATCTGCTGCAAGGCGCGCTGCCATCGCACCACACGCACCACCGAAGTCTGCGGGGAGAAAGCAATGTAATAGGCCGAGCGCATGAATGGCACATGCACGGTGACGTCCTGCGGTTTGAGATCGACAGCAGCCAGCTCACCAGCCAGGGTCAGGTCTTCGGTAGCAATCAGGTTGACCCGGCCATGCTTGAGCATGGTCACCATCTGTTTCGAACTGGGCACGCCGTAGAGGTTGGTAAAGCCCCTCGCGCTGAGGATCTCGAAGGTGTACCACTGCTTTGGCAGCGCCAGTGGCCCGCTGGCCGCGGCCTGCTCCAACGTGTCGATGACCAGGTCGCGCGACTTGAGCGAATAGAAGCTGGTGGTGCCGACCACGATGGGCCCGACCCACTGAAACCTGTTCTCGCGCTCAGGAGTGCGCACGGTGGAAAACAGCACGACATCTTCCTCCTGTTGAGCCAGATGCAATGCTCGCGTCCAGGGCATCAGTTCGATCTGGCCGCTGTCGCCGGTGCGCGCCAGCAACGCTCTGACCACCTCGACGGCAAGACCGCTGGGCTCGCCCTCGCGCAAGAAGCTCATTGGCGGCGCATCCTCGGTGAGCAGACGCAACTGTGCCTCCACCGGAGCGCACAGCACCACCAGCAGGACACACAGCCATCGATTAATACACTTGGCCATCACCGCCCCTCCCGCTTGCAGCCTAGCAAGACGTGGAGCGCCATGCAGCCGCTTCACTCGAGGCGCAGCAAATCGACCAACGTCCGCTCATCGGCCGTCGGAAACCAGTGTCGATAGATCCGCTCCAGGCTGCCGTCATGACGCATCTGCTGCAGCGCCTGCTGCCATCGCGCGACACGAGCGGCATCCGTCTGCAGGGAAAAGGCGATATAGGAGTCATTGGGCATCAGGTCGAACTGCGCCTGCAGTTGTCCGGCATTCATGCCCTGTTCGGCAAGCATGCCGTCGAGGGTCAGGTTGTTGGCCAGCAGCAGCTTGACCCGGCCATGGCGAAACATGCGCAGCATGTCCTGAGGCGTCGGCACGCCATACAGGTTATCCAGCTCCTGCTCACGCAGCAGTTCGTAGCTGTACCACTGCTTGGGCACGGCGAGGGTGCCGAGCTGGCGCACGTCGTCCAGACTGGTGACTCGCAGCCCGGCATCCTTGTGCGTGTAGAAGCGCGTATAGCCTCGCGCGATCGGCCCGACCCAGTGAAACTCGGCTTCGCGCTGCGCCGTGCGCACGGTGGAAAACAACGCGGTGTCGGCCTGATGACGAACCTGGTGATAGCCGCGTGTCCAGGGCACCAGTTCGATGCGCGCCAGCTCACCGGTACGGCGGATCAACTCTTCGACCACCGCCACAGCCATGCCACTCGGCTTGCCATTCTCGAGATAGCTGAAAGGTCGATAGTCTTCGGTATACAGCCGCAACTCGGCAGCCGTCACGTGGACGCAGAAACTGCAGAACAACAACAGAGCTGCGAGCAGGTACTTCAGGTTCATTGCACGCCACCGTCTAGAGCGCGCCCTACAGCGAATTCAGGGCGGCCAGGACAAGGATCATAAACCCGCGCTCTGCCCATCACCAAGGCTGTTGCGGCGCGGTCATATCGGCCAATTCCCTGGCGGTCAGTACCCGCGGCTCGAGCAACAGTTGCAGGCGTGAAATGGCGCGTTCGCCACTCAGGGCCCGATGCACCAGACGCACCGCATGATCGCCCATGGCCTGCGGCTGCTGAAGCAACAGGGCGTGAATCTGTCCTTGTCTCACGGCATCGAACAGCAGTTCGCCTCCGTCGAAGCCGACGAAGTCCACCGTACCGGCCTTGCCCAACTGGCGCAGGGCCGCCAGTGTCGCCCGGCTGCTGGTGCCGTTGGGGCTGAACAGGCCGTCGAGTCTGGGTAACTGCTCGCTCAGGGCCTCGGCGATGCGCTGGCGGTCATCACCCAGGTAGGTGTCGAATACCACCTGCAGCCCTGACGCCTGTGCCGCCAGCAGAAAGCCGCGCTCACGTTCCTCGGTCGATTGCAGCCCGGGACGCAAACGCAACACCCCGACCCTGCCACCCTGCCCGAGACGCTCGGCCAGTTGTTGCCCGGCCAACTGACCTGCGAGGAAGTTGTCGGTCGCCACCAGCGCATAAGCGCCATCTCCCGCAACGCCGCGGTCGACATAGACGGTGGGAATACCTTCGTCACGCAAGGCCGCTATCCGGGTATCGATGGCATCGCCAGCCGGGGCGATGATCAGCGCCTTGCAGCCCTGTGCAAGCACGCGATCTATCAGTTGCAACTGCACCTCGACGCTGCCCTCCTGGGCCGGGCCGCGCGTATAGAGTTCCAATTGCAGATCGTCAGCGGTGCGTCTCGCGCCAGCTTCCAGCTCGCTCCAGAACGCCGATGTGCCGGCCGGCACCATACCGATGCAGTCCCGTGCCCAGGCCGGCACAGGCGTCAGGAAAAGAGCAGCCAGCAACAGGCAAATGAAAGGGATGATTCTTGGCATGTTCGACTCCCAGGCCCTGCCATCACTTTAGCATCGCCAGCCAGCTCTTCTCTCCTGTCGGATGGCTGTCGACTCATACTTTTTCACATTCAAAACCGACGGTCGGACTAGCCCTGGCGCGCCGGGCAGGCGATCATCGGCCTTCCTACGCAGACTCCAGCTACCATGACCGCCACTACTGACAGCCGTACCCCGACGCACAAGCCCCGCCCGCTGATCGATCTGGCCATCAGCATCCTGATTCCCTCGTTCATCCTGATGAAGCTCAGTGGCGAGCACCGCCTCGGCGCCGATGGTGCGCTGATTCTGGCCCTGGCGTTCCCGCTGGGCTGGGGCGCGTTCGAGCTGATCAAATATCGCAAATTCAACTTCATCGCCCTGCTCGGCCTGATCAGCGTAGCGCTGACCGGCGGTATCGGCCTGCTCAAGCTCGACACTCAGTGGCTGGCAGTCAAGGAAGCACTGATTCCCGGTCTGATCGGCATTGCCGTGCTGGTTTCCACCCGCACCCGCTACCCGCTGATTCGCACCCTGCTGTTCAACAAGACGGTGCTCAATATCGACAAGATCCACGATCGCCTGGAGCAAGGCGGCCACGTCGAGCACTTCGAGACGCGCCTGATGCGCGCGACCTACTGGCTCAGCGGCACCTTCTTCTTCTCCTCGTTCATGAACTACGTGCTGGCCAAGTGGATCGTGGTCAGCCCGGCCGGCACCGAGGCCTTCAATGACGAACTGGGGCGCATGACCTTGCTCAGCTACCCGATGATCGCCATTCCCTCGATGATCATGCTGATGGCCATCTTCTACTACCTGTGGAAGACCATTCACGGCCTGACCGGCCTGAGTCTGGAAGAGATCATGGCCAACAGCGGCCAGGAATCGCAGTCCTGAACCCCGCCGGCCCTGCGGCCGGCGTGCTCCTGTCATGCTGAGTCTGTCCGCCTATCCGGCACTGTTTCTCTCTGCCTTCGGCGCCGCGACGCTGCTGCCGCTGCAGTCCGAAGCGGTGCTGGTCGCCCTCCTGCTGGCCGGCCAGCATCCGCTCTGGGCCCTGCTGCTGGTGGCGACCCTGGGCAATGTGCTGGGTTCCTGGGTCAACTGGCTACTGGGCCGCTCCATCGAGCACTATCGCGAGCGCCGCTGGTTCCCGGTCAGCCCGGCTCGGTTACAGCAGGCACAGGGTTGGTATGCGCGCTATGGGCGCTGGTCGCTGCTGCTGAGCTGGATGCCGGTGATCGGCGACCCACTGACGCTGGTTGCCGGCGTAATGCGCGAGCGCCTGTGGGTATTTCTGGCCATCGTCACCCTGGCTAAAGCGAGCCGCTACGCCGTGCTGGCGGCGCTGACGCTGGCATGGATATGAACGTATCAGGACAACCACTGACACAACTACAAAGGGCAGTCAGTGTGCTTGGCAGTTGAGTACAGACTGCGCCTCCCTGATACTGCGCAGCGCGCCGCGCGGGCACGATCCGCCACCGGCCGTTGCACAATGGCCGGATGGCCGATGAACAGCTGCCTCCAACAGAGGCATGCGGCCCCATTAACTCGGGGCCTAGCGAGCGAGGAATTGCGGTGTCTGTCGTAGAAGCCAAACCAAAACTGAAGCGCAGCGACCTGATCTGGACGCTGATCGGACTCAGTGCCGTGGTGCTGTCTGGCTTTCTGCTGTATCGCGAGTTGCGCAATATCTCCCTCGACGAGATCAAGGGCAGCATCGAGGCGATCTCCCACATGAACTGGCTGCTCGCTGCAGCGGCCACCCTCGGCGCCTATTGGGCGCTGGCCTGGTACGACCGCATCGCCGTCGCCCACCTGGGCAAGCGCATCCCCTGGCGCTTCATCACCCTGTGCTCCTTCACCACCTACGCCCTGGCCCACAACATCGGTGCCTCGGTGTTCTCAGGCGCAGTCGTGCGTTACCGGGCCTACCGCAGCAAGGGCCTGACGCCACAGGAAATCGGCATCCTTATCGTTTTCTGTTCCTTTACCTTCGCCCTCGGCACCCTGCTCGCCAGCGGCTGCGTGCTGATCGCTCAGCCCGATCTGATTCACCGCGTTGCTGACGTCACACCTCTGGTCTCGATAGTCATCGGCAGCGTCCTGCTGTGTCTGGTAGGCCTCTACGTGCTGGGCTCCTGGCGCCAGTTCAAACCCTGGACGCTGGGCAAGCTGCATGTGGAATATCCGCGCCTGCCCATAGTCAGCCGCCAGTTGTTGGCCGGCCCGCTGGAACTGCTCTGCGCCGCGGCGATCATCTATTTCGCCCTGCCGGCCGACAATCATCCCGGCTATCTGGTGGTGCTCGGCGTGTTCCTCGCCTCCTTCTCTCTGGCGCTACTGTCCCATGCACCTGGCGGCCTGGGTGTCCTGGAAGTGACCTTCCTCGCCGCACTGCCGGAGATTCCCGCTGCCGATGTGCTGGCCGCGCTTATCGTGTTCCGCGTGTTCTATCTGCTGCTGCCGTTCGCCCTGTCACTGCTGGTAGTGCTGGGCTTCGAATGGACGCAGTGGAAGCGCAAGCGCGAAGAGAGCCTTGACCTACCGTCCTGACGGCTCGCCGTCGCCGCGCCACTGACATAGAATGCGCGGCCGTTTTTCATGGCCTGCGTTTCATGTCTTTCTCCACTCCCGCCCGCGCCTGCGGCATCGACTTCGGCACCTCCAACTCCACCGTCGGCTGGCTGCGCCCCGGCCAGGACAGTTTGCTGACACTGGAGGACGGCAAGATCACCCTGCCCTCGGTGATCTTCTTCAACACCGAGGAGCGCCGCCCAGTCTACGGCCGCCTGGCCCTGCACGAGTATCTGGAAGGCTACGAGGGGCGCCTGATGCGCTCACTCAAGAGCCTGCTGGGCTCCAAGCTGCTGAAAAGCGAAACCACCGTGCTGGGCAGCGCCCTGCCGTTCAAGGACCTGCTCGGCTTCTTCATCGGCGAGCTGAAAAAGCGCGCCGAGGCCCAGGCCGAGCGCGCCTTCGAGGAAGTGGTGCTGGGCCGCCCGGTATTCTTCGTCGATGACGACCCAGCGGCCGATCAGGAAGCGCAGAACACCCTGGTGGCCGTGGCGCACAAGCTTGGCTTCAAGGAGGTGTCGTTCCAGTACGAGCCCATCGCCGCAGCCTTCGACTACGAGTCGAACCTGGAGCGCGAGGAGCTGGTGCTGATCGTCGACATTGGCGGCGGCACCTCGGACTTCTCCCTGGTGCGTCTGGCCCCTGAGCGCCACCATTTGGCCGAGCGCCAGGACGACATCCTCGCCACCGGCGGCGTGCATACCGGTGGCACCGACTTCGACAAGCAGCTGTCGCTGGCCGGGGTGATGCCGCTGTTCGGCTACGGCAGCCGGATGAAGAGCGACGCCTTCATGCCCACCAGCTACCACCTCAACCTGGCCACCTGGCACACCATCAACGCGCTGTACGCGCAGAAGACCCAGCTGGCCCTGCAGAACATGCGCTACGACATTGTCGACGCCACCGGCATCGACCGCCTGTTCGGCCTGATCGAACAGCGCGCCGGGCACTGGCTGGCGATGCAGGTGGAAGAGAGCAAGATCGCCCTGAGCGAACAGGACGCGCGGCCCATCGACCTGTCGCGAGTCGAACCGGGGCTGGTCGCGGAACTGACCCGCCCGCTGTTCGAAGATGCCATCGAGCCGCTGCTCGAACGTATCCGCGCCAGCCTGAGCCAGCTGCTCGCCGACGCCGGCATCGCTGCCGATCAGGTCGATACGCTGTTCTTCACCGGGGGCTCCAGCGGCGTGCCGGCGCTGCGTCAGAGCGTGGCCGCCATGCTGCCCAATGCACGCAGTGTGGAAGGCAATACCTTCGGCAGCATCGGCAGTGGTCTGGCCATCGAAGCGAAGAAACGCTACGGCTGAGCCGATTCTGTTTCCAAATGCTGCCCGTACACCGCAGCATCGGTTACAGGGTCTAGGTTTACCCGGTGTTCCATCAGTCCACCGGGTGATCGCCATGCTGAAGAAACTGCTGCTCCTCACCACCACACTTGGCCTGCTGCTGGCTGGTGCCATTGCCCAGGCCCACCATGGCTGGAGTTCCTACGACGCCGATCAGCTCCTGACCCTGGAAGTGCCGCTGCAGAGCGTCAACTACCGCAACCCGCACGCCGACGTGAGCATCGAGCACGACGGGCGCACCTGGCAGGTGATCCTCGCCCCGATCAGCCGCCTGCAGGCCCGTGGCCTGCCGGAGGCCGACCTCACAGCGGGCAAGACCGTGACCATAGTCGGCTACCCACGCAAGGACGGCACCGCGGAGATCCGCGCCGAACGCATCATCGTCGATGGGCGCACCATCGAACTGCGCTAGATGGACAGCCTGATCGCCTGGGCCGCCTGGCTCGAAGCCACGGCGCTGGGCGAGCAGATGCGCAGCTCGGCACTGCTCTACCCGGCGCTCAACCTGCTGCATTTGCTTGGTCTGGTGTTGCTGCTTGGGCCCATGCTGCTGCTCGATGCGCGCCTGCTCGGCGCCGGCCGCAGTTTCCCGCTGACAGCCGTTTCGCGCATATTGACGCCACTGGCGGTGGCCGGCCTGTTGCTCCTGCTGGGCAGCGGCATCTGCCTGTTCGCCGCCGACGCCGGGCCGCTGGCAGTCGACCGTCTGCTGCAGCTCAAGCTGCTGCTGATCGCCCTGGGTATTGGCAACGCTCTGTTGTTTCGTCGCCTGTGGAACGCCCGGCTGGCCAATTGGGACCAAGCCGCACCTGTACTAGGCCGGATGCAAGCGGCGCTGTCGCTGCTGATCTGGCTGCTGGTGATGAGCCTCGGCCGCCTGCTGGCCTACTTCTAGCGCAGCGCGCTTTGCCTTAACAGGACGTTGAAAACTACCTACGTTGGCAATACTGCGTTAAAAACGACCTCGCGTGCGAGCCCAGTCAAAATGCTCATTTACAAATATGTAAACTGCGCTTTTTCGGTCGTTTGACTCGCTGGCGCTCGCCCTTCGGGCCAGCCTGCGGCTGTTACTCCCGTTGGTCGTTGCGCCTTGTCTTGCCTGCCTCGCCTACGTTTTCAACGACCTGTTATCCTGCGCGCCTTCGCCCTCGAACAGGAATGCCCCGATGAAAGCCCAGCTGGAAGAACTGATCGCCAAGATAAGCTCCGGCTGCCTGGCCGAGGACGAGATCGCCCGTATCGCCGACGAGGCCACCCAGGCTTACGCCGATCCGACCGCCTTCCTCGCCGCCAACCCGGACGTCAACTACGACGACGAATTCCCCATCCCCCTGGGCGAGTGGGTGGTGGTCGGCAGCCTGCCGGAGACCGTGCTGTTCCAGGCCGACAGCTATGAAGAGCTGTTCCAGCGCATCACCGAGTCCTTCGGCCCACAAGTGCAGTTCGTGCTCAAGGCCAAGCAACTGGCCAAGACCGAGCCGCTCAAGGCGCTCAACCGCATTCAGGTGCAGCTCTCGGCGCTGTCGCCGGAAACCGGCGGCTACGTGCTGCTGGATTTCAGCGAACCATTGGACGACGAACTGCAGGCGGTGCTGGTGTACGCCAGCGACCTGCCGCGGGTGATGGAGCTGGCGGTGGAAGTGGGCATCTATGCGGCGCCAGCGCTGGAAGCCCTGCAGGCAGAACAGGCTGGGGAATAAGCCCGCATAACCTGTAGGAGCCCGCTTGCGGGCGATTCGCAATGATCGCCGGCAAGCCGGCTCCTACAAGATCTACGGCAAAGCAGACCAACCACTCCCGGATTGCATCCGGGCTAAAAAGCCCCACGCAGCGCTTTCTCGAACAACGCGCTGTACTGCGCGGCGCTGAAGGCGATGGGATTGGTGCCCGCCGAGGGATCGACTTCGGCCATGCGGCCGACCTGCTCGATGCGTGCATCGTCGATGCCGATCTCGCCCAGGCTGTGGGCGATGCCCACTTCGCTGCGCAGCGCCAGTACCCAGTCCAGTACCGCCTCGAAGCCACTGCCCGGCAGCGCCAGGTAGCGCGCCATCTTCTCCATCTGCGGCTCGATGGCAGCGCGATTGGCCACCAGCACGTAAGGCATCAGCACTGCGTTGAGCAGGCCGTGATGGGCGTCGTACAGCGCCCCCAGTGGATGGGCCAACGCGTGCATGGCGCCAAGGCCACGCTGGAAGGCGGTAGCGCCCATGCTCGACGCCACCAGCATCTGCAACCGCGCCTCGACGTCCGTACCCTGCGCCACGGCGCGCGGCAGGTACTGCTGCACCAGACGCATGCCTTCCAGGGCGATGCCCTCGGCCATGGGATGAAACAGCGGCGAGCAGAACGCCTCCAGGCTGTGCGACAGGGCGTCCATGCCGGTGGCGGCGGTGATCTTGGCCGGCAGTCCGACGGTCAGCCCGGGGTCGAGGATCACCAGAGCAGGCAGCATCCGCGCGTGGAAGATAATGCGTTTGATATGCGCCGCATCGTCGGTGATCACCGAGGCGCGGCCAACTTCCGAGCCGGTGCCGGCGGTGGTCGGCACCGCCACCACCGGCGCCATGCCGGCGACGTTGACGCGACTGGCGTTGTCGCCAACATCCTCGAAATCCCACAGCGGCCGATCCTGGCCGACCATCAGGGCGATGGCCTTGCCGGCATCCAGCGCCGAGCCGCCGCCGAAGGCGATCACCCCGTCATGCCCGCCGGCCTTGAACGCCGCTACACCGTCCATCACGTTGGCGCCCGTGGGGTTGCCCTTGATCGCCGAGAACAGCCCTGCCTTCAGCCCGACGTCGCGGCACTGGCGCAGCGCCGCGTCGATCATCGGCAACGCCGCCAGGCCGGGGTCGGTACACAGCAGCGGGGCGCGCATGCCGAGCTGGCGGCAGGCCTCGGCCAGCTCGGCAATGCGGCCAACGCCGACGCGCATCGAGGTCGGGTAGTTCCAGTTCATGCGGTATCGATTCAGGTCCATGGCGCGCCTCACAGCTCAGTCTTGAAGTGAAAGGATTTCGGCCGGGTCAGTTGCTCGTAGCCGACCCGTGACAGGGTGCAGCCGCGCCCGGAGTGCTTAACACCAGTCCAGGCCAGGCCGGGGTCGAGGTAGTCGCAGCGGTTGAGAAACACCGTGCCGGCCTCCACCCGGTCAGCCAGGGCCATGGCGGCATCGACGTCGTGGCTGAAGATCGCCGCGGTCAGGCCGAACTCGCTGTCGTTCATCAGCGCCAGCGCTTCCTCGTCGCTGGCGACCTTCTGAATGCCCACCACCGGGCCGAAGGATTCCTCGGTCATCACGCGCATTTCATGGCTGACGTTGGTCAGCACCTGCGGCGCCAGGTAGGGCGTGCCCGGCGCATCCAGGGGGAACTCGGCCGGGTCGATATGCGCCCTGGCGCCCTGCTCGATCGCCTCGGCGATCTGCGCGCGGACGAAGTCGGCGGCGTCGCTGCGCACCAGCGGGCCGAGGGTGGTCTGCGGGTCGTCCGAGCGTCCCAGTTTGTATTGGCGCACCAGCGCCACGGCGCGCTCGACGAACTCGTCGAACAACGACTCGTGCACGTAGATGCGCTCGATACCGCAGCAGGATTGCCCGGAATTGAAGAAGGCGCCGTCGATGGCGGTTTCCACCGCGTGCTGCAGATCGGCATCGGCCCGAACGTAGGCCGGGTCCTTGCCACCCAGTTCCAGCCCGACACTGATGAAGCGTCCTGCAGCCGCGCGCTCGACCATGGCTCCGCCGGGCACCGAACCGGTAAAGGCAACGTGGTCGATGCTTGGCGAACGAATCAAGGCTTCGGTCTCGCCATGGCTCAGGTGCAGGTACTGGAACACGCCTTCGGGCAGACCGGCCTCGACGAAGGCCTCGACCATGCGTTCGGCACACAGCGGTGTTTGCGCCGAGTGTTTGAGCAGCACCACGTTGCCCGCCAACAGCGCCGGCATCACCGCGTTGACGGCAGTCAGGTAGGGGTAGTTCCAGGGCGCGATGATCAACGCCAGGCCCAGCGGCTCGCGGCGAATGAAACGGGTGAAACCGGCCTTCTCCGGCAGGCGGATATCGGCCAGCGAGCCCTCGGCGATATCGGCCATATGGCTGGCACGTTCGACGAAACCACGGATCTCGCCGGCGGCGTAACGGATCGGCCGGCCCATCATCCAGCACAGCTCTTCGGCCAACTGCGCCTCACGTGCAGCGAAGGCTTCGATGGCGCGCCGGCCGATGGCGATACGCTCACGCAGCGGCGTCTGCTTCCAGGCCTGCTGCGCCAGTTCGGCCTTGGCCAGCGCTACCAGCACCTCGGGATTGGACGCCAGATGACGCTCGACGTAGACCGAGCCGTCGATGGGGGAAATGCATTGCAGCTTGCTCATAAGGTGCTCCAGAAACCTTGCCCGTGTAGCCCGGATGCAATCCGGGACACTCGACGAAACCGCCCCGGCTTGCATCCGGGCTACGGACGGTGGAATCAGATGATTTCGAAGTAGCGATCCAGCTCCCAATCGCTGACATGGCGACGGTACTCGCGCTCTTCCCATTCGCGGCTGGCGGCGAAGTGCTCGACGAAGGCATCACCGAACAGTTCGCGGGCGGCCTGCGAGCCCTTCAGGCGCTGCGCGGCGTCCCACAGTGTGCGCGGCAGCGCCAGTTCCTCTGGGTGCTTGACCGCGTAGGCGTTACCGCTGACCGGCTCGGTCGGTTCCCACTGCTGCATGACGCCGTACAAGCCCGAACCGATGGCCACCGACAGCGCCAGGAACGGATTGCCGTCGGCGGCGCCGAGGCGGTACTCCTGACGCTGCGACTTGTCGCTACCTGGGATCACCCGCAGCGCTGCGGTGCGGTTCTCCACGCCCCAGGTGGCGTCGGTCGGCGCCCAGAAGCCGGGGATCAGGCGCCGATAGCTGTTCAGGGTCGGCGCCACCATGCACAGGAATTCCGGCATCAGACGCTGCTGCCCGGCGAGAAAATGCCGCTGCAACTTGCTCATGTTGTGCGCCTGGCTGGGGTCGTAAAAGGCCGACTTGTCGCTCTTGCGATCACGCAGCGAGACATGGATGTGCCCGCTTTGCCCCGGATACTTGCCCGACCACTTGGCCATGAACGTAGCCATCAGCCCGTTGCGCTGGGCCAGTACCTTCATGAAGGTCTTGAACAGCGCGCCCTTGTCCGCCGCTGCCTCGGCGCGGTCATAGGCGATTGCCGCCTCGAGCACGCCCGGCCCGGTCTCGGTGTGCAGGCCCTCGATGGGGAAATCCATCGCCTCACCCATTTCGAGAATCTGGTGATAGAGCTCGGCATGCACCGAGTTGCGGATCATCGAGTAGCCGAACCAGTCCGGCGTGAATGGCTTTAGATCGCGAAAACCCTTGGCCCGTGCCGAGTCCGGGGTTTCATCGAACATGAAGAATTCGTACTCCAGCGCGGCATAGGGCTCGAACCCCATGTCCTGGCAGCGCTGGATCACCCGCCGCAACGTGGCGCGCGGGCACACCGCCTCGGCCTGCTGATCGAACTCGGCGAGAAACAGCAGCATACCGTTCTCGAAGGGAATCTCGCGGCAGGTATGCGGCAGGATGCGCACCGGCGCGTCCGGGTAGCCACTGTGCCAGCCGGTGTACTGGGCGTTGTCGTAGAGCTGATCCTTGACGTCCCAGCCGAGCACCACGTCGCAGAAGGCGAAACCGTGCTCCAGGGCGGAGAAGAACTTGCTGCGGCTCATGTACTTGCCGCGCATCACCCCATCGTTGTCGAACAGGCCGACCTTGACGTGGCTCAGGCCACGCTCCTCGACAATGCGCCGGGCATCGCCCAGGGTCTTTACATCCCGTGGTTTGAACATGCTAACCCCTGTGTCTTGTTGTTATCGCGGGCGGGTTCAGCGAAGGGCTGGGCATCCATGACCGGCCAGGCAAGGCCGACGACGCACGAGCGCAGCACGACGCGTGTGACCGCGTCTGTTTCAGGCTCATAGAGTGTGGTACAGGATTGCCGGGATGGCAGGTAAGCGGTGGGAAAAATCTGGCTGGCGCGACGCTGTGCGGGATAGAACCGCGCCCGTACCGCTCGGTACGGGCGCTCTGGCTCACTCAAATGACATCAACGATAAGGCGCCCCGGCCTTGGCCATCAGTGCGTTGTACTTCTTGAAGATATCCACCACCTTGGCGCAGCGCGGGCTGGTCTTGGCGATTTCGTCCCAGAACTTCAGCGCCTCGGCTTCCACCGTGGCCCATTCCTCTGCCGGGATGGAGGTCAGCTCCAGTTTGCCGCCCTCCACGCGCAATTGCGCCTCGCCGCCCCAGTACCAGTGCTGGCGGTAGTAGTTGGAGCTATCCATGCACAGTTTGAACAGGGTCTTGAGGTGCTCCGGCACTTCCGCCCATTTGTCCGAGTTGGCGAAGTAGGAACCGCACCAGGCGCCGGAGATGTTGTTGGTGAGGAAGTACTTGGTGACGTTGGCCCAGCCGACGGTGTAGTCCTCGGTGATGCCGGACCAGGCGATGCCGTCCAGCTCTCCAGTCTGGATCGCCACCTCGACGTCTTCCCAGGGCAGGGTCACCGGAATCACGCCGAAGCGGGCGAGGAACTTGCCGGCTGTGGGGAAGGTGAAGATGCGCTTGCCCTTGAGGTGTTCGAGCTTGGTGATCGGCTGCACCGTAGCGAAGTGGCAGGGGTCCCAGGCGCCAGCGCCGAGCCAGGTGACGCCCTTGACCTCGCCGTAGGCCTCGGCCCAGATGTCGTTGAGGCCGTACTGCTCGAACAGCACCGGCACGTCGAGGCTGTAGCGGGTGGCGAAGGGGAAGTAGCCACCGAACACCGAGACGTCCACAGGCGCGGCGATGGAGTCGTCGTCGCTCTGCACTGCGTCGATGGTGCCGCGCTGCATGGCGCGGAACAGCTCGCCGGTGGGCACCAACTGGTCGGCGAAGTACAGCTGGATCTCCATCTGGCCGTTGGCGGCCTTGTTGAAGGCGTCGATCGACGGCTTGATTACGTGCTCGGCCAGCGCCGGGCCGGCGTAGGTCTGCAGGCGCCAGGTGATCTTCTTCGGCTCCTGCGCGTAGATGTGCGCCGAACCCAGGGCGGCGGTGCCGACCGCGGCGGTTTTCAGGAAATCGCGTCTCGTACTCATGCTGGTCTCTCCAATAGTGTCGATGCAGATGCAATACAACCGCTCATTGCCGCCGCGCGCACCGCGGCGGCCTCACCAGTGACCGGCAGGCGCCGGCTCGACTGCTGGCGCGCGGGGCGCGCCGATTTCCGAAAATCAGCCACCGTAGTGCAGCTGCGGTAGCCACAGCGCCAGCTGCGGGAAGATCATCACCAGGATCAGGCTCAGGATCATCACCAGCACGAAGGGGGTGACCGAGACGTAGATGTCGCGCAGGCTCACCTCGGGCGGGGCCATGGCGCGCATGAGGAACAGGTTGTAGCCGAACGGCGGGGTCATGTAGGCGATCTGGCAGGTGATGGTGTAGAGCACGCCGTACCACACCAGGTCGAAGCCCAGCGCGCCGACCAGCGGGATGTAGAGCGGCGCGACTATGACCAGCATGGCGGTGTCGTCGAGGAACATGCCCATGATGATGAAAGACAGCTGCATCATGATGAGGATCTGCCAGGGACCGAGGTCGAGGCGTTCGACAAAGAAGCTCTCGATCACCCGCACCGCGCCGAGTCCGTCGAACACCGCGCCGAAGCACAGCGCGGCGAGGATGATCCACATGAACATGCAACTGATGGCCAGGGTCTTGCGCAGCGTCTCCTCCATCACCTGGCGGTTCAACCGGCGCTTGACCAGCGCCATCAGCATGGCGGCGGCGGCGCCCACCGCGGAGCTTTCCACCAGGCTGGTGTAGCCCAGCAGGAACAACCCGGTCATGGCGAAGAAGATGAACAGCGGCGCCAGCCCAGCGCGCAGCAGCAACAGCTTTTCCCGGCGGCTGACCTGCAACCGCTCGGCCTCGGCCAGGGGCGGGCCGAGCTGCGGCTGCAGGCGGCAGCGCACGACGATGTAGAGGGCGAACAGGCTCGCCATCAGCAGCCCGGGAATGGCCCCGGCCAGCCACAGCTGGCCGACCGGCTGACGGGCGATCATGCCGTACAGCACTAGCACCACGCTGGGCGGGATGAGGATGCCCAGCGAGCTGCCGGCCTGAATCACCCCGGTGACCATGATCTTGTCGTAGCCGCGGCGCAGCAGCTCGGGCAGGGCGATGCTGGCGCCGATGGCCATGCCGGCCACGCTCAGCCCGTTCATCGCCGAGATCACCACCATCAGGCCGATGGTGCCGATGGCCAGGCCGCCGGGCAGCGGCCCCATCCACACGTGGAACATCCGGTACAGGTCTTCGGCCAGGCCGGACTCGGAGAGCATGTAGCCCATGAACACGAACATCGGCAGGGTCAGCAGCGGGTACCACTTCATCAGCTTCATCGCCGCGCTGAAGGCCATCTCCGAGCCGCCGTCGCCCCACAGCAGCAGCGCGGCGGCGACAGCGACGAAACCGATGGCGCCGAACACGCGCTTGCCGGTGAGCAGCAGCAGCATCATCGAGGAGAACATCAGCAGCGCGATCAGCTGGTAATCCATTACAGCGTCTCCCCGCGGGCGGCGTAGAGGTCCTTGAAGAAGGTGGCGATGGCCTGCAGCAGCATCAGCAAGATGCCGAAGCACATCACCAGCTTGATCGGCGCCATATAGGGCGACCAGGCCGAGTAGCTGGTTTCCTGGTATTCCAGGGCGTATTCGGTGGAGGAGATGCCGCCGATCAGCAGCAGCACCAGGTAGAAGATCAGCATGAACACGGTGATCGCATCGACCACGGCGCGGGTGCGCGGCGACCAGTGGCTGTAGGCCAGGTCCATGCGCACGTGGGCGTCGAGCTGCATCGAGTAGGCGCCGCCGAGCAGGAAGTAGGCGACCATGAGGAACTGCGCGCTTTCCAGGGTCCAGATCGACGGGGTGAAGAAGGTCTTGCTGATCGAGGAGTACAGCAGCACCGCCAGCATGGCGAAGATCAGGTACATGGCGAAACGCCCGACCCTCCGGTTGAAGGCGTCCACCGCGTGGACGAAAGCTCGAATGCCCTTGCGCATGCAGTTTCCTGCTTTTTTGTTCGTTATCTCGTCAGCCTAGACGAAGATTCGCCAAAGCCAACCGCCCCGCCGAGCCGTAGCAGGAAACGCGCCAGCCATTAACAGCCAGCGCTTCCACGAACAAAATCAAAGGCTTGGAAAGTACCGATCTAGAGCCTCAGCGCTGCAGAAAGGCAACGAGCACCGCGACGGTGCGCTGCGGCTCCTCTTCCTGGGGCACGTGGCCAAGGTCATCGAACAGCACCAACTGGCTGTCGGCGATGTCAGCGGCGAAACGCTCGGCATTGTCCGGCGGAATCAACCGGTCACGCCCACCCCAAATGATCAGCGTGGGCAATTCGAGCTCGCCGATGCGCTCGTGCAGCTCGCCACTGGGGGCCTGGGCGAAGCGCTGACGCAAGGCCTGACGATTGCCGGCACGCAGGGTCAGCTGGTAGTAACGCTCGACCAGTTCGTCATCGACTTTGTCTGGATCACCATAAACATTGCGCACGCTCGACTCGATCATGCTGCGCGGCAACAGCCGGCTCATCACTGGCGCCAAGGCCGGGATGCCGGCCAGACGAAAGCCTATCGGCACCGACTCGGCGTTGCGCGGATAGCCGGCTGCATCCACCAGTACCAGACGCGCGCTGCGTTCGGGATGGGCCAGGGCAAAGCGCCAGGCCAACTGGCCGCCGAAACTGTTGCCGACCAGCACTACACGGCTCACCTGCAGATGATCGAGCAGACTGCGGAGAAAGCCTGTGTAGTGCTGGACGCGGTAATCGCCATCGGGAAATGGCCCGGTCAGGCCGAAACCGGGTAAGTCCAGGCTGATCACGCGACGCTGCTTGGCCAGCTCTTTTACCCAACCTTCCCAGGTGTGCAGGCTGGCGGAGGTGCCGTGCAACAGCAGGATGGGCTCGGGGTCATCGCGCCGTCCCTGATCACGCAGGTGTACCGACATTCCATCGATGTCGACGAACTGCGAAGGCGGTGGCGCCCAGCGCGCCTTGAGTTCGTCCAGCGGGCGATCCGGGGCCCAGTTGAGCGCGACGAAGGCGGCAAGGGTCAACCCGAACACCAACAGCAGACCGAGCAGCACGTGGGCGAGGCGTTTCATCTGGGCAGTCCTGAATGGATCGGAAGCGCGATGCTAGCCGGCCACCGCGAACACGCCTATCGCCCGGAAGAGGGAATCACCAGACAGAACAATCAGAACCCCACCAGCAGCATCCACAGCGGCAGTGAAACCGCCGCCAACAGCGTGGATAGCGAGATCGCCGCGCTGACGCTACGGCTGTCTTCGGCCGTACGGGCAAAAGCCATTACGTTGACCCCGCTGGGACAGGCCGCGAGCAGCACCAACACGCTGCGCGCCGTCTCGTTCAGGCCAGGCAACTGGCCGCTGAGCCACCAGACCAGCGCCGGGAACAACACCAGCTTGGCCAAGGCCACGCCCCAGGCCTCGCCGGTAGGGCGCAGGCGATAACGCGACAGGCTGGCGCCGAGCACGATCAGCGCGCAAGGTAACGCGGCCTGGCCGAGCCAGGTGATCGCCCGCCACAGGCTTTCCGGCACCTGCAGCCCGGACAGGTTGAGCAGTGCGCCCAGTCCCAGGCCGATGATCATCGGGTTGGCCAGGTTCTTCAGCAGCGCGCGACCGTCGACACGCTCCTGACTACCGAAAGCGGCATAGAAACTGTGAAGGGAAAACAGCGTGAGGCTGTGGAACACCAGGATGGCGAACACGTAGAGCAGGCCGTCGTTACCCATCAGGCTGGCGATCAGCGGAATGCCCACCAGCACGTTGTTGGAGAACGCCGCCACCAATCCCAGCGGCGTCGCCGTACCGCGACGCCAGTGCGCCAGCACGTTTACCACGCCGAACACCAGCAGTACCGGCAGGTAGTAGGCCAACAGCAGCATTGGCGACAGACCTTCGGCCAGCGATGCCTTGACGATACCGGCGAACAGCAGCGTCGGCATGAACAGCTTGAAGGTGATGTTGGCCAGACCGGCCGCCGACTCGTTGGTGAGCCACTGGCGCCAGCCGAGCAGATAGCCGAGAACGATCAGAGCGAAGATCGGCAAAATTGCCTGTGCCGCGAGCATTGCTGAGCCTGCCTCCAGGGAACTGCAAAAGAGGACGGATCGAGCACGACCCGCAAGGGTCGCCAAGCATACGCGCGCCCGGCCCCCTGCGCGACACCATGAGAACTCTCCGACGCGCACTTGATGGCGCACCAGAAGCCACGTCCTAGAGCCTTCTAATCAAGTATTGAGGGCATTGATGTTCACTATCAGGTCAGTCAAGTTCTTATCTGCGCTCATGTCCTCAAGAATTGACTCCGACGCCACTTATTACTCCCCAAGGAGACATCGACATGAAAGCTCAACTGACTCTCGCCACTCTGGCCCTTAGCCTTATCACCACCAGCGTATTCGCCGCTCCGAGCAGCGCGCCCTTCCCACTGGTGGGCGAAGCCAAGGACAGCCAGGTACAACAGCAACCCATCGCACCGCTCGCCGAAGACGGCTCCGACCGCACGCCGGGCGCTCAACGCATCCAACTGACCGAAGGTGGCTATGAGCGCACCCCAGGTGCCCAGCGCATCCAACTGGTAGAAGGCGGCTATGAGCGTACTCCGGGCGCTCAGCGCGTTCAGCTGGCCGAAGGCGGTTATGACCGCACCCCCGGCGCGCAACGCCTGCAGCTGGCCGAAGACGGCTCCGACCGTACCCCGGGCGCACAGCGCACCCAGCTGGCCGAAGGCGGCTACGAGCGCACGCCGGGCGCCCAGCGTGTTCAGCTGGCCGAGGGTGGTTCCGATCGCCTGATCGAGCAGCGTGGCCACACGGCCTGAGCCCTGTCGTCACACCCCAAAGCCCGGCGCATGCCGGGCTTTTTTATGCCTTTCACGCGAGTCACGCCATCCCGGCAGCGGGTAAACGGTAGATCCAGATACGCCGCAGCACGGTCGAAAATTGCCCCCACAAGGTACCGCAGTTGTAATGCTGACCGTAACGTTCGGCGATCAGGCGCACCTCACGCGCCAGTTCGGCATAGCGCCGTGCGGGCAGATCGGGGAACAGGTGATGCTCGATCTGATGGCTGAGGTTGCCGGTCAGGATATGCAGCAGCGGCCCGCCGGACAGGTTGCTGGAACCGCGCAGTTGGCGCAGGTACCAGTGCCCACGCGTCTCCCCTTCCAATACTTCGGGTGCAAACACCGCCGCCTTCTCGGTGAAATGGCCGCAGAAGATCACCAGAAAGGTCCACAGATTGCGCAGCAGGTTGGCCACCAGATTGCCGGTCAGTACGGCCAGTGCATTGGCGCCGAGCAGCAGGGCCAGCAGCGGAAACAGCAGATAGTCCTTGCCCCACTGCCGCGCCAGCTTGGCGCCGAACTGACGTGCCAGCGGCCGCACCTCCTCCTTGCTGATGCGGCCTTTCACCAGCTTGTCCAGGCGCAGGTGCTGGATGGCCACGGCGTACTGGAACAGCAGCGCCTGGATCGTCACCCACAAGGGTTGCCAGCGGTAGAACGGCTTCCAACGCTGCTCGGGGAACAGGCGCACCACGCCGTAGCCGACGTCATCGTCCATGCCCAGCACGTTGGTGTAGGTGTGATGCACATGGTTATGCGTATGCCGCCAGAAATCGGCCGGCCCGACGATGTCCCATTCGTACTGGCGCCCGGCAAATTCCGGGTCGTTCATCCAATCGTACTGGCCGTGCATCACGTTGTGGCCCAGCTCCATGTTCTCGAGAATCTTGCCCAGCCCCAGCAAGAAGGTGCCGAGCAGCCAGGTCGGCGGAAACCAGCCCAGCATCAGCAGCGCACGGCCACTCCAGCAGCACAGGCGCACCACACCACGTACACGGCGGATATAGCGCGCATCGGCCTCGCCCAGATCAGCCAGGGTGCGCTGACGCAACGCGTCCAGCTCCTGACCGAAGGCTTCGAGCTCGGCGGGGTTCAACTCACGATCAACACGAGCCGTCACAGATCGACCTCCACATCCCCATGCGGGGCGCTGACACATAGACGGATGGGCTGCCCCGGCTCGGCGAACAGCTCACCGCTGCGCAGATCGCGCACCGTGCCGGCCAGCAGCAGGCAGGTGCAGCTGGTGCAGATGCCTTGGCGACAGCCATGAGCCGGGCGCAGCCCGCTGGCCTCGGCCTGCTCCAGCAGACTGGCATTGCCGTTGCCCGAAACCTGCTGGCCGCTGCGCGCAAAGCGCAGACGAACCTCGCCGGTATCGGCCTCAGCCAGCACCGGCAGTGGACTGAAGCTTTCCGCCTGCAGGCTGCGCCCGCGCCCGGCGTCGCGCCACCAGCCGCACGCCTGATCGACGAAACCACGCGGGCCGCATATCAACAGGTGCGCGCCCGGCAGCGCCGCCAGCTGTTCGGCCGTCAGGCGGCCACCATCCTCACCACTGAAGGCCCAGCGCACCTGGAAGTTGGTGTAGCGCGCAGCCAGCGCCTGCAGCTCTTCGGCAAAGGCCTGCTGCCCCCGGCGACGTACCTGATGCAGCAGCGTCACCGGCGCAGAAAAGCCACGCGCCAGTGCATCACGCAACAAACCGAGCAACGGCGTGATGCCACTGCCAGCCGCCAGCAACAGCACGGCGCCCTGCTCCTGTGGCCAGGCGAAATCGCCGAATGCCTGACCCAACTCGACCACCTCACCCACCTCCAGATGATCGAGCAGCACATTGGACAGGCGCCCGCCCGGCTGGCGTTTGATCGCAAGCTCGATGCGCCCGTCGGCAGCCACCGACGTCAGACTGTAACTGCGCCCGTGACGCACGCCGTCCTGCTCCAGATACAGCTGGACATGCTGCCCGGCTCGCCAGTCCCGTGTATTGCCATTGCAGCGCAGCTCAATTGCCAGCACGTCGTCGGCCACCCAGCGGCGCGCCTCGACCCTGGCGAATACGCGGTTGAGGCGCAGCGCCGGGTGTAGCAGGCGCAAGCACAGATCGACATCCGCCTCACGCAACCAACCGGCCGCACAGAGTCGGCGCAGCGGTTGCAGACCGCGGGCGACATGCCGCGCCAGTGACAGGGAAAGCAGAGCCATAAGCAGAATCCAGTGAACACTTGTGCACAAGGCTGACAGACAGCCTGCATTTCAGTCAACAGTCGTTCACCAAACTACATCCGCGCGGTTCGACGCTGGCGCCGTGCATTTGCTAGAGTGCGGCATCGCTCAATGACCCGATTTCGCATGACGCCACGCGCCGAACAGAAGCAGCAGACTCGCCAGTCCCTGATGGACGCCGCCCTCACCCTGATGGAGAGCGGGCGTGGCTTTGGCAGCCTGAGCCTGCGCGAGGTGACGCGCGTTGCCGGTATCGTGCCCACCGGTTTCTATCGTCACTTCGCCGATATGGACGAACTGGGCCTGGCGCTGGTGGCAGAGGTGGGCGAAACCTTCCGTGCGGCGATCCGCCAGGTGCGCCGCCATGAGTTCGAGATGCGCGGCATGATCGACGCCTCGGTGCGTATCTTCCTCGCCGAAGTGGCTGCCAATCGCGCTCAGTTCCTCTTTCTCGCCCGCGAGCAGTACGGCGGCTCACAAGCGGTGCGCCAGGCCGTTGCGGCCCTGCGCGAACGCATCACCAGCGACCTGGCCGCCGACCTCAAGCTGATGAACCGCATGCCGCACCTCGATGATGCAGCGCTCGACGTGGTGTCGGATCTGGTGGTGAAGACGGTATTCGCCACCCTGCCCGAACTGATCGACCCGCCCGCTGAAACCCTGCCGGCGCACCTCACGGCAGAAGCCAAGGTCATTCAGCAGCTGCGCTTCATCATGGTCGGTGGCAAGCATTGGCTGGGCCCGGGCAAGCCTTCCGAGCAGCACGCACCAAAATCGCGCACTAACAGCGAAAACGCACCAAATAAATCCTGACCGCCTCGCCAAGTTATCCACAGCACGCAGAAATGCGCTGCCTTGCGCCACTCTCCAGCCTTGGCAAGCCACTTGCACTATTTCCGGGCACATTGCCCCGGAATAAACACAGATGCTGGTGATCCACGCCCGAATCGCGCCGCAAAATACCTGCGACGCTGAACTGGAACTGACCTTCGAAGCGCGCAGCAAAAGCCGCCTGCGCTGTTTCACCACCAGTGGTGAAGAAGTCGGCCTGTTTCTCGAGCGCGGCCAACCGGCGCTGGCCGACGGCGAATGCCTGCAAGCCAAGGACGGACGCATCGTACGCGTAAGGGCCAAGGCCGAGCCGCTGCTGCATGTCACCTGCGCCAGCCCGTTCGAGCTGATGCGCGCCGCCTATCACCTGGGCAACCGCCATGTCGCCCTGCAACTGGGCGACGGCTGGCTGCGCCTGCCCGACGACTATGTGCTCAAGGCCATGCTCGAGCAGCTCGGCGCGACGGTCGAAGCCGTCCAAGCGCCCTACCAGCCCGAACAGGGCGCCTATGGTGGCGGCCACCATCACTCCCATCACGGCGACGAGGAATTCAACTACGGCCCGCGCCTGCACCAGTTCGGTGTGCGCAAGTGAGCCGAGCCACGCCGACTACGCGCACCGGGGCCTGGGCATGAAACCGGCCTGGGCATTGCTGCGCCTGGCCAGCCCGCAACTCCCCATTGGCGGCTACAGCTACTCGCAAGGCCTGGAATGGGCCATCGACAGCGGCCTGGTGCATGATGAAAGCAGCGCCGAGCGCTGGCTGGCCGATCAGCTCACCCTCAACCTCGCCCGCTTCGAAGCACCGCTGCTGCTTGCGCATTGCCGTGCGGCGGACGAGTGCGACTGGACACGCCTGCAGGAACTGGCCGAACAGCACCGCGCCAGCCGGGAAACCCGCGAACTGGCGCTGGAAAGCCGGCAGATGGGTTATTCGCTACGGCAACTGCTCGAAGGCCTGCCCGAACTGGACGAGGCAGCGCGTGAAGCACTTGCCGCGCAGGACGAGCCCGGCCTGGCACTGGCCTGGGCGCTGGCCGCACGCGCCTGGCAGATCACCCCGGACGACGCTCTGGCTGCCTGGCTCTGGGGCTGGCTGGAAAACCAGCTGGCCGTACTGATGAAGGTGCTGCCGCTGGGCCAGCAGGCCGCCCAACGCCTGACCAGTTGCCTGCTGCCGCAGCTTGATGCGGCCCAGCGACAGGCCGCCAGCCTTTCCCCCGAACACTGGGGCAGCGCCGCCTTCGGCCTGGCCCTGGCGAGCATGGCGCACGAGCGCCAGTACTCACGTCTCTTCCGCTCCTGACGAGGAACATCAGCACATGAACAGCCAACCTCTGCGTGTCGGTATCGGCGGCCCGGTCGGTTCCGGCAAGACCGCCCTCACCTTGGCCCTGTGCCGCGCCCTGCGCGAGCGCTACAACATCGCCGTGGTCACCAACGACATCTACACCCAGGAAGACGCCCAGTTCCTGGTGCGCAACGAGGCCCTGGAGCCCGAACGAATCATCGGCGTGGAAACCGGCGGCTGCCCACACACCGCCATCCGCGAGGACGCCTCGATCAACCTGGAAGCCGTGGAGCAGCTCAACCGCCGCTTCCCTGGCCTGGACCTGATCATCGTCGAGTCCGGCGGCGACAACCTGTCGGCCACCTTCAGCCCCGAGCTGTCCGACCTGACCCTGTACGTGATCGACGTCTCCGCCGGCGACAAGCTGCCGCGCAAAGGCGGCCCGGGCATCTGCAAGTCCGACCTGCTGGTGATCAACAAGGTCGATCTGGCGCCCATGGTCGGCGCCTCACTGGAGGTGATGGAGCGCGACACGCTGAAGATGCGCGGCGACAAACCCTTCGTCTTCAGCAACCAGAAAATCGGCCAGGGTCTCGACGAGATCATCGCCTTCATCGAACGCCAGGGCATGCTCACGGCGGCCTGATTCCCCATTCAAGGAGATACTCATGAATCTGCGTAAAACCCTCTACGCCATCGCCCTGTTCTGCACCCCGGCACTGGCCTTCGCCCACCCAGGGCATGGCGATTCCGGGATCATGGCCGGCCTGGCCCACCCGGTGTTCGGCCTGGATCACCTACTGGCGATGTTCGCCGTCGGCCTGTGGGCCGCGCAGCAGAGTGGCGCAGCACGCTGGGCGCTGCCGGCGACCTTCGTCGGCAGCATGCTGGTCGGCGGCCTTCTCGGCTTCGCCGGTGTGGAAATACCGCTGATGGAAACCGGCATCGCCGGCTCGGTGCTGGCCTTCGGCCTGCTGGTAGCCGTGGCTGCACGTCTGCCGATGGCGGTATCCGTCGCCCTGACCGCCCTCTTCGCCCTGACCCACGGCGTCGCCCACGGTCTGGAGCTGCCGGATCTGGCCAGCCCCTTCGGTTATGCCATCGGCTTTATCGTCGCCACGGCCGCGCTGCACGCCATCGGTTTCGCCCTGGTGCGCTTTCTGCCACAAGCAGCCGCACCGCTGGTACGCATCGCTGGCGCTGCGTCGGCCGCCACTGGCGTCTGGCTGCTGGCCAGCTAAGCGCCGATAGCTCCTGAGGTACAGGTCACCATCGTGGGTGTCCGCGCGGCGCGCAGCGCACCGATGTAGACGCGTACATCGCAGACACTGCCGGTAGCGGTGCGCTACCGGCGTTTGCCGTTGCACTTGCCAACGCCCCTGCGCTGGGGCACAAAGTCCCGAACCGCTTTCGAGACCCGGCCCATGCTGCGCTTCACCCGATTTCTGCTCGTCCCGCTGCTGCTGATCGGCATCATCGTGCTGGTACTGACGCTGACCAGCCGTCAGGCGAGCATGCCTGCGGTGCTCGAAGACCTCGGCGAACGCCCTCTGGTGATCGCCCATCGCGGTGGCAAGGGGCTGTGGCCGGAGAACACCCTGTTCGCCTTCGAACGCGCCGCTGCCCTCGGCGTCGACATGCTGGAGATGGATCTGCACCTGAGTCAGGATGCCAAACTGGTGGTGATCCATGATGAAACCCTGGAACGCACCACCAATGGCCAGGGCCCGGTCGCGCATTTCAGCCTCGCGGAGCTGCAAGCGCTCGATGCCGGCTACAAATGGACGGCCGATGGTGGCCAGAGCTATCCCTACCGTGGCCAGGGTACGCGCATCGCCGCGCTGGAAGAGGTGTTCGAGCGCTTCCCATTGATTCCCAAGGCGCTCGAAATCAAGGTGCCCGATGTCGGCATGGAAGCTGTGCTCTGCGAAATGCTGGCGGCTTATGACCAACTCGATCGGGTCATCGTCGGCAGCTTTCATGAGCGCAGCCTCAAGCGCTTTCGTGAGCTCTGCCCGGAGGTCGCCACCTCGGCCGGACCGGTTTCGGTGCGCCTGCTGCTGGCGCTGAATTGGCTGGGACTGAGCGACCTGCTGTCGCCCTCCTATCCAGTGCTGCAGATTCCTCCCCAGCACAGCGGCCTGACCCTGGCCACCCCGCGCCTTATACGCAATGCACAGACGCGTGGCTTGCACATACAGCTGTGGACGATCAACGAACAACCGGAAATGCGGCGATTGCTGGAAATGGGCGCCAACGGTCTGATCACCGACTACCCGGATCGCGCCTTGCAACTGCTCGGCCGCTCGACACAGCTCGGCGCGCTGCAGCCACAATAATGGCGAGCAATTCGCCACTTGCTCTTCGAGCCCGCCCGACAGGCGCTTCATGGCCTTGCCACCAGCTTATCCACAGACCTGCCAACAACATCCGGGGATAACCTGCTGTGCCGACAGAGCGGCCGGCGAAAATACTGGACAACTCGACCCGCCCTCGCTCTCGCCCGAGCCTTCAAAGGCGCTGATCAAAAAATCAGCAAAGCGCTGAAAGACCCGCCACATCGAGCCCTCAGCAATGCTTACAGCGCTTACCAACAAAACTATCCACAGACATCGTGGACAACCAACAACCGCCCCAAAAAGCCCTTCTAAATTGTCAACCCCCTGTGCACAAAGGAAAAATTCCGTTGCTCAAATATTCGTCAGCACGGTCTGAACGACGCACGACGAGGCCAGCAGAAGAGCACCACCAGCTTACCCACAGAGATACCCACAGACCCCGTGGAAAACTTTATTATCAGCGCCTGGCACGCCACCTGCTATGAACATCAGGCTTCCCTGCCACACCCCTTGTAAGGACACTCCATGTTCAGCTTCTTCCTCGCCGCCATGCTCCTCGGCTTCGTCTTCAACGCCGCGCCGGGTGCCGTGTTCAGCGAAACCCTGCGCCGCGGGCTGCGTGACGGCTACAAACCGGCATTGTTGGTACAGATCGGCTCGCTGGTGGGCGATGCCACCTGGGCCGCCCTGGGCCTGACCGGCCTGGCGTTGCTGCTCGACAGCGCGCAGATTCGCTATCCGCTGACGCTGGCCAGCGCGCTCTACCTGGCCTGGCTCGGTTATCAGTCACTGCGCGACGCCCATCGCCCGCCGCAACCCAGCGACGATGGTCAGGTCGCCGCCGGTAGCGCATTCGCCGCGGGCGCTACGCTGTCGCTGACCAACCCGCAGAACATCGTCTACTGGGCCGCCATGGGCGGGGCGATGGCCGCCATCGGCGTCGCCCAGCCAACGCCGACGCACCTGGCGGTATTCTTCGCCGGCTTCATGGTTTCTTCACTGCTCTGGTGCTTCATCTGCGCCGGCCTGGTGGACTGGTTCCGCCGCGCCGCGTCGCTGCTCTGGCACCGCCTGACTTACGCAGCCTGCGGCGTGGTACTGCTGGGTCTGGCCGGGATGAGTGCGATGGAACTGGTCTGAGCGAGCCGCGACTATCGCCATCATCGAAACAATCTAACGGCGCGGCGCCAGCAACGGGACTAGCCTGAACCACATGTCCCAGCGTCAGGAAGCCGCGCCATGTACCTCAACGATCTGCTCAAGCAATTGCTCGCCAGTTACGCCTGCGCCACCTGCGGCATTGATACGCGGCACTGATACTTGGTGCGAGCGCAGCGGCTGGTTACCCTTGGCTCATTTGCCCAAGGAGTCGTTGCATGTCCCTGCGTAGTGTCTGTGTCTTCTGTGGTGCCAGCCCTGGCGCCAGTCCCGTTTACCGCGAGGCTGCCGAAGCGCTCGGCCAACACCTGGCCGAGCGCGGCATTCGCCTGATCTATGGCGGTGGCGCCGTCGGCCTGATGGGCGTGGTCGCCGATGCGGCGCTCAATGCCGGTGGCGAGGTGATCGGTATCATCCCGCAAAGCCTGGAGCGCGCCGAGATCGGCCATCGCAACCTGACCTGCCTGGAAGTGGTGGACGGCATGCATGCACGCAAGGCGCGCATGGCCGAGCTGTCAGACGCCTTCATCGCCCTGCCCGGCGGCCTCGGCACCCTGGAAGAGCTGTTCGAGGTGTGGACCTGGGGCCAGTTGGGTTACCACGCCAAACCGCTGGGCCTGCTGGAGGTGAACGGTTTTTACAGCAAACTCGGCGACTTCCTCGATCATCTGGTTGCCGAGCGCTTCGTTCGCCCACAGCACCGCGAGATGCTGCAGATCGCAGGCAACCCGCAACACCTGCTCGATGCCCTCAGCGAATGGCGACCCAGCGCGGCGCCGAAGTGGGTAGATCGCGCGCCCGTCTGAACCTGTACGCAGACATGTAACACAATGCTACGCTTTGCGGCTTCTCTCTCACGGAAGCCGCAACATGGCCGGAAGCAGCCTGCTCGCCCTGATCGACGACATCAGCACGGTACTCGACGACGTCGCCACCATGACCAAGATCGCCGCGCGCAAGACCGCCGGCGTACTCGGTGACGACCTCGCACTCAATGCCCAGCAGGTCACCGGGGTCAAGGCGGATCGCGAACTGCCGGTGGTCTGGGCCGTGGCCAAGGGCTCGCTGGTCAACAAGGCGATTCTGGTGCCGGCTGCGCTGCTGATCAGCGCCGTGGCGCCCTGGCTGGTGGTGCCCTTGTTGATGCTCGGCGGTCTGTTCCTCTGCTACGAAGGCGCCGAGAAGCTGCTGCACAAACTGCTGCACAAGCATGAGGATGACGAACAACAGGCACACCTGGAAGCCATCGCCGACCCTGCCGTCGACCTGGTGGCATTCGAACGCGACAAGATTCGCGGCGCCGTGCGTACCGACTTCATTCTCTCCGCGGAGATCATCGCCATCACCCTGGGCACCGTCGCCACTGCCAGTTTCCTCAATCAGGTGCTGGTGCTCAGCGGCATCGCCCTGGTGATGACCGTCGGCGTCTATGGCCTGGTGGCCGGCATCGTCAAGCTCGACGACGCCGGGCTCTACCTCAGCCAGCGCACCAGCGCCTTCGCCCAGGCCTGCGGCCGCGGCATCCTGCGCCTGGCCCCCTGGCTGATGAAGGCATTGTCGGTGATCGGCACAGCGGCCATGTTCATGGTCGGCGGCGGCATTCTCAGTCATGGCCTGCCGCCGGTGGAAAGCGCCGTGCATCACGCCGCCGAATGGGTCGCGCGCGACGCCGGCCACCTGCTCTCGGCGATAGTGCCGACGCTGCTCAATGCCCTGCTGGGCATCGTCGCCGGCTTGCTCAGCGTACCGCTGGTCAGCCTCGCCACACGTCTGTGGCAGGCGCTGCGCAAACCGTAATCCGCTTAAGAACGCTCACTTTCTCATCAATCGTCTGCGCCCCTTGCCGGGCGCTGTCGAGGCCGGCTTTCCCCAAGCTTATCCACAGCTTGCTCCACGTCCTTCGTGGATAACCGGCCAGCGCCTTTCCAGACACGCGCAGAAACTTTGACTTCTCACTCAAGCAATTCATTTCAAAGCATTTTTCAGTGGCGAGCAGGTGTCCTGAGCAAAAGCTGAGCAGACACCCAGAAAGCCCGCGGAAACAGGCCTCGAGCGGGCATTGCAGAGCTTCCCCACAGAACTATCCACAGCTTTTCTGGATAACCAGGCGTGGCGTTCGGTCGCATCCATAAGCGCAGGCAGTTGTGCGAGTCTCTTCAGACCTGACCGGGTTATCAGAAATTGGAGGAATCAAGATGTTGCGTAACGTTGCCCTGCTGGCGCTGCTTGGGCTCGCCAGCACACCGCTTCTGGCTGCCGAATGCGCGGTGGATGTCGAGTCAACCGATCAGATGACCTTCAACACCCAGGCCATCTCCGTCAGCAAGAGCTGCAAGACCTTCACCGTCAACCTCAAGCACACCGGCTCGCTGCCCAAGACCGCGATGGGCCATAACTGGGTGCTGAGCAAGACCGCCGACATGCCCGGCGTGGCCACCGACGGCATCTCTGCCGGCCCGGACGCCAGCTACCTCAAGGCCGGCGACGAGCGTGTGATCGCCTATACCGATCTGATCGGCGGTGGCGAAAGCACTTCGGTGACCTTCGATGTCAGCAAGCTGGCGGCAGGCGAAGACTACAGCTTCTTCTGCTCCTTCCCTGGCCACTACTCGCTGATGAAAGGCAGTCTGGCCCTGGTCGACTGAGGCCGCCACAAACCGTGGGAGATGCGCCTGTCGCGCCCTCCCACGAACCTCATCCCAGCGGCAGCACCGTCACCTGCACGTCCGGGTCGTGGCTGCCGCCCCCCAGAATCACCCCACGCAACGGCGACACGTCGGAGAAATCCCGGCCCCAGGCCAGGGTGATGTGCTCCAGTGCCGGGCGCACATTATTGGTTGGGTCGAAATCCACCCAGCCCTGCCGCGGGCAATACAGCGACACCCAGGCATGCGAGGCGTCGGCGCCGATCAGACGTGGCTGGCCGGGTGGTGGCTGGGTCAGCAGGTAGCCGCTGACGTAACGCGCCGCCAGGCCGCGCGAGCGCAGGCAGGCGAGCATCAGGTGGGCGAAGTCCTGGCAGACCCCACGCTTTTCCTCCAGTACCTGCAGCAGCGGCGTCGCCACCTGAGTGGCTTCGGCATCGAAACTGAATTCGTCGAAAATCTTCTGCATCAGCGCCTGGCACGCCTGCAGCAGCGGGCGCCCCGGCGTGAAGCAATCGTCGGCGTAGCCGGCGAACACCTGCTTGAGGCGCACGTAGGGCGACTCGAAACGGTAGCGTGCCGCCTCCAGCAACGCAGGCTCCATCCGTTTACCGCTGTAGCTGAGCGCGGCGCACGCGGCCTCCCAGTTCGGCGAGTCGTCCAGCTCCAGCGGCGCACGCGCCAGCACCTCGACGCGCAACCGCGCGCTGACGACCAGCGCCTCATGCGGGCGCTCGAACACCAGCCGGGTCAGCGGGTTGCCGAACACGTCCAGACCGTCGCGGCGCTGACAGGGCTGCGGATCGATGCGCAGCTCCCGTTCATGGCAACGCTGCCAGGGGCATTCGCGCGGCCACAGGTGCGCCAACTGCTGGGCCAGGGAAACCGGCGCCGAGTATCGGTAATGGGTGTCGTGAAGCACCTGATACAGCGCGCTGCTCATGAGGATTGCGTCCGCTGGCTGACATCGACATGGGCGAAGAAACGCAGTCCGAGGTGATCGGATACCGCACCGGCGGCCTCGCTGATGGCCACCAGCAGATCGGCCAGGCCTTCGAGCACCGCGCGGGTACTACCGGGGCCAAACAGCGGGTTTTCCAGGCTGGCCAGGCTGAAGGCCGTGAGTTGCTCCTCCAGATAAGCCAGGTAACGCTCAGCGGGCAACTCGAAGCGCTCGTGAAGCCCTTCCAGCGAACGCAGCAGGGTGCGCATCTGGAAGATCACGGCGTGCGGGTTCTGCTCATCGAGCAACAGCAGGTCGAGCACCGGAATCAACTGCGCCGAGGCCAGGTAACGGGTGCGGTAGGTGATGCTGCTGTTGCCCAGTTCCAGCAGCCATTCCAGCGCCGACTGGTCGGTGGCCGAGCCGCTGCGCAGGAAGCCGGCGAAGCTGTCGCAGAGAAACTGCAAACGCTCGATATAGCGGCCGAGCATGAGAAAGCGCCAGCCGTCGTCTCGCGTCATGTCGTCGAGGGCGAAGCCCGACAGCGCCGCCAGCGACATCAGCAGGCGGTTGAGAAAATCCAGCAGTTCACCGAAGTCGGCCGGTTGGCCTTCAAGCAGCTGCGCCTCGCGCTGCAATTCCACCAGCGCCTGCCAGTTGGCCTGGGACAGCTTGCCGCGCACGCTGCCAGCGGCCCACTGCAAGCGCTGCAGATTGGAGCGCAGGCTGGCCGGCCAGTCGCCGCCGAGCAGCGCCTGCAGCAGACGCTCGGCCAGCTCGCCCTCCTCGGGATCTGCCAGCAGGCCCAATTCCTGCGCCAATGCCAGCGCGCTCTGCAGCGCCTGCGGGTCGTCATCGTCATCGACGTAGCGCGCCAGCATGATGCGCAGCAGGCGCGCATTGCCCTCGCAGCGCTCGGCGTAACGACCGAACCAGTACAGGTTCTCCACCACGCGTGAAGGCAGGAAGGGGTCGCTGCGCACCAGGTCGGCAGTGCCCAGGGTGCGTTGCGTCTGCCAGGGCTCGCCACCGCTCTGCCGCGTGCCGAGTACCCAGGTGTCCTTGCTCGCCCCGCCACGCTGCATCGACACCACCTCGGCATCGGCCTCGGCGGCCACGCGGGTCAGGCCACCCGGCATCACCCGGTAGCCATCGGCGCTGGCCACGGCGAACACGCGCATGCCGATGGCCCGCGGCTGCAAACCGCTGCCATCCCACACCGGCGCCTGCGACAACTTGGCCCGCGCCTGCGCCACGTAGGCGTAGGGTCTCTGTTTGAGGCGCGCGGCCAGCTTGGCGCGCTGCGCCTCGTCCAGGTCACGACCGAACACCGGCGTGAAGCTCTGCGAGGGGAACGCCGGGCGCACCAGCAACTGGTCGAGTTTCTCCAGCGCCTCGTCCAGCACCGGCGGCTCGCCGCACCACCAACTGGCAATGGACGGCAATAGCAGTTCCTCACCCAACAGGTGCTCGCTGATCGCCGGCAAGAAACCGGGCAGACCGGGCGACTCCAGCACGCCGCTGCCCAGGGCATTGGCTACCAGCACGCGACCACGGCGCACGGCTTCGAGCAGGCCGGGCACGCCGAGGGCGGAATCGGTTCGCAGCTCCAGCGGGTCGCAGTAGTCGTCATCGAGGCGGCGCAGCACCGCATGCACACGGCGCAGGCCGGCCAGGGTCTTGAGGTAGAGGGTGGCGTCGCGCACGGTGAGGTCGCTGCCTTCGACCAGCGGATAGCCGAGCTGACGCGCCAGGTACAGGTGCTCGAAGTAGCTTTCGTTGAAGCGCCCCGGCGTCAACAGCACCACCAGCGGCGTTTCGCCACCGCTCGGCGCCTGGCGTGCCAGGGTGTCCTGCAGGGTACGGAAGAAGCTGGCCAGATACTGCACGCGCAGATCGCGGTACAGCTCGGGGAAGGCGCGGGAGACGATCTGCCGGTTCTCCAGCGCATAACCGGCACCAGAGGGTGCCTGGGTGCGGTCGGCCGTGACCCACCAACGGCCGTCCGGCGCACGGGCAAGATCCACCGCATACAGGTGCAGCCAGGTGCCGCCCGGTGCCTGCATGCCCTGACAGGGCCAGAGGAAGTTGTTATGGCCGAACACCAGCTCGGTCGGCAGCAGGCCTTCGGCAATCAGCTTCTGCGGGCCGTAGAGATCGGCCAGCACGCGGTTGAGCAGGGTCGCACGCTGCGCCACGCCGGCGGCGATCTGCTGCCACTCGTCAGCGGGGATCAGGTTGGGCAGCAGGTCGAGTTCCCACGGACGGTCGGCGCCATCCGGGTCGGCATAGACGTTGTAGGTAACGCCGTTTTCCTGGATCTGCCGCGCCAGCATGGCCTCGCGCTGCGCCAGGTGCTCCGGGCGGCTGCGTGCCAGTTGCTCGTAAAGCCGGCGCCAGTGCGGGCGCACGTTGCCCTTGGCGTCGAGCAGTTCGTGGTAGGCGCCGTTAGGCGGCGGGTAATCGGCTAGCAGGTCGTGCATGGCAGGCTCGAAAAGGTTTGACGCAAGGCGTTCCCTGTAGGAGCCCGCTTGCGGGCGATCCGATGCAATCATAAAAAGCATCGCCCGCAAGCGGGCTCCTACGGGTTGTTCAATCAAACGCGACGCAGATCCAGGGTCATCGGCAGTTCATTATTGTCTATCGGCTGCATGACAGGGCGCTTGCCTGGGCTGTGGCCCAGGCGGAAGAAGCGTGCCAGGCGCCGGCTCTCGGCCTCGTAGGCGTTGACCGGCAGGCTGTCGTAGTTGCGACCGCCCGGATGCGCCACATGGTACTGGCAACCGCCCAGCGAGCGCTGCATCCAGGTGTCGATGAGGTCGAACACCAGCGGCGCATGCACACCGATGGTCGGTTGCAGGCAACTGGCCGGCTGCCAGGCACGGAAACGCACGCCAGCGACGAACTCGCCAACCTTGCCGGTCGGTCGCAACGGCACCGGCACGCCGTTGCAGGTCAGCACGTAGCGATCCGGCGCCATGCCGTTCACCTTCACCTGCATGCGCTCCAGCGACGAGTCGACGTAACGCACGGTGCCGCCGACCGCGCCCTCCTCGCCCAGCACGTGCCAGGGCTCCAGCGCCTGGCGCAGCTCCAGGTCGATGCCCTTGACCACGAAATCGCCGGCTTTGGGGAAACGGAACTCCAAATGCGGGGCGAACCATTCGCTGCGCAGGCGATAACCGAAGCTGCCCAGCTCCTGCAGCACGTCGGCGAAATCCTGCTCGACGAAATGCGGCAGCAGGAAGCGGTCATGCAACTCGGCGCCCCAGCGCACCAGCTTCGCCGGGTGGTAGGGCTCCTGCCAGAAACGCGCGATCAGCGCGCGCAGCAGCAGTTGCTGGGCCAGGCTCATCTGCGCGTGCGGCGGCATTTCGAAGGCACGCAGCTCGAGCAGGCCAAGGCGACCGCTGGCCGAGTCCGGCGAGTACAGCTTGTCGATGCAGAATTCGGCGCGATGGGTGTTGCCGGTGACATCCACCAGCAGGTTGCGCAGCAGGCGGTCGACCAGCCAGGGCGGGCAGTCGCGGCCCGGCTCGGGCATCTGCGCGAAGGCGATCTCCAACTCATACAAGGCATCATTGCGCGCCTCATCCACTCGCGGCGCCTGCGAGGTCGGGCCGATAAACAGACCGCTGAACAGGTAGGACAGCGACGGATGGTTGTGCCAGTAGCTGATCAGGCTGCGCAGCAGGTCGGGGCGACGCAGGAAGGGCGAATCCCCCGGCGTGGCGCCGCCGAGGACGAAGTGGTTGCCGCCGCCGGTGCCGGTGTGGCGCCCGTCGATCATGAACTTCTCGCTGGACAGGCGCGATTGGCGCGCCGCCTCGTAGAGAAATTCGCAACGCTCGACCAGTTCGTCCCAACTGGAGGCCGGATGGATGTTCACCTCGATCACGCCGGGGTCGGGGGTGACGCGGAAATACTGCAAACGTGGGTCGAGCGGCGGCTCGTAGCCTTCCAACAGCACCGGGCAATTGAGCTCGGCGGCCACCGCCTCGATGGCGGCGACCAGCTCCAGATAGTCTTCGAGGTGGCTCAGCGGCGGCATGAACAGGTACAGGCGCCCCTCACGCGGCTCGGCGCACAGCGCGGTGCGCACGATGCCCGCAGCCGATTGCCCGCTGGCCGGACGCGCGCTCTGCACGCCCGCGCTGGCACCACGCCAGACCCCACGCAACTGACGCTGAATCTGTGCCGGGCTGGGCAACGGCGGCAGCGCCTGGCTGGGGTCGACCGGATTGACGTAGGGGTAGTCGGCCTGACTGACCCAGGGCAGCGAATCCAGCGGCAGGCGATAGCCCAGCGCCGAATCACCGGGCAGCAGGCGGCAATGTTCGTCGCGCAGGAACCAGCGCCCGCTCTGCCAGCCCTCGCCCACCACCTGACGCGCCAGCGGCAGCACGTGACCAACCACGGCATCGAGGCCCTGATCGAACACCTTGCGCAGACGCTCGCGCTCCAGCGGGTCGCTCAGACGTGGATCGTCCGGGGTGACGTTGTCCGGCAGCTTGCGCTCGCGCCACAGGTAGTAGAACCAGTCCTCATAGGCCGGGAAAACGTTGCCGCCATCTACGCCCAGATGCGCCGCCAGGGCGGCGAGAAAGCGCGAGGCCGTTTCTGCCGTAGCGCCATAACCGCGCTTCTCATCGGCCAGCAGTTTGGGGTCGTGCCACAGCGGCTCACCATCGCGGCGCCAGAAGCAGTTCAGCGACCAGCGCGGCAACTGCTCGCCGGGGTACCACTTGCCCTGGCCGAAGTGCACCAGCGCCTTGGGCGCATAGTGACTGCGCAGGCGGTAGAACAGATCGGCGGCCAAGCGGCGCTTGTTCGGCCCCAGCGCGGCGGTGTTCCACTCGTCGTCATCGGGATAGTCGAGAGCGACGAAGGTCGGCTCGCCACCCATGGTCAGGCGCACGTCATGCTTGTGCAGGTCATCGTCGATCTGCCGGCCCAGCGCCTGGATCGCCTGCCACTGCGCCTCGCTGTAGGGCTTGGTAACGCGCGGCGCCTCCCACACGCGCTCGACGCTCATCAGGTGCTCGAATTCCACCTCGCACTCGTCCAGCCCGCCGGTGATCGGAGCCGCCGAGGATGGCTCCGGGCTGCACGCCAGTGGAATGTGGCCTTCGCCAGCAAACAGGCCTGAAGTCGGGTCGAGACCGACCCAGCCGGCGCCAGGCAGGTACACCTCGCACCAGGCATGCAGGTCGGTGAAGTCCTTGTCGGTGCCGGATGGGCCGTCGAGGGCTTTGACGTCGGCAGTGAGCTGGATCAGGTAGCCGGAGACGAAGCGCGCCGCCAGGCCCAGGTGACGCAACAGCTGCACCAGCAGCCAGGCCGAATCGCGGCACGAACCGGCGGCCAGCTCGAGCGACTGTTCCGGCGTCTGCACGCCCGGCTCCATGCGAATCAGGTAGCGGATGTCCGCAGACAGGCGCTGGTTCAGCTCGACCAGAAAATCGATGCTGGGCACCGGCTCGCGGGAAATGCCGGCCAGGTACTTGGCGAACAGCGGCGTGGCCGGCAGCTTGACTAGGTACGGCGCCAGCTCGCGCTGCTCGCCCTCGGTGTAGGCGAAGGGAATGCGCTCGGCATAGGGCTCGAGGAAGAAGTCGAAGGGGTTGAACACCGCCATCTCGGCGACCAGGTCCACCTCGACCTTGAACTCGCGAGTCTTCTCGGGAAACACCAGGCGCGCCAGGTAGTTGCCCTGCGGGTCCTGCTGCCAGTTGATGAAGTGCTGGCCCGGTTCGACCTTCAGCGCATAGGAAAGGATGCGTGTGCGACTGTGCGGCGCCGGCCGCAAACGTACGACTTGTGGCCCAAGATTCACCGCACGGTCGTAGCGGTAGTGGGTGACGTGGTGCAGCGCGACATGAATCGACACGGCGGCCTCCTGCTAGCCTGGACGATACTCAGTGCAGCGCAAGACTTATGCCAGGGCTCAGACCACGCGCCAGCTAGGCCGGCCAGACAGCCCACGCACCAGAAGCAGGCCGTGCGCGCACCAGAGTCGACATCATGCACCATATGGATGCGCAGTTACGGCCAATTTGCCGGGCCCGACTTCTGCCGTAGACTGCGCTGACTTCATGCAAGGACGTATGCCATGCCGCGCCACAGCCCTCTTTCGACCCTCCTTGGACTGCTGTTCTTGGCGTTCAGCCCACTACTCTGGGCCGACGACCCGCTGCTCGATTCACCGACTCCCACCGCCACCCAACCCGGTGAGCGCCAGGTGCGCGGCGTGTTGCGCGCGCAAAACCAGGCGGTACTGTCCAGCGAACTGCCTGGCCGCATCATCGAAATGCCGTTCAGCGATGGCCAGGATTTCAACAAGGGCGACGTTCTGGTGCGCTTTGACTGCAGCGCTTACCAGGCCCAGCTCAATGCGGCCCAAGCCGCCACTCGCGCCACCCGTGAAGAGCTGAACCACAAGAAGCAGTTGGCCGCCCTCAATTCGGTCGGCCGCTTCGAAGTGGCGCTGGCCGAGGCTCGGCAGGCCCAGGCTCAGGCGGAAACCCAGGTGTATCAGGTACAGGTGAAGCGCTGCAGCGTCGTCGCTCCCTTCAATGGCCGTGTGGTTCTGCGCCGCGCGCAACCCCACGAAAGCGTGGCCAGTGGTACCCCACTGCTGGATGTCGTGGATAACGGCACGCTGGAAATTTATCTGCTGGTGCCGTCCAGTTGGCTAAGCCGCCTGCAGCCGGGCCAAACCTTCGACTTCACCCCCGACGAAACCGGCCAGCCGCTCAAGGCCACGGTCAAGCGCCTGGGTGCGCGTATCGATGAGGGCAGCCAAACCCTTCTGCTGATCGGCAGCCTGTCCGACGATGCCAAGGGCCTGCTCGCTGGCATGAGTGGCACGGCCCAGTTCCAGGTGGCGGAATGAACGCACCGCTGCCCAGCACGGCCGAACGCGTATTCGCCCTGTTCCTCGGGCTCGAGCAACAGGCGCGCAAGGCCGGTAATACCGAGCAACTGGCCTTCGCCATGGTCAATGACGGCCAGGCACTGTTCGGTTTCCGCCACGCCGCCCTGCTGATCGCCGGCAAGGTGCAGGCATTGACCGCTATCAGCGTGGTGGAAGCGCATGCACCGTTCGTGGCCTTCGTCGAACGCGCCACCTCGGCCTTGCTCAAGCACGGCCGACTGGGTGAGGGCCACAGCGTCGACCCTGCCCAGTTGGACGAGCAGGCCCGTGCCGACATGAACGACCTGTCCGCCCCGCATGCCTATTGGCTGCCGCTGAAAAGCCGCAGCGGTGAAACCTTCGGCGGCCTGTGGCTGGCTCGTGACACCCCCTTCAGCGAAGCGGAGCAATCATTGCTCAGGCAGTTGGCCGATACCTACGCCCACGCCTGGCTGGCGCTGCAACCACACAAGCCCTGGCGCATGCGCTGGCCGCGCAAGAAGTTGCTGGCCGTCGCGGCGGCGCTCTCGCTCCTGCTACTGATCCCGGTACGCCAGTCGGTACTGGCACCTGCCGAAGTCGTCCCGCTGGGTGGCCGGGTGGTCGCCGCGCCGCTGGATGGCGTGATCGCCGAATTTCTGGTCAAGCCCAATCAAAGTGTCGCCGCCGGTGACCTGCTGGTGCGCTTCGAGGCCACCAGCCTCAAGGCCCAGGCCGATGTAGCCGAACGCGCCCTGGGCGTGGCCGAGGCCGAACTCAAGGCCAACAGCCAGCGCGCCTTCGCCGATGCCGAATCCAGCGCCCGCCTCGACCTGCTGGCCGCACGCGTCGAACAGAAGCGCGCCGAACGCGACTATGCCAGGCAACTGCTGGCGCGCAGCGAAGTACGCGCCGAGCGTTCAGGCATCGCCGTTTTCGCCGACGCCGAACGCCTGACCGGCAAGCCCGTGCAGACCGGCGAACGGCTGATGCAGATCGCCGACCCGAGCCAGGCCGAATTGCGTATCGAGCTGCCGGTGGGCGACGCCATCGCCCTGCAGCCTGGCGCCGAAGTAGCGCTGTTTCTCGACAGCGATCCACTCAATCGCCATGAGGCCCAGTTGGAGCGTTCCGCCTATGAAGCCCAGACCACCGCCGCCGGGCAATTGGCCTACCGCCTGGATGCGCGCTTCGTCGATACCCCACCGCGTGTAGGGCTGCGTGGCACCGCCAAGCTGTTCGGTGATCGTGCGCCGCTGGCCTATTACCTGCTGCGCCGGCCCCTGGCCGCGGCCCGCCAGAGCCTGGGTTTCTGATGCTGCCTGCCCTGCGCCCCGATCTGCAGCTATCACCGGCGGCGCCTGGCCTCGACGGCGCCCCGCAATGGACGCTGGCCGACCCGCTACGCGGTCGCTACTTCAAACTCGGCGCCGCCGCCGTGCGCCTGCTGCGTCACTGGACACTGGGCGAACCGCAGCGCGTATTGGCGGCCGCCAATGCCGAGCCTGGCCTGCCCTTGGGTCAGGCCGAACTCGAGGACATGCTGCGCTTTCTCAGCAGCCATGACCTGATCGCCGCCCTGGACGAAAACCAGCGTGCCAGCTACGCGATGAAAGCCGCCGCTCAGCGCCAAAGCCCGTGGAAACGGGTACTGCATCAATACCTGTTCTTCCGCATTCCGCTGTGGCGGCCCGATCCCTTCCTCAATCGCGCCTGGCCCGTGCTCGAACGCCACGGCCCCTGGCTGCTGCGCTGGGGCCTGCCGCTGGTCTTTGTACTGGGCTTGTTCCTGGTGATGCGCGATTGGCAGCGCTTTCTCGCCACCTTCCCCCACCTGTTCAGCCTCGGTGGCGCATTGGCCTTCGCCATCGCGCTGACCTTCGCCAAGCTCTGTCATGAGTTCGGCCACGCCTTCATGGCCAAGCGCGCCGGCTGCCGGGTACAGAGCATGGGCCTGGCCTTCATGGTGTTGCTGCCGATGTTCTACACCGATGTCAGCGACGCCTGGCGCGTGCGCGACCGGCGCTCGCGACTGCTGATCGGTGCAGGCGGCGTGTTCGCCGAGCTGCTGCTGGCGGTGCTGGCATTGCTGGCCTGGTCATTGCTGCCGGACGGCCCCTTGCGTACCTCGGCCTTCATGCTGGCCAGCGCGACCTGGATCACCACGTTGGTGATCAACCTCAATCCCTTCATGCGCTTCGATGGCTACTTCCTGATCAGCGATCTGTGGGGTGTGGATAACCTGCAGAACCGTGCCTTCGCCCTGTGTCGCTGGCGCCTGCGCGAAGCCCTGTTCGGCTATGGCGAACCGGCACCGGAACCCTGGTCACCCAGCATGACCCGGCGTCTGCTGATCTGGGGCTACGGCTCCTGGATATGGCGCGCGATCCTGTTCCTCGGCATCGCCCTGGCGGTCTATCACCTGTTCTTCAAGGTGCTCGGCATCTTCCTGATGGTGGTTGAGCTGCTGTGGTTCATTGGCCTGCCCATCTGGCGCGAGCTGGGCGAATGGTGGCAACGCCGTGAACAGGCCGACTCACGCAAGGTGCTGATTACCGGCCTGAGCCTTGGCGCGGTACTGCTGGTGCTGATCGTGCCCTGGCGCAGCTCGGTGGAAATACCTGCGCTGCTCGAAGCCTCACGCACCAGCGCCCTGCATGCGCCGGTGGCCGCGCGCTTGAAAGCCGTGCACGTGCAGGACGGGCAGAGCGTGGCGGCCGGTGACCTGCTGCTGGAACTGGATTCGCCCGATCTGGACTCGCGCCAGGCCATCGTCCGGCGCGAGACCGAAATTCTTCAGCTGCAACTGCGCCGCCAGTCCGCACGCAGCGAAACGGCGGCCGATGCGGGCATCCTCGAACAACGCCTGGCCGAAGCAGTAGCCGAGTACCGCGGCCTGGCCGCCCAGCGTGAGCGCCTGCAGCTACGCGCAGCGCAGGCTGGCGTGGTACGCGACCTGCAACGCGACCTGAGCGCGGATCGCTGGCTGCACCCTGGCGAATCACTTGCACGCATCGTCGAGCCGGGACTACGCCTGCGCGGCTATCTGGCCGAAGAAAATCTCTGGCGGATCGAAACGGGCAGCGAAGGACGCTTCATCGCTGACGACCCGGCCCGCCCGGCGGTGAAAGTGCGCCTGGACGAAGTGGACGCCACCGGCGTCGCCTATCTGGAACTGGAAGCGCTCAGTTCGGATCACCGCGGCCCCATCGCCATACGCCGTGACGCACAGCGCCGCGCGGAACCGGTGCAAGCACAGTACGGCGTACGCCTGACGCTATTGGATAACGACATCCATCCCGATCACCCCTTGCGCGGTGTGGTGATACTGGACGGAGAGCGACAGTCGCTACTCGGCGCGGCCTGGCGACGGATCGCGGCGCTCGGCGTGCGCGAAAGTGGTTTTTAAGACAAGGATGCAACATGAGCCTGGACGCCTTACCACGCTGCTCCCGATTGCCACTGGCGCCTCGATTACCCGCACTGCTGGAGGCACTCGGGCGGATTCCTGACGACGCCTGGCAGCATCACTTCAATACGGGTTATTACCAGGGTGAGTGGAGCGGCGTCGCACTGATCACCCCGGAGGATGCCCTCCTGCCACTTGCCCCAGGGCAAGGTGCACCGGTGCCTACCGACTGGTGGCAGGAGGAACAGGCCTGGCACCAGGTGCTCGCGCTGTTCCAGACCAGCATCCGCAGCGCGCGGCTCCTGCGCCTGGGGGCCGGCGCTCGCATTCACGAACACTGTGACCCCGACCTCGGCCAGCCCGGTGGCGACCTGCGCCTGCATATGCCACTGCTCAGCCCCCCTGACGTGGAATTTCTCGTCGACAGCCTGCAAGTGCCCATGCAGGTGGGCGAATGCTGGTTCATCGACCTATCCAGGCCGCACAGGGTGGATAACCCGGGGCCCGGCGCGCGCGTGCATCTGGTGCTGGACTGCCAGCCCAACGCCTGGTTGCTGCAACAGGTAGCAGCCGGGCTGCCGGATACGCCTGCACTGCAGCCCGGGAGGGCAGAGCTGGCCTTTGCCGCCTTCCGCAAGCATGTGGCGCAGGACACAGCTCTGGCCGCACGCCTGCGCACCCTGGGCGACGCGCGTGACTTCCAGGCCGAGGCCGTGCGCCTCGCTGCGGCGTTGGGGCTGACCTTTTCCGAAGCCGAGGTAAAGGCTGCCATGCGCCGTGGCAGGCAAGCGTGGAGCGAACAATGGCGAGCGTGAATACCGAGCAAGACTTCAGCGGCTGGCTACCGATCCGCGCCTGGTTGCAGAACGGTGAATGGCGCCTGGACTGGTGCTGGTTCGGCGAGCAACGACTGACCCGGCCCTTCTTCCGTGACGATGTCGATCACGCGTTGCGCCTGCCCTTCAATCAGGCCTTCCGCCGGGAGACAGACCTCCAGGCGTTGCTGGACTGGCAGGCCGTGAGCCCTGGTTTGCCGCCCACAGCGCTGATCTTCCACGCCTCGCGCTGCGGCTCGACACTGATGGCGCAGATGCTGGCGACGCTGGATGACAACATCGTGCTCTCCGAACCACCACCGTTGGACAATCTGCTGCGTGCGCACCGGCTGGATCCCAAGGCGACGCTTCATCAACCCGCCTGGCTCGCGGCGCTGGTATCCGCCTACGGGCAACGACGTCAAGGCAACGAGCAACGGCTGTTCATCAAGCTCGATGCGTGGAACGTGTTCGAGGCCCCCTTGCTGCTGGCGCTTTACCCCGAAGTGCCGCGTGTTTTCCTCTATCGCGACCCGCTGGAGATCGTCGTTTCCCAACTACGCCAACCGGGCATGCACCGCGTGCCAGGGTTACTGGGATCATCCGCACTGGATTTACCTGCAGAAGAAGCGCTGCGCATGACTCCCGCCGAGTACACCAGCCGCACGGTCGGCGCGATCCTCCGGCAAGGGCTGGCGCTTTGCCAACAGCATGGCGCGGTAGCGGTGAACTATCAGGAGCTGCCCGATGCCTGTTGGGGTCGATTGGCCTCGTTGTTCGACGTGCACGACGCACATCTGCCACGGCTGCGCGAGACCGCCGGCTTCGATGCCAAACAGCCGTCGCAATCATTCACTGCCGACAGCCAGAGCAAACGCGAAGCTGCCGACGAGGGCCTCCGCGAAACCGTGGAGTACTGGGCGGGCAAAGCCTATAGAGCGCTTGAACAATGGCGAATGACAAAGCAAGAGCATGAAAGTTCCAGCAGAAGTTAAATAACACGTCTACCGTCTATCCGGATGGTGGCGATTGACCCCGGACTTCAGCTAACCTCCGACCTGTAAGTCGCATAGTGGCAAAACAAAACGAACCGGTTCCGGCTCACGCCGCGGTAGCACGGAAGCAAAAAGGACACCCACACCATGCGTTCCCACGAATTGCATCTTCGGCCTGCCGAGGAGACTGATCTAAACTTCCTGCGCAGGCTTTATGCGAGTACCCGGGCTCAGGAAATGGCGCTCAGCGGTTGGGATCAACCCGTCATTGATGCCTTTCTCGCACAGCAGTTCGACGCCCAGCACCGCTATTACCAGGAGCATTATCAGGGCTCCGACTTCTCCCTGATTTGCCACGGTGACCTGGCTATCGGCCGCCTCTATATCTTCCGCGGCCCGACCATGATCAACCTCATCGACATTTCGCTGCTCCCCGAATGGCGGGGCAAGGGAATCGGCACCCGCTATCTGGCTGCACTGGTCGATGAAGCGGATGCCGCAGAGAAGTCGATGCGCCTGTTCGTCGAACCCACTAATCCGGCCAAGCGCTTGTACGAGCGTTTTGCCTTCAGGGCCAGCGGCTCCAACCATATCTACCTGCAGATGCACCGCGAAGCCGTGCCCGCTCTGGCGGTACCGGCATGAGCCAGGTGCCCAGCCTCGAAGACTTCGAGCGCCACCTCCAGCAACCCTGGCAGCTATGCTGGGACGAAGGTGAAGGTGTGACCATCACCCTGGTGGAGGCCTATGAAGGCGTGGCGATGACTGCCCGCTACCACTGTTACAGTGCAATTTTTGCCCAGCCCGAGGGGCTCCAGCTGCCCCAACACTGTTATCGGCTGCGCAGCCCGGAAGGTGGTGAATGGGAGGCGATGCTCACCCCCATCGGCCCGGATGAGGAAGGCGACCGGCATCTGTTGCAGGCGCTGTTCCATGTAAAGCGGCCAAAGCCGGCCGAGCCCCTGCTCTAGAACAATAAACACCAGTGCCGCGTGCGCGGCTGCATCAAGGAGAGATAGGTAATGAGCGATCCATTCATGGGCGAGATCCGTATGGTGGGCTTCAACTTCGCCCCCCGGGGCTGGGCGACCTGCCAGGGACAGATCATGGCCATCCAACAGAACTCGGCACTGTTCGCGCTGCTGGGCACCACCTACGGTGGCAATGGCCAGACCACCTTCGGGCTGCCGAACTTCTCCGGGCGTAGCCCGGTTGGGCAAGGCAACGGGCCAGGCCTGACGCCGGTCACGATCGGGGAAGTGGCGGGCTCGGAAAACATCACCATGACCATCAACCAGATGCCTATGCACACCCACGTCGCGACTGCCTCCGCGCCGACGGGCACGGCGCAGGTTGCCATACCTGCCGCCACCACCGGCACCACCCAGGCAGCGCCCAGCACTGGCACCGTACTGGGACCAATCGCCGCGGCTGGTCGCGCAGGTACTCTTTACTGCACGGGGGCTGCGGACACTACGCTCGCGCCCTTTAACAGCAACGTAACCGTTCAGGCACCGACCATCACGGTCGGCATCGCAGGCGGCAGTCAACCGCTCCCCTTGCGCAACCCCTACCTGGGCACCAACTTCGTCATTGCCCTGGAAGGTATCTTCCCGTCACGCAACTGATCCGCTACGCGGATCGATGACAAGGCAAAGGGGAAAGCAATGCTTTCCCCGATTTAACAGGCTGTAGGAGGTTCATTATGTGGTGGAGAAAGACTGCGACGGCACAGCCGACCAACCTGCCGGCCAGAAGTGCACTGGCCATGGCGCTGGAACCGCGCATGCTGTTCGACGGCGCAGTCGCCGCCACGGTGGCAGAGACGGCTACTGCCGTGCCCTCCGCCGATGCGGCCCACGCCCCGGCCTCCGGCCAGGACGCCCACTCCGGCAGCGAAAATCTCGCCGCCACTCCGACCGGCACGACGGACAACCGCCAGGAGGTGGTATTCGTCGACAGCAGCGTCAAGGATTACCAGCAATTGGTGTCCGCCTTGAAACCCGGTACCGAGGTCGTGGTACTGGATGACGGCCAGGATGGTTTACGACAAATTGCCGACTATCTGGACGGACGTCGCGACATCGATGCCATACACGTGTTCAGTCATGGCGATGCCGGCAAAGTGCAGCTGGGTAACGTCTGGATCGACGATGCCTACGTGGCCGCCAACAACGCCCTGCTGGCAGATATTGGCAGTGCCCTGAGCTCGTCCGGCGATATTTTGCTGTATGGCTGCCATGTCGGGGCCGATGGCAGCGGCGTGAATTTCATCCAGTCGCTGGCTGCGGCGACCGGCGCCGATATAGCCGCCTCGACCGACCCGACTGGCGCCGCCGATAAAGGCGGTGATTGGGTACTCGAAGCGACGCACGGGAGTATTGAGACCGTCACATTGCATATCGATTCATACTCAGAACTGCTTGCGGCCTTCAACGATGATTTCAGCACTGACACGGGCTCTGTGGCTACATTCAACCGCACGCTGGGCGACGCCTCCTTTACCTACACATTCACCAACGGTGCCAGTGATGACGGAGGGCTATTCCTGTGGGAAAACCAGTATGGCGCAAACAACTCGTCTTCTGTCCAGCTTCAGTCAAACAGTCCAGATGGTGCTACAGAACTAGTGACGATTGCACGTACAGACGCGGCCGACTTTGTTTTCACCAGTATTTACATTAACAACGCAAATGCTTACGGCGCTGTAACCGTCGGCGGGTACCTGAATGGTGTACTGGTTGGTTCAGCCCAAACGTTAAATATAGGGGATGCTGCCACACTAAACTTTGGCAACATCGTCGTCGATGAGGTACGTATCTCCAGCAGTGATTTTTTCCAGACCAATATCGATAACTTCGTTGGCGATACAACGCTTCCCAATACCGCACCAATCATCAACAACCTCAATGGCAACTCCGCCACCTTTGTCGAAGGTGGCAGCCCCGTGCTGCTGGACGAGAACGCAGATGCCACGGTGACCGACAGCGACTCGGCCAACTTCGACACGGGCAATGTCACCGTCGCCATCATCGGCAACGGCGTCGGTGCGGAAGACGTCCTGTCCATCCGCAACCAGGGCACAGGCGCCGGCCAGATCGGCGTATCCGACTCGGCCATCACCTTTGGTGGTACGCAGATCGGTATCTACGCCGGCGGCACTGCCGGCAACAGCCTGGTCATCACCCTCGACAGCGATGCCACACCCGCAGCCGTTCAGGCGCTGGTGCGCAACCTGACCTACTCCAACAGCAATAACAGCGACCCCAGTAGCGCAGCACGTACCGTGCGGATCACCGTCAGCGACGGCGATGGCGGTACCAGCAACAATGCCGATGTCACGGTCAATGTGACCGGCGTGAATGACGCCCCCACTCTGACCGCCACCGGCGGCACGCCCACCTACACCGAGAACGGCAGCGCCGTCGATCTGTTCAGCGGCGTCGGCATCAGCACGGTCGAATCAGGCCAGACCATCACCGGCATGACCCTCAGCGTCAGCAACCTGGCCGACGGCAGCAGCGAGATCCTGCGCATCGACGGCACCGACATCGCCCTGACCAACGGCACTAGCGGCACCACAGCCGGCAACGGCATCGGCTACTCGGTCAGCCTCGTCGGCGGTACGGCAAGCATCACCCTGACCAAGGCCGGAGGCGTGAGCGCGGCCGTTGCGCAGACCGTGGTCGATGGCATGAGCTATCGCAACGGCAGCGATGCCCCGAACACAGCTACGCGGGTCGTGACCCTGACCGGCATTAGCGACAACGGCGGCACCGCCAACGGTGGCGTCGATAGCAGCGTGGTTGCGATTGCAGCGTCGGTATCGGTCAGTGCCGTCAACGACGCGCCAGTCGTGACCACCACCGGCGGCTCCAGTGCGTTCAGCGAGGGTGGCAGCAGCGTCGCGATCGATGCCGGGCTCACCCTGAGCGACGTGGACAGCAGCACACTGGCTAGCGCCACGGTGTCCATCACCGGCGGATTCCAGTCCGGCGCCGATGTGCTGGCCTTCACCAACGACGGCAGCAGCATGGGCAACATCACGGCCAGCTACGACGCCGGCACCGGCGTACTGACGCTGAGTTCGGCCGGTGCCAGCGCCACGCTGGCCCAGTGGCAGGCCGCCCTGCGCTCGGTGAGTTACAGCAACAGCAGCGATGCCCCCAGCAGCACCGACCGCACGATCAGCTTCACTGCCAACGACGGTCAGGACGGCAGCACGGCTGCTACCAAGATCGTCAGCGTGACAGCCACCAACGACGCCCCGCAGGTCACGGCCCCTGCAACCATCGGCGTTACCGAAGACGTGCCCAGCGCCATCAGCGGGATCAGCTTCAGCGATGTCGATGCCGGCAGCGGTTCGGTCACCGTCACCCTGTCCGTCGCCTCGGGCAGCCTCGCCGCCAGCAGTGGTGGAGGCGTCGCAGTCGGTGGTACCGCCAGCGCCATGACCCTGACCGGCAGCATCGCCAACATCAATACCTTTATCGCGGGTAGCAATGTCAGCTTTACCACGGCCGCCAATGCCACCGCCGATGTCACCCTGACGGCCAGCATCGACGATGGCGGCAATAGCGGTAGCGGTGGCGCCCAACAAGACAGTGAGACGGTCACGCTGCAGGTCACGGCAGTCAACGATGCACCAAGCATTACCGCGCCCGGCTCCATCGCCATTACCGAGGATGTGGCCACCGCCCTGAGCGGCATCAGCTTCAGCGACGTCGACGCCGGCACCTCGCCGGTAACGGTCACCCTGTCCGTCGCCAGCGGCGGCCTGGGCGCCACCAGTGCCAGCGGCGTGACGGTCGGCGGCACCGCCAGCAGCATGACCCTGACCGGCAGCTTGAGCGACATCAACGCTTTTATCGCCCTTGGCGGCGTTGTGTTCACCACCGCCAGTAACGCCACCTCGGACGTCACGCTGACCATCGAGATCGACGATGGCGGCAACACCGGCAGCGGTGGCGCACAAACCGACAGCACCACGGTGACCCTGGATGTCAGCGCGGTGAACGATGCCCCGGTCAACTCGCTGCCCAGCGCGCAGAACGTCGATCAGGACGCCAACCTGGTCTTCAACAGTGGCAATGGCAACCTGATCAGCATCAGCGACGTGGACGCCGGCTCCAATATGGTCGAAGTCACCCTGAGCGCCACCAATGGTCTGCTCAGCCTGAGCGATATCACCGGCCTGTCATTCAGTACCGGCGACGGCACAGGCGATGCCAGCATGACCTTTAGCGGCAGCATCAGCGACATCAACAACGCCCTGAATGGCCTGGTGTTCACGCCTACCGGCGGCTACAACGGTGCCGCCAGCATTCAGATCAGCACCAATGACCAGGGCTGGAGCGGCAGCGGCGGCGCGCAGACCGACACCGACACCGTCAGCATCACGGTCAACAGTCTCAACCCACGTATTACCGATGTCAGCGCCGGCACGGCAGACGGCATCTACAAAGTGGGTGATACCATCACCATCACCGCCACCTTCAGTGAGGCCGTTACAGTCGACACGACAGGGGGCATCCCCACGCTGCTGTTGGAGACCGGCAGTGTCGACCGCCTCGCTACCTATCTTTCCGGCTCCGGCGGCAATACGTTGACCTTCAGTTATGTGGTGCAGGCCGGAGATCTCAGCGTGGACCTGGATTACCAGTCCACGGCAGCCTTGAACCTCAATGGATCAACTATCCGTGGCGCGACGGCCAACGATGCCATCCTCACCCTGGCAGCCCCCGGCGCGGCGGGCTCCCTAGGCGCCAACAAGGCCCTGGTGGTCGACGGTGTGCGTCCTGCGGCCACTAACATCACCCTGAGCGACACGGCTCTAAGCATCGGCGAGACTGCCACCGTCACCATTACCTTCGCAGAGAGAGTGGTTGGGCTGGATACGGCGGACTTCACGGTCGCTGGCGGCACGCTCACAGGCCTGAGCAGTGCCGACGGCGGTCTCACCTGGACCGCCACCTTTACTCCGGATAGCAACCTCTCCGACGCCACCAACGTCATCACCCTGGACAACACCGGCGTCATGGATCTGGCGGGTAACATCGGCAGTGGCACCACCGACTCGGTCAACTACGCCATTGACACCCAGCGCCCGACAGCCAGCATCGTGGTCACCGATACCGCGCTCAGGGCTGGGCAGAGCACCACCGTCACCATCACCTTCAGCGAAGCGGTAGTAGGGCTGACCACGGCGGACTTCATCGTCGCCAACGCTACGCTGAGCAACCTGACCACTTCGGACAACATCACCTGGACGGCGACCCTGACACCAGGCGCCAACGTCACCGATGCGACCAACCTGATAACCCTGGACAACTTCGGCTACACCGACATTGCCGGCAACCCAGGAGGCGCCCCCACCGACTCCAACAACTACGCCATCGATACCCAGCGCCCAACGGCCATATCCGTGCTGGTTACCGATACGACGCTGAAAGCCGGCCAAAGCACCACCGTCACCATCACCTTCAGTGAGACGGTGACCGGGCTGGACACAGGAGACTTCAGCGTAGCCAACGGTACGCTGAGCAACCTCAGCAGCAGCGATGGCGGTCTGACCTGGACGGCGACCCTGACGCCTGACGCCGACGTCACCGACGCTACCAACCTGATCACTTTGGATAACACCGGTTACACCGATGCCGCCGGCAACACCGGCACAGGTGCCACCGACTCCAACAACTACGTAATCGACAGCCAGCGCCCAACAGTGAGCATAGTGGTGGGCAACACATCTCTATCCATTGGCGATAGCACTACAGTGACTATCACCTTCAGTGAAGCCGTGACTGGGCTGACCATCGCCGACTTCACTGTTGCGAACGGCGCTCTAAGCAACCTGAGTTCCAATGATGGTGGTGTAACCTGGACCGCAACACTGACTCCAAGTGCCGATGTTGCGTCCCCTACCAACCTGATCACTCTGGCTAACACTGGCTACACTGACACGGTTGGCAATACTGGTAGCAGCCCCACTGACTCCAATAACTATTCAGTCGATACTCAACGCCCAACCGCGACTATCGTAGTGAACGATACAGTACTGGCAGCCGGCGAAACGACGACGGTGACCGTTACCTTCAACGAAGCCATATCAGGTCTGACTCTAGCTAATTTCGCAGTAGCCAACGGCGTCCTGAGCAACTTAAGCACCTCGGACAACATTACCTGGACGGCAACCCTGACGCCGAGTTCCAACGTCACAGACACCACCAACCTGGTCACCCTGGACAACACCGGCGTGCAGGACACAGCCGGCAACGCTGGCGTCGGCACCACCGATTCCAACAACTACGCCATCGACACCCAGCGCCCAACGGCCGGCATCGTGATCACCGATACCGCGCTCAAGGCTGGGCAGAGCACCACGGTCACCATCACTTTCAGCGAGGTCGTGACCGGGCTGACCACGGCGGACTTCAGCGTGGCCAACGGCACGCTCGGCAACCTCAGCAGCAGTGACGGTGGCATCACCTGGACGGCGACCCTGATGCCTGACGCCGACGTCACCGACGCTACTAACCTGATCACTCTGGACAACACCGGTTACACCGATGCCGCCGGCAATACCGGCACCGGCACAACCACCTCGAACAACTACACCATCGACACCCAACGCCCGACCGCAACCATCGTGGTGAACGATACCGCGCTGGCCGTTGGTGAAACCACCGCCGTGACCATCACCTTCAACGAAGCCGTGACGGGCCTGAGCCTAGCCGACTTCAGCGTGGCCAACGGCACCCTGAGCAATCTGAGCACAACGGACAACATCACCTACACGGCAATCCTGACGCCCAACGGCAACATTGCCGACAGCAGCAACGTCATCACGCTGAACAATACCGGCGTGCAGGATGCCGCAGGCAACATCGGTGGTGGCAGCACCAACTCGAACAACTACGCCATCGACACCCAGCGCCCGACCGCGACCATCCAGTTGAGCGACACCGCTCTGGCTGCCGGTGAGACGGCGACCGTAACCATCACCTTCAACGAAGCCGTGGCAGGTCTGAGCCTGGCTGACCTCAGCGTAAGCAATGGCACCCTCAGCGGGCTCAGCAGCAACGATGGCGGCATCACCTGGACCGCTATCCTGACGCCAGCTGCCAACGTAACTGCGAGCAGCAACCTGATCACCCTGAACAACACCGGAGTGCAGGACGCAGCAGGTAATACCGGTATTGGCGGCACCCTGTCAGGCAATTACGCCGTAGATACGGTGGTTCCGGTCATTGGCAGTGTCAGCGTGCCCGTTGGCGTGCAGTACAACGCTGGCGATACCCTGACCTTCGTCGTTAACGCCAGCGAAGCCATTCTGGTCAACGGCGCGCCAAGGCTGGCACTGGACATCGGCGGTGCTACGGTCTTCGCCGACTACATAGCAGGCTCTGGTACCACGACCCTGGTCTTCCAGTACAGCGTGCAACCTGGTCTGAACGATGCAGATGGCATCACCGTGACGGGCCTGCAGAGCAATGGTGGCAGCCTGCGCGATGCGACTGGCAATGCCATGAACCTGACTCTGAACAACGTCGGCGATACCTCCGGCGTACGCATCGACACCACCGCGCCCACTGCGGCCCTGGCCCTGGATCAAGCAGCCAGCAGCGCAGGCAACGTACGCTACGCTCTGACCTTCAGCGAGGACGTAAGCGGCGTCGACTTGTCGGACTTCAGCTTGGTCAGTACAGGCAACGCTCAAGGAACTCTCAGCGGCCTAGTGCAGATCGATGCACGAACCTACCAAATCACCATTAGCAATGTTGTCGGAAGCGGCAGCCTGGCCCTGGCACTCAACAGCAGCGGCACCGGCATCAGCGATTCGGCGGGCAACGCTCTGATCGGTGGCCTGCTTGGTCAACCGTATACTCAAAACCAGACCGCAGGCGATCCGGAGTTCCGCGCCAACCCGACGCCCAACGTACCCACTACACCGACCGCACCACCTCAACCCAATGTGCCCGGCGCGCCACCCTCCAGCGCCACCTCGCCACTGTTGCCGCCGCCACTGTTCGAGCAGCCGACTCTCGGTAGCGGCGTACCCACGGTGGGCAACATCTTCATCAACAACGGTGCGCTGGCGCCCAGCTTCATCGCCCAGGTCTTTGCCAGCAGCGACAGCGGTGCCGGCAATGGCAGCGGCATTGGCTTCCTCGGCTTTGGCGGGGGCGACGGCGGCGTGTTCGGTACCAGCAGTTTCTCCAGCATGTTCAACAAGGACGTACCGCTGGAATCAGGCGAAATCCAGCTCCGCTGGGGGACTTCCAGCGGCAATGGCTTGGGCGGGGGAGAGATTCTCGGAGCACCGACTCTGAGCCAGCAACTGCAGGAGATCGGTGAAAGCGAACAACGCCAGATAAGAGAGCTTGCCTGGGCGTTGGGAGAAATTCCGTTGCAGATGCCACAAGCGTAATCGACAAAACAGATAAGAATCGAATGAGTGCCGTACCAGGGGGCGGCCCAAGGATGAGCAAAGCAGCTAAATTTTTCAGCATCAGTGTACTGGCGCTAGCCGTTGGCGGCTGCGCGGTGACCAGCCAACCCATCGACCGCAGCGTCAGCGAGCAACGCGCGCAGCAGGATCTGGCGACCATGTTCAAGGATCAGGAACCGCTCAGCGGCCCACTGACCTTGCACGAAGCCATGGCCCGCGCGGTGAAATACAACCTCGAGGCGCGCCTGAAGGTCATGGAGGAAGCCATGGCTCAGCGCCAGGTCGACCTGGCCACTTTCGACATGCTGCCACGCATGGCGCTGTCCGCCGGCTATGCCGGACGTAACAACGTCAGTGCTTCCAGCAGCCAGAGCATCGAAACCGGCACCCAGTCTCTGGAGCCGTCCACCTCGCAGGATCGCGACCGCGGCGTGGCGGATCTGACCATGGTGTGGAACGTGCTGGACTTCGGTGTCAGTTACGTCAGTGCCAAGCAACAGGGTGACCAGCGCCTGATCGTGCAGGAGCGCCGGCGCAAGGTGGTGCATACCATCATTCAGGATGTGCGCTCCGCGTACTGGCGTGCCGTGGCGGCAGATCGTCTGCTGACTCAGATCGACAGCCTGATGGCCCGCGTCGCCCAGGCCCGCGACAACAGCCAGCGCCTGAGCGAGCAGCGCATCGGCGACCCGATCCAGGCCCTGAGCTATCAGCGCGCGCTGATCGAGGCCACGCGCCAGCTGGAAGAACAGCGCCGCGCCCTGTCGCTGGCCAAGACCGAACTGGCTACCCTGATCAACCTGCCACTGGGCACTCAGGTCGAACTGGCGCCTGACGCCGGTTATCAGATGCCGGAACTCAAGGTGGCGCTGGACACACTGGAGCAGGAAGCTCTGGCCAGTCGCCCCGAACTGCGCGAGCAGGATTACCAGGCGCGCATCAGCGCCGCAGAAACACGCAAAGCCATGCTCCGTCTATTGCCAGGCCTGGAGTTTTCCGCCGGCGGACACTACGACAGCAACTCGTTCCTGGTGAACCAGAGCTGGGCCGACTACGGCGTGAAAGTCACCTGGAACCTGTTCAACGTGCTCTCCGCGCCAGCCGCCATCGATGTTGCCAAGGCCGGCCAGGAGGTCGTCGATGCGCGGCGCCAGGCCATGTCGATGGCCATCCTCGCCCAACTGCACGTTGCCAACGCCAACTTCCGCGAAGCCCAGCGCCAGTTCCAGACCAGCCAGCAACTGGCGGGGCTAGATGGGCAGATCGTCGAGCAGTTGCGCAATCGCTACCAGGCCCAGGGCATTGGCGAGCTGGAACTGATCCAGGGCGAGCTGAACACGCTGCAGGCGGATCTGCGCCGTGACCTGGCCTACGCCGAGCTGCGTAACAGCTATGGCCAGCTATTCGCCAGCGTCGGCCTCGACCCGCTGCCGGAGAGCGTCGCGTCCGACAGCGTTGCGGACATCGCCGCGGCGCTCTCCAGTCGCGAAGCGCAGTGGCAGGCAGGTCAGCTCTAGTCTGTCAGCACTCGCCATCGAGACTGGCAATCCAACGGTCGATCACCTCCAGCCCTTCGCGGTGGGAGGTGGAGCGGCCCAGCTCGGGCATCATGATGCTGGGATCGGTGCTGTGCAGGCGGAAGCTCAGCACCGACTTTTCCGGCGCACCGGGATGAATGTCCACCAGACGATCACCGGAGCCCTTGCCCGCAGCCACTGGTTGCTTGCACAGACCATAGGCGATGCTCAGCGGCGTAGCCGGATCGAGATACAAACCTGAGGTACGCCCCGGCCCTTCAGGGTTATGGCAGTGCGAGCAGTTGGCATCCAGGTAACTGCGTGCCTGATGTTCCAGCCCCTCCCCTTCACGCGGCGCGCTCCACAGGGCATTGCGTGGGACGCTGGCCATGTCAGCCGGCATACCTTGCAGGAAGCCGATGTTCTGCCAGTGCAACAACTGGTTGGCCGCTCCATCGACATAGGCAAAATCCTTGTTCAGATGACGCGCCTTCGGCCCCAGCGGCTGTACGCCCTTGCCCGCCTGCTCCTCATGACACCCCGCGCACTGGTTGGCATCGGGCACCTGGTAGTCGACCGCCAGCACCTCGCCGGCCTCATCATGAAGCGCTAGATCGAAACTGGCACCAGCCCAGTCCAGCGTGGCCTCGCGTTGCGCATCGTCCCAGACGTAAGGAAGGGCGACCCAACCCTGCTCCTGGCGCAGCAGAATGCGCGTCTCGATCAGCCGCACCCGCCTCAGCTCCACCGCCTCGGCACCATGCTGCTCGCTGCGCTGCAACCGGCCCTGGGTATCGATCGGGTAGTAGAAGGTTTTGCTCAGCACGGTGCCAAGGGGGTAATCGAAACGTGCTTCGCCATAGCGAGCCTGGCTCCCTTCGGGCAGCCAGATCGTACGCAGCTTGTGCGCGTAATCGGTAAACAGCGGCGTGTTCAGATCGTAGGGCTGCACGCCTTCGACCGGCTGCAAGTGGCCGTCACGCTGTTGCAGCACACCCCAGGCGCTGAGCTTCTGCGGATATTCTTCACTGCTGGGCAGATACAGGGGCGTACGCGCTTGCTCACAGGCGCCGAGCAGCAAGGCGGCAATCAACAGCCAGGCGTACTTCATGCTTACTCACCTGCCTCGGCCAGGGCTGCGTGCAGCTCGACGGCAGGAAGACGAGGCAGCTCGCAGCGGTGCGGCTCGATGTCCGTGCTGATGTTCTTGTAGCCGCCGGGGCCGTCGACGTTGACGATGCCGGCATCGCCATTGTCGATGCAGATGGCCAACTCAGCCGGCAGCTTGCCATCGACCAGTTTTTCAGGGTTCACGTAACCATCCCAGAGGATGTCCGGCAGGCGGCCATTGAGACCGAACTTGGCCAGCCTCAGCGCTTTCAGTTCGAGGTTGTCGGGGCTGTCGCCACCAGGTCCGAAGCGGTTGCCATGGATATGAATGGCCTCCGGGTAGGGATCGAAGTCCGCCTCGGTGGAGAGGTCGGTATAGCCGGTACTGAAGTAGCTGCTGACGATCACGTTGGCCGTGCGGTGGTCGCCAATATCGTTATCGAAGATCTCCACCTTGTCGTTGGAGTTGACCAGCACGCCAGAGCCCGCCGGCACACTGGCGACCGGCGTGCCCTTGTGGCCGAAGTTCTTGTGGTTGTTGCTCTCGACCTTGTTGCGGTAGACCCGCGTGGTGTGACCTGGCTGCGGCAGGTTGGGCATGTTGAACACCAGGATGCCGCCGGTATTGCCGATGGCGACATTGTCATAGACGTCGGCGCCGATGGTGTTCTCGATCTCGATGCCCGCGACGTTGCGCTCAGCACGGCTGTTGCGCACCACCACGTTGCGCGACTGGCCGACGTAGATGCCGGCGTCCGAGGCCCCGATGGCCACCACACCGTCGATCAGCACGTTCTCGGTCTGTACCGGATAGATGCCATAGGCACCATTCTCGGTAGCCGGGCCATTGGTCCACTCGGTGCGCACGCGACGGATGATGATGTTCTGGCCGCCAACCACCTTGAGCGCATCGCCCTTGGTGTCCTCCAGCGCCAGGTCCTCGATGGTGAAGTCGGAAGCGTTCACCAACAGCCCTTCGGCGCCGGACTTCTGGCCCTTGAAGTTGAGGATGCTCTGATCCATGCCAGCACCGCGCAATGTCACGCCACTGACCTTGAGGCTCAGACTGCGGTCGAGCTGCCAGGTGCCGGCGGGAATCTCGATCACCTCACCTGGCTTGGCCTTGATCAGCTGCGTCTGCAGTTGCTTCTGAAAGTCGAGATTGGCCACGGGCGGCGCTTCGCCCTCCCCGCATGCTGTCAGCAGCAAGGACAGAGCAATAAACGAGGGGGCGGCAAGGCGCATGATGGGGGCTCCACTGTTGTTCTTATATTCTGGAACTATAGTGCCAATAGATGGACAAACCAACCCTCACAAGCTGCGCCATGAAACCAAGGGAGATGCTTGCAGCCCCTATCGGCAAGCAACAGACTACGAACACTTTCGCAGCCCAAGGACAGGCCGCCATGCACACCCTCGAACGCATCTATCCGCTGAAGATGGATGAGCGCCTGGCCGCCGACCAGGCCACTCTCGAGCTGCACATGCAGCGCTACGAGTTCGCCAGCGACTCGCTGGCAGGCTCGCGCGTACTCGACATGGCGTGCGGCTGTGGTTACGGCAGTGCATTGCTGGCCGAACGGCACCCGGACAAGCAGATCACCGGTATCGACATCGATCCCGAAGCCATTGCCTACGCGCAGGCGAATTATCAGCGACCCAACCTGCGCTATCAGTGCGCCAATGCCGAAACCTTCGCCGACAGTTCAGGCTTCGACAGTATCGTCAGCCTGGAAACCATCGAGCATCTGCCAGACCCGCTGCGCCTGGCAGAAAATCTCGTACGACTGCTGGCCCAGGGTGGCCGTATCATTGCCTCGGTGCCGACCACACCGACACTCGACGGCAACCCGCACCACCTGCATGACTTCAGCCCGGCCAGCTTCGCGCGCCTGTTCAGCCGCCATGGGCTGCGCCCGCATGAGCGTTTCGAGCAGATCCAGCGCTGGGAGTTTTCCGGGCTGTTCAAGAAGTCAGCGAAAAAGGAGGCCCGCCAGCACCGCTCGGAAGGCGTCGGCAATGCCGTACTGGCGTATTACCGCAGCCACCCGTTTTATCTGTTCAGGCGCTTGTGGTCGATCTTGCGCTACGGCCCGAGCAATCGCTACCTGACCTGCCGTTTCAGCACGGATTGAGATAACCACACCTCACACGACAATGGTGGGCTGAAGCCCACCCTACGAGGCGCTGGTTAGGGCTTCTGAAACGAAAACGCCAGCACAGTGCTGGCGTTTTCGTGAGTGCCGCTGATGATTCAGCGCGGTACTGCGGGCTTCTTCCCGGGCTTCTTGCCCTTGCCTTTGCCGGCGCCAGCACGTTCACGCGCGGCTTGCTGGTTACGCGCCTCAGCCGCCGCCTTGGCCTGCTCACGCTTGTCCCAGGGCTTGCTGCCGTCGCTGGCACGAGGCGGCAGCCCCGTGTGCTGGGTGAGCATCTTGCCTGCATTACCCGCCTTCTTGCTGCCGACCGGCGTGGAGTTCTTGCGCCGTGCGCTCTGGTAGCCATCATCAGCAGCTGGCTGGTTAGCCGGGATCAGTTGATGCTTGGCCGGGCCAATCAGATCACTGCGGCCCATGCGCGTCAGTGCCTCACGCAGCAGCGGCCACCCTTTCGGATCGTGATAGCGCAGGAAGGCCTTGTGCAAGCGGCGCTGCTGGTCGCTCTTGACGATCTCTACCTCGTCGCTCTTGTAGGTGACCTTGCGCAACGGGTTCTTGCCCGAGTGATACATGGCGGTCGCCGTGGCCATCGGCGACGGGTAGAACGCCTGTACCTGGTCGGCACGGAAGCCGTTGCGCTTGAGCCACAGGGCGAGGTTCATCATGTCCTCATCGGTGGTGCCCGGATGCGCGGCGATGAAGTACGGGATCAGATACTGCTCCTTGCCCGCCTCCTTCGAGTACTTCTCGAACATCTGCTTGAAGCGGTCGTAGCTGCCGATCCCCGGCTTCATCATCTTGTCCAGCGGGCCACGCTCGGTGTGCTCCGGGGCGATCTTCAGGTAGCCGCCGACGTGGTGGGTGACCAGTTCCTTGACGTACTCCGGCGACTCCACGGCCAGGTCGTAGCGCAGGCCGGAGGCGATCAGGATCTTCTTCACCCCAGGCAGGGCACGGGCCTTGCGGTACAGCTCGATCAACGAGCTGTGGTCGGTGTTGAGGTTCTCGCAGATGCCGGGGAACACGCAGGACGGCTTGCGGCAGTGCTTCTCGATCTCCGGGTCCTTGCAGGCGATGCGGTACATGTTGGCGGTCGGCCCGCCGAGGTCGGAGACCACACCGGTAAAGCCCGGCACCTTGTCGCGCATCTCCTCGATCTCACGAATGATCGACTCGTGCGAACGGTTCTGGATGATGCGCCCCTCGTGCTCGGTGATCGAGCAGAAGGTGCAGCCACCGAAACAGCCACGCATGATGTTCACCGAGAAACGGATCATCTCGTAGGCCGGGATCTTCTCCTTGCCATAGGCCGGGTGCGGCACGCGCGCATAGGGCATGCCGAACACGTAGTCCATTTCCTCGGTGGTCATGGGGATGGGTGGCGGGTTGAACCACACGTCCACCTCGCCATGCTTCTGCACCAGCGCGCGGGCGTTGCCCGGGTTGGTTTCCAGGTGCAGCACGCGGTTGGCGTGGGCGTAGAGCACGGGGTCGTTGCGCACCTTCTCGAACGACGGCAGACGGATCACCGTCTTGTCGCGGGTCATGCGCGGGCTGTCGAGAATCTGCACGACCTTGGCTTCGTTGGGGTCTTCGACCTCGCCTTTGGCCTGCTCGATGGCACAGGCCTCGGTGTCCTGCGTATTGACGTAGGGGTTGATGATCTTGTCGACGCGGCCCGGACGGTCGATACGGGTGGAGTCGACCTCATACCAGCCTTCGGGCGTGTCACGCCGAATGAAGGCCGTACCGCGTACATCGCTGATGGCCTCGACCTGCTCGCCACGCGACAGACGCTGAGCGATCTCGACCACCGCGCGCTCGGCGTTGCCGTAGAGCAGGATGTCGGCGGTGGCGTCCATCAAAATCGAACGGCGCACCTTGTCCTGCCAGTAGTCGTAATGGGCAATACGGCGCAAGGATGCCTCGATGCCGCCCAGCACCACCGGTACGTGGCTGTAGGCCTCCTTGCAGCGCTGGCTATAGACCAGGCTGGCGCGATCCGGGCGCTTACCGGCCAGGCCGCCGGGCGTATAGGCGTCGTCGGAGCGAATTTTCTTGTCGGCGGTGTAGCGGTTGATCATCGAGTCCATGTTGCCGGCAGCGACACCGAAGAACAGGTTCGGCTCGCCGAGCTTCATGAAGTCGTCTTTGCTGCGCCAATCCGGCTGGGCAATGATGCCCACGCGAAAGCCCTGGGCTTCGAGCAGGCGACCGATGATGGCCATGCCGAACGAAGGATGATCGACGTAGGCGTCACCGGTGACGATGATGATGTCGCAGCTGTCCCAGCCGAGCTGATCCATCTCTTCCCGGCTCATCGGCAGGAAGGGCGCAGGCCCGAAACACTCGGCCCAGTACTTGGGATAGTCGAACAGCGGCTTGGCGGCTTGCATATTTTTTGATCAATGGGCTATCACGAGGGGCGCGGATAATAGCACAAATATTGACCAAACCAGACTGTTGCACTGGGTTTAATACCGCCTGCACGCACTGCGACGAACGCTCAAGCACGCGCCTGGCTCACTCGTCCTGGCATCGACTCTGGCGCAGCACCGACCTGGGGAAAGAAAGGACAGAAAAATCAGACATTTTCCTGCAGTAGCCATACGCCATATTTGTTTTCGTCCGATAACAATCCTGTGCATATACTCAAGCTACTCGGTCAGCCGACTCCAGGACATCTATGCTGCAGCGCTTCGCCTTACTGCTCGCTCTTCTGTTGGGACTGTCGACCACGGGCCTGGCAGCGGCGTCCGTGGTGCTCACCGACGCCAGCAGCGGCATGCCGCTCAATGCGCATATCGAGCTACTGGAAGACGACCAGGGCACTCTGACCATCGATGACCTCGCCGCGCCTGAGCAGCAGTCGCGCTTTCAACCGGCCAATGGCCGTGCCAGTGTCGGCCAGAGCCTCAATCCCTGGTGGATCAAGGTCACCCTGCAACGCGATATGCGTGCCCCCGCCCACTGGGTACTGGAAGTGGGCTCGGTGACCCAACTCGACCTGCAGCTCCATCAACCCGACGGCCAGGGCGGCTGGCTGGTGCGTCAAGCCGGCGAGCGCGTCGCCTTCAGCGAGAACCGCGACCACCCCTACCGACGCATGGTGTTCGACCTGCCAGCCCTGGGTGAACAGCCAACGACCTTCTACCTGCGCGCCTTCGACCCAGCGGGCAACTCCTTCCCGCTGCGCATCTGGCAGCTCGACGACCTCACGCAACTGGCCACCCGCGAGAATCTGGCGCTCGGCGTCATCTACGGCGTGGTCTTCGCACTGCTGCTGTACAACCTGTTCATCCTCATCTCGCTGCGCGACAAGGCCTATTTCTGGTATGTGCTGACCACCGCCTTCGCCCTGCTGTTCATCATGAGCATGACCGGTCACGGCGCGCAGTACCTGTGGCCGAACCACCCGGTGCCGGCGTGGCTCGACCGCATCACCTTGCCGTCGTTGTGGGGCCTGTTCGCCAGTCGCTTCACCCAGACGCTGCTGCAGACGCGCGTTTACGTACGCTGGGCGCATCATCTGCTGAACATGGCCTGCGTGATCTATCTCATCGCCATCGTCCTGACCCTGTTCGATCAACGTTACCTGGCCGCCTGGGCCATCGCCCTGCTGTCGCTGACCAGTATCCCCGCCGCCCTGGGCAGCGCCGTGATCCGCTGGCGCCAGGGGTTCTTCCCGGCGCAGCTGTATCTTTACGGTTATGGTCTGGTCCTGGGCAGCGTCGCCATCCTGCTGCTGCGCACCACCGGAGTGCTGCAACCGGCTGAATGGAACGCCTACGTATTCCCGCTGGCCGTGGCAGCCGAATCGATCCTGTTCTCCTTCGCCCTGGCTTATCGCATCCAGATCCTCAAGCAGGAGCGCGCCGTTGCCCTGCAACAGGCAGACCGTGAGAAAACCGCTCGCCTGGCGCAACTGCAGGCCAGCGCCGATGAACTGCAAGCAGCAGTGACCGCACGCACCGCCGAGCTGGCCGCGACCAACGAACAGCTACGCGACCGCGAACGCGAACTGCAGCACGCCGCCTTCCATGACTCGCTGACCGAACTGCCCAATCGACGCTATCTGGTCGAGCGTAGCGAGTCGGCCCTGGCTAACGCCGAGCGGCACAAGGAGAGCGTGGCTTTGCTGCTGATCGACCTGGATCACTTCAAACCGATCAATGACCGTTTTGGTCACGCAGCCGGTGACCTGATGCTGCAGGTGGTCGCCAAGCGCCTGCGCGAGCACGTTCGCGCAGGCGATGCGGTTGCCCGCCTGGGCGGCGATGAGTTCGCCGCTCTGATCTGCGGCAGCGATGCCGAAAGCCAGGCCAGGGAGATCGCCGAACGCCTGCTGGCAGAACTATCCGAGCCCGTGCACTACGGTGCCGAACGCCTGCGCGTGACCATCAGCATCGGCGTGGCGCTCTTTCCGCGCCATGCGAGAAATTTCACCGGGCTGTACAAGGCGGCAGACATGGCCCTTTACCGGGTAAAGGAACTGGGTCGCTCCGGTTCGCGCGTGCACGGCGACGATGGCGAGCTCAGCGAACAGGCCTGCCTGGAGCTGGACGTACTGAAAGTCCCGAGCGGGCTGGCCTGATCAGCCGATATAGCGCCGAGGCACCCGTGCGGTGACCTTGGTCAGCAACTCGTAGCCGATGGTGCCGCACGCCGTGGCCACCTCATCCACCGGCAATTGGCTGCCCCACAGTTCCACCGGCGAATCGATATCGACCTCGGGCAGATCCGTGATATCCACCGCCAGCATGTCCATCGACACCCTGCCCGCCAACCCGGCACGCAGCCCCTCGACCAGCACCGGCGTGCCGCTGGGCGCATGGCGTGGATAACCATCGGCATAACCGCAGCTGACAGTGGCAATACGCGAGGGCCGCTCGGCCACCCAGGTCGCGCCATAACCAACGCTCTCACCGACTGCCACTTCACGCACGGCGATCACCCGCGCAGCCAGGGTCATGGCCGGTTTCAGCCCCAGTTCGCGTGCGCTCAGCTCGGCGAACGGCGTAGCACCGTAGAGCATGATGCCGGGGCGCAGCCAGTCCATATGCGCGGCAGGAATGGCCAGCACGGCCGCCGAGTTGGCCAGTGAGCGATGATTGAAATCCAGATCCAGCAGATCGAGAAAACGCTCGACCTGCTGTTCGGTCAGCGGATGACCGCGCTCGTCGGCGCAGGCGAAGTGGCTGAGCAGGTTGAGCTCGGCGACCTGCTCGGCGTCTTCCAGCCGCGCATGCCACTGACGCAGGCTGGCGGCGTCGAAACCAAGGCGATGCATGCCAGAGTCGAGCTTGAGCCAGACATTGAGCGGACGCGCCAACTCAGCGGCAATCAGCGCCTCTGCCTGCGCCGCGCTCTGCACTACCACATCCAGTCCAAGCTGCGCGGCGATGGCGTATTCACTGGCCTCGAAGCAGCCCTCGAGCAGCAGGATGCGCGCCTCACCATGCATGGCGCGCACCTCGGCCGCCTCCTCCAGGCAGGCCACGGCAAAGCCATCGGCAACCTCGTGCAGCGCCGTCACCACCTCACGCACGCCATGCCCGTAGGCATTGGCCTTGACCACGGCGAAGGCCTGACGCCCGGGCGCGCAGCGCTTGGCGACGGCGTAGTTATGAGCGATGGCGGAGAGGTCGACGATGGCGGCAAGCGGACGCATGACAGAAGGCCTGAACGAAAAACGGGCGCCCATCTTAACCGCTGGGCGCCCGTTTTCATTGATCCAGAGCGTAGCCCGGATGCAATCCGGGGGCTTCTGCGCCGAGAGCCCCGGATTGCATCCGGGCTACAGAACTCGCCCCTACGACGCCCGGGCTGAGAATCTCATTCGTCGTCGAACTGGTAGCTACCCGGCGCCAGGTTCTCGAAGCGCGAATACTTGCCGAGGAAGGCCAGGCGCGCGGTGCCCAGCGGGCCGTTACGCTGCTTGCCGATGATGATCTCGGCCACCCCCTTGTACTCGGTCTCGGGGTGATACACCTCATCGCGGTATACGAACATGATGATGTCGGCGTCCTGCTCGATTGCACCGGACTCACGCAAGTCGGAGTTGATCGGGCGCTTGTTGGGACGCTGCTCCAGACCACGGTTGAGCTGTGAAAGGGCGATGACCGGGCAGTTGAACTCCTTGGCCAAGCCCTTGAGCGAGCGCGAGATCTCGGAGATCTCGTTGACCCGGCTGTCGCCGCTGGAGCCGGGAATCTGCATCAGTTGCAGGTAGTCGACCATGATCAGGCCGATTTCGCCGTGCTCGCGCGCCAGGCGGCGGGTACGCGCGCGCATCTCGCTCGGGGAAATACCGGCGGTATCGTCGATGAACAGCTTACGGTCGTTGAGCAGGTTGACTGCGCTGGTCAGACGCGGCCAGTCATCGTCGTCGAGTTGGCCGGCACGTACCTTGGTCTGATCGATACGCCCCAAGGATGCGAGCATACGAATCACGATGGATTCCGACGGCATCTCCAGCGAGTAGACGAGAATCGCCTTGTCGCTACGCATCAGCGCGTTTTCCACCAGGTTCATGGCGAAAGTGGTCTTACCCATCGACGGACGGCCGGCGACGATGATCATGTCGGCCGGCTGCAGGCCACTGGTCAAGTTATCCAGGTCATCAAAACCGGTGGACAGGCCGGTGATCGCGTCACCGTTGTTGAACAGCGTGTCGATGCGGTCGATGGCCTTGACCAGAATGTCGTTGATGCCCACCGGCCCGCCAGTCTTGGGGCGGTCTTCGGCGATCTGGAAGATCAGCCGCTCCGCCTCGTCGAGAATCTCCTCGCCAGTGCGACCTTCAGGGGCGTAGGCACTGTCGGCAATCTCGTTGCTGATGCTGATCAGCTTACGCAGCGTGGCGCGCTCACGAATGATCTGCGCATAGGCCTTGATGTTGGCCACCGACGGCGTGTTCTTCGCCAGCTCGGCGAGATAAGCCAGGCCACCGACCTGCGACAGCTGCCCTTCCTTGTCCAACTGCTCGGACAGGGTCACCACGTCGAAGGGTTCGTTACGCTCGGCCAACTTGAAGATGGCGCGGAAGATCAGGCGATGGTCATGGCGATAGAAATCGACATCCGACACACCATCGAGCACGCGCTCCCAGGCGTTGTTGTCGAGCATCAGGCCGCCGAGCACCGCCTGTTCCGCCTCGATGGAGTGCGGCGGCACTTTCAGGGCGGCAGTCTGCAGGTCGTATTGCTCGGGAATGCTGATGTCGTTCATAGGCTCGGGGAGAAAATGCTGCGATAGAAAAAACAAAGGGCACGGATCGCAGAGCGATACCGTGCCCGATTGTCAGCAGACCTACGCTACAGCGCAAGTCCGCTTGGCGGCTACTTGATTAAGCAGCGACCACAACCACCTTGACGGTGGCTTCGACGTCGGTGTGCAGGTGCACAGCTACGTCGTATTCGCCAATCTGGCGAATGGTGCCGTTCGGCAGACGAACTTCAGCCTTGGCCACTTCAACGCCGGAGGCGGTCAGGGCGTCAGCGATGTCGTGGGTGCCGATGGAACCGAACAGCTTGCCTTCATCGCCAGCGGTGGCGGTGATGGTGACTTCCAGCTCAGCCAGCTGAGCAGCGCGAGATTCAGCGGAAGCTTTCTTCTCGGCAGCAGCTTTTTCCAGCTCGGCGCGACGTGCTTCGAAAGCAGCAACGTTGGCTTCGGTGGCAGCGGTGGCTTTGCCTTGCGGCAGCAGGAAGTTACGGCCGTAACCGGCTTTAACGTTCACTTTGTCGCCCAGGTTGCCCAGATTGGCGATTTTTTCCAGCAGGATGACTTCCATTTGGGTCTTACCTCTTAACTTTTAACCTTCACCGTTCGCAGAGCCCGGGCCGTTCTTGCGCGCCAGGCGACCGCGAAAATCAAACAGACTGTCGACGATGGCCAAGACCACCAGTAACGGATAGATCAGCTGCATGAACAGCAGGAGCGTGATGTACATGCCCACCAGCCAGAAGCGGGCGAGCCCACCCTTCTCCACCAGGCCGTGCACCAGGGCGATCCCGGCGAACAGCAGCGGCACACTGCACAGCGGCGTGAGCATGGCCAACTGCGGCCCCAGATTGGGACCTAGTATCATGCCCGCCAGCAGCAACAGCGCCTGCGGCAGCGACAGTCTCAGCGCGCGAAACTCGCGACCAAAACCGCCAGGGTTGTACAACACGGCCTGCCAGTAACGCCCAAGGATCAGGCTCAGCAAGCTCAGAATCTGCAGCAAGGCTGCCAGCAGTCCGGTCAGCACCGGTGCGATCAGTGCCTCGAGACGCTCGCGTTCACCCACCGACAATTGCTGGTGAGCCCCATCGAACATGGTTGGCAGCAGCTTCTGCAGCTCACCAGCCATGGCCGCGATGGGTTCGCGGAACACTGCCCCAAGGACAAATCCATACACCAGGCCCAGCGCCACACTGCTCAGCAGTATGCGGTTCCAGGTCCAGTTGGCGCGCAACAACAACGCCAACCCCAGCGCGCCGACCAGCACCAGCAAGGTGCGCGGTTCGCCGAAATACCACCAGGCAATCGCCGGTAGCATGGCCCAGGCCAGGATGCCGATGGCATCACTGGCTCCACGCCGCAACAGCACCAGGCTGCCAGCGGCGGCACTCAACCAGAACAACAGCGGCATCGCTGCCGATCCCACCACCACGAGGGTGGCCTGCATACGGCCGCGCATGATGTATTCAGCCAGGGCGCGCATGCGATCTATTCCTTAACTCTTGTCGACTGCCCGGTCTCAGCGGCCGTGGCTGTCGGTGTAGGGCAACAGGGCCAGGAAGCGGGCGCGCTTGATAGCGGTGGCCAGCTGACGCTGATAACGAGCCTTGGTACCGGTGATACGGCTAGGAACGATTTTGCCGGTTTCCGAGATGTAGGCTTTCAGGGTGTTGAGATCTTTGAAATCGATCTCTTTCACGTCTTCAGCGGTGAAGCGGCAGAATTTACGACGACGGAAGAAACGTGCCATGTGATTGGCTCCTCAATAGATCCGTGGATTACTCGTCAGCGTTGTCGCTGTCGTTGCTGTCGCTGTCATCGCCGTCGTTGGACTCGGCGTTTTCAGGACGTTCACGACGCTCGCGGCGCTCACTGCGGTTTTCTTCGGCCTTCAGCATCTCGGACTGGCCAGTGACGGCCTCGTCGCGACGGATGACCAGGTTACGGATCACGGCGTCGTTGTAGCGGAAGTTGTCTTCCAGCTCGGCCAGGGCCTTGCCGGTGCACTCTACGTTGAGCATCACGTAGTGGGCTTTGTGGACGTTGTTGATGGCGTAAGCCAGCTGACGACGGCCCCAATCTTCCAGGCGGTGAATCTTGCCACCGTCTTCTTCGATCAGCTTGGTGTAACGCTCGACCATGCCGCCGACTTGCTCGCTCTGGTCCGGGTGAACCAGAAAGATGATTTCGTAATGACGCATAAATGCTCCTTACGGGTTGTAGCCTGCCAACTAAGGTGGTCAGGCAAGGAGTGGGTTTTTCTCGTGATGAGCTTGCCAGGCGGTAGGCGCGAAAGGGCCTGCCGTCACGGCAAGGGGCGCCATTCTAGAGAAGCCCCTCGCCGCACGCAAGGCAGATTGGCGATTATTTGAACAACCAACTGCGGGCGCATCCGTGGGCAGCAGGCCCAGGGCGAAAGACAACCTGGAACGCCGGCCGCTCGTAGCGCAGAGTGTAGGGCTAGGACGTAGGGCGGACTCAGGAGCGCAGCGAACAGCCCGCCAAGGCATACCGAGCCCAGCATTACGCACCATCAGGACACCAGACGTACTGCTTCGCGACGACTGCATGGATGCAGGAGGTAGAGCGACGCAGGATGCCAAAGCCGAGTACGCCCTACGCAGGAACGGCGGTGAGTGGCCGCCCTATGCCTTGCGCTTGGCCTGACGCTGACGCACCGCCTCGAACAGGCAGACACCGGTGGCAACCGAGACATTGAGACTGCTGACACTGCCGCCCATGGGCAGCTTGACCAGGTAATCGCAATGCTCGCGGGTCAAACGGCGCATACCCTTGCCCTCGGCCCCCATGACCAGCACCGTTGGCCCAGTCATGTCCTGCTGATAGACCTCAAGCTCGGCCTCACCGGCCGTACCAACCACCCACAGGCCGCGCTGCTGCAACTTCTCCAGACTGCGCGCCAGGTTGGTCACCGCCACCAGCGGAATCACCTCGGCAGCACCGCAGGCCACCTTGCGTACCGTGGCGTTGAGGGTGGCCGATTTGTCCTTGGGCACGATCACCGCCAACGCGCCGGCGGCATCCGCCGTGCGCAGGCAGGCCCCCAGGTTGTGCGGGTCGGTCACGCCATCGAGCACCAGCAGCAAAGGCGGGCCTTCGCAGCGATCGAGCAACTCCTCGAGCATCGCCTCGCCCCAGACCTGACTGGGGCTGACATCGGCAACCACACCCTGGTGCACACCCTCGACCCAGGCGTCCATCTCACGGCGCTCGCACTGCCCCACTTTTACGCGAGACTGCGCAGCCAGCTCCAGCAAGGGCTGCACCCGAGGATCACTGCGACCATCGGCCAGCCAGACCTGCTTCACCCGCTTGGGGTGATGACGCAGCATGGCCTCTACGGCATGTACGCCGTAGATCTTTTCCAGATCACTCATGACTTGGCCTTAGGCTTGCGCGGCTTACCGGCAGCTGGCGGGGCACTGTCACCACGCCCGGAGCCTTTGCGCGCACCGCCGGCCGGCTTGCTCGCCGACTTGCCGGCAACACCTTTGCCACTCGCACCCTTGCCGGCCTTGGCACCAGCCAACAGCGCCTTCTTCACGTCGCGGCTTTTCTGCACGTCGGTATTGCCCATGCCGCTCGGTTTGCCGCCGCGACGCGCATCATCACCCTTGCCGGCCTTGTCCTGGCTCAGCTCGAAGTCGATCTTGCGCTCATCCAGATCGACGCGCATCACCTTGACCTCGACGCTGTCGCCAAGACGGAAGCTGCGGCCGCTGCGCTCGCCGGACAGGCGATGGTGAACCGGGTCGAAGTGGTAGTAGTCGGCCGGCAACGCGGTCACATGCACCAGACCCTCGACGTAGATGTCGCGCAGCTCGACGAAAATGCCGAAACCGGTCACGGCAGTGATCACACCGGCAAAGGTCTCACCGACACGATCCTGCATGAACTCGCACTTGAGCCAGTTGACCACGTCGCGGGTCGCTTCGTCGGCACGGCGCTCGGTCATCGAGCATTGCTCGCCGAGCTTTTCCAGGGTCGCTTCGTCGTACGGATAGATACGAGCCTTGGGCATGACTGCCGCACCGGCACGCTCCACGTGCTTGGTGTCGCGCTTGGAACGGACCACGCTGCGAATGGCACGGTGCACCAACAGGTCGGGATAGCGACGGATCGGCGAGGTGAAGTGGGTGTAAGCCTCGTAATTGAGGCCGAAGTGCCCTTCGTTCTGAGCGCTGTACACCGCCTGACTCAGCGAGCGCAGCATCACGGTCTGGATCAGGTGATAGTCCGGGCGCTCGCGGATGCTTTCCAGCAGGCGCTGATAGTCCTTGGGTGACGGACCATCCTTGGACTTGCCACGCTGCAGCGACAACCCCAGCTCACCGAGGAAGGCCTTGAGCTTCTCCAGGCGTTCCGGCGGCGGGCCATCGTGCACGCGATACAGCGAGGGGATCTCGTGATCCTGCATGAAGCGCGCGGTGGCCACGTTGGCGGCCAGCATGCACTCCTCGATCAGCTTGTGCGCATCGTTGCGCTGGGTCGGGCGGATCTCCGCGATCTTGCGCCCTTCGCCGAAGATGATACGGGTTTCCTGGGTCTCGAAGTCGATGGCGCCGCGCTCGTGACGAGCGGCGACCAGTACCTGATACAGCGCGTAGAGCTGATTGAGGTGCGGCAGGACTTCCTTGTACTCGCTGCGCAGGGACTTGCCCTCACTGCTCTTGGGATCTTCCAGCATCAGGCTGACCTTGTTGTAGGTCAGGCGCGCATGGGAGTGGATCACCGCCTCGTAGAACTTGTAGTCGACCATCTGGCCGCTCTTGGACATGGTCATTTCGCAGACCATGGCCAGGCGATCGACATGCGGGTTCAGCGAGCACAGGCCGTTGGACAGCTCCTCCGGCAGCATCGGTACGACGCGCTCGGGGAAATACACCGAGTTGCCGCGCTCGACCGCCTCGGCATCCAGCGCCGAGCCGACCTTGACGTAGTGCGAAACGTCGGCGATGGCCACGTAGAGTTTCCAGCCACCGGAGAACAACTTCCAGCGGCTGCTGTTCTTCTCGCAGTAGACCGCATCGTCGAAGTCGCGGGCGTCTTCACCATCGATGGTGACGAAAGGCAGATGGCGCAGGTCGATGCGCTTCTCCTTGTCCTTCTCCTCCACCTCAGGCTTGAGCTTGCGCGCTTCCTTGACTACCGCCTCGGGCCAGACGTGCGGGATGTCGTAGCTGCGCAGCGCCACGTCGATCTCCATGCCCGGCGCCATGTAGTTGCCGATCACCTCGACGATGTCGCCCTGCGGCTGGAAACGCTGCGTAGGCCAGTGAGTGATCTTGATCTCGACGAACTGGCCGATGCGCGCACCGGCAGTGCGTCCTGGGGTGACCAGCACTTCCTGCTGGATCTTGGGATTGTCGGCGACGACGAAGCCGATGCCGTTCTCTTCGTAGTAACGGCCGACGATGCTCTCGTGCGCGCGCTCGATCACCTCGACGATGCCGCCTTCACGACGGCCACGGCGATCGAAACCTGCCACCCGTACCAACGCCCGATCACGATCGAACACCAGGCGCATCTGCGCTGGGCTGAGGAACAGGTCGTCGCTGCCGTCATCCGGCACGAGGAAGCCAAAGCCGTCACGGTGACCGCTGATGCGACCACAGATCAGGTCGAGCTTGTCCACCGGGGCATAGGTGCCACGGCGGGTATAGATGAGCTGACCATCACGCTCCATTGCGCGCAGTCGGCGTCGCAGGGCTTCGAGCTGATCTTCGGTATGCAAACCGAACTCTTCGATCAGCTGTTCACGACTGGCAGGCGCGCCGCGCTCGGCCAGATGCGAAAGAATCAGCTCACGGCTGGGGATGGGGTTGTCGTATTTTTCCGCCTCGCGGGCGGCCTCGGGATCGAGGGATTGCCAATCGGCCATGTAAGGAGGATTACCTGTGCTTATCTATAAAGTTGTATGCCATCTGCCTATTGAAGCGCGAAAACGTCATTCAAGGCAGCTTTTCCGGCGACAATAATTTTTTTGGGGCCAGGGGTTTACAAGGTAAATGCCCGCCCGTATAGTTCGCGCCCACAGCGTCGAGCAGACGTTGTAACACGAAGCAGATGATGATTCATCGGTTTCTGTGCCCAGGTGGCGGAATTGGTAGACGCGCTGGTTTCAGGTATCAGTGACTTAACGGTCGTGGAAGTTCGAGTCTTCTCCTGGGCACCAAATTTCGTGAAGTGGTTTGATAGCCCGCTTTGCAAATAAACGGATGCAACGCTCCGTGTCGGCAACGACGAACATTGCTGTAGTGCCCAGGTGGCGGAATTGGTAGACGCGCTGGTTTCAGGTATCAGTGACTTAACGGTCGTGGAAGTTCGAGTCTTCTCCTGGGCACCAAATTTCAAAAAACCGAGCCAATGGCTCGGTTTTTTATTGCCTGGTAAAAACCGCAGGAATGAGCTTTGCTCGCGAACCCTTGCCAGGCAAAAGCTTCGCGAGCAGAGCTCGCTCCTACAGCAATCCTTTCTAGACCCTGAACTGCCCCAGACTGGCCTTGAGCTGCGCCGCCAGCTCGTCCAGCGCTCTTGCGTTGCCGGCAATCGCCGCCACCGCCTCGGCCGCACGCTGCGCTTCGGCATGGATGGTTTCGACACGCCCGCGTACCGCTCCAGCTCCGTCCGCCTGATGTGCCGCCGCCTGGGTCGCTGCATTGATGGCGCCATGCACTTCATCCACCGACTGCTGCACCGACTGCTGCAGACGCGCACTGTCACGCAGCACCTGCAGACCTTCACTACCTTGCGCGCCCGCCTGGGCGATGGCGGCAACCGCCTCCTGCGCGCCCCGCTGCAGAGCAGCGATATGGGTCTGGATATCGCCGGTTGACTGCTGAGTCTTGCTCGCCAGCGCACGCACCTCGTCAGCCACCACGGCAAACCCGCGACCACTCTCGCCAGCGCGCGCGGCCTCGATGGCGGCATTGAGCGCCAGCAGGTTGGTCTGCTCGGCGATGGACTGAATCACCGTCAGCACCACCTCGATCTGCTCGCTCTGCTTGGCCAGCCGTTCGATCACCGCCGAACCATCGGCCACCCGCGCCACCAAGCCCTCGATCAGCGCAGACAGACGCTGAGCGATAGCCGCGTTCTCGTGCGCCGCCTGGCGGATGGTATCGACGCGCTGCAACGCCTCCTGCATGGCCTGACTTTCCGCCTGCGCCTCGTCGGCCATTTGCTCCAACGCATGCAAGCTACCCGCCACCTCATCACGCTGCCGCCCAGCCGCCGCCTCGGCCGCCACGCCGCGCTGAGTCAAGCTGCGAATCTGCTCACCGGTACGCAACGCCACCTCGCCCGACTCACGCACGATGGGCTGCAGCTTGGCGATGAAGCGATTGACCGCATCAGCCATCTCGCCGACCTCGTCCTGACTGTCGATGCTCACGCGCCGCGTCAGATCGCCCTCGCCCGCCGCCAGGTCATTGAGCGCCGCACTAAGCAGGCGCAAGCGACTCAGCACTCGCCAGCCCAACACAAGCGCGACCACTAGCATTGCCAGCGCCCCGACTATCAACAGGCCGAGGGCGATGTTCCAGCGCAGCGAATCCGCCGCCACGCGCACCGACTCACCACCGTTGCGCGCCATTTCCTGGGTGTAGCGCTCAGCCGACTGCAGACGCTCGCGCAGCGCACCGGTCGCCTCCTCGGAAGCACCTGTCAGGCTGCTGTCGACCAACTCACCGGCACCACTGACCAACGACGCAAAGCGGCCGTCGAGCGCGGCCAGCTCCTTTTCCACCACATCCAGTGACAGGCCCATCTGCACCTTGCCGATGCGCGAGCCCATTGGATTGATATCAGCCTCGACCACATAAACACGCGGATCGCGCGAAGCCGCATCCACCAGCTTCTCCAGCGGCGAGTCTCCCTGCCCGGCAGCGACGAGTTCACGCACCTGCGCGTTACTGCGATTGAAGTTGCGCGTCAGGCGCTGACCATCGGCGTCATAGATGATGGCGAACAACACCGCCGGATCCTGCTGGGCGATTCGGGTAAGCGCAGTAAGCGCAGGAATATCCATGTCCCAGATGGACTTCGGCGCCACCCCAGCCAGCAATTGCGCCAGCGCCTGGCCGGACTGCTTGAGATTGCCCTCGAGCACCGCACGCAGTTGCGCCTGCTCAGTCTTCAACTGGCCAGAAAGCCCTTCGCCCAGGCGAGTGCGGGTAATGCTCGCCAACGCCGCAAGGCCCTGACTCATCTCGCGCTCAGCCATGTTCAGCTCTTCGCCAAGACGGCGGCTCTCACCACCCAGGCGCTGCGCCAGATCCTCGACCATTCCGTCGACCGAGGCGCGCATCAGCCAAACAGCCAAACCGACCTGCACCAACATGGCCAGGCCAAGCGCGACGAACACCGGGCGCAACAAACGGCTACGCAACATGGAAACGATGGCGAACACTGGGGACACTCCTCAACAACCGTAATAGCTATAACGGCGACTTCCGGGATTTATTGAATATAAGCAAAGCGCATGCCCAGCTTCCCTGCGGGAGCGCCCGTACGGACGGACACAAAAAAGCCGCCCGAAGGCGGCTCCTGTGCGACTCGAGAGCATCTCGATCAGGCAAACGGATGACGCAGTACGATGGTCTCGTTGCGATCCGGGCCGGTAGAGATGATGTCGATCGGCGCACCAACCAGCTCTTCCACACGCTTGATGTAGACACGAGCAGCGGCCGGCAGGTCTTCCAGGGTCTTGGCGCCCAGGGTGGATTCGCTCCAGCCGGGCATTTCCTCGTAGACCGGCTGCAGGCCGATATAGCTGTCGGCGTCGGTCGGCGCATCGACCAGCACCTGGCCGTTGGCGTCCTTGTAGCCGGTGCAGATACGGATGGTTTCCAGACCGTCGAGCACGTCCAGCTTGGTCAGGCACAGACCGGAGATGCTGTTGATCTCGATGGCGCGACGCAGGATCACCGCATCGAACCAGCCGCAACGACGGGCACGACCGGTGGTCGCGCCGAACTCGTGGCCACGCTTGGCGAGGAAGGCACCGACATCATCGAACAGCTCGGTCGGGAACGGGCCGGAACCGACACGGGTGGTGTAGGCCTTGGTGATACCGAGGATGTAGTCCAGGTACAACGGACCGAAACCGGAGCCGGTGGCGATACCGCCAGCGGTGGTGTTGGAGCTGGTCACGTAGGGGTAGGTGCCATGGTCGATGTCCAGCAGCGAACCCTGGGCACCTTCGAACATGATGTCCTTGCCCTCACGACGCAGGTCATGCAGCACGGCAGTCACATCAGCCATCATCGGCTTGAGCAGCTCGGCGTATTCCATGCACTCATCCAGGGTTTTCTGGAAGTCGATGGCCGGCTCTTTGTAGAAATTGACCAGCTGGAAATTGTGGTAATCCAGCAGCTCGCCCAGTTTGGCGGCGAAACGCTCGCGGTGGAACAGATCACCGACGCGCAGGCCGCGACGTGCGACCTTGTCTTCGTAGGCCGGGCCGATACCGCGACCGGTGGTGCCGATCTTGGCATCGCCACGGGCCTTCTCGCGCGCCTGATCCAGCGCCACGTGATAGGACAGAATCAGCGGGCAGGCCGGGCTGATACGCAGGCGCTCACGCACCGGCACACCCTTCTCTTCCAGCTTGGTGATTTCGCGCATCAGAGCATCGGGAGCGACGACCACACCGTTGCCGATCAGGCACTCGACGCCGGCACGCAGGATGCCAGACGGAATCAGGTGCAGGACGGTCTTCTCACCGTTGATCACCAGGGTGTGGCCAGCGTTGTGACCGCCCTGATAACGCACGACTGCAGCGGCATGCTCGGTGAGCAGGTCGACGATCTTGCCCTTGCCCTCATCACCCCATTGGGTGCCCAGGACGACGACATTCTTACCCATAAACTTGTCCTCTTCGCGCAAGCTTCGATGCCGGCCGCGGGCCGGCGAAAATGTATTCAGGACGCCAGGGGCGCCACCTGCCAACGTCCATCGCGCAGCGTCAGCAGGCGATCACAGCCTGCTTCGCGCGCATCCGCCTCGCTCTGCCCGGGCAGCGCCTGTACCACGCGCTCGCCCTCACCACGCAGACAACGAACGGCCTGCCACAGATAGAGATCATGATTGTCCGGCGCCCAGACACCGCTGACCGGCTCATCCACACGCATGTCACCCAGGGTTACCAGGGTCTTCAGGTCCGTGGAGAAGCCAGTAGCCGGGCGCGCACGACCGAATACCGCACCGGTATCGTCATAACGACCACCCTGAGCGATGGCACCGCCCTCACCCGGCACAAAGGCCGCGAACACCACGCCCGTGTGATAGTTGTAGCCGCGCAACTCGCCCAGGTCGAAGTACAGCGGCAGCTCCGGATAACGCAGCTCCAGCGCATCGGCGATGGCCACCAGCTCATCGAGCGCAGCGTGCACCGCATCCGGCGCCTCGACCAGAACGGCCTGGGCCAGATCCAGCACTTCCCGGCCGCCACACAGCTCGGCGAGCGAACGCAGCATGCTGCCCAGCCCTGCCGGCAGTGCGGCAGTCAGGCTCTCGATCTCATCCATGGCCTTGCGCTGCAGCGCATCGAACAGTTGCTGCTCGGCCTCACCGGACAGACCGGCGGCACGCGCCAGACCACGGTAGATGCCGACATGACCGAGATCCATGTGCACGTCCGGCACCGCAGCCAGCTCGAGGGTCTCGACCAGCAGGCTGATCACTTCGATGTCGCTAGCCGGACTGGCGTCGCCATAGAGCTCGGCCCCCAGCTGGATCGGGCTACGCGAGGTGGTCAGTGCACGCGGCTGCGCATGCAACACGCTGCCGGCATAGCACAGACGGCTCGGCCCCTCACGGCGCATGGTGTGAGCATCGATGCGCGCCACCTGCGGGGTGATGTCGGCACGAAAGCCCATCTGCCGACCGGACAACGGATCGGTGACCTTGAAGGTACGCAGGTCGAGATCCTGGCCGGCGCCAGTCAGCAGGGATTCCAGGTACTCGATATGGGGGGTGACGACGAACTCGTAACCCCAACGTTGGAAAAGATCCAGCACCTGACGGCGTGCCGCCTCGATGCGTGCCGCTTCCGGCGGCAGTACTTCTTCGATGCCATCTGGCAGCAGCCAGCGGTCTACCGTTGCCATTTCGCCATTCCCCTCTCGATCCGGGCGGCACAAGCCTTCAGTGAAGCAGATATAGAAGGGCCGTACCCAGCAGCATGCTGGTCAGCCCCATAAGGCGCAGTCGGCGGTCGGGCAGACGAGCTGCCTGCATGACCGCTCCGCGCCAATGGCGCGGATAGAGGAAGGGCAGGATGCCTTCCAGCACCAATACCAGACACAGTGCGATGCCGAGTTCCTGCCACATGATTCCCACAGACGCAAAAAAGCCGGGATTTTCCCGGCTGCCGCATGATACCACGTTTTACCTTGCGGTCACCCTGGCGACGCATCGCGCCGCCAGGGTTGCCGGTCAAGGCCTGGATTTTTCCAGGTAGCGGAAGAAATCGCTGCCCGGGTCCAGCACCAGCACATCACGCTTGTCAGCGAAGCTTTCGCGGTAAGCCTGCAGGCTACGGTAGAAGGAGTAGAACTCCTGATCCTGACCGAAGGCGTTGGCGTAGATGGACGCAGCCTGGGCATCACCGTCACCGCGCAGCTCTTCAGCTTCACGATAGGCTTCAGCCAGCAGTACGCGGCGCTGACGATCGGCATCGGCGCGAATACCTTCGGCCAGCTCACGACCCTTGGCGCGATGCTCGCGCGCTTCACGCTCACGCTCGGTGCTCATCCGCTCGAACACGCTGCGGTTCACTTCGCGCGGCAGGTCAATGGCCTTGACCCGAACGTCGACCACTTCGATACCCAGCTCACGCTCGGCGGCGCGGTTGAGGGTCGCGGTCACGTCAGCCATCAGCGCATCACGCTCACCGGATACCGATTCGTGCAGGGTGCGCTTACCGAACTGGTCACGCAGCGATGCTTCCAGACGACGCGCCAGACGCTCATCAGCGACCTGCTTCATGCCCGAGGTGGACTGATAGAAGCGCTCGGCATCCTTCACCCGCCACTTGGCATAGGCATCGACCATCAGCGCCTTCTTCTCCAGGGTCAGGAAGCGCGAGGACGTCGAATCCAGCGTCAGCAGACGACCGTCGAAGATACGCACCTGGTTGACGTAGGGGATCTTCACATGCAGGCCGGGCTGCACATCAGGCTGAACCACTCGCCCGAACTGCAACAGCACCGCACGCTCGGTCTGCGCCACGATATAGAAGCTGTTCCACGCCACCAGGGCCACAACCACGGCCACGATCAGGCCGATCAGGGACTTGTTGTTCATCAACGGCCCTCCCGGGTACGCAGGTTACGCTGCGACATATCGCTGCTCAGCGGCACGGCCGGATCACGCGCTGTCGAATTGCTGCTGTTGGCAGAACTGGAGGAAGAAGCACCACCACGGCTGTCGATCATCTTGTCCAGCGGCAGATAGAGCAGGTTGTTCTGCCCCTTGTCACCGGTGACCAGAACCTTGCTGGTGTTGCTCATCACTTCCTGCATGGTGTCGATGTACAGACGCTCGCGAGTGATCTCGGGCGCCTTGCGGTACTCGGCGACCAGCTTGGTGAAGCGATCAGCCTCACCCTGGGCGCGAGCGATGACTTCATCACGGTAACCGTTGGCCTCTTCCAGCAGACGCTGGGCCTGACCACGCGCTTCCGGAATCACGCCGTTGGCGTAGGACTCGGCCTGGTTCTTCTCGCGTTGCTCGTCTTCACGGGCACGGATCACGTCGTCGAAGGCTTCCTGAACCTCACGCGGCGCCGCAGCGCTCTGGATGTTCACCTGAGTGATGGTGATACCGGTGCGGTAGTTGTCGAGGAAACGCTGCAGGCGCTCACGCACCTCGCTGGCTATCAGCTCACGACCTTCGGTCAGCACCTGATCCATCTCGGTGGAACCCACCACGTGGCGCACGGCACTGTCGGTAGCGTGCTGCAGACTGACTTCCGGCTGCTCGACGTTGAGCACGAAGTCCTGCAGGTTGCTCACCCGATACTGCACGGTCAGCGGCACTTCGATGATGTTCTCGTCTTCGGTCAGCATGGCGCCCTGCTTGCTGTAGGCGCGCTCACGCGTGACGTTTTCCTGGAACTTGCGATCGATTGGCGGGAAATAGATATTCAGGCCCGGACCAACGGTCTCGTGGTACTTACCGAAGCGCAGCACCACGGCCTGCTCCTGTTCGTCCACCACGTAGATCGCGCTGTACAGCCATACCACCGCCAACAGGCCGAGACCGACGAACAGCAGGCCGAAGCCACCGCCGCCACTGCGACCAGAGTCGTCGTCACCACGTTTCTTGCCACCGCCAAACAGCCCGTTGAGGCTTTCTTGCAGCTTGCGGAACGCTTCGTCGAGATCCGGCGGCCCCTGCCGGCCACCGCCTTTGCGGCCGCCCCAAGGGTCTTGATTGTTCGAGTTGCCACCCGGCTCATTCCAAGCCATAGCGTTCTCCGTACTAATAAAGCGAAGGCGCGCCCACGGCGCGCCGGCCAATGCTACCCAAAGCCCTATGGTGACAGCAAAGCCACCGTCCCAGGCTTTATTGCAAAGTATGTTGCTCGATGAAGGTTTGAGGCTCCAAACCTTCGCGACTCACCAGGCGATTGAGCTCGACTCGTGGCAAACGTACCGCCAGCAGGCTGCGCCCCAACTCATCATGCTCTTCGCTCTGCACCGCCCCCAGCGCGAAGAACTGCGCACGCAGTCGCCCCAACCGTTGCGGCAGCTGCAGCGTGGCGACGAACAAATCTTCGCCCAACAACTCCGCCACTGCTTGACGCAACAGCTCAAGACCACGCCCCTCGCGGGCCGACAACCAGACACGCAGCGGTTTGCCATCAGCATCGCGCTGGATCTGCGGCTCGACACCATCCAACAAATCCAGCTTGTTGTATACCTCGAGCATCGGCAACTCGTGTGCGCCGATCTCCTTGAGCACGTTCTGTACCTGCTCGATCTGCGCCATACGCTCGGGCTCATGGGCATCGATCACGTGCAACAGCAGATCGGAGTTGCTCGACTCTTCCAACGTAGCGCGGAAGGCCTCGACCAGCTTGTGCGGCAGGTGGCGAATGAAACCCACGGTGTCGGCCAGCACGATCGGACCAAGGTCGTCGAGCTGCAGACGCCGCAAGGTCGGGTCGAGCGTGGCGAACAGCTGGTCGGCCGCGTAGACCTCGGAGGTGGTGAGCGTATTGAACAGCGTGGACTTGCCGGCGTTGGTGTAACCCACCAGGGAAACCGAAGGGATATCCGCGCGCCTGCGCCCACGGCGCGCCTGCTCGCGCTGACTGCGCACCTTCTCGAGCTTCTGCTTGATCTGGCGAATACGCACGCGCAGCAAGCGGCGGTCGGTTTCCAGCTGGGTTTCACCCGGACCACGCAGGCCGATACCCCCCTTCTGCCGCTCGAGGTGGGTCCAGCCACGCACCAGGCGCGTACTCATGTGATCGAGCTGAGCCAACTCGACCTGCAGCTTGCCTTCGTGAGTGCGCGCACGCTGAGCGAAGATATCGAGGATCAACCCGGTACGATCGAGCACACGACACTCGAAGGCGCGCTCGAGGTTGCGCTCCTGGCTCGGCGTCAGGGTGTGATTGAAGATGACCAGATCGGCCTCAATGGCCTTGACCTGATCGCGCAGCTCCTCGACCTTGCCGCTGCCGATAAGGAACTTGGCAGTCAGACGACTGCTGGGCACGCTAAAGAAAGCGACCATGTCGGCGCCTGCCGACATGGCCAATTCCTGGAACTCCTGGGGGTCTTCGCTCGCCTCGGAGTCTTGGCCTTCCAGATGAACCAGGATGGCCCGCTCACCGCCCTCATGACGCTCGAAGAACAATGCAGCCCCCTATCAGGCGTTACCTGGCTCGCCATCGGCCTGCTCGGCATCGCCAGCACTCGGCAGGCGCACCGGACGGCTGGGTACGACGGTGGAAATGGCGTGTTTGTAGACCATCTGGCTGACAGTGTTCTTCAGCAGGATGACGAACTGGTCGAAGGATTCGATCTGGCCCTGCAGCTTGATGCCGTTGACCAGATAGATGGAAACAGGGACGCGTTCCTTACGCAGGGTATTCAGGTAAGGGTCTTGTAGCGAATGCCCTTTTGACATGTGCCGCACTCCTTTCGAGGATCAATTTCAATAATTTTAGTAGGTAAACAATGGCTTCAGGCCGTCCCACCCCCAAGGATAGACGACCAGCGGCAAGGTCTCATTTCAATATGGAGACGCTTTCCAGGTATTTCAAGGCGCGAGACAGATTGTCGCAGGCCAGGCTATCGAGCCAATGCAAGTTCTCCCAACCGCGTAGCCAGGTGAACTGACGCTTGGCCAATTGCCGAGTGGCGATGATGCCCCGCTCGACCATATCGTCCCGGGACAGCTCGCCATCGAGGTATTCCCATAACTGGCGATAACCCACCGCCCGTATAGACGGCAATCCCGCGTGCAAGTCACTTCGTCTACGCAGGGCTTCGACCTCTTCCACGAAACCCTGTTCCAACATCACCCGAAATCGTTGAGCGATGCGGTCATGCAAAACCTGACGCTGCGCTGGTGCGATAGCAAGCTGAGCAACAGTATAGGGTAATTGCCCGGTGCCTGATGTGCCCGCATCGGGATTTCCTGCAGCCTGGCGCAGGCGATGCTCGGTCATGCTCAGGCCGCTCACGCGATAGACCTCAAGCGCCCGGGTCAGACGCTGCGGATCGTTGGGATGGATGCGCGCGGCGGACTGCGGATCGACCTCAGCCAGCTCCCGATGCAGCGCCTCCCAACCTTCGGCTGCGGCCCTTGCTTCCAGCTCGGCGCGGATGGCTGGGTCGGCGCTGGGCATATCGGCCAAGCCCTCCAACAGCGCCTTGTAATAGAGCATGGTGCCGCCTACCAGCAGCGGAATACGCCCACGTGCGGCGCTCTCGGCCATGGCAGCCAGGGCATCGGCGCGAAATTCCGCCGCCGAATAACTCTCGAGCGGATCGCGAATATCGATCAACGCATGGGGAAATTCGTCCAGAACGACTCGCTCGGGCTTGGCCGTGCCGATGTCCATACCGCGATAGACCAGCGCCGAATCGACACTGATCAGGTCACACGGCAATACGCGCGCCAGCTCCAGGGCCAGATCGGTCTTGCCGGCGGCAGTCGGGCCCATCAGGAAGATTGCAGGAGGAAGCGAAGACATCGATATGGCTCGAAACACGAAGACGGGCGCCCCTGACTCAGGGCTTCATTCAATTACTGACCACGCATGAACAACTTGTCGAGCTGATCCATACTCAACTGCGTCCAGGTCGGACGCCCGTGGTTGCACTGGCCACTGCGTTCGGTCTGTTCCATATCGCGCAGCAGGGCGTTCATCTCGGGAATGGTCAGGCGCCGGTTGGCGCGCACCGCACCGTGGCAGGCCATGGTCGCCAGCAGCTCGTTGAGATGTGCCTGGATGCGGTCGCTGGTGCCGTACTCGAGCAGATCGGCCAGCACGTCACGCACCAGCTGGGTGGCCTCAGCCTGTTTGAGCAGTGCCGGAATCTGGCGAATCGCCACGGTTTCCTCACCCAGGCGCTGCAGCTCGAAGCCCAGGCGCTGGAACCACTCACCATGCTCCTCGGCGCAATCGGCCTCGCGCTGGCTGAGGGCGATGGACTCCGGCACCAGCAGCGGCTGGCCGCGCAAGCCCTCACTGGCCATGGCGTGCTTGAGCCGCTCGTAAGTGATGCGCTCGTGCGCGGCGTGCATGTCCACCACCACCAGGCCCTGAGCGTTTTCGGCGAGGATGTAGACGCCTTTGAGCTGCGCCACGGCGTAACCGAGTGGTGGAATGTCGCCCTGCTCCTGCGGCATCGACTGAGCCTGAGCGCTCGGCAGCGGCGAGAAGTACTCGCGATACGCTGCCTGGGCTTCGCCAGCGGATACGCCGGGGTTACCTGCAGGCTGCTGGTAGCCAGCACCACTGCCGCGCCAGGCCGGCTGCAGGCTGGGAGCCGGGGTTTCAAGAATGCTGGCCGCCAGACCCATTTCGCCCTGCGGGCCAAACTCTCCGGCAGCCAGGCCGCTCGGGCGCGCCATGGGTGAGATGGCTGCCGGAGCCGCCACCTGATCTTCCGGGCGTACATCGGCCAGGGCGCGATGCAGGGTGCCGTAGAGGAAGTCATGGACCATGCGGCTGTCACGAAAACGCACTTCATGCTTGGTTGGGTGAACATTGACGTCCACCGTCGACGGATCGATTTCCAGAAACAGCACGAAGGTCGGGTGCCGGCCATTGAACAGCACGTCGCGATAGGCCTGGCGCACCGCATGGGCCACCAACTTGTCGCGCACCATGCGGCCGTTGACGTAGAAATACTGCAGATCCGCCTGGCTGCGGGAGAAGGTCGGCAAGCCGACCCAACCCCACAAGCGCAGGCCACCACGCTCGATCTCGATGGGCAGCGCCTGCTCCAGAAAAGCCGGTCCGCAGACAGAGGCGACGCGGCGCGCACGGCTGACTTCGTCGCCAGCCTCGTGCAGGGCAAACACGGTCTTGCCGTTGTGACGCAGATGGAAAGCCACATCGAACCGCGCCAGCGCCAGGCGCTTGATCACCTCCTGCAGGTGATCGAACTCGGTCTTCTCGGCACGCAGGAACTTGCGCCGCGCCGGGGTATTGAAAAACAGGTCACGCACTTCCACCGAGGTACCCACTGGGTGTGCAGCAGGCTGCACACGCGGCTCCATGTCACGGCCTTCGGTTTCCACCTGCCAGGCCTGGTCGGCGTCGGCGGTACGCGAGGTCAGGGTCAGGCGCGACACCGAGCTGATCGACGCCAGCGCCTCGCCACGAAAGCCCATGCTGAGCACCGCCTCGAGATCTTCCAACTCACGAATCTTGCTGGTGGCATGGCGCGCCAATGCCAGCGGCAGGTCGTCTGGGGCGATACCACCACCGTCGTCACGCACCTTGAGCAGTTTGACACCGCCCTGCTCGACGTCGACATCGATACGCCGCGCACCGGAGTCCAGGCTGTTTTCCAGCAGTTCCTTGGCGACCGAAGCCGGACGCTCGACCACCTCGCCCGCAGCGATCTGGTTGGCCAGGCGCGGGCTGAGCAAATGAATACGGGACATGACACTCACTACTGGGCTGCCAGCGCTGTGGCGGGTATCTGCAATGTCTGGCCGACCTTGATCACGTCACCATTGAGCTTGTTGGCACTACGCAGGGACGCCAGGCTGATCTGGTAGCGCTGGGCGATCAGCGCCAGGCTCTCGCCGCGTGCCACCACATGCTCACGCGGGCCAGCGGCGATCTTGCCTTCATCACGCAGCCAGGCAACGTAGGTGCCAGGCGGCGGGTTCTCATGGAAGAACTGCTTGACCCCGGTGGTGATCGAACGCGCCAGCGCCTGCTGATGGCTGGCGGTATGCAGTTTCTTGGCTTCGTTGGGGTTGGAGATGAAACCGGTCTCAACCAGAATCGAAGGAATATCCGGCGATTTCAGCACCATGAAGCCTGCCTGCTCGACGCGCCGTTTGTGCAGCGGGGTGATGCCGCCCATGTTCGACAGCACCTTCTGCCCGACATTGAGACTGGAGGACAGCGAAGCGGTCATCGACAGATCCAGCAACACGCCGGCGAGCATCTTGTCCTTGTCGTCGAGACTGACATTGCCGGCGCCACCGATCAGGTCGGACTGGTTCTCGGCATCGGCCAGCCAGCGCGCCGTCTCGGACGTAGCACCCCGTTCGGACAGGGCATAGACCGAAGCGCCGAACGCCGAAGCCCGCGGCGCCGCGTCGGCATGAATGGACACGAACAGGTCTGCGCCTTTCTTGCGCGCGATCTCGGTGCGTTTACGCAGCGGAATGAAATAGTCACCGGTGCGCACCAGTTCGGCACGGAAGCCCTTTTCGGCATTGATCTGCCGCTGCAACTCTCTGGAGATGGCCAGGGTCACGTTCTTTTCGTACTGCCCCTTGACCGGCGACAACGCACCCGGGTCCTCACCACCATGGCCGGCATCAATGGCGACGACGATATCGCGCTTGCCATTGGGCACAGGCGTCAACTTCGGTGGTGGCTGGGTTGGCGTTACCGGCACAGGAGGTGCGCTGGCGGCAATGCTGGGCGCCTGCGTGGCGGGTGGCGCACTGCCCTGATCGAACAAATCGACCACCAGGCGATGGCCATATTGCTGATTGGGCGCGAGGGTAAAGCTCTTTGGCGACACCGGCGCCGACAAATCGATGACCACGCGCAGGTCATCAGCGCTGCGCTGGGCCGAGCGCACACCGGTAATCGGGGTGTTGGCCAGCGAAAGTTGCTCGAGACTGGTAGCCAACTTGGCGCCACTGACGTCGATAACGATGCGATCAGGTGCGGCAAGGGTGAACACGCTGTGCTGTACCGGGCCAGACAGATCGAAGACCAGACGGGTATTGTCCGGGGCACGCCACAGACGCACGCTCCGTATATCGGAGGCAGCCAGGGCCTCGGCAGCCAGGGCCGCCAACAACACCCCCACAGCTGTAACCAGCGCGCCTATGCGCATAACCAACCCCATCGCTTCTTATTCATTCCTTGCTGCTCAGGGCCTTGCACCAGGCCTCCCCTCGAGCCCCATGCCCCTGCAGCAACAGCGAACGGCCGCTCGCTTGGGGGCTAATGGTAATGTCCAGGTCGGGCTTTGGCAAAACGCCCGCGCCACGCTGCGGCCATTCGATCAGGCACAAGGCATCCCCCTCGAAGTAATCGCGGATGCCGAGAAACTCCAATTCCTCAGGATCGACCAGACGATAAAGATCGAAATGAAAGGCACGCATGTCGCCAATTTCGTAGGGTTCGACCAGGGTAAAGGTCGGACTCTTGACCGCACCAGCATGGCCCAGGCCGCGCAGAATGCCGCGTGAAAGGGTGGTTTTACCGGCGCCCAGATCACCATGCAGATAGATGATGCCCTGCCCCCCACTGATCTCGGCGATCCGCGCCCCCAGAGTCAGCATTGCGGCTTCGTCGGCCGCTTCGAGTTTCACTTCACACAAGGACACAACTCCTCCAATAACTGACGAATGGTGCAGGGCAGATCACCGGCAGCCAGCCCGCGCCCCTGCGCAGCCAGCACCTCACCGGCACGTGCATGCAGCCATACCGCCAGGCAGGCCGCATCATACGCTGCCATGCCCTGCGCCAGCAGCGCACCGATCAATCCTGCCAGAACATCACCCAAGCCGGCTCCCGCCATCGCCGGATGACCGCGATCACACAGCGCCAGACGCCCATCCGGTGCTGCGACCAGGCTGCCTGCGCCCTTGAGCACCACCACCAGGCCAAAACGTTGCGCCAGGGCCCGCACGGCAGCCGGCCGATCAGCCTGCACGCTTGCGGTATCGATACCCAGCAAACGCGCCGCTTCGCCCGGATGCGGCGTGAGCACGCCCTGATCAGGCGCGGCGACCTGGCCGGCAGCCAGCAGATTGAGCGCATCGGCATCCCAGACCTGAGGCATATCGAGACCACAGACGCCAGACAGCAAACTGCGCGACCAGGCCCCCTGACCCAGGCCAGGCCCCACCACGCAGACATCGGCGCGCTCGGTGAGTGCCAACAGCTGATTGGCCGACGCCACCGCCGCACACATGATTTCAGGCCGTCGCACCAAAGCGGCCGCGACATGCTCACCTCGTGTCGCCAGTGACACCAGGCCAGTGCCGGCACGCAGGGCACTGTCGGCACAGAGCAGCGCAGCGCCGCCCATGCCCAGATCGCCACCGATCACCAGCAGGTGACCGAACTGACCCTTGTGCGCCACCGGCGACCGAGCCGCAAGGCGCGGCAGATTGGCCGGATCGAGACGCTGCGCCACGCTGGGCGCCTGGGCCAATAGCCGAGCATCGCCCTGCAGATCGTCGAACTGCAGCTCGCCGCACAGCTCCGGGCCAACGCCCGTCAGCAGGCCGAGCTTGAGGGCGATGAAGGTCACGGTCAGATCGGCGCGCACTGCCACACCAAGACACGCGCCGCTATCGGCGTGCAAACCAGAAGGAATATCCACCGCCAGCACCGGCAAGCCACCATGGTTGAGCATGCAAATCGCCTGGGCATAAGGCTCACGCACCGCACCAGCCAGCCCCGTGCCGAGCAACGCATCGACCACGATGCCAGCCAGTGGTGCGCATTCGCTCCAGGGCAGCACATCGACGCCCGCCCTTCGCGCCTCGGCGCCGGCCTGCTCAGCATCGCCACTCAGAGCAGCGGGATCACCCACCGCCAGCACGCGCACGCGCCAACCGGCACGCTGAGCCAGAGCGGCAATCAGGTAGCCGTCACCGGCATTGTTACCACTCCCGGCCAGCACGGTGATTTCGCCAGCATCCGGCCAGCGCCTGCGCAAGGCGCGCCAGGCCGCGTGGGCGGCGCGTTGCATCAACTCGAAACCGGGCGTGCCGGCGGCGATCAACTGCGCATCCAGCGCACGCACCTGTTCGGCACTGTGCAGGCTCAACGGCAAAGAGGCTGGTAGTAGATGCATGGCTCGCTCACCACGGATGTCTGGCAGAATTATACCTACGTCCATCGCCTGCGCCCGCCCATGTCCGATCAAACCCTCGACCTCAATGCTCTGGCCCTGTCCATCAAGGACTGGGGGCGTGAGCTGGGCTTTCAGCAGGTCGGCATCACCGATGTCGAGCTGGGCGAACACGAGGCACACCTGCAACGCTGGCTGGCAGCCGGCTATCAGGGCGAGATGGAGTACATGGCCGCCCACGGCAGCAAGCGCTCACACCCGGACGAACTGGTACCTGGCACCCTGCGCGTGGTGTCGCTGCGCATGGACTATCTGCCCGGCAACACGCAGATGGCCCAGCGCCTCAAAGAGTCGGAGCAGGCCTACGTATCGCGCTACGCCCTGGGCCGCGACTACCACAAACTGATCCGCAAGCGCCTGCAACAACTGGCCGAACGCATCCAGCAGCAGATCGGTCCGTTCGGCTACCGCGCCTTCGTCGACAGCGCCCCAGTGCTAGAAAAGGCCATCGCCGAAAAAGCCGGTCTCGGCTGGATCGGCAAGAACACCCTGGTACTCAATCGCAAGGCCGGCAGCTATTTCTTTCTCGGCGAGCTGTTCGTCGACCTGCCACTGCCGGTGGATGCCCCACACGCCAGCGAGCATTGCGGACGCTGCAGCGCGTGCATGGATATCTGCCCCACTGCGGCCTTCGCCGGGCCCTACGTGCTGGATGCCCGGCGCTGCATCTCCTACCTGACCATCGAGCTAAAAGGCTCGATCCCCGAAGAGCTGCGTGCGCCCATCGGCAACCGCGTGTTCGGCTGCGACGACTGTCAGATCGTCTGCCCCTGGAATCGCTTCGCTCGCCCCACCGAGCAGGGCGACTTCCAGCCGCGCCACGGCCTGGACAACAGCGGCCTGGCCGAGCTGTTCATGTGGACGGAAGAGGAGTTTCTCAGCCGCACCGAAGGCTCGCCGCTACGCCGTGCCGGCTACGAGCGCTGGCTGCGTAACCTGGCGGTCGGCCTTGGCAATGCGCCATCCACCATCCCGGTACTACAGGCTCTGCAGGCGCGCCGCGAACACCCGTCGGAGCTAGTACGCGAGCATGTGGCATGGGCTCTGGAGCGGCACGGCGCCTTGTAGCCCGGATGGAATCCGGGAATGGCGCCGCCCGCTTCCCCGGACTGCATCCGGGCTACGGTACTTGCACGGCACGCGCGACGCGCCGGAGTGGCTGATTTACACCTTGAGGAAATGCTCACGGTAGTGGCGCAGCTCGGCAATGGACTCGCGAATGTCATCCAGCGCCTGGTGGGTGGCGGTTTTCTGAAAGCTGTCCTTGACCGCTGGCGCCCACATACCAGCGAGGATCTTCAGCGTCGACACGTCCAGGTAGCGGTAGTGGAAGTAGGCTTCCAGGGCCGGCATGTACTTGTAGAGAAAGCGGCGATCCTGGCCGATGCTGTTGCCGCAGATGGGTGACTTGCCCTTGGGCACCCACTGTTCGAGGAAGGCAATGGTCTGTGCTTCGGCCGCCGCCGTGTCGATTTTGCTTTCACGTACGCGCTGAGTCAGGCCGCTCTGGCCATGGGTGCGGGTGTTCCATTCGTCCATGCCGGCCAGAGCCTCGTCGCTCTGATGGACGGCGATCACCGGGCCCTCGGCCAACACGTTCAGCTCACTGTCGGTGACGATGGTGGCCATCTCGATGATCACATCGCGCTCCGGCTCCAGCCCGGTCATTTCCAGGTCGATCCAGATCAGGTTGTTGGGGTTTTGCATGGTTAGGCTCCTTGGCTCAGGCGCCAAGTCTAGCGGATCTCGGCACCCTTCATGCGCCAGAGGAACAGGGACGTTTGCCGTCCTTCGTTGATCTCGAGCTCACGATCAGCCGGCACGCCCGGAATCTCGAAGGTGTTGCTGATCAGCCAGCTATTGGCGTGCATCTCGACTTGCGCCTTGGCCCACAGACGCGGCATAGGCACGGGCGAGAGAAAGCAGTAGACGACATCGAAGTCGCCGAGCTCGACCTGCCACAAACTCCGATAACGAATGCTGCAGTTCTCCTGCAGCAGGCAGCGTAGCCAGGCGAAAACGAAGAGCAGCGGCGCCGTCTCGACACCAACGAACTGCCCGCGCGGAAACCATCTGGCCATCTGCAGCACCGCACCAGCAGCACCACAACCCAGGTCGACGAAGCGCAGCGGCGGCTCACGCTCGCTCAAGCACTGCTGCAGACGTTGCTGCGCCTTGCGCCCACTCAGGTAGAGCGGCACCTGTTCACGCAGACTGTTCCAGTTGACCAGTAGCAGCAGAACGAAGCCCAGCAGGAACAACCAGGCCGGTAAATCGGCGCGCTGCATTACCAGCAGCGCAGGCAGAAACGCCAGATTGATCCAAAACCACCAGCGTGACAGACCCAGGCGCCAGCCGATCCCGGCGGCCACAACACCTTGCAGCAGCGCCACCGAAAAAAGCGACATGCGCCAGGGCAGCAACGCCAGCAGATAGACCAGCACCACCACCAGCGCCAAGGCCAGACCCTGCGCCAAAAGAGCGCGCAATAACGGTAGCCGCAGCACCGTTCGTTCCTCGCCTGCCGTCATTCCCAACCTCTGTACCTGACAGCCGAATGGCCACCGAGCGCTCATGCTAAACTCGCCGCGATCAACACTCCACTACCCGGATGCTCCATGGCCAAACGCCAACTCAACCGCCGCCAGAACTGGCGGATCGAAAAGATTCAAGGCGAGCGCGCCGCCCGCGCCGCCAAGCGTGAATCACGGGCAATGGAAGCACTGGAAGGCGGTGACCTCGGCCCGGAACAGACCGGACTGGTAATCGCCCATTTCGGCGTACAGGTGGAAATCGAAGGTTTGCAGGGCGAGATGGCCGGCCAGGTGTTTCGCTGCCACCTGCGCGCCAACCTGCCGGCACTGGTCACTGGTGACCAGGTAGTCTGGCGCCCCGGCAATCAGGGTGACGGCGTCATCGTCGCGCAACTGCCGAGAAACAGCGAACTGTGCCGCCCCGACATGCGCGGCCAACTCAAGCCGGTGGCGGCCAACGTCGACCAGATCGTCATCGTCTTCGCGCCGCTGCCCGAGCCGCACGCCAACCTGATCGACCGTTATCTGGTTGCCGCCGAGCACGCGGGCATTCGCCCGCTGCTGCTGCTTAACAAGGCCGATCTGATCGATGAGCAGAACCAGGTAGCGCTGGACGCGCTGCTCAAGGTCTATCGTGAGCTCGAGTACCCGCTGCTGGAAGTCTCGGCCCATCAGGGCGATGGCATGGAGCAGCTGAAACATCGCCTGAACGGAAACGTCAGCGTATTCGTCGGCCAATCTGGCGTAGGCAAATCATCCTTGGTCAACAGCCTGCTGCCCGGCGTCGATACGCGTGTCGGCGCGCTGTCGGAGTTGACCGGCAAGGGGACGCACACCACCACCACCGCACGGCTTTTCCACTTTCCCGGTGGCGGTCAACTGATCGACTCCCCAGGCATTCGCGAATTCGGCCTCGGCCATGTCAGCCGCGATGACGTGGAAGCGGGCTTCATCGAATTCCACGACCTGCTCGGGCGCTGCCGCTTCCGTGACTGCAAGCATGATCGCGAACCCGGGTGTGCGCTTTTGCAGGCCCTGGAAGACGGCCGCGTGCAGCCGCAGCGCATGGCCAGCTACCGGCACATCATCGCCAGCCTGCCGGAAGACGATTACTGATTATTCAGTTGATCGAACTGCAAGGCGCCTTCTTCGAAGATATTCAGGCGCTGCTGCAGTTGCTCTGGCGCTAGCGGTTCACTCGCCGCGTCCGCCGGAGCCTCGCCTGGCGCGGGCGCAGTGCCTTCCTCGACGCCTTGTTCGCCCTCGATGGCGCGCTGCGCCTTCTTGGTCAGCACGACGATATCGATGCGCCGATTGACCGGGTTGAACGGATCCTCACGATCGAACAGCGCCGACGAGGCATAGCCGACCACCCGCGCCACCTGCTCGTCCGGGTACCCGCCCGCCACCAATGTGCGCCTCGCGGCGTTGGCACGGTTGGATGACAGCTCCCAGTTGCCGAAATCGCCGCGCCCTACGAACGGTTTGGCATCAGTGTGACCGCTGATGCTGATCTTGTTCGGCACCGCGCGAATGGTGTCGGCCATGGCCAGCAGGATGTCTTCGAAATAGGGCTGAAGGTTGGCACTGCCGAGGGCGAACATCGGTCGATTCTCGGCGTCCATGATCTGGATGCGCAGGCCATCCTGGGTGATTTCGAACAGTATCTGGTCCTTGAAACGCTGCAGCTCGGGATTCTCTTCGACCTTGTTCTGCAGCTCCTGCAACAGCAGTTCCAGACGCTCCTGCTCCATCTTTTCAGCCAGGGTTTCGATCTGATCGGTGCTGACGCCGGACTCATCCGGTTGACTCTCCGGCGTCTCGGAGATGTCAGGATTAAGGGTGCGCTCGGGCGCTGGCGTAGGCGTGCCGCCCAGGTCGATGGCGTATGGACTGGCACTCTCGGTGAAACCGATCGGGTCCTGGAAATAGCCGGAAATGGCTTTCTTCTGTTCCGGAGTGGCCGATGTCATCAGCCACATGACCAGGAAGAACGCCATCATGGCGGTTGCGAAGTCGGCAAAAGCGATCTTCCAGGCACCGCCATGGTGTCCGCCAGCGGTCTTCTTGACTCGCTTGACGATGATAGGTTGGTTATTTTCCATGGCTTAGCTGCCGCGCATGGCCTGTTCGAGCTCGCTGAAGCTCGGACGATGCGCCGGATACAACACCTTGCGCCCGAACTCCACGGCCAGGGTCGGCGGCATGCCCGAGGCAGAAGCGACCAGGGTCGCCTTGATCGCTTCGTAAAGGTTCAGCTCTTCCTTGGCGTCATGTTCCAGCGCGTTCGACAGTGGGCCGAAGAAGCCATAGGAAGCGAGAATGCCGAGGAAGGTACCGACCAGAGCAGTACCCACCTTCTCACCGATCTGCGCGTTGTCCGCCTCTGCCAGGATCGACATGGTGATCACGATGCCCAGCACGGCCGCGACGATACCCATGGCCGGCATGCCGTCGGCGACCTTGGCCACGGCGTGCGCCGGGTGCTCCACTTCCTCCTTGAGGCTGGCCAGCTCCATGTCGAACAGGCCTTCGAGTTCGTGCGGCGCCATGTTGCCGGAAGACATGATGCGCAGGTAATCGCAGATGAACGCAGTCATCCGCGCATCCTTGAGCACACCGGGATACTTGCTGAAGATCGGACTGGCGTTGGGATCTTCGACGTCTGCCTCGATGGCCATCATGCCCTCGCGGCGACTCTTGTTGAGGATCTCGTACAGCAGTTTGAGCACTTCGAGGTAATAAGCGTGGGTAAAGCGACTGCCAAACATGCTCAGCGATTTCTTGAAAACCTGCATGAACATGCTGCCGGGGTTGGCCTGGAGGAATGCACCCAGCGCCGCGCCGCCAATAATCAGAACCTCGAAGGGGTGGACCAATGCCATGAACTTCCCGCCCGAGAGTATGAACCCGCCGAGCACACAGCCAAAGACGACAATGATGCCTAAGATTTTTACCATGGAATAAACGCTTGTAGAGCCTAATGGACGGGTTATTAAAAACAACCCTTCTAATTATCGGAGCTTATACGCCAGACTATAGCCAGTTATGGTCAAAAGCCAGTTCGACTCGAGCCAATATGCCGACGTCAAAGTCTCTGCCACGCACTCTGGACGCCTGGGTACAACATCTGGGCAAGTTGCCACTGCCTATCGAGCAGCAGCAGCATTTGCGCCTGCGTCGCATCCTGGGAGACAGTCGCCGGACCTGGCGCGAAATTGCCGAGGCGATAGAGTCCAGCCCCTCTTTCGCCCTGCAGGTACTGCGCGAGGCAAACCAATCGAGCAACAGCCTCAGCGATCCCGCCGAGAGCGTCGAAACCGCGCTGTCGCGCCTGGGCCTGAGCCGCTGCGAAGCCCTGCTCAGCCAGGCGCCTGCCCTGCCAGAAAGCGACATCCCTCTAGCATTCAAGCAGATTTTGCTGATCAGTCAGCATGCAAGCCAACAGGCTCGTGGCCTGTTCGGCGCACGCCTGGCACGCCTGTGGAATGAACTGCACGGCTGCAGCCTGCTGTTTCTTTCACCCATCTGGCCATTACTGTGCGCCCATCCGCAGCTGTTCGAGGCCTGGGAGCAACGCGTGCTGCTCAAGGGCGAACGGCCCGCTGCTGTCGAGAAAGAGCTGCTCGGCGTCACCTTGATCCAGCTGTGCGTCAAACTGGCCGAGCGCTGGCGACTGCCAGAATGGATCGTGCGCGGCTACCGCCTGCTCGAGCGTGATCGTCGCCAACTGGTCCGGGCGCTGCACATCGCTCGCGACAACGAGCATCCCCTGCATCAACAGCAGATGCTCGACGCCGACATCCCCCTGCGCCACTGGCTCACCCATCCGAGCAACTGCGTGCTGCTGGCCAACGGTTTGGCAGTATCCGCCCACCACGCCTGGGATACCGCGCACAGCCTGCGCTGGCAACGTCTTACCGGACTTTACCTGCAGATCCCTCTGAATGAGCTGCAACAGGAAGTGCACCAGCACGCCGTGAGCAGCGCACGCCTTGTTCACGATCACGCACTCTGGCACCCGGCCCAGGCACTGATCTGGCCATGGGACGCCCATCGCCTGAAGCCAGCCGTCAGCGCCGCAGCGCCACCCAAGCGCGATGACCTTGCCACCTGGCGTCAGCACTGTGCACGCCTGCTCGCCGACCCCAGCACCTTTGCCAATGTGCCGCAGCTGACTGCCTGCGCCCGCGACGCCTTGCAGGCCTGCGGCCTGAAGCGCGTGCTGCTGCTTCTTGCCGATCGCCAGCACACCCGCCTGCAAACCCAACAACAGGCGGGGCTCAATGCCAGCGCGGCCACCCTCAGCCTCGACCCAGCACAAAGTCAGGTGTTGAAACGCCTGCTCAGCGCGCCAGGACAACTGCGCCTGACGCCCAGCAACGTGGCGCAGTTTTCGGCACTGCTGCCGGGCAACCTCAAGGCCCTGTTTCCCAGCGAGCATCTGCTGCTGCGCTCTGTGGCCAATAACGGTCGGGTGGTGATGCTGGTCGTGGCCGACCAGGGCGGCCAACCGCTCAATGACGTCTGCCTGCAGGCGTTCGGCAAGACCGTGCAGTGCATCGAGCGCGCGCTGGGCAGCTTTTCCAGGCGCGGGCGCTGAAGCGCTCTGTTTCCGCTACAATCGACCTCTTTTCATTCAAGGAGGCCGTCATGTCCGCCTTCGACAACTTGCCACTGGTGATCGAGCCAGCCCAACTGGCCAAACGCCTGGATGCAGCCGACCTGATCCTGCTCGATCTGAGCAGCGCAGCGCGCTACGCCGCCGGCCACATCCCAGGCGCGCGCTGGGTGGATGCCAAGCGCACGCAACTGGGCCTGCCGCCCGCCCCCGGCCTGCTACCCGAGCGAGCGCAGCTCGAAGCGCTGTTCGCCGATATCGGTCATCACGCGAATGCCGTTTATGTGGTCTACGACGATGAGGGCGGCCCCTGGGCCGGTCGCTTCATCTGGCTGCTCGACGTGATCGGTCATCAGCGTTACCACTTCCTCAATGGAGGTCTGCAGGCCTGGATCAGTGATGGCCTCGAGCTGAGCCAGGAGGAGCCCGCAGTAACCCGCACCGAGGTATCACTGACGCTGAGCGATGCCCCCACCGCCACCCGCGAGTACCTGCAGTCGCGCCTGGATGCCGCCGACCTGGCCATCTGGGACGTGCGCGGCGCAGACGAATACCGCGGCGAAAAACTGAGTTCAGCGCGTGGCGGGCATATCCCCGGCGCCACCCATTTCGAGTGGACCGCCGGCATGGACCTGCAACGCGGTATGCGCATTCGCACGGATATCGCCGAAGTCCTGCAAGGTCTGGGCATCACGCCCGACAAGGAAGTGATCACTCACTGCCAGACTCACCGCCGCTCCGGCTTCAGCTACGTGGTGGCCAAGGCACTCGGCTATCCACGCGTGAAGGCCTATGCCGGCTCCTGGTCCGAGTGGGGCAACCTGCCCGACACGCCCATCGAACGCTGAGTCCGTCGACCATTCAGTTGCACCCGGCCTGGCCACGCCAGTGTCGGTTCAGAACCTTCAAGGAAACACGATGAAACAACGTCTTTTTATCCTCAGCCAGTACCTGCTGCCTCATCACCTGCTGTCGCGCCTGATCGGCTGCATTGCCGAATGCCGTATTGGCTGGCTGAAGAATCCGCTGATCTCGTGGTTCACCAAGCAGTACCAGGTCAACATGAGCGAAGCGCAAGTCGAGGACCTGCGTGCTTACGAACATTTCAACGCGTTCTTCACCCGCGCCCTGAAAGACGGCGCGCGCCCGCTGGACGAAACCCTCGGCGCCATTCTCAGCCCGGCCGACGGGGCGATCAGCCAACTCGGCGCCATCGAGCACGGCCGCATCTTCCAGGCCAAGGGCCACAGTTTCAGCGCTGTCGAACTCCTCGGTGGCGACGCCGAACGCGCAGCGCCGTTCATGGGTGGCCAGTTCGCCACCGTGTACCTCTCACCGAAGGATTACCACCGCGTCCATATGCCGCTGGGCGGCACGCTGAAAGAGATGGTCTATGTGCCGGGCCGCCTGTTCTCGGTCAACCAGACCACCGCAGAAAACGTGCCGGAACTGTTTGCCCGCAACGAGCGCGTGGTCTGCCTGTTCGACACCGAACGCGGGCCGATGGCCGTGGTACTGGTGGGCGCGATGATCGTGGCCAGCGTGGAAACCGTATGGGCTGGCCTGGTCACGCCCCCCAAGCGCGAGCTGAAGAGCACACGCTATGACGCGCAAGCACGCGGGCCGATAGAACTGGCCAAGGGCGCAGAAATGGGCCGCTTCAAACTGGGCTCTACTGCCATCGTCCTGTTCGGCCCGAATCAGGTGCAATGGGCTCAAGAGCTGGGCGCCGGCAGCGCGGTGCGCATGGGCCAACTGATGGGCACCGCTCAGGACTGAACCGTTGAGAAAAGGAACCCGCATCTCGACCGTTCGGTCATAGATCCGTACTCTGGCGAGGCAGGCCGTCCGCGCGGATGGGCTGCCAGCACAGGCAGATACTGCTAGAGTTCGCAAGACTATTACTAGAGCCGCTTGGTATTGCGTGGCCGGAGTATCCGAGTTTGATGGATAGACAGAGTACCCACCTTCAACTGTTGCGCGTTCCCACGCCGAGCAAGCAGAGCCTCAGTTTCTGCGACGGCAGCCCCCGTGATCTGAAACGCTGGATCGCAGGCCTGCCCAAGGCGAACATCGGTGAAACTGCACGTCAGTTGTATCAGAGCCTGGTGGAACTCAATCAATTCCTCACCCCTTCGGAAAATCGTCTGCAGTTGCTCGAGTTGCTGCGCCCGGAAGTCAGCTTCGTCTGCCAACACCTGGAGCGTCACTTTCTCAACCAGGCCATCGTTCTCGACGAGCGCCCGCGCAAGGTGGCCAACCTGTGCCAGGCGCTGCAGAACCACCTGGCTGTCGGCTACAAGCTGATCATTTCCCGCGTGATCGCCCGCAGCGGCAAGGATCGCGACCAGCTGCTCGCCGTCTCCCTGCAGCGCGCCAGCCACAGCCTGTGCAGCCCGCTGATCCGTGCCAGTCAGCTCTACTGCCCGGTTCCGGAAGGGCTCTGGCTGGAGCTGCACCAGCTCTATCAGATTGCCTGCGAGCAGCGCCTGCAGCGCCAGGTCATTCGCGACCCGCTGGCACGCCATACTCAGGGCATGAGCACCGAGCAGACCTACGTGACCGCACTGCTACTCGGCTGCGCGCGCACCAACCAGATGCGCCAGAACGGCATCGCCCGCCTGGCAGAAGCGCTGGAGCCCTGGAGCGCGCAGGTCAAGCTGCAGCCAGGCGACCATGCCGACAGCCTGTTCGTACTGGCGCCGCAGATCGACGGCCCGCCACGCTACAAGTCCTTGTACCAGAGCAGCGAATTGCACAACCTGCTGGGCATCGATACGCAACCGCTGGTCGATGCCATCAAGGAATACCTGGAACTCCCGGAAGAAGAGCGCAGCAAATCGCGCCTGATGATTCCGGAAGGCATCACCCTCGATCTGCTGCAGCATGTTGCCGCAGCCTGGGGCGACATCGCCGAGCGCACCTTCCAGCGCACGCCGGGACAAGGCAGCCTGACCCTGTGCATCGGCATGACCGCGCTGCATTTCTTCCTCTCCGGATGCTGCTCGTTCGCTGAAGTACTCAAACGTCCGGTCGAGCTGGGCGCTGCGGTATTCAAGCCTTCCACGGGCGAGCCTGATGTCTGGTCCAACGCCTTCGATGCCCAGCGCAATGCGGCTGACGAAATCCACTTCGAAGAGATTCAGTACACCAAGGTAACCCCCGGTGAACAGGCGCAGCCTGAGAACAATGGCGAGAGTTACCCGACCTTCCCCCTGCCCATCGTCAATCACAGCCCAGGTGGCTATTGCCTGTCCTGGCCCAAGGACGTCCCCAGCCAACTGCAGGCCGGTGAACTGCTGGGCGTACAAGACAACCCCAGCCAGGGCTGGAGCGTGGCCATCGTGCGCTGGATTCGCCAGGTGCGCGGCGGCGGCACACAGATGGGTATCGAGCTGATCGCGCCGCACGCACGCCCCTGCGGCCTGCAACTGCTACGCAAAGCCGAGCAGAACAGCCAGTACCTGCGCGCCCTGCTGCTACCGGAAATCAGCGCCATTTCTCGCCCCGCCAGCCTGATCACCCCACGCCTGCCATTCCAGGAAGGCAGCAAGGTCCTGATCAACGACCACGGCGAAGAACACCGCGCGCTGCTCACGCGCAGACAGGTCAGCACCGGCAGCTTCAGCCAGTTCGAGTATCGCCGCGTAGGCGAAGAAGAAGGTGCGCCCGGGACACCGGTCACAGCCTCGCAAAGCCAGAAGCCTGCGGGGGAGGAAGATTTTGACTCGCTCTGGAAGTCGCTGTAGGCTCCGGCGAACTCACCATTTGTCGCCTTTTCGCGTCCGTTCGGCGCGGTAATGACCCCTCTATGGCCATCGAAAAAAAAACCATCCGCCTGCTGATTCTCGAAGACTCGCAGAACGAAGCAGAGCGCCTAGTCAGTCTGTTCCGCAACGCCGGGCATGCCACTCGTGTGCATCGTCTGACATCCAGCGAAGACCTGGCAGAGACACTGCAACAGACCTGGGACCTGCTGATCTGCGCAGCGAGCAGCGAGCATCTCGATCCTGGCGAGGCGATCAGTGCCATCCGCCGTCAGGCCAAGGACATCCCCGTCATCCAGTTGGTCGAGGGAAACGATTCCGAGATCATCACCGAAGCCCTGTTGTTCGGCGCGCAAGACGCCCTGCCGCAAGGCGAGGACGAACGTCTGGTGCTAGTGGCCAAGCGCGAGCTGGCCAACCTCGAGGAACGTCGCGCCCGCCGTGCCGCCGAAGTGGCCTTGCGCGAAGCGGAGAAGCGCTGCCAGCTGCTGCTGGAAAGCTCGGTAGACGCCATCACCTACGTCCACGACGGCATGCACATCTACGCCAACCGTGCCTATCTTGAGCTGTTCAGCTACGAGGATGGTGATGAGCTGGAAGGCATGCCGATGATCGACCTGATCGCCAGTGCCGATCACGCTGCGTTCAAGGATTTCCTGAAGAACTACCAGAGTGCCGAAGGCAATGCCGAGCTCAATTGCCAGGGCGTACGTGCCGATGGCAGCAGCTTCGCCGCGCAAATGACCTTTTCTCCCGCCACCTATGATGGCGAACCGTGCATTCAGGTGGTGATCCGCGCGGAAACTTCCAATGCCGAACTGGAAGAGAAACTGCGCGAGATCAGCAGCCAGGATCTGGTCACCGGCCTGTTCAACCGCAACCACTTCCTCGAGCTGATGGACAACGCCGCCGAGCGCGCCGTCAACACCGGTCAGCCCTCGACCCTGGCGTACATCCGTGTCGACCGCTATGCCAGCATGCAGGGCGAGATCGGCCTGGCCGGCATCGACCTGCTGCTGACCGACCTGGCCGGCCTGCTGCGCGCACATTTCCCGGCGGATACCCAACTGGCCCGCTTCGGTGACGACGTGTTCGCCGCCCTGCTCCCGGGCCAGACGCCCGAGCAGTGCCAAGCCAGCCTGGCGCCCCTGCTGAAGAAGGTCGAAGCCCACCTGTTCGATGTCAGCGGCCGCACCGCCCAGACCACCCTGTCGATCGGTGTCGCCGGCCTCAGCGAGAAAACCGCCAAGGCGCAGGAAGTACTCGATCGCGCGCACCGCTGCGCCGACGAGCTCAGTGACGGCAATGCCATCAAAGTGTTCAACCCGGCCGATGAACTCGCCGCAGCAGCCAACCGCGGCAGCCTGCTGGCGATGGTGCAGCAGGCACTGGAGAACAACAGCTTCCGGCTGCTGTTCCAGCCGATCATCAGCCTGCGTGGCGATGCTCACGAACACTACGAAGTGCTACTGCGCCTGCTCAATCCGCAGGGCGCAGAGGTGCCGCCAATGGAATTCCTCGCCGCCGCCAAGGATGCCGGCCTCGGCGAGAAGATCGACCGCTGGGTAATCCTCAACTCGATCAAGCTACTGGCCGATCATCGCTCCAAAGGCCATAACACCCGTCTGTTCGTACACCTGTCCAGCGCCAGCCTGCAGGACCAGACTCTGCTGCCCTGGCTCAGCGTGGCACTCAAAGCCGCGCGCCTGCCGTCGGACTCGCTGGTGTTCCAGTTCAGCGAACCGGACGCCATCGCCTACCTGAAACAGGCCAAGGTGCTGACCCAGGGCCTGGCGGAACTGCATTGCAAGGTGGCCTTGAGCCAGTTCGGCTGTGCGCTTAACCCGTTCAACACGCTCAAACACCTGCAAGTGGACTTCGTCAAAGTCGATGGCTCGTTCTCCCAGGACCTGAGCAATGCAGAGAACCAGGAAGCGCTGAAAACCCTGCTCAGCAGCCTGCATGCCCAGGCCAAGCTGACCATCGTGCCCTTCGTCGAAAGTGCCAGCGTACTGGCCACGCTGTGGCAGGCCGGGGTCAACTTCATTCAGGGCTACTACCTGCAGGGCCCGAGCCAGTCGATGGACTACGATTTCTCGGCCGGCGACGAATAAATCCCACCGACGAAAAAGCCGCCTGAACAGGCGGCTTTTTCATATCCGACGCAGTGCTAGTGCTTATTCCTGTCCCTCACGGTCACGGAAGCCGAGCAGATAGAGAATGCCGTCCAGACCCAGGGTGGAGATCGCCTGCTTGGCCGATTGTTTGACCAGCGGCTTGGCGCGGAAGGCCACACCGAGACCGGCCAGCCCGAGCATCGGCAGGTCGTTGGCGCCATCGCCGACGGCGATGGTCTGCTCCAGCTGCAAACCTTCCTTCTGCGCCAGCTCACGCAACAGATCGGCCTTGCGCTGCGCGTCGACGATGGGCTCGACGGCCACGCCGGTGACCTTGCCGTTGTCGATCTGCAGCTCATTGGCGAACACGTAGTCGATGCCCAGTTTGGCCTGCAGCTGCTGGGCAAAGTAGGTGAAGCCGCCGGAGAGAATCGCGGTCTTGTAGCCCAGGCGCTTGAGTTCGGCGAACAGCACCTCGGCGCCTTCGGTCAAACGCAGGGACGCGCCGATCTCTTCCAGCACGTCTTCCGACAGGCCCTGCAGCAAGCCCAGACGCTCCTTGAAGCTGGCGCGGAAATCCAGCTCGCCACGCATGGCGCGCTCGGTGATCTCGGCCACCTGCTCGCCAACACCGGCAGCCTTGGCCAGCTCGTCGATCACCTCGGCCTCGATCAGCGTCGAATCCATGTCGAACACCGCCAGACGGCGATTACGGCGGAACACCGAGTCACGCTGGAAGGCGATGTCGACGTTGAGTTCCTGCGCCACACTGAGGAATTCGGCGCGCAGGGCCACGGGGTCGGCCGGCTCGCCACGCACGGAAAACTCGATGCAGCCCTTGCCCTGTTCGGCCGGCATGTCCAGCGGCATGCGCCCGGAAAGGCGGTCGATGTGGTCGATGTTCAGACCGTACTTGGCGGTGATCGCGCTGACGCGCTGCAACTGCTCGGCGCTGACCTTGCGCGTCAACAGCGTCACGATATGGCGCGCCTTGCCCTGGCCACCGACCCACTGGCGATAGTCGTCTTCGGAGACCGGGGTGAAACGTACCTGCTGATCGAGCTCGTAGGCGGTGAACAGCAGATCCTTGAGCACCGACTGGGAGCGGCCGTTGTCAGGAATCTCGATGAGGATGCCGAACGACAGGGTGTCGTGGATTACCGCCTGGCCTATATCGAGGATGTTCACCCCGCCCTGAGCCAGCACGCCGGTGATGGCTGCGGTAAGTCCGGGGCGATCCTCGCCGGTGATATTGATCAGGACGATTTCGCGCAAGACGCACCCTCCAAGGCAAACGATTGAGGCAGGCAAGCGGCGAATTGGCCACTGACCGACGAAAAGGCGCACATTCTACCCAGTTTCCCGCCAATCCGGGCAGCCATGCGCTTTGCCCGCCCCAGGCCGCTCGCTATACTGCGCGGCAACTTCAGTCGACAAGAGCCGTGCTCTGTGAACCGGCCCGCGCCCGTCAAACCCGATAACTTCTTCCTCCTGATCTTCCACGCGCTGCGTCAGCGGCGGGTGCCTCTGGTGCTGCGCATCGCCAGCCACAGCCTGCTGCTGGTGGCCTTGGCGATGGTCATCTATGCCTGGGTCATGGGCATGCAGTTCAAGCAGGCCATGCAGCAGCAGGCCGATGCACTGGGTCAGGCGCTGATTACCCAGACGGCGGCCTCGGCCACCGAACTGCTGGTGTCCAACGACATCCTCAGCCTCAACGTACTGCTGAATAACCTGGCGAAGAACCCGCTGGTGGCTCATGCGGCCATCTACAGCGTGGACAGTCGCATCCTCGCCGAAGCCGGCGCGCGCCCGACACGCAGCGTGCTGGGTGAAACCGAAGGTTTGTACTCCACGTCCATCACCTTCCAGGAAGTGATGGCCGGGCAGTTGCGCATCAGCCTGGACATGAGCCAGTTCCAGCAACCGATGACCATCAGCCTGCAGAGCATGGGCATTCTCAGCCTGATTCTGCTGGCCCTGACCCTGTCGCTGAGCATGCGCCTCGGCCGGCATATTTCCACCCCACTGCTGCAGATGCGCCTGTGGCTGCGTGACCCGGACGACCCTGCGCCAGGCGCCGGACGCAACGACGAGATCGGTGACCTGGCGCGTCAACTGCAGGCGCGTCTGGTACCGGAAAAACCGGAGCCCGAGCAGGAACTGGATGACGAACAGCTGCTCGATGACAGCGAGGACTATCTGCACGAAGAAGACGACGAGCGCTTCAACGAGCAGGAGAAGATCCCAGCCGAGCATGCTGCCTTCGATGAAGCGGACATCAGCGATGAGTATGGCGATGACGAGCCGCTCAAGCCCTGGCCTGACACGATAGGGCCGGATGATCCCTTTGCCGACCTGCGTGACGAGTCCGAGGCGCCTGCGCCGGTCGCCAAGGCTCCGCGCCCATCGCAGGCCAGCGCCGTGCTGGCCATTCAACTCGGCGCCCAGGAGCAGTTGCGTCGCCTGCCGCGCACGCGCCTGCTGGACCTGCTGGATCGTTATCGGGGTTGCCTGGAACAGGCTGCTGCGCTCTATCAGGGTCAACTTCATACACTCAAGGACGGCAGCAGCCTGATGCTGTTCCACGAGCGCGAGTGCGGCGAGGATTACCTGACCCACGCGATCTGCTGTGGCGAGCTGATGCGCGCCTTGGGCCACGCCCTGCAGATCGAGGTCGCCGACAGCGGCATCACCCTGCAACTGCAGCTCGGCCTGACCCTGGGCAGTGATCTGGAAGAGCTGGGTCAGGCCGACCTGCTGCTCAGCGACAGCGCCCTGGACGCCCTGGCCTTGTCGCAACACAGCCGCAATCTGCTGCTGGTCGAGCAACGCGTCGCACAGGATGCCCTGGCCCGCCAGCGTGCGCGCATTCGCCCGATTGCCAGCCCGGAAGGAGCCAGCTGCGTGGAGCGCCTGCTCGATCCTTATCCGGCCCTGCTGGAGCGGCAACTGACGCGCATGCGCGACAGCCGAGTGTGAAAGCGGCGCAGCCCATGTAGGGCGGGTGCAACCCGCCAGACGGCCAACGGCGGGTTACACCCGCCCTACGCGCTGGCCAATGCTCGCCGCTGCGGGGGTTTCACACCGTAGCGCTGCAGCCAGTCTTTCCAGCGAATCCGCTCGTCACGTACCAGCCAGCCATCCTGTTCGGCAAAGCTCTCCGACAACCATACCCCTCGGGTGCTGGCAGGCAGCAGCTCGCCCTTGCGCAGCGTGAACAGCCCACCGCTGGGCACGCCGCGCTGCAATGCCAACAAGTAGATATCCGGCCGACGACGCTCCAGACGCGCCACCAGGCGGCCGTCTTCCAGGCATTCGTCGACATGGAACAGGCTCAGCTGACGGGCATCACGCGGCAGCTCCAGGCTCAGGTCGTAGACCAGCTGCAAGGATGCGGTAGGCAGGTGCACGTAGGCGCGCGGGCGCTCGAGCAAGGTCAGGTTGCCGCACTGCACCGGCCGCGCAGCGCCGGACAGCGGGCTGAGGCGAAAGTGACTCGACTCGCGATAACGCAGCGCGCCCTGATAGGGCGTGGGCAACCAGGTATCGGAGAAACGCCCGCTCAGCCAGCCATCGGCGCTTTCCAGCAGGCACTCCTCGGCGACTTCCTGAATGGCAGTGAGCAGCGGAAGATTCAACTCGTGCGCCGGCACATAGCCGGAAATCAGCTTGAGCACGGTGTCGCCGCGATCCGGCCGCCGCTGGCGCACCAGCAACCAGTAGTCACGGCCATGCAGGCGCAGGGTCAGACGCACCGAAACGCCGAGGTTGGCCAGCTCGACGGAAAACCGTGAGCTGTCCGCCACCTCGACCGGGCGGCGGCGTTCGAGCATCTGCTGGAAATTCAGCGGCTGCCCCAGGCTCTGGTAGCTCAGCCCATCCGGGCTGGCTTCGACGAACAGCGGCAGGGTCTTGAAGTTACTCGGGTCCTTGCGGATCAGCGTACGCGGCATCTCGACTCCTTGTTCCGGCTGGGCGTGAGGCGGCTCGGCAGCCAGCGCTCACGCGAGGGTCAGGTTGAAGCGAAAACCGCTCAAGGCTGCCCCAAGCCGACCACCCAGTACAACCCAAGGCTGTAAGAGGACGTGACCGGGGACTCAGCGGATGCCCTGTAAAACCGCCGCCACAGTCGCGACATTGGCCGCCAGGTGCGCGGGCGTGATGGTGCCGACGATGGCGCTGCTGACGCCCGGATGCGCGAAGATCAGCTCGAAGCTGGCGCGCACCGGGTCGACACCATCGGCCAGGCAGGCATGCCCGCTGGCCAGCGCCTTCTTGATCAGGATGCCCTTGGCGTGACTGGCAGCGTAGTCCAATACCGGCTTCTCGCCCTGCTCACTCAGGTTATAGGTGACCATGGCGCAGTCGCCTTGTTCCAGCGCCAGCAGCCCGCCCTCGACGGTCTTGCCGGAAATCCCGTAGGCAAGGATCTTACCCTCACGCTTGAGCTCGGCCAGCGTCTCGTACACCCCTGTTTCACGCAGCACGGCAAGATCGTTGCCGTCGGAGTGCACCAGCAGCAGATCGATACGATCGGTCTCCAGGCGCTTGAGGCTGCGCTCGACCGAGAGGCGAGTATGCGCGGGGGAGAAATCGAAGTGCGATCGGCCCTGCTCGAACTCCTCACCGGTCTTGCTGACGATCACCCACTCATCACGCTGGCCACGCAGCAGCGGGCCGAGGCGCTGCTCGCTGATGCCGTAGGCCGGCGCGGTATCGATCAGGTTGATGCCCAGCTCGCGGGCCTGCTGCAACAAGGCCAGTGCCTGTGCATCGTCGGGAATAGTGAAGCCGTTGGGGTACTTGACGCCCTGGTCGCGGCCCAGCTTGACCGTGCCCAGACCCAGCGGCGAAACCTGAAAGCCAGTGGAGCCCAGCGGACGATGCAGCTCGTGCAATGTACTCATGGCAGTAACGCGTCCCACACCGGTTGCCCCAAGGCTGGGCGCGGCAATTCGGGCAATGGCATATCAGCGGACGGCTGCAGATTATCGCGCTGCAGCGTGGCCAGTACGCGATCAGCGAAATCCGGCGCCAGCGCCAGCTTGGTCGGCCAGCCCACCAGTAAGCGCTGTTGCTCGGCCAGAAACGCGTTATCAGGGCGCACCAGGCCCGACTGCGCGGGTTCGGCGCGATCCACGCGCAATGTGGCCCAGCGAGTCTGACTCTGGTCGACCCAGGGCAGCAGCGAGGCCATCTCCTTTTTCGCGGCCTCAATCTGCGCCGCCTCGTCGCGGGCGACGCCATCGGCTTCGGCCAGATCGCCGCCGAGGTACCAGACCCATTGGCCATCGGCCGCCGGATGGGTGGTGACGGTGACCCGAGGCTTCGGCCCGCCACCAAGGCAATGGGCGTACAACGGTTTCAGCGCCGGCCCCTTGGCCAGCACCATATGCAGCGGGCGCAACTGCTGCGCGGGCTGCTCGACGCCCAGTGCGGCGAGCAGATCGGCATTGCCGGCACCCGCGCTGAGCACCACGCGCTGCGCACGAATCTCGCGACCATCGACGATCAGCCCGCACAGCTCATCGTTCTCCTGCAGCGGTTCGATACGCTCGGCGGCCAGCAGGCTGTCGCCCGCCAGTTCAGCCAGGCGTGCGATCAGGCTCGGCACATCGAGCACCAGCTCGGCGAGGCGATAGACCTTGCCCTTGAACTTCGGATGCTGCAGCGCCGGCGGCAATTGCTCGCCCTTGACCTGATCGACGCGGCCACGCACCGCCTTGCTGGCGAAGAAGCTGGTGAGGTTGCCGGCCAGGGTGCCGGGCGACCACAGGTAATGCGCGTCGGAAAGAATGCGTACGCCAGACAGATCCAGCTCGCCGTTACCGGCCAGCGCCTCGCGCCAGCGGCGCGGCATATCGGCGATCGCCTCGGAGGCACCGGTCAGCGCGCCATGCAGGGCGTATTTGGCGCCGCCATGGATGATGCCCTGCGACTTCAGGCTCTGCCCGCCGCCCAGGCTGCCGCGCTCCACCAGAACGGTGGAGAAACCCTGCTGACGCAGGCGCGCGTTGAGCCAGAGGCCGGCGATACCGCCGCCGACGATCAGGACATCGGTGCTGAGAGACTGGGACATGAACGGGCCTCGGCGAAAAACAGGCGCGCAGTATAACCCGCCAGCTACCTCACCCGCGGCCCATCAGTGCCCGGTCGATTGCGAGAACAGCTGAATCACCACCACGCCACTGACGATCAGCCCCATGCCGAGCACGGCCGGCAGATCGAGCTTTTGCTGGTAGATGAACATCGCCGCGATGCTGACGAGGACGATGCCCAACCCCGCCCAGATGGCGTAGGCGATGCCCACCGGGATGGTGCGCACCACCAGAATCAGCATCCAGAAAGCGATCGCGTAACCGCCGATCACCAGCAACAGCGGCAAGGGTTTGTTGAAGCCGTCGATAGCCTTCATAGAGGTGGTGGCAACCACTTCGGCCGCGATGGCAATGGCGAGATAGAGATATCCGGGCATGATGGCGACTCCTGAAAGATGAGCGCAATTCTAAGTTCTTCCATGATGGGATAAAGTCATTACCTATCTGTATTTGAGATAGGTCAGCCATGAACTGGAATCTCGATCAACTGCAACTGTTCGTCCGTACCGCTGAGAGCCGATCCTTTTCTGCTGCAGCTCGGCAGACCGGACGCGCGCAATCGGCGGTCAGCACCGCCATCGCCCTGCTCGAAAGCGATCTCGGCGTCACCCTCTTCGAACGCAGCAGCGGTCGCCAGCCACAGCTGACCGAGGCAGGCGCGGCGCTGCTGGAGCAGGCCCGCAGCGTGTTGCAGCAGTGCGAGCGCCTCGATGGTCGCGCGCTGGGCCTGGCACGTGGCGAGGAGGCGCGCCTGCGTCTGGCGCAGGACGAGGCCATGCCTTACCAACCGGTGCTGGCCAGCCTGGAAGCCCTGGCGGCTGCCTTCCCCCTGCTTGAAGTGCAGCTTTCCAGCGGCGCCCAGGGTGACGTGGCGCGCAAGCTGCTGCAGCATCAGGCCGATCTTGGCCTGCTGTTTCATCACGAACAGATGCCACGCGCACTGGAAAGCCAGCGCCTGGGCACCATCGAGATGGTCACGGTGTGCAGCCCGCACCACCCGCTGGCCGAGCTCGACAGCGTCGAACGCCGTGACCTGGCCGAACACCGCCAACTGCTGATGACACCGCAGGACAGCCACTACCCCGGTGGCGAGCAGATCAGTCCGCTGGTGTGGCGCGCCGACAGCTTCTACGTGATGGCCGAGCTGGTGATTCGCGGTGTTGGCTGGGCCTGGCTACCCCGCCACGTAGCGCAGTACCCGACCTACCAGGGCCACCTGCAGGAACTGCGCAGCGACTGGGCGCCCCTACCACTGGTAGTGGAGCTGGTCTGCCGTCGCGACGGCGCGCTCGGTCCTGCTGCCAACTGGCTGGCCGACTGCCTGGCGCGTGAACTGCTGCGCCCGCAGGCATGATCACGCTTCCAGAGGATGACCGGCGGCGATAAGCTGCGCCCCCATGAACAGACTCCTCTACACCCTGCTGCTGCACCTGGCCCTGCCCCTGATTGCCCTGCGTCTGGCCCTGCGCGCACGCAAGGCGCCGGCCTATGCCCGGCGTATCAATGAACGCTTCTCCCTCGGCCTGCCGGCAATGAAACCGGGCGGCATCTGGGTACACGCGGTATCGGTCGGGGAAAGTATTGCCGCCGCGCCGATGATCCGCGCGCTGCAGGCACGCCATCCCGAACTGCCGATCACCGTCACCTGCATGACACCGACCGGCTCCGAGCGCATCCAGGCGCTGTTCGGTGAAAGCGTGCAGCACTGCTACCTACCCTATGACCTGCCCTGGGCTGCCGCGCGTTTTCTCGATCGCGTACAACCACGTCTAGCCGTGGTGATGGAAACCGAGCTGTGGCCGAACCACATCCATCAGTGCGCCAAGCGCAACATTCCCGTAGCCCTGGCCAATGCGCGCCTTTCCGAGCGCTCGGCACGCGGCTATGCGCGCTTTGGCAAACTCACCGCACCGATGCTCGGCGAACTGTCGCTGATCGCCGTGCAGACCCAGACCGAGGCACAGCGTTTTCTCGATCTGGGCGCTCGCCCTGGCTGCGTGGAAGTCACCGGTTCGATCAAATTCGACCTGAAGATTGATGCCGGACTGCTGCAACGCGCAGATGCGTTGCGCCAGCAATGGCAGGCAACGACTCGACCTGTCTGGATCGCTGCCAGCACCCATGCCGGTGAAGACGAGATCGTCCTCGCCGCCCATCGCCAGTTGCTGAAGACGCAGCCGGATGCACTGCTGATTCTGGTGCCACGTCACCCCGAACGCTTCAACTCGGTCCATGAGCTGTGCATCAGTGAAAGGCTGACCACTCGCCGCCGCTCCACGGCTGAAGCCGTGCAAGCCAGCGACCAGGTGCTGCTCGGCGACACCATGGGTGAGCTGCTGTTTCTCTATGCGCTGGCGGATATCGCCTTCGTCGGCGGCAGCCTGGTGGCCAATGGCGGCCATAACCTGCTCGAGCCGGCAGCACTGGGCAAGTCGGTGCTGAGCGGCCCGCACCTGTTCAATTTTCTGGAGATCGCCACGCAATTGCGTGAGGCCGGCGCCCTGAGCGAGGTGGAGAACGCCGCGCAACTGGCGGACAGGGTTGCCGCACTGCTGAGCGAGCCTGGCGAGATGCAGCGCATGAGCCAGGCCGGCCTGAGCGTGCTCAAGGCCAACCAGGGCGCACTGCAGCGCTTGCTGGAAGGTTTGCAGCGTCTTCTGTAGCCCGTATGCAATCCGGGGAAACGTCACGCCAGCAACATTCCCCGGATTACATCCGGGCTACGACTGATTTGGCTCGGCTCAAACACGGGTAGCGCACCGCCAACCAGATCGGTGCGCGCAGTACACCCTATGTGGCAAATCGCCAAAACCCAAAGCCCGACTCGCGTCGGGCTTTGGGTTTGCTGCGAACGGTTCAGAAATCCTGATTGTTCTGCAGGCGATCTTCGGCGGCAGAGGCCAGATCTGGCGGCAGGAAGTCCTTGTCCGGGTTGTAGTCCGGTTTGAGGAAATTGCCCAGCGCTTCCAGGTCGGCCGGGCTGAGGGTGCCAGCAGCCTGCTTCAAGCGCAGGTTGTTGAGGATGTAGTCGTAACGCGCGTCGTTGTAATTACGCACAGCGCTGTACAACTGCCGCTGGGCGTCGAGCACGTCGACGATGTTGCGGGTACCTACCTGATAGCCGATCTCGGTGGCTTCCAGCGCGCTCTGGTTGGAGATGATCGACTGGCGACGCGCCTGCACGGTTTCCACGTCGGTATTTACCGCGCGGAACAGGTTGCGGGTGTTCTGCACCACCTGGCGACGCAGGCTCTCGCGCAGTTGCTCGGTCTGGCCCAGGCGCTGATAAGCCTCACGCACCTGCGAGCTGGTCAGACCGCCGCTATACAGCGGGATGTTCAATTGCAGACCGATGGAACGCTGCGAAACGTCGCCACTGTAGCGAGAAGCGCCAGGCACGCCAGAATTGGTGAAGCCCAGGCTGTCGTTATCACCCTGCTGATAGCTGGCCACGGCATCCAGGGTCGGCGCATGACCGGCCTTGCGCTGGCGCAGATTCTCTTCGGCAGCCGTCACGGCATACAGGCTGGCCTGCAGGTTGAGGTTCTGCGCCGCGGCGGTGTCGACCCAGGCCTTGGCATCATTCGGCGTCGGCGCCAGCACCGGCAGGGTGTGGACGATCCCCTCGACGGCCAGATAATCGCGGTTGGTCAGAGTCACCAGGGCTTCGAAGGCGTCATCCACTGCACGCTCGGCGAGCAAGCGGTTGGCGCGTGCAGTATCGAAACCGGCCTGCGCCTCGAGCACATCGGTCTTGTCGGACAGGCCGACATCGAAACGTTCGTTGGCCTGGTCCAGCTGACGCTTGAATGCCGCTTCCTCGGCCTTGGTCGAGGCCAGGGTGTCCTGCGCACGCAACACAGCGAAATAGGTTTCGGCGCTCTGCAGAATCAAATTCTGTTCAGTGGCAGACAACTCCAGCGAAGCCTGCTCGCTGGTGGCCTCGGCAGCCTGCAACTGGAACCAGCGGTCGGCACGGAACAGCGGCTGACTGAGGTTGGCCTGATAGACCAGGCCACTGCGCGAGAGGGTCACGCTGGGCGAATCGACCTCGGTACGCGTGTCGCCGTAATTGGCACCGGCGGACAGGTTGGGCAGCAACCCTGCACGCGCCTGCGGTACGACTTCGCGGCGCGCCTGATAATCGGCGCGCGCGGCGGCGATATCGGCATTGTTCTTCGCCGCTTCCTGATACACGGTGACCAGGTCGGTCTTGCTCGACAGCGGGGCCTCTTCGGCCTGAACCAGAGCCACCGAAGCGGCGGCCACGGCGATTGCCAGGGATAGTCTGCGCAACATGATGGATGTCGATCCTTGAATAGGCGGTAATCGGCAAGGCTACGGGTCGCCACAGTCGGGGGTCAAGCGCGCCATGGACGGCATCAGTCTAGCTGGCGGCAAGCTATGTTGCTCGTCGGGAACAATCCGCCACCAGCAGCGCGAGCAGTCGCTTTCCGACGCACGGGTCGATATTTATTGACCACCGAGTTGGTTTTCTCCCATCAGCTTGTTTAGACTGCCCGAGTTCTTGTCGGGGTGCCCCAATTGCGGGGCTGAGATTGGCAGCTGCCGGATCCCGTTGAACCTGATCAGGTTAAGGCCTGCGTAGGGAACAAGATGTCCTCGCCAGTGTATCGGCGAGTCCTCTCGGCACCGCCCACGGTGTATCTCGCGCCCTTCGTCCGCTCAGGTTCCAACTCCGACATCTATCCCGGAGAGAGCCTTGATGAGCACACAACAACAAAAGAACCTGAGCGAAAGCGCCCAGGTAGACCAGCAGTCGGTACAGCCCTTCCCCCGTTCGCAAAAAGTCTACGTACAAGGCTCGCGCCCGGACATCCGCGTGCCGATGCGCGAGATCAGCCTGGACGTGACGCCGACCGACTTCGGTGGCGAGATCAACGCCCCGGTCACCGTCTACGACACCTCCGGCCCCTACACCGACCCGAACGTCACCATCGACGTGCGCAAGGGCCTGGCCGACGTGCGCAGCGCCTGGATCGAAGACCGCGGTGACACCGAGAAACTGCCGGGCCTGTCCTCCGAATTCGGCCAGCGCCGCCTGAACGATGCCGAGCTGACCAAGATGCGCTTCGCCCACGTGCGCAACCCGCGCCGGGCCAAGGCTGGGCACAACGTCAGCCAGATGCATTACGCCAAGCAGGGCATCATCACGCCCGAGATGGAATACGTCGCCATCCGCGAAAACATGAAGCTGGCCGAGGCGCGTGAAGCCGGTCTGCTCAACGAACAGCACGCCGGGCACAGCTTCGGCGCTGCCATCCCGAAAGAGATCACCCCCGAGTTCGTGCGCAGCGAAGTGGCTCGTGGCCGCGCCATCATCCCGGCCAACATCAACCACGTGGAGCTGGAGCCGATGATCATCGGCCGCAACTTCCTGGTGAAGATCAACGGCAACATCGGCAACTCGGCGCTCGGCTCCTCCATCGAAGAAGAAGTGGCCAAGCTCACCTGGGGCATCCGCTGGGGTTCGGACACGGTGATGGACCTGTCCACCGGCAAGCACATCCACGAAACCCGCGAGTGGATCATCCGCAACTCGCCGGTACCGATCGGCACCGTGCCGATCTACCAGGCTCTGGAAAAGGTCGGCGGCATTGCCGAAGACCTGACCTGGGAGCTGTTCCGCGACACCCTGATCGAGCAGGCCGAACAGGGCGTGGACTACTTCACCATCCACGCCGGCGTACTGCTGCGCTATGTGCCAATGACCGCCAAACGCGTCACCGGCATCGTTTCCCGTGGCGGCTCGATCATGGCCAAGTGGTGCCTGGCGCACCACAAGGAAAACTTCCTCTACACCCACTTCGAAGACATCTGCGAAATCATGAAGGCCTACGACGTCAGCTTCTCGCTGGGCGATGGTCTGCGTCCGGGTTCGATTGCCGACGCCAACGACGAAGCGCAGTTCGGTGAACTGGAAACCCTCGGCGAACTGACCAAGATCGCCTGGAAGCACGACGTGCAGTGCATGATCGAAGGCCCCGGTCACGTGCCGATGCAACTGATCAAGGAGAACATGGACAAGCAGCTGGAATGCTGCGACGAGGCTCCGTTCTATACCCTTGGCCCGCTGATCACCGACATCGCCCCGGGCTACGACCACATCACCAGCGGCATCGGCGCAGCGATGATCGGCTGGTTCGGCTGCGCCATGCTCTGCTACGTCACGCCCAAGGAGCACCTGGGCCTGCCGAACAAGGATGACGTGAAGACCGGCATCATCACTTACAAGATCGCCGCCCACGCGGCCGACCTGGCCAAAGGGCACCCGGGCGCGCAGATCCGCGACAACGCCCTGTCCAAGGCGCGCTTCGAGTTCCGCTGGGAAGACCAGTTCAACCTCGGCCTGGATCCGGACACCGCCCGCGCCTTCCACGACGAGACGCTGCCGAAGGATTCGGCCAAGGTGGCACACTTCTGCTCCATGTGCGGGCCGAAGTTCTGCTCGATGAAGATCACCCAGGAAGTGCGCGAGTACGCCAAGGAGCAGCGCATCGACGCCGTCGATCTGGATGCCGAGCAAGGCATGCAGGCCAAGGCCGAGGAATTCAAGGCGCAAGGCAGCCAACTCTACCAACGCGTGTAGCAGGCAGTCATGGAAGCTTGATCTGGCAGCGCTATGCTCGCTAGTGTGACAGGTAACGGGCCGCATCAGACCGTGTGAAAACGCAGCGAGCGAAGGTCAGGCAAGGCAAAAAACGGCGAAAAGCGCAGTTTACGAGTTGTAAATGAGCATTTTGAGCCGTTTTTTAACGCAGCATGAGCGAGCGCAGTAGTTTTCACACAGTCTGAGCTTGGCCCGTTACGACTATCTGGGGAGTTGCCATGGGCAAAGACGACATCGAGATCATCGAGCGCGAGAACTGCTTTCGCGGCTTCTACCGCCTCGACCGGATCAAGCTGCGCCATCGCCAGTTCGCCGGCAACATGGGCCCGCAGCTGACCCGCGAGCTGTTCGTGCGTCACGACGCCGTGTGCGTGCTGCCTTACGATCCGCAGCGCGACGAAGTGGTGCTGATCGAGCAGTTTCGCGTCGGTGCCATGGACAAGAGCGCCAACCCCTGGCTGCTGGAACTGGTCGCCGGCCTGATCGACAAGGACGAGGAGCCCGAGGAGGTCGCGCGTCGCGAAGCCATCGAGGAAGCCGATCTGCCCCTGACGTCGCTGTGGCCGATCACCCAGTACTACCCTTCGCCTGGTGGCTCGGACGAGCGCGTGCATCTGTTCGTTGGTCGCTGCAGCAGTGAGGGTGCCGGCGGTGTGCATGGCCTGCCTGAGGAAGGCGAGGACATCCGGGTACAGGTGATGCCGCTGGAGGATGCCCTGGCCGCTGTGCGCGACGGGCGTATCGACAACGCCGCCAGCATCATCGCCCTGCAATGGCTGGCGCTGAACCGCGACGAAGTGCGGGGGATGTGGTCGTGAATCTGCTGCGCGAGCGCTATCGGGTCGACCTGGTCGAGCTGCAAGCGGCTTGCGAGGCCAACTACGCGCGCCTGATGCGCCTACTACCGAACATGCGTGAGCACACGGAAAGCCGCCGCGTGGCGCTGAGCCAGGGTGAGCATCTGCTCGGCGTGTTGGCGCTGGACGTGTTGGAAAGTTGCCCCTACACCACCACCCTGTGCGTGCGCCAGGAACACAGCCTGCCCTGGCTGCCGGTGCCGCAGCTGGAAGTGCGGGTCTATCACGATGCGCGCATGGCCGAGGTCGTCAGCGCAGAGAACGCGCGTCGCCTGCATATCCGCTACCCCTATCCCAACGCGGCGATGCATCAACCGGACGAGAAGAGTCAGCTCAACCTGTTCCTCGGCGAATGGCTGAGCCATTGCCTGGCCTGCGGGCACGAACCGCAGCCGGTGATGTAGGCCGGCGATCAAGCTTTTCGGTGCCAGGCCGATAGCGCGGCGTTGTATTGTTTGGATGGCCCGCCCTGCCTGACGACTGTCGCGAATCACGGCAAAAAGCGCTTCTGGCGTTTTTTCTGTGACCTGCGTCCGCTTCCTGGGTTTTCCCTTTACTGCGGCAACCACCATAATTCACCCGATTGCGCCCTAGGAGACGGTCTTGCCGAGCCTGCCCACCCAATCCACTGATTCCTCGGTACTGCTGGTGCAGTTGTCCGACAGTCACCTGTTCGCCGAAGCGGACGGCAAGCTGCTGGGCATGGATACTTGCGACAGCCTGCAGCGGGTGATCGAACGGGTCCTGCAGGAACAGCCGCAGATCGACCTGATTCTGGCTACAGGTGATCTTTCGCAGGACGGCAGCGAAGCGTCGTATCAGCGCTTTCGCCAACTCACCTCAGCCATCGACGCACCAACCCGCTGGCTGGCTGGCAACCATGACGAAATCCCCCCCATGCAGGCTGCCTGCCAGGGCAGCGAGCTGCTGGAGCCGGTAATCGACCTTGGCGCCTGGCGCATCGTCATGCTCGATTCATCGATCCCCGGCGCGGTGCCCGGTTTTCTTGCCGACAGCCAACTCGAACTGCTCGAACGCGCCCTCAGCGAAGCGCCGCAGCGCCATCACCTGATCTGCCTGCACCACCATCCGGTCTCCATCGGCTGCAAGTGGATGGAACCCATCGGCCTGCGCAACCCCGACGCCCTGTTCGCTGTGCTCGACCGCTACCCGCAGGCGCGCACCGTGCTCTGGGGGCATATCCATCAGGAGTTCGACCAGCAGCGCGGTAATCTGCGCCTGCTCGCCTCACCTTCGACCTGCGTGCAGTTCGCGCCGGGCAGCGAGGAGTTTCAGGTGGACAGCGAAGCCCCCGGCTATCGCTGGCTACGCCTGCATGCCGACGGCAAGCTGGATACCGGTGTATCGCGCGTCACCGGCATCCATTTCGAAGTGGACTACAGCGTCAAGGGTTACTGACATACCCCCAATCAGCTTGAAGCTTGCAGCTTGAGGCCCCGGACGAGTAGCCTCCCGCTCCATGACCGCATCCATCCTCTATATACACGGCCTGAACAGCTCGCCAGCCTCGCACAAGGCCAGCCAGTTGAGCCGCGCCATGGCCCACCTGGGTCTGGAAAACCAGTTGCGCGTACCGGCCCTGCATCATCATCCGCGTCAGGCCATCGCCCAGTTGCAGGCGCTGATCAGCGAACTCGGCGCGCCGCTGCTGGTGGGCAGCTCCCTGGGCGGCTATTACGCCACTTACCTGGCCGAACAGCATGGACTCAAGGCGCTGCTGATCAACCCCGCCGTGCAGCCACACCTGCGTTTCGACGGCTACCTGGGCCCACAGAAGAACTACTACAGCGACGAGACCTGGGACCTTACCGAAGATCACGTCCAGGCCTTGGCCGAACTCGACGTTGCAGCGCCGAACGACCCGACGCGTTACCAGATCTGGCTACAGACCGGCGACGAAACCCTCGACTACCGTGACGCCGAGCGTTACTACTGCGCCTGCGCCCTGCGCATCCAGGCCGGGGGCGACCATGGCTTCCAGGGCTTCGCCGAACACCTGCCGACACTCTTCGCTTTTGCCGGCATTAACGCCACACTTTGGCGCGATACCGACTTTTCCGCATTCAATTGACGACCAAGAGACCCTATGGCCCAGCAGAACGCCTATAACGCAGACGCCATCGAAGTCCTTTCCGGCCTCGACCCGGTGCGCAAGCGCCCGGGCATGTACACCGACACCACACGGCCCAACCACCTGGCCCAGGAAGTCATCGACAACAGCGTCGACGAAGCCCTGGCCGGGCACGCCAAGTCGATCCAGGTAATCCTCCACGAGGACAATTCGCTGGAAGTGCTCGACGATGGCCGTGGCATGCCGGTGGATATCCACCCGGAAGAAGGCGTGCCGGGCGTCGAGCTGATCCTTACCAAGCTGCATGCCGGCGGCAAGTTCAGCAACAAGAACTACCAGTTCTCCGGTGGTCTGCATGGCGTCGGCATCAGCGTCGTCAATGCCCTGTCGACCCGCGTGGTGGTCACCGTCAAGCGTGACGGTAACGAATACCAGATGAGCTTCGCCGACGGCTTCAAGGCCAGCGAGCTGGAAGTCATCGGCAGCGTCGGCAAGCGCAACACCGGCACCAGCGTGCATTTCTGGCCGGACGCCAAGTACTTCGACTCCTTCAAGTTCTCCATCAGCCGCCTCAAGCATGTGCTCAAGGCCAAGGCCGTACTCTGCCCGGGCCTGAACGTCAGCTTCGAAGACAAGGCCTCGGGCGAGAAGGTCGAGTGGCACTACGAGGACGGCCTGCGCTCCTATCTGGTCGATGCCGTCAGCGAGTTCGAGCGTCTGCCGGTAGAGCCCTTCGTCGGCAGCCTGGCTGGCAACAAGGAAGCCGTGGACTGGGCCCTGCTGTGGCTGCCTGAAGGCGGCGACGCGGTGCAGGAAAGCTACGTCAACCTGATCCCCACCGCGCAGGGCGGCACCCACGTCAACGGCCTGCGCCAGGGCCTGCTCGATGCCATGCGCGAGTTCTGTGAGTTCCGCAACCTGCTGCCGCGTGGCGTGAAACTCGCCCCGGAAGACGTCTGGGAACGCATTGCCTTCGTTCTCTCGATGAAGATGCAGGACGCGCAATTCTCCGGCCAGACCAAGGAGCGCCTGTCCTCGCGCGAAGCCGCCGCCTTTGTCTCCGGCGTGGTCAAGGATGCCTTCAGCCTGTGGCTCAATGCCCATCCTGAAACCGGCCTGGCGCTGGCCGAACTGGCCATCAGCAACGCTGGCCGTCGCCTCAAGGCCGGCAAGAAGGTCGAGCGCAAGAAGATCACCCAGGGTCCGGCGCTGCCCGGCAAGCTGGCCGATTGCGCGGGGCAGAACCCGCTGCGTTGCGAGCTGTTCCTGGTCGAGGGTGACTCGGCAGGCGGCAGCGCCAAGCAGGCACGCGACAAGGAGTTCCAGGCCATCATGCCGCTGCGCGGCAAGATCCTGAATACCTGGGAAGTGGACGGCAGCGAGGTGCTGGCCTCGCAGGAAGTACACGATATCGCCGTGGCCGTCGGTATCGATCCCGGCTCGAGCGACCTCTCCGGGCTGCGCTACGGCAAGATCTGCATCCTTGCCGACGCCGACTCCGACGGCCTGCACATCGCCACCCTGCTCTGCGCCCTGTTCGTACGTCACTTCCGCCCGCTGGTAGATGCCGGTCACGTCTACGTGGCCATGCCGCCGCTGTATCGCATCGACCTGGGCAAGGAGATCTTCTACGCCCTCGACGACGCCGAGCGCGACGGCATCCTCGACCGCCTGGTGGCCGAGAAACGTCGCGGCAAGCCACAGGTCACCCGCTTCAAGGGCCTCGGCGAGATGAACCCGCCGCAGTTGCGCGAAACCACCATGGACCCCAACACCCGGCGTCTGGTGCAACTGACCCTGGATGATTTCGAAGGCACCCGCGAAGTGATGGACATGCTGCTGGCGAAAAAACGCGCCGGTGATCGCAAGAGCTGGCTGGAAACCAAGGGCAACCTGGCCGAGGTACTGGCCTGATGCGTAATCACCTCCTTGCACTCGGTCTGTTGGCCGGCGTCGCGAACGCCGAGCCAGTAGTGCTGGAAGAGCTCAAGCTGGAGGCCGAATACCCGGTGACAGAAATGCCGGGCGGCAACCTGTCCGGCCTGGCCCTGTGCGGCGAAACGCTGTGGGCAGTTTCCGACCGTGACGACGACCGCCTCTATCAACTGCATAGAGAAGAAGGGCTGCTGCGCGCCGAAGCAGAAACCTTCGTCGCCCCCGAACCGCCCGAGAGCGCCCTGCCCTGGGGCCTGCGCATGCGCAACTGGGTGGCCGGCCTGGTACGCGGTGGCGCACTGGATTTCGAGGGACTGGCATGCGACGCACAAGGTAACCGTTACCTGGTCAGTGAAACCCGCGCCGCCGTACTGCAGGTCAGCAGCAACGGCAACGCGCAGTGGCTCAACCTGCCCAGCGGACTGGTGCGCCAGGCCCGCGCCAGCGGCATGCTGCTGCACTTCAACCAGGGCTTCGAAGGCATCGCCATCGATCCGGCCGGTGATCGCCTGTGGCTGGCTGCCGAACAGCGCCGCCGCGGCCTCACTGTACTGCATCGTCGCGGCAGCAGTTGGCGTTGTACCGGCGGCTGCGTGCTGACCAGCGAAAGCGGTGACGAGGCGTCGCCCGAAGCGCTCGGCGGCCATATGGCGCCACGCGACTTCTCCGGCCTGGCCTATTTCGGTGAAAAGCTCTTTACCCTTGAGCGTCAGGCCCACCGTGTCTGCCGGCGCACCCTGAGCGACGGTGTCGCGGAGATCTGCTGGTCGTTCGCCAGCGAAGCCCTGAGCGAACCACGCCGCTACGCACCGGACTACGGCATGGCCGAAGCGCTGTGGATCGACAAGGATGGTGCCTGGATCGGCGTCGACAACGGCAGCCAGACCCGCACCGATGGCGAAGAGCGCCCCATCGTCTGGCGTTTTGCCGCACCCAAGGGCGGCTGGAGCCGGCGCCCGTGAGCGAACAGACGCCAGGCCGTCGTGCTGGACGAGTGATGTTGGTACTCGCCTGGGGCGCCGGCCTGCTGCTGGCCACGCACTTCTTCGGTAACTGGGAAGATCGCCAGCGCAACCCCAACCAGACGCCGCAGTCGGTGCATGGCGATGGTTTCGTCGAGGTGAGCCTGGCCAGCAGTCGTCAGGGTCACTACCTGGTCAATGGCCAGATCGATGGGCATGACGTGACCTTTCTGCTCGACACCGGCGCCACCCAGGTGGCAATACCCAGCGCGGTGGCCGAGCGTCTCGGCCTGCAACGCGGCGCCCCGATCATCATCAGCACGGCCAATGGCCGTGCCACCGGGCATCGCACACGCCTGGACAGCCTGCGCCTGGGCGATATCGAACTGCGTGACGTCGCCGCACTGATCGCCCCCGGCATGGACGGCGACGAAGTGCTGCTGGGCATGAGCGCCCTGAAACAACTCGAATTCAGTCAGAAGGGCGGCACCCTGGTGCTGCGCCAATCAACCTTGCAATGAGGCCCGCATGAGCGAATCCCTCGATTTGAGCCTGGAAGGCGTTGAACGCCGGTCACTCGCCGATTTCACCGAGCAGGCTTATCTCAACTACTCCATGTACGTGATCATGGACCGCGCCCTGCCGCACATCGGCGACGGCCTGAAACCCGTACAACGGCGCATCGTCTACGCCATGAGCGAATTGGGCCTGGACGCCGACTCCAAGCACAAGAAATCCGCGCGTACCGTCGGTGACGTGCTCGGCAAGTTCCACCCGCACGGCGACAGCGCCTGCTATGAAGCCATGGTCCTGATGGCGCAGCCGTTCAGCTACCGCTACACCCTGGTCGACGGTCAGGGCAACTGGGGGGCACCGGACGATCCCAAGTCCTTCGCCGCCATGCGCTACACCGAGGCGCGCCTGTCGCGCTACTCCGAAGTGCTGCTGTCCGAGCTGGGCCAGGGCACCGTCGACTGGGTACCCAACTTCGACGGCACCATGAACGAGCCGGCGACCCTGCCGGCGCGCCTGCCCAACCTGCTGCTCAACGGCACCACCGGCATCGCCGTGGGCATGGCCACCGACGTGCCGCCGCATAATCTGCGTGAGGTAGCCGCGGCCTGCGTACGCCTGCTGGACGAGCCGGGCGCCACGGTCGAGCAGCTGTGCGAACACATCCAGGGCCCGGACTTCCCCACCGAAGCCGAAGTCATCACGCCCAAGGCCGACCTGCTGAAGATCTACGAGACCGGCCGCGGCTCGGTGCGCATGCGCGCCGTCTATCGCATCGAGGACGGCGATATCGTCGTCACCGCCCTGCCGCACCAGGTGTCCGGGGCCAAGGTACTGGAGCAGATCGCCGCGCAGATGCAGGCCAAGAAGCTGCCGATGGTCGCCGACCTGCGTGACGAGTCGGATCATGAGAACCCGACCCGCATCGTCATCATCCCGCGCTCCAACCGCGTCGATGCCGACGAACTGATGACCCACCTGTTCGCCACCACCGATCTGGAGTCCAGCTACCGGGTCAACACCAACGTCATCGGTCTCGACGGCAAGCCGCAGGTCAAGGACCTGCGCACCCTGCTCAGCGAGTGGCTGGTGTACCGTGTCGGCACCGTGCGCCGCCGCCTGCAGTTCCGCCTGGACAAGGTGGAGAAGCGCCTGCACCTGTTGGAAGGCCTGTTGATCGCCTTCCTCAACCTGGATGAAGTAATCCGCATCATCCGCACCGAGGACCAGCCCAAGCCGGTGCTGATGGAAACCTTCGGCCTGACCGATGTGCAGGCCGACTACATTCTCGACACTCGCCTGCGCCAATTGGCGCGCCTGGAAGAGATGAAGATCCGTGGCGAGCAGGACGAACTGGCCAAGGAGCGCGAGAAGCTGCTGGCCCTGCTCGGCAGCGAAGCCAAGCTGAAGAAGCTGGTACGCAAGGAAATCATCGAGGACGCCGAGAAGTACGGCGATGACCGCCGCTCGCCGATCGTCGCCCGCGCCGAGGCCAAGGCCCTGTCGGAAACCGAGCTGATGCCGACCGAGCCGGTCACCGTGGTGCTCTCGGAAAAAGGCTGGGTGCGCTGCGCCAAGGGCCATGACATTGACGCCACCGGTCTCTCCTACAAGGCCGGCGACGGCTTCAAGGCAGCAGCGCCGGGCCGCTCGAACCAATACGCGGTCTTTATCGACTCGACAGGCAGGAGTTATTCGCTCGCGGCCCACAGCCTGCCGTCGGCGCGTGGCCAGGGTGAACCACTGACCGGTCGCCTGACACCGCCTCCGGGTGCGACCTTCGAATGCGTGATGCTGCCGGAGGACAGTGCGCTGTACGTGATCGCCTCCGATGCCGGTTACGGTTTCGTGGTCAAGGGCGAGGATCTGCAGGCCAAGAACAAGGCGGGCAAGGCGCTGCTGACCCTGCCCAACGGCGCCAAGGTGGTCGCACCCAAGCCAGTCAGTAACCTGGAAGACGACTGGTTGGCCGCGGTGACGACAGAAGGTCGTCTGCTGCTGTTCAAGGTCACCGATCTGCCGCAACTGGGTAAAGGCAAGGGCAACAAGATCATCGGCATTCCCGGCGAGCGCGTAGCCTCGCGTGAGGAATATCTGACCGATCTGGCCGTACTGCCCAGCGGCGCCAGTTTGGTTTTGCAGGCAGGGAAGCGTACCCTGACACTCAAAGCCGACGACCTCGAGCACTACAAGGGCGAGCGCGGCCGCCGCGGTAACAAGCTGCCGCGAGGCTTCCAGCGCGTCGACCAGCTGCTGGTGGAATAGCGTCGGCAACACGCCCCGTTCGTCCGGGATATCCGCGCTACCAGCCAGCAGGCAAGGCTGGAGTCGTAGCGCGGTTTGACGGATGATACGCGCCCTGGGTCATGCGCAAATGACCCCACAGCATGATATGGGATCGATATGCAGCTGCCCCAGAAGCGGCTGCCTGGAATTAATGATGACTGTAGTACGCCCTGTGGCTCTGCTTCTGACCACGCTGCTCGTATTGAGTGGTTGCAGTCTGCTGCAGCAGAAGCCGGTTCCTCTTTACCAACTCGATAGCGGCAGCGCCGTAACGCCGACCCAGGACAACGGTGTGACCGTACTGGTCGGCCCGATCAGCGTGGCCGATTACCTGCGCCAGCAAAATCTGCTGCAACGTCAGGCCGATGGCAGCCTGGTGGCCGCGCATGATGCCCGCTGGGCCAGCGGCCTGGCCAACGATATCGACCAGCAGATGCTGCGCCAGTTGGCCTGGCGCCTGGATAGCCAGCGCCTGGTTCTAGCCCCGGCGGCACCAGGCTTCAGTGCCGATGCTCAGGTCATGCTGACCATTACCCGCCTGGATTCCGGCCCGACTCAACCTGCCGTGCTGGAAGCTCAGTGGCGCCTGCTCGACCGCCGCGGACAACTGCGCGACAGCCGACTGATTCGTTTGGAAGAAGCGCACGGTGGGCCCATGGCCGAACAGGTCAAGGCGCAGAGTGTCTTGCTGCAACGTCTGGCGGCTGAACTGGCTGTGGCCATTCAACCCATCGCTGCAGCCGAGCCTACTCCCGAGCCGCCGCGCAAGAAGCCTCCAGTGGCCAAAGCCAAACCGCAGGACCCAGCCGCTTCCGGGCCGAAGATTCCGGTGGCGGAACCGATCAAGATCGATACGGAAGTCTTCCGCTTCTAAGAAAAAGCCCGCAGATGCGGGCTTTTTCTTGTAGGATGCGCCACGTGCAACAAGCTCGCGACGGATTGGATTACCTTGATTACTTGAGCTCGCTGGAACTCTTGCCCAGCAGGCGCCGGGCGACGATCAGCAACTGAATCTGCTGGGTGCCTTCGAAGATATCGAGAATCTTCGAATCGCGCGCCCACTTCTCCAGCAACTCATCCTCACCGTAGCCCAGCGCACCGGCCAGCTCCACGCACTTGAGCGTCACCTCGCTGGCCACACGTCCGGCCTTGGCCTTGGCCATCGAGGCCTCTTTCGAGTTGGGCAACTTGTTGTCAGCCATCCAGGCAGCCTTCAACGTCAACAGACGCGCGGCCTCCCATTCCGCCTCAAGGCGATACAGTGTGGCCTCGGCATGAGTGACGGCCAGCAGCGGCTTGGCGTAATCAAAGCGACAACCTGCCTTGAGCAGCAACTCACGGGTACGCTCCAGCGCCGCGCGCGCCACGCCGACCGCCATGCCGGCGACCAGCGGTCGGGTGTTGTCGAAGGTTTCCATCACCCCGGCAAAGCCCTTCTGGACGTCGATCTCGGCGTTGCCCAAGAGGTTGGCCGCCGGCACCCGACAATCGCTGAGGCTGATCGAAGCCGTATCGGATGCCTTTATCCCCAGCTTCTTCTCCAGACGTGTAACCGTCATCCCCGGCGTGCCCTTCTCCACTACAAAGGACTTGATCGCCGCACGCCCCAGACTTATGTCCAGTGTGGCCCAGATCACCACGGCATCGGCACGCTCGCCGGAGGTGACGAAGATCTTCTCGCCATTGAGGATGTAGTGGTCGCCATCCTTTACCGCCGTGGTGCGAATCGCCGCCGAATCCGAACCACAGCCCGGCTCGGTAATGGCCATGGCCGCCCAGGTCTTGCCGAACCGCGCCAGTTGCTCGTCATTGGCCACCGCGGCAATGGCCGCATTGCCCAGGCCCTGACGCGGCATGGCCAGTAGCAGGCCGACGTCGCCCCAGCACAGCTCAATCACGCCGAGCAGCGCAGCCATGTTGCCAGCATTCTTGATACCTGCCTGCTGCTCACGTGCTGCCCCACGCTTGCTGGCCGAGCCGGCACCGACGGCATCGGGTGAGCCTTCGTTCATGCCATCGAGCAACGCGGCGAGCAGATCCAGCTCCTTGGGGTAGGCGTGCTCGACCTTGTCATACTTGCGCGAGATCGGCCGGAAGTAGTGTTTGGCCACCAGCTGCGCCTGCTGTTGCAGGCCGCGGAATTTCTTCGGGGTTTCCAGATTCATGGTTGCCTGCCTGTTCAGAGATGAAGGCCGCCGGCGAGCACCGCCAAGCTGCGCAGGTCGCGATACCAGCGCTCGACCGGGTGCTCCTGGGTAAAACCATGGCCGCCGAGCAGTTGCACCGCGTCGGAGCCGATCTTCATCGCCTTATCCACACAGAGCAGGCGTGCCAGGTACGCCTCACGGCGAAACGGCAGACCAGACTCTGCACGGGCACAGGCACGCCAGAGCAGCAGGCGCATGGCGTCCAGCTCGATGGCGATGTCGGCCACCATGAAGGCCACGCCCTGGCGATGACTGATCGGCTCGCCGAACGCCTGGCGCTCGTTGCAGTAAGTCGTCACGTAGTCCAGTGCCGCCTGCGCCGTACCGACTGCAAGGGCACAGAATGCCAAGGCCGAATAATCGAGAAAGGCCGGAAAATCGAAGCCCTCGCCTGCCAGACGGCACTCGCCCGGTACCTTGACGCCTTTCAGTTGAATACGTGCCAACCCGCAGGCCTTGAGCCCCATGCCCGGCTCGGCACGGCGACAGACACCTTTGCTCGTCGCATCGACAATAAATAGCGCCGGGCCATCAACTGCCTGGGCGCTTACGATCAACCGACTGGCATCCAGACCAGCGATGACCAGCGCCTTCTCCCCATCGAGCAGATAGTGCTTGCCGCGCTTGCGCGCCCGCGTCGCGGGCTGACCAGCATCAGTCAATACGCCGGGCTCTGTTACCGCCAACGCGAAGCCTGGCGCGCCTTGTTCACTGACGAATGCCGGCAACCAGGCAGCCTGCTGCGCAGAGTTTCCCCAGCGCCGAATGCAATTGGCTGCAGACAGCGGCACCAGCAAGGCCGCGGCCAGAGAAAAGTCGCCCTGCGCCAGGCTCTCGGCGATCAGTGCGTTGCTCAGCACGGTGCGCTCCCCAGCAAGGCCACGTTGTGCCTCGGCAACACCATAGTGTGCCAGGCCCAGTTCATGCGCCTGATTGAGCAGTGCTGCAGGCACATGAGCCTCGGCGTCGGCCCCGTGCGCAGCCGGGCGCAGAACCTCCAGCGCGAAGCCCTGGAGCATGTCCACCAGCATCTGCTGCTCTTCGGTCAGTGACAGATCAAACAGGTCATCGGCTGCCGCGCGCGGCTTGTTGCTGGTGCCGCCGGCGGCCAGGCGAAAACAGGCGCGGCTACCGCTGTAGACGAGCTTCTCGAAGGATTTGCGTACCTTGAGGCGGTCCGGCCAGTCGGCCTGGGCCAGCTTGCTCAGTACGCTCAGGGCCTGGCCCTGTGTATCGACGATCATGGCATCTCGCTCCACGTGAGGGATGCCATCGATGATGCGCTGCCGACTGGCGCACGCCTATGACCCTCAAGACGCGGCGCGGCGGCAATCGGGTCAAGCCACGGAAAAGCTGAGCAAGGTCTGCGCCTTGCTCAGCCCAGTGTCACTTGCTGCGAATCTTCTCGACGATAGCGGTGGTGGAGCTGTTTTCGACCAGCCCCAGCACACGTACTTCGCCGCCATGGGCCTGGACGATATCCGCACCTACCACCTGATCGATGCCGTAGTCGCCGCCCTTGACCAGCACATCCGGCAGTACCTGTGCGAGCAGGCGCTCGGGCGTGTCTTCACCGAAGCTCACCACCCAATCCACCGCACCGAGACCGGCGAGCACGGCCATGCGCCGGTCGACGGCATTGATCGGACGCCCAGGACCTTTCAGACGGCTGACAGAGGCATCGTCGTTGATCGCAACGATCAGGCGGTCACCCTGCGCACGAGCCTGTTCCAGATAGGTCACGTGACCAGCATGAAGAATGTCGAAGCAGCCATTGGTGAACACGATCTTCTCGCCATGAGCGCGAGCGTCCTCGATGGCAATCAGCAACTGATCCAGGCTCAGCACGCCACGCTCGGAACCTTCTTCACGCTGGACCGCGCGACGCAGCTCGGGGGCGCTGATGGCAGCAGTGCCCAGCTTACCGACAACGATGCCGGCAGCCAGGTTGGCCAGGGCCACCGCCAGCGGCAACTCTTCGCCGGCAGCAATGGAAGCTGCAAGGGTAGAAATCACCGTATCGCCTGCGCCGGTGACGTCGAACACCTCGCGGGCGCGAGCCGGCAGGTGCAGCGGGGCGTGATCCGGACGCAGCAGGGTCATGCCGTACTCGCCACGGGTCACCAGCAGGGCCCCCAGCTCCAGTTCGCGCATCAGCGTGGCACCTTTGCTGACCAGCTCGGCTTCATCGGCGCAACCGCCAACGATGAGTTCGAACTCGTGCAGATTGGGGGTGATCAGGCTGGCGCCACGGTAGATGGAGAAGTCCTTGCCCTTGGGATCGGCCAGCACCGCAATGCCTTTCCTACGCGCGGCCTGGATCAGCGCCTGATGATTCTGCAGCGCCCCCTTGCCATAGTCCGAAAGCACCAGCACCTTGATCCCATCGAGCAACGCATCGACCTCGCGCGCCAGGGCGACGGTGTCGGTATTGAACGGCTCCTCGAAGTCCATACGCAGCAATTGCTGGTGACGGCTCATCACCCGCAACTTGACGATGGTCGGCTGGCTGTCATGACGCTGAAAATGTGCATCCACACCTGCACCACGCAGGCTGTCGCTCAGGCTTTCAGCGGCTTCATCATTACCGGTCACACCAACCAGCAAGGCTCGCGCGCCGAGCGCGGCGATATTCAGAGCCACGTTGGCAGCACCACCGGGACGATCCTCGATCTGGTCGACACGCACCACCGGCACCGGCGCCTCCGGAGAAATCCGCGAGGTGCCGCCATGCCAATAGCGATCGAGCATCACGTCGCCCACCACCAGGACGGCGGCTTGATCGTAACGGGGCATGGTCAACTTCATGTGAACTCCGGGGGCCTTAGTGTTGGCGGGCTCGTAGTTTATCAGGCGATATCCAAGGGCGCGCCTTCATCGAGCCCCATGGAATGCAAACGTGCATAGAAACCGTTTTGGGCCAGCAACTGGTCGTGAGTACCGCGCTCGACGATGCGCCCCTGATCCATCACCAGAATCATATCGGCCTTCTCGATGGTCGACAGACGATGTGCAATCACCAACGTGGTTCGGCCCTCCATGACCCGATCCAGAGCGGCCTGGATATGCCGCTCGGACTCAGTGTCAAGGGCCGAGGTCGCTTCGTCCAGCACCAGGATCGGTGCATCCTTGAGCAACGCCCGCGCAATTGCCAAGCGCTGGCGCTGGCCACCAGACAACAGCACGCCGTTTTCGCCAACCTCGGTATCCAGCCCCTGCGGCAGCTTGTCGATGAATTCCTTGGCGTAGGCCGCTTCGACCGCCTGCTCAATCGCTTCACGCGGAGCATCGGCCAGGTCGCCATAAGCAATATTGCTGGCCACACTGTCGTTGAACAGGGTGACCTGCTGCGTAACCAGGGCAATATGACGCCGCAGATTACGCAATTTGTATTGCTCGACGTCTACCCCATCCAACAGGATCTGACCCGTTTCGTGATGGTAGAAACGAGGAATCAGGTTGGCCAGGGTCGATTTTCCGCTACCGGAACGCCCGACCAATGCCACCATCTGCCCAGGCTCAGCCGTGAAATTGATATCACTGAGCACAGGCTTTTCCGTGTCCGGATACTGGAAGCTCAGGTTGCGTACTTCCAAACGACCGCTGACGCGCTCGCGCTCTACAGTTCCCTGATCGACTTCGGGCACCTCATCCAACTGCTCGAAGATGCTCTCGGCACCGGCAATACCCTTTTGAATCGTCGAGCTGACCTCGGACAACTGGCGAATGGGTTTGGGCAGGAGCCCCGCAGCGGTGATATAGGCCACCAAGTCACCTGCCGTAGCATCGCCACGCAGCAGCAAAACGAGGAACATCAACACGGCCATCGCGCTGTAGATCACCAGTTGCAGCATCGGCGTGTACACCGCTCCGGTCTTGGTCATGCGCAGCTGTTTCTCGGTATTGTCCTGGCTGGCAGCGGCAAAGCGCCGGGATTCGTAAGTCTCCCCGCCAAAACTGCGCACCACCCGGTACCCCTGGATCGTTTCCGAGGCAACGTGGGTAACATCGCCCATCGCCACCTGAATCTTCTTGCTCTGCTTGCGAAATTTCTTGCTGGCACTGTTCACCATCAATGCGATCAACGGCAGGATTGCCAGCATAACCAGAGTCAGTTGCCAGTTCATCCACAGCAGGTAGGCGAACAGGAAGATGACCGTCAGCCCTTCGCGGATAACCACCTTGATTGCGTCCGTCGCAGCACCGGTGACCATCGTCACGTTGAAGGTGATGCGCGAGATCAGGTGACCGGAGTTGTGGCTATCGAAATAGCGGTTCGGCAACACCATGAGGCTGTTGAACAGTGCGATACGCAAGTCGTGAACCAGGCCCAGCGAGACCCTGGCCAGGAAATAGTTACCCAGGAAGGAACCGACACCCTGCCAGGCGGCGATCAGGACGATGAGCAGGGGCACCGTCTGCAGTAGTTGCAGATCGCGCAGGTAGGGCACCGTGGGAAACAGCACGACATCAGGGTTGGACAGGCCATCCACGAAGTACTTGAGGATGCCCGCCAGCATTGGTTGGGTGGAAGCAAAAATGACGTAACCCAGGATGCTGATCAGGAACATGCCTATATAGGGCCTGACATATCCGAGTAGCCGGAGGTAGATTTTCAGGCTGCTAGATGGGCTTGCAGTGGTGTGCTTGTCGGTCATGCGCTCACACTTCGACTTGGCCGAAAAAGCGCGAATTCTAGCACAGGTGCAGCCTACCCCCCCGAGGATGCATTAAGATGCCGCCCATTCGAAAATCAGCCACCGGTTTCAAACGTGCAGACATCACTCCCTCCCACACGCCCCATGCCCTTGCGTATCAGCAACTTCATTTCCAGCTACTGGCTGGTGGCGGGCTACCTGGTGTTGTTGAGCGGCCTATTCTGGTCCGCGAACGGTAGCCAGTACACGAAGTTGTTCTACGCACTGCTCGCCGCCCCCGCCCTGATCGCACTGCTGCTCTCACCAAAAGTCTTCATGCAGTTGCTCAAGGAACCCATCACGCTGGCCTATTTGGCATTCGCGACCTGGCTGCTGCTGAGCCTTTCGTGGACCCAAGCAGACGCCAGCCTGAGCGGCCTGGCCAAGCGGCCACTGTACGTCTTCATGATCTTTGCGGCCTGCACCCTGATCGCCTGCAAGGATCAGCGTCTGCTGCTCTCCGCACTGAGAGTCGGGGCGCTATTGGCCGTAGGCGCGGCCGTGATCAATCTGTGCATCTATGCCAGCGCCTATCCATCCGAACAACGGCTGATTGGAACCGGAGCACTCAGCAACCCGCTGCTGACGTCCCATGTGCTGGGCTTCTTCTGCACCTACTGGCTGGCTGCCTGGCTCGCGAAGAGCGAGCGCCGTGACTGGCTGCCGATTCTCTGTACCACTCCATTGCTGGTTGCACTTCTTGCCACCGGCTCCCGCACCCCGCTCCTGGCGCTGACCTTGACCAGCCTGTGGATGCTGGCAATGACACCTCGCCGAGGGGCCTACCTGATAGGTGCACTGATCGCTCTGGCCATCGCGACCTTTGTAGCGATGCCGGAGATATTCCTGGAGCGCGGACTTTCCTTCCGGCCTCAACTCTGGGCCGACGCCGTTTCCCAGGCGGCCGCGAAGCCGTGGTTCGGATATGGCTACGACAGTAAGTTCATCTTCGATATCCCGGAAATCGGTCGCCTTCTGAGTGACCCGCATAATGTAGAGCTGGCCGTGTTACTGGAACTCGGCGCCATCGGACTCATCCTGTGGCTGGTGATGTACGGAGCCGCCTTGTTCCGTTGCCTGCAACAGAGAAGACATGCCGGTTTTCAGATCGCATCGGCACTGCTCGTCTACGGTATCGCTGCCGGCCTTACCGAGGGCAGCTCCTACCTCTCCAGGCCCAACGAAAGCTGGTTCCTGATCTGGATTCCACTGTCACTGGTAGCAGCACTTTCCATCCAGCAGCGCCAACTGGACAACCGATGAGAACAATCAGCACCTTGCAGCTCGATGCGCTCCTGCAGAACTCCACCCCGATAGAAAGCGATGGCTTCGGGCTGAAGGTCGCACGCTTGTCGGACGGCAATTTCCTGAAGTTCTACCGGCGCAAGCGCCTGCTGTCGTCGGCGCTCTGGATCCTGCCAAGCGAGCGCTTCGCCAGCAACGTGCAGCGCCTGAAAGAGCTGGGCGTCGCCTGCCCGGATGTCGTGGAGCTGCTGCTCATTCCTGACAGGCGATTGAATGCCGTGCTGTATCGGCCGCTGCCAGGGGACACGCTGCGCAACCACTGGCGACGAATCGATGCTGAACAGCGCTCAATCGAAGTTCGTCAATTCGGAGCGTTTCTCGCCCATCTGCACCAGTCAGGTGTCTACTTCCGCTCCCTGCACCTGGGCAATGTCCTGCGCTTGCCAGACGGCACACTAGGGCTGATCGACCTGTCGGACATGAAAGTTGGAAGCCACCCGCTCAATGCCGGCAAGCGCAAGCGCAATATTCAGCACATTCTGCGCTACCCGGAAGACACCGTGTGGCTCACACAGCAGCATCGGCAGGATTGGGTAGCGGGTTATGCCCAGAATTGCAGCAGCAGGCACGCGATGAGCTTCGAACGTGCGCTGAACAAGGCCTACCCACCTCTCCCCTGATTCGCCCGACGTCAGGGCATCATCAGGCGAAAAATCGCGCGAGCCGTCTTCAGATTGCGGTACTTCATCGGCAGTTGCGCCAACAGCTCACGAGCTAACGGCTTGTCATCGCGCGCACACTTGAGCAGCATCGAATTGATGAAGGCCGCGCACACCTTCGGATAGTCCGGGTGATCGGCAAAATGCCCATAGGTGCTCAGCACCGCGTCCACCATCATGCGCCGGTTCTTGTAGGTATTGGTTTCATGCACCCGATACTGCGCCAGCACATCGGGGAGCACGTCGATGAAGTATCCGGCCCGGGTAATCTTCAACTCGATCAACAAGTCCTCCAGGCGGATACTCGGATCGAAGCCCCCGACAGCCTCCAACGCCTCGCGCCGAAACAGCAGGGTCGGGGCCGGAGCCCCCACTTTTTTGGCGCAGAACAGATCCTCGAAATCCAGGCGGCGCAACCCACGTCCGCGCTCACGCTGGGGCAGTGCAGCACCTTTAGCATCGATGGGCTGGATATTGCCCGCACAGATACCCACCTCAGGCTTGCCTTGCAGGTAGGCCACCTGAATCGCGATGCGCTCTGGGCACATGATGTCATCGGAGCCAAAGGGAGCGATCAGACTGCCATGGGAACGGGCAATGCAATCGTTCAGCGTCGCGGCCAGCCCTTTGTTCTCCTGAACGACGAAGTCGAAGCCATGCTTCGCTTGCAAAGTGCGAATCCGCTCGACGCTATCATCGCTGGACCCATCGTCGACAACCAACAGCTCCAGATTCGCATAGCTTTGCGCCAGCACACTCTCGATACTGGCCTCGATGTAGGGCGCATGGTTGTACGAAGAAATTACAACACTCACCAGCGGCTGCTGGTCTACCTCAATCATCACGAATACCGTCCATGGCCAACGCCGCCGTCAACAGCACACGATAGTGCCGGCGAAAATCTTCAATGTCATGGGCACGACGCAGATAGTCATAGGCACGTTCACCCTCTGCAACGCGTGCCTGCTGTGTCATGTCGAGCACTTCCAATAGACGCTCGGCCAGTACCGTGCCCTGCCCGGAGGGGAACAGGCGTCCACCGCAGTCCTCGAGAATCGATTTCAGGCTGGGGATATCAGAGCCGATGACCGGAAGCCGCCCACTCATGCCCTCCAGCAGTGCCAACGGTAGCCCTTCGCTCAAGGACGGCATGACAAAGGCATCGAAGGCCTGTACGTACTGCAGCGCATCCTCACGTTCGCCCAGCAGATGCACCACCTGCCCCAATCCCCGCTGCGCGATCATCTGTTCGAGTTCGTCTCGGGAACGGCCCTCACCGATGATCGCCAGTCGAGCCTGTGGATGGCGGGCATGCACCTCGACAAAGGCCTCGATCAGATGTACGTGCCCCTTGACCGGCACCAACCGACCAATAGCCCCGAAAACGAACGGCTCCTGGGCAAGCCCCAGCAACTCACGGGCTTGAGCCTTGGGGTGCTGCAACGCTTCGGCACGATCAATATCAATTGCGTTGTTGATCTGCACCGTGTTGGAGGCATTAAAACCGGCACCGCATCCAACCAAATAATCACGCACCGCCCGCGACACACCGACGATGCGCCAATTTTTTTTGAGCAAACGGCGTGCTTCCCAGCGCCGGTAGGCACGATCAAAGTCGCCAATACCGTGCTGGACACCGATACATAGCGGAATGAATAGGATCCAATTAAGCAGCATCAGCATGTTCATCGGTTTGAAACGATGGGCGATCACTACATCGAAGCGCTCCGCCCGAATCAGCCGATAAAGTTGCCAGAGCGCTCGCAGTCGCAAACCTTTCAGGTCTGACTGACTGAAGTCCAGGTACAGGGAATGGGCTGCTCGACTTTCGGGCTCGCCCGGCCCCGGACGGCCACGCAAGAACAGGGTGGTGACCTCGAAACGATCCGCGGGAAGCCCCTGAATAACCTGCTCAGCCAAATCGGACGCGTTGACGTTGTAGCGATTCTGCATTTGCAGAACCTTGATCTTCCGGCTCATACGCCCTTCCCAAGCCACAGGCGAACAGCCTTGCGCATATACGACCCTTTGAATAGCACACGCCAGTCACAACGGAAGGCGGCACTGAAATACTGTTTGGCGGCGTCTGCATCACCCGCCAGGTAGGCACTGCGAAACAGCGACAAGCTGCGCTGCACGTAAAACTCGGGCTTCAATCCCTGAAAACGCTGATCCAGCCGACGGGGAGAAAACACCTCATCGACCAGCGCCAATCCACCGGTCTTGGCGTGGCTGAACTGGTGCCGCAGGCTGTCATCGTGCTTGTGAACCAGCGCCAAGGGGCTAGCGATCAACGAGCAGGGGTAGTTGGCCAACGCCTGGGCAAACACCGGGATATCTTCAGCGCTGCGAAACTGCTCGGGATAGTCGCCTCGCTCGAACACCTCGCGATGCATGACGCAGGCGCCGTTAGACAGCGCCAGGCGCTTGTCCAGCAGGTAGGCGCGCAGCCGCTGCACCGGGTCGTCGGGAAGCTGCTCGGGAAGGTGCTCACGGCGCTTGCCGTCAGGCCAAACCCCGATGTGCCCACCGATAGCCATCCGCGTCTGGGGATGCGTTTGCAAATGCTGCAGGACCGTCTCTATCGCACCGGCGGCCAGTTCGTCATCAGCATCCAGAAAAATCAGGTACTGCCCCTGTGCTTCGCGAATACCGCGATTACGCACGGAGGAAAGCCCACCGTTTTCCTTGCGTATCGCCCGAAAACCATTCGAATGGGTTTCCAGCAATCCACTGACGACCTGAGGTGTTTCGTCCGTCGAGCCATCATCGATGACAATCAACTCAGCTGCGGCATCGTTGAGCTGAACAAGCACTGACTCTACTGCACGCGGCAATGTCGCCGCATAGTTGTAGGCAGGTATTACCACCGAAACTTTGATGCCTAGGCTGTCACCCGCAATGCCCATCAAACGCTTACCTCATTCTTGGCAACCAATCTTTCGAACGCCCGCTCTACCCGCCCTACGCTGAGGGAATATATCCAAGCATCTCTCATCGCCCCGATAGAAACAGAAGGGCGTACCACTGCATTGTGTCCCCAGCCCGGCCGCCAGCAGAAACCGTCCCGACGCTTGCGGTACACCGTCAACACCGGCACACCAAGGCGGCCGCCAGGTGCCCGACACCCGAATCGCTGCCGATTATATAGCCGGACTCATAAAGATAAGCCGCCAGTTCACGGACGTTGGAAAAGTGAGGAATCAGAAACGCATCCCCCTAGTGTTCGCTCCATTCGGCCCGCTCCTTCGGAGAAAGGACGAACTGCGGGTCATAGCCCTGCCCCTTGAGGCGATGGGCAAGACGCAGGTACTAGCGGGCCGGCCAGTTCTTCTTCCCGTTGTAGGAGGTCGGATACAGCATGACACGCTGAGGATGACGGCGCGCGACGGGTCCTCGGGAATTACGAACCCCGGATCGCATGACGCCTGCTCAAGGTCCAGCGTGGTCCGGCAGAACGCCACGGCCTGATCGACCATGGTCACGCAAGGGTCATCGATCACCCGCAGCGGGCCAGCGCAGCCAGAGAGCGGCCGCGGGAGCGCGGCCTTTTCAGGCCCACAGCGTTGTTCGACGCGAGCGCTATGATCCTGGATACAGATGGGATTGACGCGAAGCGTGCCCACGAAGACGTACTGCTTCGCCAATTGCAGCGGCTCCTGGTCAATGCCTACCACAATGCTGCCGCAGTCGGACAGGACGAGGTCGTAGTCCTCGGCGAGGCACTGCGTTTCTTCGGGCTTGGGAAACGGCAGCACGGCGAAGTTCGGTAACCAGTCGGTAAAATGCGCCAGGTGGTTGCTGAGCATCGTCACGCGGTAGCCGGCCCGCGCCAGGTTATTGGCCACGACCAGGTAAATCAGGCTATCGCCCAACCCCAGAGAAGGCACTAATGCGATATGACAGTCGGAACGACTGATCCGCGTTCCTTCGCGTTCCTGCAAAATCCCTTTATGCGTCTCGACAGTCATCGACTACTACTCTTTCACAACAAGAATATCTTCCATGATCAGGTACTGCAGGTCGGAGCCGTAGAACATGTTCAGCGCATCGGTCGGCGAGCAGATCATCGGTTCACCGCGACGGTTGAGCGAGGTATTCAGCGACACACCGTTGCCGGTGAGTTTCTCCAACTCGAGCATCAGGTCGTACCAGCGCGGGTTGTATTCACGCTCGAGCACCTGGGCGCGGGAGGTACCGTCTTCGTGGACGACTTCACTGACGCGCTCCTTCCACTCCTCGTTGACCTCGAAGGTAAAGGTCATGAACGGGCTCGGGTGATCGACCTTGAGCATCTGCGCAGCAACGGTATCGAGCATGGACGGGCAGAAAGGTCTCCAGCGCTCACGGAACTTGATCTGCTCGTTGATGCGATCTGCCACGCCAGGGATGCTCGGGCAGCCGATGATGGAACGACCACCGAGTGCACGCGGACCGAACTCCATACGGCCCTGAAACCAGGCCACCGGGTTGCCATCGACCATGATCTTGGCGATGCGCTGCGGCGTGTCGTCGATCTTCTGCCACTTCGGTGCGTTCGGGTGACGCGCGCAGGCGGCAATGATGTCTTCGTTGCTGTAGGCAGGGCCGAGATAGACGTGCTCCATCTTCTCCACCGGCACGCCACGCTGGTGCGAGACATAGGCAGCAGCGCCGACCGACGTACCAGCGTCACCAGAAGCCGGTTGCACGAACAGCTCCTTCACCTCGGGACGGGCGATGATCTTCTGGTTGAGCTTGACGTTCAGCGCACAGCCACCAGCGAAGGCGATCTTGCCGGTCTCGCGGATAATGTCGCCCAGGTAGTAGTCCATCATTTCCAGCGCCAGCTTCTCGAACAGCGCCTGCATGCTGGCGGCGTAGTGGATGTAGGGGTCGTCGGCGATATCGCCTTCGCGCTTCGGACCCAGCCACTCGATCAGTTTGGGCGAGAAGTAGAACCCCTTGCCCTTTTCCTTGTAGCGACGCAGGCCAATGACGTTGGCGTAATCGGTGTTGATGATCAGCTCGCCGTTCTCGAACTTGGCCAGGCGCGAGAAATCGTACTTGCTGGCATCGCCATAAGGTGCCATGCCCATGACCTTGAACTCGCCGTCGAGCATCTCGAAACCGAGGAATTCGGTGATGGCACCGTACAGACCGCCGAGCGAGTCCGGGTCGAAGAACTCCTTGATCTTGTGGATCTTGCCGTTCTCGCCGTAGCCGAAGAAGGTAGTGGCGTACTCACCTTTACCGTCGATGCCGAGGATCGCGGTCTTCTCCTTGAAGCCCGAGCAATGGTAAGCACTGGCGGCGTGGGCCAGGTGGTGTTCAACCGGTTCGATCTTGACCTTCTTGGCATCGAAACCCAGTTGTTCCAGGCACCAGACGATCTTCTTGCGGTAACGCTTGTAACGGCGGTTACCCATGAGCAGCGCGTCTAGCGCACGATCCGGCGCATACCAGTAACGCTTGGCGTAATGCCAACGCGCCTTGCCGAACAGACTGATGGGCGCAAAAGGAATAGCGACCACATCGACGTCAGACGGCTTGATGCCGGCCTGCTCCAGGCAGAACTTAGCGGACTCGTAGGGCATACGGTTCTTCGCATGCTTGTCACGCACGAAGCGCTCTTCTTCGGCGGCAGCGATAAGCTTGCCGTCGATGTATAGCGCGGCGGATGGATCATGGCTCAGGGCGCCGGAAAGGCCGAGGATCGTCAATGCCAAGGGTAAAGCCTCTTAAAAAAGCGGCTGCAGGCTTGAAGCGGCAAGCTTCAAGCAACAGCGTTCGTTATTCAGTCGCCCCGTTTGGGCATATTTACTGCCTTAACTGTTCGGTTTTGCCACCACCGATGGAAGGCGCTCGTCCAGAACCTGGTACAGCGTACTGTCCTGCGGCCAGTTACGCAGGAAACGCGCCCGATCCTTCGCATAGGCGGGCGCGAAACTACCGGCTCGACGGTGCTGCTGCATGGCGTCCAGGTCGATCAACATCCAGCGCCCATCCTGCCACAGGATATTGGTGCCTTTGAGATCTCCATGACTGATGCGCTCGCGCAGCAGCGCTGCAAACAGGTCATCCAGCGCCCGCAGTTCCGCTTCGGCTGGTAACTCGCCAGGCGCACAGGACGCGAAACGAGTAATTATATCCACACCCGATGCGTGTTCGGTAACAAGATAGGACCGGCGCCTTAGCCACAGGGTACGACACTCGAGCACAGCGAGCGGTTTGGGCGTAGCGATGCCGAGAAAACTCAGGCGGTTGCCCTCGCACCAGCTATGCCAGGCGCGGCTCGGTCGCCAGAAGCGTTTGAGCCAATGCAGCATGCCCTTGATGTTGTAGCGCTTGATGACCAGTTGCCTGGCACCCTGATCGACTCGCGCGACGGTGGACGAACCACCCAGTTTGAGAGACTGCCCAGCCGCGATAGCGGCGTCAGGGTCAGCCAGCAACAGCGCCAGCAAGGCCTCTTCCTCGCGCCGGACCACCTGCAAGCGTGACGCGCCGCGCCATACGCAAAACGCCGAACAATCGCGCCCGAGCTTGCCCATGAAGTGGTGCAGACGCGAACCACGGGCCTTGGCTACCGCCTTGAGTAGAGCCTCGAGCGGCAGCGCGTGCTCGCCATTGACCAGCAGGTAATGCACCAGCAGCTCCTCGATGAATGGATCGAGAGCACTCGGGAATTGAGCGAAGAACACCCCCAAATTGGCCAGCACCCTGTCTCGCGACAGGGGTTGACCCGGAGTCTCGGCACGCACGCCGCCACCGTCGATCAGATACAGACCGCCCTGGTGACGCAGCAGGTTGTCCAGGTGCAGATCCTCTTGCCACAGACCTTGCCGGTGTAGCCCGGCAACAGCTGCCAGCGCCTCACCCAATATCTGCTGCCGAGCGTCGTCCAGCCACGCCAGATGGGCCACCGACTGCCAGGCATCTCCCAGGCTGCAAGCATCGGCGAGGAACTCGAACAGCAACCAACCGCCCTCTCCAGGCATCGAACCGTGGACAAGCAATTCGGGCGTCTTCAGCCCCTGCTCAGCCAGTAGCTGAACGCCGCGCAGCTCGCGGGCGAAATGCCGTTCGGCCTTATCGCCGACCAGCAGCTTGGCCAGCACCTCACGCCCCTGCCACTGCGCCCGACCAACATAGCGCTGACCTGGCAGCACCCGCAAAAGGCTGAGCAACTGGATGGATCCCGCGCCCTCCAGCTCGATCAGCAGCGGTAGCACAGGGGTACGTCCGGCATCGACCAGGGAAGCAAGTCTCATGAGCGCCCCGCCTTGTCCTTGAACCGTGCCGTGAGACGTTGCAACCAGTACCCCAGCTGGCGAGCGTCACCGAGATAGGCGGTCAGGAAACTGGCCACATCGTCATCGCCCCAGGCACTGGCGCGACGCAGCAGGGGTTCCAGATCCTTGACCCGATCACGCTCGCCGAACAACAGCGGCCGGGTCTTTTCCAGATCGATCAGCTGCGCGACGAAAGCATCGCCGCTGGGTTGAAGGAAAATATGTTTGGGATAGAAACAACCATGCACCTGGCCCTGACCATGTACGCACCGGGCCAGCACCCCACAGGCGCTGGCGATGGCATGGCGTTGCACGGCGGCCAGTTTCGACCAGTTCAGCAGGTAGCTGTCCAGATCCCGCCAACCATCCAGGGCTCGGGTCAGCAGGACGGCGCGGCGCTCGCCGCAAATGCGTCGTTCGGCATAGAACGCCGAACGCATCGCCGGAATGCCCAGGCGCTGATAGCGGCAGGTATTGCGAAACTCCCGCGCCAGGGTCGGTTCACCCAGCGGACGATGCAAGCTACGGGTCAGGTAATTGCTCTGGCGCTTGAGGTAGTAGCCGGTGCCATCGAGGTCGAGCCGGTACACCGTACTCCAACCACCGCGAGAAGCGGTGTTGGGCTCGTCCACGGCAAACAGTTGCAGTGCCCACAGCGCCTCGAAGCTGTCCAGGCCGTGACGCTCGAGCAGCGTTCTATCCTCGCCTTCGATGAAGTCCTTCATTCTCGTCCCTCGAAGTAGCGCAATATCTGCACGATCCGTCGTTTGTCACTGTCATTGAGACGATCGCGACACCGATACTGCAGATAGAAACGCAGGCGCTGGGTGCGCGACAGGTGGTACTTGGCGACCTTGTCCAGGCAAGCGAGATCCTTGACGATCCGGTAGCGCAGGAACGGCCCCCACCAGAAGGTCCCGGCGGGGCAGTCGATGAGAAACAGCCGACGCTGCTCGTCCACCAGGAGGTTGCGCCACTTGAGGTCATTGTGGACGAAGTGATGGTCATGCAGCCTGCGCGTGGCCCTGGCCAACTGGCGGCTGACATCGTCGACCCAGGCCCGGTCATGCAGGCGTGCATCGTCCGTGGCCGCCAGGCGTGACATGTCCAACGTATCGACGACCTCGTGGGTGATCAGCGCGCCTCGGGCGAAAGCGCCGGCCTTGCGCTCCAGACCGTAGGCGGCGATGGGCGCAGTGGGAATACCCCAGGCGGCGAAGTGCTTGAGATTCTGCCATTCGGCCTTGACCCGTGGCCGGCCGATGAAACGGCGCACGCCCTTGCCAGCGCCGTGATAGCGCTTGACGTAATAGCGCAGCCCATCGAATTCGACGCGGATCACGTCCGACAGCGGATCATGGGTGATCGCCTCGCCCTGCAGGGAAAACACCGCGTCCAGACTGGCGAAGGCTTTTGCCGCCTGCGGCGTGGCCAGGGAGGTGACGCGCCATTCACTCATGGTTTGCTCCCGGCGCGTACTTGCGGGCGTAACGAACCAGCAGGCGATCGGCTTTGCGTTGCAGCCAGAGCAGCAGCGCCAACTCCTCCCGCAGGATCTGCCGCAACGGTCGCTCGTTCCCTGCCGCCGCGAAATAACTTTTGAGAAAGCGCAACTTGTCTCGGCGAGTAAGGCCGATATCCAGCGCCGAAAAGTACAGCGCAGCCAGATCCTTGTCGCGCCAGCGCCGTGGCGTGGTGCTGCGCACCTGGGCGCGGTGCAGGTCGATGACCGACAAGTGCAGATCACTGGCCTGAATCGGCCGATCGGTGTGCAGCAGGAAATGGCAGATATAGCAGTCGCGGTGGTTGACCCCGGCGCGGTGCATGTTGCCGGTCATCTGCGCCACTTCGCGGATCAGCGCCCACTTGAGCGCGGCCTTTGGCGGCTGCTGCGCCCAGTTGAGGCTGAGCTGCTCCAGGTCGACGGTCGGCGCCAGCTCTTCGGTGATGATGAACGAGTGCTGGCGTGCGGGATTGGCGCCGTGCTCACCGTAGGCCACGGCGGTCATGGTCGGCACACCGACCTCGGTCAGGCGGGCGATCGCCTGCCACTCCTGTGCGGCACCCAGCACCGGCGCCTTGGCCGTGAGCAGGTTCTTGGCGATTTCTCCCCAGCCGATGCCACGGTGGATCTTGACGAAGTAACCGCGCCCGTCGACCTCGGTGCGCAGGGTGCGACGCCCTTCCAACTCGCGATAGACCTGGCCCTGCAGCGCCTCGACAGCCTCGAAGGCATCGCGGCCCGCCCACAGGCTCTTGAAGGGTTCGGCAAGAATCAGCTTCACGCGCGTCTCTCCGCGAGGATCACGTCGGCGGCCTTCTTCGGCATCGAATACAGGTCGGCGCTATCGGCATAGAGCAGGCCGTTGCGGCTCCAGAAAGCGCGGCGCTCAGGGTCGGCCAGCATATCGGCCAACGTGCGGTTGAGATGGTTCTGCTCGAAGGGGCTGGGCAGTACGCGACCACAGTCGGCATCGGCGATGTAATGGGCGTAGCCGCAGACATCGGTGACCAGTACCGGCAAGCCGGATACCAGAGCCTCCAGCAACACGGTGCCGGTGTTCTCGTTATAAGCCGGATGGATCAGCAGATCGGCACCAAGCAGGAAGCGCGGAATGTCGCTGCGGCCCTTGAGTATCTGCACCTGATCGGACAGACCCAGCGCCTTGATCTGCAGCAGGAAGGGCTTGGGATCGTCCTGGCCGATGGCGATCAGCCGGGTGCGCTTGCGCAGCTCGCGCGGCAGCGAGGCCAGCGCCTTGAGACTGCGATCCAGCCCCTTGGTCTTGAAGCCGGAGCCGATCTGCACCAGCAGCAGGTCGTCATCACTCAGCTTGAATTCACGACGAAATTCGGCGCGAATTTCGGCGGCATTGGCTGGCGCGCGGCGATCCTGGGCAATGCCGGGCGGTAGCAGGTGGAAACGCTGTAGCGGGGTCTTGTAGTGTTTGACGAACAGCGGCTGCTGCACCTCGGAGATCATCAGAATCTCGGTCTTCGACTCCGGCGCGAATACCGCGCGTTCATAATCGGCGAAGTGCTTGTAGCGGCCCCAGCGGCGGTAGATCGGGTTACGCAGGGTCTGCGCCTTGTCCTCGAAGCAGCCGTCGGCGGCGTAGTAGACGTCAAGGCCCGGCATCTTGTTGAAGCCGATCACCCGGTCAACCGGGTCGCGCTTCAAATCGGCCTGCAACCAGGCGCTGAATTTCTCGTTGCGACGATGATTGAACAGCGCCCGCACCGGCGCCACGCGCACATCGAAGCCACCGGGGTTCTCCCCCTCCCAGATCGGCGTGTAAACACGAATGGCATGACCACGCGCCTGGCATTCGAGGGCGATGCGCATGAAATCGCGCTGCAGCCCGCCGAAGGGGAAGTATTTGTAGAGAACGAAGGCCAGTTGCATAGCCGCTCCTTAAAAGGTGCCGGGAGGCGCGAGGAGCAGCGCCTCCAGTTCCAGCCCGACGCGCTCGGCGCCAAGACCATCGAAGCAGGGCTTGTCACGGTCACCGCTTCCGGCGCCCGGGCCACTTGCACACAGGTGTATCTGACTACGGCCATAGGCGCCCACCTTGCCAGGCAGCGTCGGGCCATACAGAGAAATATTGGGCACATCCAGCGCAGCGGCCAGGTGGCCGAGGCCGGTGTCGACGGAG